>JAFGWL010000051.1 GCA_016937175.1 Candidatus Mcinerneyibacteriota bacterium | reverse complement strand
TCTGCTCAAGAATCCCCCCTTCACGGACTCCATGGGCTGTCCCTGTCAAATGGACAGCAACAGGGATACGCAACGGCTTGTCCATGGCGATCTCATAAAAATCCACATGGAGAGGTTCACTTTTCACGGGATCCCTTTGGATCTCTTTGATGACAGCCATCCCCTTGAACGATTTGTCTTTCAAGTCGATAATAATATTGGTCCCGTCGGGATTATTCAGGAGCTTAATAAAATCCCTGAAGTTAACCGTAAACATCTTCTCTTCCTTGCCCCCGTAGAGGACTGCCGGGATCTCTCCCTGGGAGCGAAGCCTGCGGTTAGGCCCTTTTCCCTTCTCTGTTCTTGCATTGACTTTTAATTCTAATCTTTTCATGCCCTTTTCCTCCTTGTCAAGAAATTGGATTTACGCTGTTTTTAATCTTTTTCATAAAGGCCCCTGCCTCTCCCGGGCCGAGAATACAATCTTCAAAATAGCTGAATGGTCCGGCTGAAGCACCCTTTTTCATGGCGACTTGCCCCCTGAACACCACAGGGCCCACAATTGTGCAGTCATTATCACATTCAAGGTCTCCCTCCAGGATGACACTTTCAGGATGGTTTATTGTGACCCCCTCTGCCATAAGCCTCTCAAGGGCTCTTTTTTTAAATATCCTGTTGGCCTCCTGAAGGTGGATACGCGAATTGACTCCCATACACTCTTCAGAGGGGAAATAGTCCCGGATCTCGACCCGATATCCATCCCCTGCCAGGTTGTGGAATATATCGGTCAGATAGTACTCTTTCTGATTATTATCAGTTGAAAGCCCGGGGAGATAATCCTGCAGAAGCTTCTTCCTGATGAGGTAGACGCCTGTGTTAATACGATTCACGGCTTTCTGTTCCGGAGAAGCGTCTCTTTCTTCGACGATTCTGTGGAAATGCTCTCCTCTGGTCAGAATCCTTCCATACCCGCTGGGGTTGTGAAGCTGCGTAGTGATGATCAGCGCATCCAGGCGAGCTTCACGGGCTTCCGTGAGAAGAGGTTCCAGTTTTCCCGGATCCAGGAGAGGGACATCGCCCGGAAGGATTAAGACATAATCATCAGAGAACCGTGTAAGATCCACCTGTTGAACAGCATGTCCTGTCCCCTTCTGTTCCTTCTGAACAAAATAGGCCACGTCTGTATAACCTCCCAAAGCTTCTTTGACCTCACGTTCCCCATGTCCCACCACTACGGCAAGGTGTTTGATATTCATTTTTTCAAGATTTTCTACGCAGCGACGGATCATGGGCCTGCCGCAGACAGGAAACACCACTTTCGGGTGCTCCGACTTCATACGCGTCCCTTTTCCCGCTGCCAGAATAATACTCAGCATCTCATCATCTCCATAAAAAAAATGCCTGCTCTGCAGGCAAAACTGGGCTGGGTGGATTCGAACCACCGCATGCGGGAGTCAAAGTCCCGTGCCTTACCGCTTGGCTACAGCCCAATTTATGGAAAACGGCCTATTCCATCTCTTCGTGGGCTTCGTCCGTTTCGTCCGTTGTCTGCTCTCCGGAGGCCAGGGCCTCCTCGTAGGCATTGAACACCATCTCTTCGATCATCATGCGTGTTTCATTATTAATAGGATGGGCAATGTCCTGGAATGTTCCGTCCTTTTTCCTCATGCTGGGCATGGCAACAAATCGTCCCTTGTTTCCTTCAATGATCTTGAGACCCCGGATGACAAAACAATCATCAAGAGTAATGGTCGCAAATGCCTTGAGCTTGTCGTTTTCCCTCAGATAGATCTTCACGTCAGTAACTTGCATCTTCACCACCCTTTCACTTGCTCGCTGCAACAAGTTTGATCCAGTCCCATTTTTCCTGCATGGTCTGTACTGCTGCCCGGGCCTCATCCTCTGTGTCGAAAATACCAAACACACAGGATCCGCTGCCACTCATCAATGCTGCTCTGGCGCCATTTTCGAGGAAGTCCGACTTCAAGCGTGAGATTTGAGGGTAAGCCCCAAAAACAACGTGCTCGAACCGGTTAAAAAGAGCGTCATTCAAAGCATCCCAACTCTTATCCTTCAGGCAACGCAGCAGTATCGTACAGGTTTTAGGGTTTTCTGTCAACAGAAAACTTGCCGCTCCATACGCCCAGCCGCTATCCACTTTGACCCCGGGATAACCGATGACCAAAGGCAGATCAAGGTGTGAAAAGAGCGGTGTGACTCTTTCACCCATCCCTTCGACCAGAGCGGTCCCCCCCGTAAGCATAAAGGGAATATCGGCACCAACAAACGCCAATTTTTCGATAAACTCCTTTTCCAGGGGAATCTTGAACAGAAGCCCCAGGTTGTTCACGACAGCAGCGGCGTCGGCGCTGCTCCCCCCCAGACCTCCCGCCAGGGGGATATGCTTAACGATATGGATCTCGATCTCCTGTTTGATTCCGTAGGTATCAAGGAAGAGGCGGGCTGCCTTTCCGGCAGTATTCGCTTCCTGTGGAAGGTCCATCCCCTTCATGGTGACCTTCAAGTCCCCTTTTCTGGAATGAGCTGTCACCTCGACCTCGTCGGCGATGGGAATCGTCTGGAAGACCCCACAGATATCGTGATATCCGTCTTCCCTTTTTTTGATGACTTCTAAAAAAAGATTCACCTTTGCGCAAGCCCGGGACTGTATCTTCATAAAAACACCACTTTGATCTGAAACCGTCCTTCACGAATCACCCACTGACGGGGGAACCCCTCTTCATCTCTTTTTGAAAACTCCATCTTAATATCACCCCGGACAAGGGTCTCTTCAGCCGGAAGAGAAGTGTTCAGCAGGTGGAACATCTCTTTGAAAAGGGGCAGATAGACAGCGCTGTCCCAGCGCCGGCCGTCTCCGTCTTTGACCAGAAGTTCCTCTTCTTCGTAGGAGATGTATGCGACCGCCTCTCCCCAGGGAGATGAGAGGATCATCTCAAGAACCCGGGGGTCATATTCCATACGGAAATTGAACCGATGTTTCTGTTCGCCGTCGTCGATGTAAAGCCGCCCGCTCCTGACAGTCATCGGTGCGCTTCTGCGTTGTACAAAAGAGCAGCCGAAGAGATTAACGCTCAGGCTTAATAAGAGACCGTAAAAGATCCATCTCGCTGTCAAGGTCTTCATAATAGATCACGTCACCGCCGTTGTTTGATTTCACATCCATCAAAATATCAAGGGCCTCTTGATATCTCCCCTTTTTTTTCAGAATCATGGCTTTATGAAAAAGGATCTCACTATCCTGCGGCAAAGCTTCCAGGGCTCTGTCGATCATCTTCTCCCCCTTGTCCAGGTCTCCTGATAAGACCAGGGCCCATCCCAGAGAGTCCATAATAGCCGGGCTTTCAGGATCCAGCGCATGGGCTTCTTCCAGCAGGGGCAAAGCCTCTTCATGGAAAGAGGGGTCAATGACCAGGAGGGAAAAAGCGTAATAATTCAATAGGTCGGGATTCTTCTCCTCTTCGCAAGAAGCCCTCTGGAAATGATCCCTCATCCTGGAGGCCTCCTCTGTTCTGGCGAACAGTCTCATCATGGCAAAATTGTATTGGAACAATCCCTCTTTTGTCGTAAAAAACTTTTCCACCTCTTCCCCGTATTGCCTCGCCTCTTCTATCAGCCCTTTCTGGACAAGGAGATCGATAAACCCGGCCAGGGCACGGGGTTCGATCCGGGAAAAATCGAGAAGGCTGTAAAGGTCTTCCGTGAGGCTGCTCTTTTCTGTAAGGGAATAATAAAGAAGAGAAAGTTCTATGGATCCTGAGCCCTCCTTCTGTCTGAGCAGGCCGTAATATCTTTTGAGCGCCGTAATATCTTCTTCCTGCAAGGCCCCCTTCATAAGGTAGACCAGGCTCTCTTCATAGTAGGGGCTCCGGGGAGGTATCCGTTGGAAAAGAGGGATTGCCTTCGTATCATCTCCGGTATCGCTGTTTTCCATAAGGTAGGCCCCCAGATAAAAAGAGAACTCCTCTTGTTGGAAAAAAGGTTCTGAATCTGTTTCGAATCGTTCATCTTCCGAAGATAGATAGAACAAGGCAAAATAAAAACGTGCTTTTTCTGTCTTGTCCATCCGGGGGGAGACGGCCCGGATAAACCGACCGAGATTTTTTACATCTTTTCCTATGGCGAATATCTCGATGATCCGGTCGTGAAAAGACTCCTTTTCTCCCGGATAAAGTCCTTCCAGGGATAGCATCTCCTCCCAGGCTTCCGCCTTGTAGAGGAGAAAAAGGGCTTTGGAAAGATAGGCTTCTTTTCTGGGAAAATCAGCTATAAGTTTTTTCGTGACCTCCAGGATTTTGTCGGTTTCACCTTTTAGGCTGTAGAGCTCTTCCATCTTCAATAAAAAATATTCATTGCCGGGATCCAACTCATGAAGCTTTTCATAGACTTTCAGCGGAGAGCGCCCCAACAATTCCAGAAGAGATGCCTTGATGTAGAGTGTCTGCACATCATCGGGGGTGATCTTTAAAAGGAAGGAAGTGGTCTTCAGGGCCGCTTCATACTCTTCCTTTTCAATCTGTATGGCAAGAAGGTCATTGACCAGCTGGGTGCTTTGAGGGTATTTCTTCAAAAGGGTCCGGATCATCTCCTCCATCCGGTTCAAATCATGGCTGGTCTCCTTTTCCTCAATAAATGCGATATAGGACCGGGCATCTTCACCGGTGATCTCCCGGCGGACGCCGGCCCCTGAAACACAGGCTGTAAAATTGATGAAAAGAGCCAAAACAAAGATTTTATACCACAGACGCATAATTCCTCTTTCTTTGATCTAAAAATCCGATGATATCCCGAAATGAAAGACAGCCTTGTCACTCAGGGTATGGGCCAGGTCCGTTTTCCAGGCCCAGTCGAACTTCAGGTTAAAGAGCCCCGGGAGATAATAGCGCAATCCCAATCCATAGCTTCCATGGACATCGGGCGCAAAAGACAGCCTTTCTTTGTCATTGTCAAAAAGCCGGATCTCCGCATCCTGGCTCCCCACATAAGCCATATCGTAAAAGAGGACTCCCCTGATATTGGGGAAACCGAACCCGGGAACGGCAAGCAGAAGATAATCCACCAGAGGAAAGCGAAACTCCGCATTATACAGGAGGATCTTCTCTCCCTGGAGATCCTGGTAATCAAAACCCCGCACCGTACTTATCCCCCCCAGTTTAAAGGGAAGTGCATCCTCACCCCAGGACTCCCCATAGACAAGCCTCTGGGCCAGGGACATCCGCCGCGATATCTTCAGATAAGCTCTGAGATCAACCATTCCCAGCCCATACTCCATACTTGCCCCTACAGGATAACTCTGTTCATAGGAGAGACGAAAGCGGTACCCGGACACGGGATGATAATACCCCCACCAACGGGAGGAATCCCGGACAAAGGCCAATTGGGTCGTATACGCCATGGCTTCATCGCTTACGGGAAGATGCAGGAATTCGACCTTTTTCTGATAGATATGGGCAGCCCCTTCCAGACGATCCTTTTCCGAAAGAGGGTAGGTCAAGCTGACGGCTCCCCCGGTATATTGTTCACTGTAATCATAAAAAGATGAGACATCGCTGAAGTAGTAGTCTTTCCAGGTGTAGACAAAAGCGCCCAGAGTATAGCGTTTCTTCATATAATTGAAAGCCAGCTGCCCGTTGATATCGTCAAAGCTGTTGACCGATGTCATGTCTAAGTTGATCTGAAAACGATAGTCTCCCATGATGTCCATCCCCATGATCGTAGCATAAGAGCGGAAATACCCGCTGCTGTTGTACTCCATCTGGCCGGCCAGGTAATCGGCTCTCAGCTTGACCCGGTAGGGTTTAGACCCCTCTTGGACTTCCCGGATATCCTCCCGGGTGATCCGGACCGGCTCGAATCGGGACGGGATAGATTCTTCCACGAGGAGAGTCTCTTTGAGTTCTTCCAGGGAAGCTGCCGCCAGCAGATAACGGTTGTCCCTGTAGATATTAAAGACGATCTTTTTTCCGGAGATATCGGGATGGATCGTGGAGTTTATGGTCTCCATAAGCTGATAAGCCTTCCCCGACTTCAGGTCCATCCTGCAGATATAGAGAGCGTGAGCAAAATTCCTGTCAAAATAGAGGGCCCCGTCGTGATAGGTCAGGGTATTGATATTCTGTGTCTGGTATACAGTCTCTTTTGCCCCTGTCTTGATATCCAGAACGATGATAGCATCACCGTAGGTATCTCTCTGGACCAGCGCTACTTTCCCACCACCGAGGGCGGCAGGGCTTTCCCAGTAATAAAAGGATGTGGCCAGGAGAGAAATCTCTTTTGTCTGAGGCTGATAGGAGAGAAGGATATTATCATTCTCCTTCTGACCCAGGAGGAGAAGAGCTCCTGTGTCAGGACATTGGGCCAGTCCTCTGATCACCGATATCTCGGGAACAGATATCAGCAGGGATTTACCTGTGATGATGTTTTTGCAGACGACGACATCGGCATTGACTTTTCTGGCAACAAAATAGATCACATCTCCCTCTCCCGACCAGATAAGGTTATCGGGACTGATCTGGAGATAATCATAGAGATGGTCGGCAAAGCCTGCTGTGAGGTTTTTGATAAAACGGCCGTTTTCGGCTCCTATGAGGATGATGTCTCCTTCATCCCTGAGATTAGAATAGACGGCAACGACATCCCCGGCCGGGGAGAGTTTCGGGGCATAAAGTAAAACATTATCCATATCCCCCGACAAGGGCTTTTTGAATTCGGTCATATGAAAGACACTGTAGGGATCAATTTTTTCCAGACCATCCTGCCAGTAAAACTGTTTCAAGTCGTGATGCCATAATTCTACAGCTCTTTTCATTGTGATCCCGTAGACTGCTTTAAACTCCTCTTCCGGCCGCACTGTAATTTTTTTGGAAAGGCCTTTAAAATAGCGGATGAATTTCTTCTCTCCATACTGATGGCAGAGAAATTCGGTAAACGACTGAGCCAGCTTATAAGCATAATAACCGTAATAATTAAAGACCTCATCCCCTAAAAGGGGGATATCCGGGATCTCTCCCGAAAGGATATTCTCCCTAAGCATCATCT
The DNA here is from genome assembly GCA_016937175.1 of Candidatus Mcinerneyibacteriota bacterium. Taxonomy (GTDB): domain Bacteria; phylum Macinerneyibacteriota; class Macinerneyibacteria; order Macinerneyibacteriales; family DSCS01; genus DSCS01. Next base: position 47,759 of record JAFGWL010000051.1, on the reverse strand, counting down.
GCCCCATGGGCTGCCAGTCTTCGCTGAAATACTCCGCCATCCCTTCCATCACCCACAGAGGAGGAAAGGTCAGCGAGTTGTAGAGAGCTGAAAGCGGCATATCAGAAGGGACGATGTACTCATATTGAAAGACATGGACCAGTTCATGCTGCAGTATCCTTTTAAAATCGTAAATGTCTCCGTTATACGGAAGGACAAGCCGCCGTTTGGATAACTCTGTAAATCCCCCGACCCCTTCGCTGAGTTCAGAATCGGTGATATTAGTCTGAGAAAAATCTTTGGAGTTATAATAGATGACTACCGGCACCTTCTTTTTGAGGCTGATCCCCATACGGTTGCGGTAATCATCATGGGTCGCTTCCAGGATCCGTTCCACTTCTTTCACTAATTTTGCCGTATCCTCATAATAATGGATAACGAAGTGAGGAGTCTCCCATGTCATCCAGTTAAAGTCCTTATCCCGTATCTTGTTACGTCCAAACTGCCCTGAAGCCTGGGACAGGAGCAGGAAGAGAAAAAGAGAAGGCAAGAGGATTTTTTTCATTTGAGATAGACCCTTTCCAGTTCCACGTCCCTTTCGCGGCACCAGGAGAGAAAATCCGAAGAAGCCTGCTGGATCATAGCAAGGAACGCACGTTCTCCTTCTGATGAGACATCTTTCATCCTGTAATCCTCCACAATGATCTCGTAACTCTCCTCCCTGTCGATGAGACGTTTCTCTGTGCTGATATCAACCAAAACGAAACGGGCTTTCAATTGAAAACTAAGATCCTCAAAAGAGCGGCTTTTCCATTCTGTCGGCGACTCATAGAGTCCGGGTGCTCCGCCCCGCTCCACTGAATAGGCCGGGTTGAGCCCGTCATCCCCGGAATAGCTTGAGTAGAACTCATAGAGAAGGTCCAGCTGGACAGAAAGGACAAGATCTGCCAGTGTATTGTGAAAAGCTTCCCCTTCAGGGGCTCCGCCGTCAAGAAAGATCCGGGCGATCTCCCTGCCGCGAGACTCGGTGAGTCCGGCAGGTGTGATAACTGTGGCCTTGTACTCATTTTCGCTGAGAAGGGCATTCAGGTATTGGGTCAAGTCCCGGTTCAGCTGAAAATCGGAACTGTGGACCACAGAAGGGAGGACAAGAAGCGTCTTACCGTTGAGGTCAGCCAGGGGGTCTCTTTTTGCCCTGAGACGGATATTCTCGTCTCTTGTGAAAAGACACGCCGCAAGGGTGAAGAGAAGGAGGATGTTAAAGCTGATCTTTTTTAAAATCTGCATAGTTATCCTTCAAAGCTTTCGTCTCTCTCAGTTTCAGAGCCTCCTGATAGTACTTTTGCGCAAGCTGCCGTTCTCCCAGAGCTTCGTAACAGAGGGCGATATTGTTCTTGATCCTGTAGTCAGAAGTGAGTGTATCCGCTTTCAAGAGGTAAAAGAGGGCTTCATCATAGAGTCCGTTTGTCACCAGGTCAAAAGCATATTCATTATAATCTTCTATTCCGGGAATCGAAGCGCATCCGATGATAAACAAGAAGACGATCAGAAGGGTGAGAATCTCTTTCATGGTTTAATAGTATAACAGGAGTGTAAAGAAAAGACAAGTAAAATCGGGGGGCAAAGCCCCCCTCTTATCCGATCCCGAGCTCTTGAAGGAGGTCTTTCCCCGTGAGGAGCCGGTAGGCTTCCAGATATTTATCCTGAGTTTTTCTGACCACTTCCTCAGGAAGATGCGGCGGGTCGGAGTCCTTGTCCCATCCGGTCCCTGTCAGCCAGTCTCTCAGGTACTGTTTGTCAAAGCTCTCCTGGGACCGTCCGGCTTCATAGAACCGGGCCGGCCAGAAACGGGAAGAATCCGGAGTCAGAAGTTCATCTATGATGATGACACTCCCTTTGTAGATCCCGAACTCCATTTTGGTGTCGGCGATGATGATCCCCCGTTGAGCAGCATAATCCCGGGCACGGAGATAGATAGTCAGCGATTTTTCCTTCAGCTCCTCTGCCAGAGACTCCCCGATCATCTTCTTCATCTCATCAAAAGTTATATTTTCATCATGCCCCTCATCAGCTTTAGTGGTAGGAGTAAACAGTGGCTCCTCAAGCATCTCGCTTTCTTTCAATCCCGGCGGCAGACGAAGGCCGCAGATCTCCCCCTTTTTCCGATAGCTGTTCCAGCCTGAACCTGTGATATACCCACGGACAATACACTCCACTTTCAGCGGTTCAGCCTTATGGACGATGACGCTTCTTCCGTACAGAGCCTCTTTCTGACTGCGGGCTTCTTCGGGAAAGGCCTCGATATCAGTCTCTGCCACATGATTAGGGATGATGTCTTTCATCAGGTCGAACCAGAAGAGGGAAAGGTTGTTTAAGACCATGCCTTTATAGGGAATAGGTTCGTGGAGGATCCGGTCAAAAGCGGACATCCTGTCTGTGGTCACAATCAGCAACTTCTCATCCAGATCGTAGATATCCCGGACCTTCCCCTTGGAGATCATCTTAAGCTTTTCAAGACGGCTCTCTTTCACAATCATTGGATTCCTCCTTTTCTATCTGTTTGAGAATAGAATCAGCAACGGCCTCTTCGTTCTCATCCTTCCATTCTATCCAAAAAGTATTCTCCTCTTTTCTGAACCAGATCAGCTGCCTCCGGGCATAATGTCTGCTCTTCTTTTTGATCTCCCTTGCTGCTATATCTAAGGGCATCTCCCCGTCAAGATAAGCCAGTATCTCTCTGTATCCCACCGCACGGAAACCGGGGGCATCATCAGGAACCCCCTCTTTTCGCAAACGAGCAGCCTCATCGGCCCATCCCTTCTCTATCATCTCATCGACTCTTCGGTCGATCCGTTCATAAAGGTCCTGGCGCGTCCTGTTGAGGATCACATAAAGAGCCCGGTAACGTGGTTGCTTCTTTGTCTCCCGCCAGGAAGAGAGGGGCTTCCCGGAAAGTTCCAAAACTTCCAGGGCTCTGACGATGCGGGTATGGTCATGGGGATGGATCCGCTCTGCCGAAGGGGGATCTTCCTTGTCCAGGCGCCTGTAGAGAGCTTCGGATCCCTCCTTTTCCAAAAGAGCATACAACCTTTTCCTGATCTCCCGGCTGCGTCCCGGGAGCGGGCTGAGTCCGTAGAGAAAACGGTGGATATACATGGGAGTACCCCCGGATACGATCACATTTCTGCCCCGGCTTCTGATCTCTTCGACAGCCTCATCGGCACACCTGATGAAAGAGCCCACATCAAACTGTTCCAGAGGAGAGACCAGGTCAAGGCAATGATACGGCACAGCACTCCCGGACGGTTTAGCCGTCCCGATATCCATCCCTTTGTAGACAGCCTGGGAATCAGCCGATATGATCTCTGCACCCCATTTTTCAGCCAGTATCTCACATAGGCGTGTCTTTCCCACTCCTGTGGGGCCGGAGAGGACGACCAGTTCCAAAGCGCTTTTCTTCATACCTTCATCCTAACATGAGACAGAAAGGCTCGCAATATCCTTCGACGGAGTAGAAATACGCAAAACTAAATAAGCCCCTCTTCTGTCAACCGGGCTTCTACGATCTCACACAGGATATGGCCGCAGAGAATATGTCCTTCCTGGATCCGGGGAGTGATGTCTGACGGAATGACCATGAGAATATCACATAGCTCCTTCATCTTGCCGCCGTCACGCCCGGCCATTCCCAGGACAGTAAGGCCGCCCTCTCGGGCTGCCCGGATAGCTTCTATGATATTGGGAGAGTTCCCGCTTGTAGAGATGGCGATGAAAAGATCCCCTGATGTCCCCGAAGCTTCGATTTGACGGGCAAAGATCCTGTTAAAATCATAATCATTCCCGATAGCAGTCATCACCGATGTATTGACGGTGAGCGCTTCCGCCGGCAGACCTTTACGCTCTTTATAGAACCTGGATACAAGTTCTGCAGCAAGATGCTGGGCGTCTGCAGCACTTCCTCCGTTCCCGGCCAGGAAAAGCTTTTTCCCGTTACGGTAAGTCCTGAGGATAGCCCGGGCTGCCTCTTCGACTACAGAGACAAATGCAGGGCTCATCATCTTCTCTTTGACTTCCATGGACTCTTTGATCCTCTGTCTGATCATTTCATTCATGTGACTCCTCCTTGAAGGTAGCGCCGTAAACCCTCCTCTATGTCATAACGAGGCCGGAATCCGAATTTTACCAGGGCGGAAATATCAGCTTCGGAAAACCTGATATCCCCCGGCCGTCTGTCCTGATAATCAATCCTGCTCTTTTTCCCGGTCAACTTCTCCATGATACCGATAACCCGTCGCAGGGTAACGCTTTCCCCCGTTCCCACATTAAAAACCCCTCCCGGGCATGACTTTGACTCCATGGCCAGTAGATTGGCAACAGCGACGTCCTTGACATAGATAAAATCCCTTGTCTGAAGCCCGTCGCCGAATATGGTCAGAGAGGGAACCTCTTCTTCAAAAGCCTTTTTAAAAAGGGAAAGGACTCCTGAATAAGGGGAAGCCGGGTCCTGCCGCTCTCCATACACATTGAAATACCTTAAAGAAACCGTCTCCACTCCGTATAGTCCCGTATAAAGAGAGCCGTAGATCTCATTCATAGCCTTTGATGCTCCGTAGGGAGAAGAGGGGGCAGGTTCAAACTCCTCTTTCTTGGGGAGCCGCGGGTCATCGCCGTAGACAGCGGCTGATGAAGCACAGACTACCCGCCTGACCCCATTTCTGCGGGCCGCTTCAAGGATATTGAATGTTCCCCGGACATTGATATCGTGGTTCAGGCGCGGGGATTCCACCGAGCGCACCACCGAGACCAAGGCCGCTTCATGAAAGACCCCGGTGATTCCCTCCATCACCCTGTCTAAAAGAGCTTCATCACGGATATCCCCGATGACAAGCTCCGTCTTGTTTCGAAACGAGGCGATATTCTCTTCATGGCCTGTCGAGAGATCGTCCAGGATCCGCACCCGCTCTCCCCTCAGGGCCAGAGCTTCTGCAATATGAGATCCGATGAATCCGCATCCTCCGGTGACAAGATACACACATGCCTCCTTTTCTCCCATCATACCATAACCCCCCTCAATCTCAACAGGGAAAAGGCCTCTTGACAAAAGAGGCCCTGTGCCTATGATAAACTCCATGGAGATACAGACCCTTTCCCGGACATCCCTTATTGAGATCGTTGTAAAAAAGTCTCGTTTTATCGGAGAAGCTTTCCCCTGCACATCGGAAGAGGAGGCTTTTTCTCTCCTTGAAGGGGTCAAAAAAAGGGAAATGGGAGCAACTCACCACTGTTGGGGATATGTCCTGGGACTTTCAGGGGAACAGGCCCGCTATCATGATGACGGTGAACCCCGGGGGACAGCAGGGCTCCCCATTCTTGATGTTATCCGGAAGAAAAACCTGACCAACACATTCGTCGTCGTCACCCGCTACTTCGGGGGAGTTAAGTTGGGAGCCGGCGGCCTCGTCCGGGCCTACACTGATGCGGCAGCCCGGGCCCTTGACGAGGGGGGAGTCCATCTTCTCACAGCCATGTCTTATTGCCGTCTGAACTTCCCTTATCCTGTTCTGGATCCTCTGGAACGTCTACTTGCTGAGAAAGGCTTGGATGTGGATCAGCGGCTTTTTGAAGATTCCGTTACCTTTTTTCTCTGGGTTCCCAGGTCAGCTCAAAAAGAGTTGGAGAGTTCCATGGCCGATTTAAGCCGAGGCGATTTCCTTTGTGAGATCCTGAAAGAGAAGTACCGTTAAAGAGCATCCCTTCCCATAAGGTGTTTTTCGTAGGAGTTCAACGGCTCAACAGGCTGGAGGCTGCGGATCACACGGGCCTTCCGGGCACACTCTTCTTTGAGGGTTTCGTCCGTTGTCTTCTCCATCATAAGCAAGTAGGCATTCAAATAATAAGGCTCCAGGGCAGTGAGCTTTCTGAACGTCTCTGTAAGCGTCTTCTCATTATCCGTATAGGACCATAAGACCATCTTGAGATAGTGATAATCGGCTTTGACGGGATTCAACGCGACGGCCTTTTCAATGGCTTCCAGCCCTCTTTGAAGGACTTCAGGTTTGAACGCGTTAAAGCCGGAAGCCCGCAGAAGAGCATTGTAATAGACCCCTTTCAAATAGTAGAGGCCGGGAGAAGAGCTGTTCCGAGCCGTAGCCCTTGAGAGGATCTCCTCACAAAGCGCCAGTTTCACATCCCATTGGACTTTATCTGTAGCCAATAGGGAACGGACAGACCATTCGGCATAGTAAGGATCGAGGGGGAGAGTCCGGTAGGCTCTGTAAAAGAAGCGGAAAGAATCAAAGGGGCGGTCCTCCTCCATAGCCCTGTCTCCGCTGAGAAAGAAAAAGTGGGATATCAGAGAAAGTATCATCACATAGACAAGAGCAAAAGCCGGGACCAGGGCCCTTTTCCCCGTAAAGGGAAATCCCTTCTTCCTATCCGCTCCTGCCTGCTCCCGGACTGTCAGGAAAAGGGCTGCCAGGAGGAGAAGAGAAAATGATTTTTCAATGTTGTTGAAGAGCCCTGCCAGAAGGAAGAGAAGAAAGGGAGTCTTAAAGGCGGCTTTCTGGAACAGCCGAAAGATGCCTGCTCCGAGAAGAAGCGTCCCGACGATCCCGAAAGATAGAAGGCTTTCCAGATAGACCGAGTGGGCCATTCGCGGAGCTATGGAATAGTTGGAATAGGGCCTCTCTTCCCCCAGAGAAAACCCAGGCAGGCGCTCATCTGTCACAGCGATCCCATAGCCGAGAAACGGCTTCTGGGAAAACATCTCGCCGGCAGCTGCATAGATCCTCCCCCGGGAAAAAGCCAGAGGGTCTTTCAGGTCACGCGTGACCCTTACCGACAGAAAGGCAAGAAGCATGAGCAGCAGAACCACCGCTGTCAAGTGCATTTTCCGCCCTGCTTTTTTGGCCAGAAGAAACAGGAGAATAAAGAGAAGCATAAATCCCGTTCGGGAGAGAGTGACCACGATTCCCAGGGTAAGAAGCAGAATCCCTCCGCCTCGGACCCAGAGAGGTTTCCTGCCGTCTTGAAAAAGAAGAAAATAGAGCCCCGCGGCAAGCCAGACAGCTGCCCAGTTGGCATTGACGAAGGTAGACGCCTGTCTTAACTCACCTGTCAGGATAAAAGAGAAGAGGATCAGGCCCGCATGGAGAGAGGCCGTCAGTATGACAACATTGATAATGACCGGTTTATCGGGAGTCAGGGTCGTGACATAGAGAAGAAGAGCGGTAAAAATAAGAAAATTGATACTGTCTGTATTCCAAATGCCTTTCGCTAGTGTGATGAAAAATAGAGCCAAAGCACTTCCCATGATCACTATCCGGGAAGTGTCCGCCCTTCTCTCTTTTCCAAAGAGACAGAACAGGGCCGCAATAACGGGAAGCATATACTTAACTGCAAAATGCTCTCCTCCATTGAGAAAAGAGGAGGCTCCGATCAGAGCCGGAAAAAGAATGTCACTTCTGCCAAATCTCTTTATAAGCTTCATATTGTGCCCTCACTCGTGGATTTTCTTCGGGATCAGCCCAAAGGTTCAATCTGCTCATATGAATAAAGTGTGAATAGAGTCTTTTCTGCTGAATATCGGCTTGAAGTTCACGTGTGATCCGCTCAAAGGGATGAAGCGGCGGGCGGATCAGAGAACATAAGACTGTCATCAGTACTGTAGTCAGAATCATCACATGGCCTGCTATCCTGAGCACGGAATCTTTTTTCACCTCCGCTACTCTCCTGTTCAGGGCGATTCCGGCAAAAGCCCAGAATAGGACAGCTACTGACGGGATATAAAAGGTCAGGTCAAAGGAAAAATGGAGCATGACTGCTGCCAGAAGCAGAAAGAGGGATGACTTTCTGGTTTTCCATAAGAAAACGGCCATCAAAATAAAAAGCAGTATCCCAATCCCTCCAAGGTCCGCCATGAGCTGTAGAGGAAGGCTGTGAGCATTGTGGACATAATTAGCTCCCGGAATCCTGTAGACGGGGTAGAAAAGATCAAAATGATTCAGCCCCACTCCGGCCAAAGGATGATCCCTGTAGATGTTAAAGGCCGAAATGTAATTTGAAAGACGGAAAAAAAGAGAGTGACCAAGGCTCTCCCACCCCCTGAGCAGGACAAAAAGGGCCCCGGCGGGAAGAGCAGATCCGAGGGCTATCCACCCGTATTTCCCCTTCTTTTGAAAAAAAATCACAACGACAGCTGCATAAAGGATAACGGCAGCTATAAAAGAACGGGTCAGAAGAAGCATGGCCCCGTTGAGGAAAACAGAGAGAAGATAGAGCTTCCCGCCCTTCGCCAGGACGCGCTGAAGAGAAAGGATGACCACCACAAGAAGAAACAGAGAGTAGATATTGGGCAAGGCGAAGGTCCCGAAAAACCGCTCCCCCTTTAAAATCGCCAGCTGGGCGGGGTCACTCACTTCTGCCATAAGCTGCGGGTAGATAAAAAGGTATTGAAACCCCACGTAGAGAGCCATGAGGAAAGAGTACCCTGCAAGAAACGGTATGAGGATATTTTCATCTTCTTTTTCAAAGAGGAAGAGAGCCCCCATGGAAAAGAAGAGAGCAGAGAGGGTCTCGAAGGAGAGCGCTTTTTCCGGAGAAAAGAGGGCTGCACTCCAGAAGACAAAAAGTATGCCTCCCGCTAATGGAGGGAAAGGCTCTCTTTTCAGAAATCGCAAAACCAATCCGAACCCCAGAATCACAAGAGCCGGATAAGCCATTACCGGTTCAACAAAGAGGGACCCCGTCACAAAGGGGATCCCCATAAGAAGTGAGAGATAGAGTAATTTAATGATCCGTGATAATTCGTTCATCTTAGTAAAAAAAGGGGCGCATGATTCTGCGCCCCTTCTCCTTTGAAGTCCACGATCAGAATTCCGAAGGAAGAATGATATGAGGTGTTACAAAGATGAGGATCTCTTCGGAGGAATTCCTTTTCACGCGGTTTTTAAAAAGCAGCCCCAGAATGGGGATGTCTTTCAGAATAGGAACCCCTGTGGTGGCATCGGACGTATCCCGGCGGACGAGTCCGCCGATGACAGCGGTCTTTCCGTCTCCCACGAGGAGCTTTGTCTGGGCGGAGTTTGTCGAGATGATCAGGTCGGCTCCATCAGCCGGCGGGACAAGGTCACTTACTTCGGGCTTGACTTCGATAAGGACTTCATTGGCCGCATTGATTGTCGGCTTGACATCCAATTTGATCCCGATCTCCTGTAGCTGGCTCACGGTGTTCCCGCTTTCATCGGTCATATTGATAGGGACTTTTTTCCCGGAGATAAAGCTGGCGGTCTCGTTATTGAGGACTGTGATCTTGGGGCTTGCCAGGACTTCAGCCTTGTTTTCAGAGACCATCATATTCAGTTTCATGTTCAGGTCGAAGGTATCCAGAAGAGAGGTGACGATCTGTCCTGTATTCCCTCCCTTTTGCACGGTGATGCTGGTGCCTCCGCCTGTGGTAACCGCTCCTGAGAACTGTGAGTCACTGGAGTAGAATGTGCTGTTATTGGCCAGCTGCCAGTTGATCCCCAGTTCATCCATGACTTCACTGCTGACCCTGATAAATTTCGATTCGATCATGACCTGGGCTGTAGGTTTGTCCAGATGCCTGATCAGCTCTAGGGCCTCATCCAGCCGCGGCTTCACGTCGGTTATGATCAGGGTATTCGTCCGTGTGTCCACCATGGTAGTCCCGGCGGATGTCAGAACCCCTTTGATGATCTTGACAATATCATCAGCTGAGGAGTAGGAGACAGGTATGATCCTCGTCTCCACGGGCCCCATGTCCTGAAGTTCGTTTTTCTTCTTTTCAGCGTCGATCTCCTGTTTGAACTCGTTAGGCGTCGCGACGCGGATAATATTCCCTTTGATCCGATAAGTATAACCGTTGCTCTGCAGGATGGTGCTCAAAGCCTCCTCCCAGGGGACATTATGAAGGTCTATGGTCACTTCCCCCTGCACGCTTTTGGACATGACGATATTGTACCCTGTCTCCTGGGCCAGGGCTGTGAGAAGCAGTGTGATATCTCCTTTGTGGACAGAGATCTCCTTGATGACCCCTTCGTTGCGTTTCAGATTATTGGATTCTGCCAGGGCCGGTTCCTTGGCCAGGGATTCTACCTCCATGACCACATCGTTCCCGTCTCTGTAGATGCGGTAGGATATATTGTCATTGAGAAGCACATCCGAGATGACGTTGTTACCCACTGTCTTGCTTGAGACTTCTACCACAGCGCCTTTCCGGATTGGGACAGTGGCCAGCTTATCAGCTGCATAGGCGTTTTCAAAGATCAGCCTGATCTTCTCATCCCTGGGAAGCTGCTCTTCGGAATACCTGATCCAACCCTGGTTTTTAAAGCGGATATAGACTTTGTCATTTTTTGTCTGGCTTTCGATGTCAGCGATCTCCTGGCGCTTGATCTCGTTGACCTTTTTAAGCTTCAGAACGAGCCTGTCACGCTGTTTGTCCAGGTCATAGGGGAATTCCTCTTTAAGGGTGACGGTGACATTCAGGTCCTTCTCATTGACAGGGGTCAGGTGGATCGTGTCCACGATGGAGCCATCGCCCTCCAGGCTTTCCTTTTCAAGCTTGTTTATCGTACCGTAGAAATCGATGGAGATCTCTTTAGGTGTCTCTTTGACTGTATAATTATAGCCTTCATCCAGGGAGAAGATGACAGAGAGGCCCTCATCAGCCTTCATCATATCGATATTCTTCAATGCCGTGTCTTTTTCCGGGACAGGAGCCCCCTCTGCGTTGAGGGCTTTCTCCGGAAGAGTCAAGTCAGCGATGGTAAAATGGAGGATAAGCATATTGTCTTTTCTTTCGGGAAAATAGGGATACCACTCCTTGAGCTGAACCACCACACGGCTCATATCCTTGCTGAACTGCGAATAGCGAACCTCATCCACTCCGGCAACATCCACAGGGATGTGTCCCACTTGTTTTTTGCTCATGGTAGAGGGAAGGTTGATGACCAGCCGGAGAGGCTTGTCCAGTTTGAAGATCTCATATTTGATCTGGCCTTCAAACTCAAGTTTGACATCCAGGCCACCGTTGATCTTTTCATAAGATACGTTTTTCAGTGTAGATCCGTAGAGAACACTTCCCGCACACAGGAGTATAAAGATAATCATCCACCGTTTCATTGGTTCCCTCCTTCGGGCTTCACCCGCTGAAGAACAATCTCCCTGGACTGGTCTTCATTTTTTACCGTTAATCTTCTCAAAACGAGTCTTTCGCTGTCGATTGATATCACTTTTGCTCCGCCGAAGACTTCCCCTACTCTGAGAATGATCCCCTTACCGGCAGAATCTTCCAGTACAGCCACATGCTCGGCCCCATACTGGATCGTGGCTTTGAATGAGAATTTTGAAAAATCAATCTCCCCCTCACGGGAACCGGATAGAGTAACGTTCAACTTCCCCCCCTTTTCACGGGAGAGGTCCCCGGGGGAGAGGAACGGGTCTGTCTTGGAATGGTCCTGATACCTGTAGACAACCGGAGCCTCCTTTTCAGGTTCGGCTTCTTTCTTTTCAGGAACAGGAGATTCAGCCGGTGCTTTGATCTCTGAAGCCTTCTTTTCACTCTCTTTTGGAGGTGTCTGTGTAGCTGCAGGTTTTTCGGGAGGCGGAGAGGCCTTATCCGGAGAAGCCTTCTGTCCAGTAGTTTTCGCCGCTGACTCAGGTTTTTCTTCCGTTGGGCTTTTTTGAGCTGACCCGTCCAGCGTTGTTGCAGGTTTTTCCTGTTCTGTCACCTCTTCTGCAGGTTTTACGATCCTGGCCGGAGCCCTTTCCGGAGAATCCTCCCCGGAAGAAAAGAGGCCGCTGAAAAACCCGCCGATGCCGCCGTTTCCGCAGGCCGAAAGCAGTCCGAGAACAAGGATATATAACAGTAATCTTTTCATAGGCACTCCTTATTTTCCTTTTCCGGATTTTTCGTCCTGTGCCTGATTGTAGACATAGGCGACAAGATCGAGTTTGACGTTAATGGTATTCTTATCCACTGTGGGCAGACGGGTCATATTCAGGTTGCCGACATTGATGATCCTCGACAGATGGCTCAGCTGAGAGAGGAAATGGCCCACTTTGTGGTAAGTCCCTTCCAGCTGGATATCGACTTTAAACTCCAGATAATCTCCCTTGGCCTCCAGCCTGCCGGGGTTGAAGTAGGTCAGGGTAATACCCGCCTGCTGGGAAGCGTCTGTGATCTGACGGAGCAGAGTAGGGATCTCCTGCCGTGTGGGAAGTGACTTCGATATCCTGGCGATCTCTTCCTTCTTGCTGTCCAGCTCCGACTGGAGCTCAGGGATCTTTTTACTCAGGGCCACCAGACGCTTGACTTCCATCTTCTCTTTTTCGATCTTCTGTTTCAAATCACTGATCTGCTGGCGCTGAGGACTCAGTATGTAGAGATAAAAGACGACGATAATGACGACACCGGCGAGGATTCCCCCCACTATTTTCTGATATTTTGGATCGTTTAAATTAAAACCTTCGGCCATGTCCCCTCCCTACCTGAAATCGGGTTTGATGGTACAACTTAACTCAAAGGATGAGGTTAAGGTGTCCTGTTCCCCGATCTTCTCTTTTTTCTCCTTGACTTCCCCGATCTCGATGGCCTGGAAAAACTCCGAACGTTCCAGGCTTTCGGCAAAATCCGAGATCAGATAATTATTCATCCCTGACCCCTGGATCCTCAGATTGTTCCGGTTGAGGTCAAAGGAGAGAAGCCAGGTGTTCAGCGGCAGCCTGATCAGGACATCCTCCATGAGTTTCGGAGCGAAAGTCCTGCCCTTGTCCAATTTACTCAGGATCTGAAACTTTTTATCGATCTCTTTCAGCTGGTTGTTCAACGCCTGATATTCCTGATCGAATCTCACATAGCGTTTTTTATCCTCTGTCACCTTGGCCAGATCCCCGGTCAGTTTATTGATCACCCTCATGTTGTTCAGATAGAGAAGGATCATGACGACAATAAGCCCGGCAAAGACAAGGATAATGGAAAAGGGGCCGATAGGGATATTATGCCGCCCTTTCCGTTCCTCTTTGGGAATTAGATTGATTTCCAGCATACTATTTCACCTTCCTCATCGCCAGGCCGATACAAACCGAAAGGGCCGGGCCGACTTTCTGCAGTTCAGGCAGCAGGTCCGCCGGTGCTTTGACAAATTCCACCGGATTGAAAAGCTCGATCTCTGCAGCTTCCATCTCTCCTCTGAGAAAATCCAGTAATCCGGGAGTCAGCGCCCCTCCCCCTGTCAGGACGCCTTTGTTGATCATAAGAGGGGCATTTCCCTTGATATATTCCAGGGAACGTTTCATCTGATTGCTGAGGTTCTGGTTAGTGGCATCGAAAAGCTCCTCAAGGCTTGAGTCACTCTTCTCTTCACCCAGTTTGATCCGCTCAGCCACCTCGTAATTGACTCCCAACTCCTTGGCGATGACATCGGTGTAATGGTTTCCGCCCACGGGGATCTCCCTGACAAACTTCGGGACTCCGTTGACGATGATACTGAAACTGGTCTTTTCAGCTCCTATGTCAGCGATAAAGACCGTCCCGGTTATGGGGCCCTGTATCGCTTCATAGGCGTTCTGGATGGCCATGGCTGCTGTATCTACCGCCAAGGGGACCAGCCCCAGGCTTTTCAGAAGGTTCACACGGCTGTTGACCACCTCTTTTTTCGCGGCGGCGATGAGGACATCTGAGCGCCCCCCTTCTTCAGAGACGATAGAAAAATCGTAATAGATATCATCGCGCTCATAGGGGATATGGTTGGGAAACTCATATTCCAGGGTATTACGGACCTTTTCCTCGCCTACGGCGTCTATCTGCACAGATTTGAGGATCAGGTTTCGGCCCGATATGGAGATAGAGAGATTTTTGTTTTTGATCTTTCGTCGTGTAAAGACCGTCCGGATGACCTCTTCGATGAGGTTCGTATCCATGATCTCCCCTTCCACGATGCTTTCCCGCGAGAGGAGGTCGTGGCCGAAATTCTTTATTTCAATATCTTTGGATGAAACCTTGATGTCCACGGCTTTCACGCTGTATGAGCCGATATCCAATCCAATCAATTTTTTCATGTTTCCTCCTAGTTTCTATAATAGTTTATCGTTTCGCCTGTAAAAGTCAAGGTCAATGTCCAGTTCTTTGGCCTTTTTCGTCAAAGTATTCCGGTGAATTCCTAATAAAGCCGCGGTTTTTGTCATATTTCCTCTGCAAACATTCAAAACACTCTTGATATGTTCACATTCCACTTCCTGCAAAGTCTTTATCTTTTCCTTATTATTGATTATATTCCAACTTTGAGTATTTTTCAATAGATAACGCTCTCCGCTCACGATGAAGTTGATCAGAAGGTTTTCCAGCTCTCTGACATTCCCAGGCCAATGATATTCCTCCAGGCGGGCCAGTTCCTCTTCACTCAAAGAGAGGCCTCTGCCGTATTTCCTGTTGTAAAAATCGAGAAAATAGCTGACCAGGGGGCGGATATCCTCTTTTCTCTCTCGCAGGGGCGGCAGATGGATGGGAAAGACTTTGAGCCTGTAAAAGAGATCCTCCCGGAAAAGGCCCTGCCGGACACTTTCCTGCAAGTCTTTGTTTGTCGTAGCGATGATCTTGATATCCATAACTCTGGGGACGGCTTCCCCCACACGCTGGATCTCTTTTTCCTGAAGGACCCTCAGAAGTTTGGACTGGATATGAAGGGGGATCTCGGAGATCTCGTCCAGAAGGATGGAGCTCCGGTTAGCGTACTCGAACTTCCCCTTTCTGTCGCTGTCTGCCCCGGTAAACGATCCTTTCTTATAGCCGAAGAGTTCAGATTCGATCAGGCTTTCCGGGATAGCTGTACAGAAGACCTTGACAAAAGGAGCCTTCTTGCGCGAACTGTGATGGTGGATATAATCGGCGACAAGCTCTTTGCCCGTCCCGCTCTCCCCTGTCAGCAGAACCGTAACATCGGTCTCTGCCGCTTTTCTCGCCCTTTCCAGGGCTTTCTCAAAAAGTGAGGACTGGTAGATGATCTTTTTGGCGGGACGTGAACTCTGTTCATACCCTTCCACTTTTGCCTGCAGGTCCCTGGTATGCTCCGCCCTCTTCAGGATCAGCTCCAGTTCGTCAAAGTTCAGGGGTTTATTGAGATAATCGAAAGCGCCCAGCTTCATGGCCAGGACAGCATCTTCTGTATTCCCGTAAGCCGTTACGATGATGACGTCACACGGAAGAAGGCGCTTTTTGATCTGCTGTAGAAGGAGAAGCCCGTTCATCTCTTTGAGTTTGTAGTCTGTGATGACCACATCGATATCTTTCTCTTTATCCAGGCTCGCCAGGGCGCTTTTGCCGTCATCAGCCTCCAGGATATCATACCCCAGGGAAGAGACAAACCGGGACATATATTTCAGCTGTGTAGCTTCGTCTTCAACGATGAGGACTTTCATATTTTTCAAAGACCAACCTCACTTCCGTTTCTTTGCCCGTTCCTCCTTTGATCTCAAGATCCGCTCCCCCCAGATTGAGAAGAAGCCGGACAAGGGCCAATCCCCAGCCCCGTGATGCATCCTTAGTGGAATGGCCTCCGTCGAGAAACTTGAAGAGTGTCTCCTTCTTTATCCCTCCTGTATCATCTGTCAGGACAAGATATATCTTATCATCCCTGCCCGAAAGGTCAAGGAGAGCCCTGCAGCCGGGTTTTCCGTTTTCCAACGTATTTTTGACAAGGTTGTTGAGGATCATCTCTAACCTCTGACTGTCAAAATCGACCATCCCTGCCTTATCAAGGCGGGTTTCAAGGAGAAGCCCCTTTTCAGCATAGATCTTTTTCCACTTCTCTACCCAGGCCACGATGAAATCGCCGATTTCAAAGGGGCGGGGGTTTATGGTGAAAAAGGAGGAAAAGGTGTCGATCACTGTGGTGATATTGCGTTCTTCATCGCGGATATCCTCCCACATGGGGTCAGGGCCGAATTTTTTTTCTGCCATCTGGGTGATCATCCCCATGACGTTGAGGGGGTTTTTGATCTCATGGGCCAGCATAAGGGTAAGACTGCGCATAAAAGAGATCAGGTGGCTGTTGTTGTGATGAGATATATCTTCTATCTCCTGAAGAGCAAGGGCATGGGAAAAGCCTTCTCCCTGCTGAAAAGAGGAAAGAGCCACATCGGCAAAAAGAGGCGCCCCGGCCCGGTCATAGATCTTCGCCCCGGCGAAAAAACCCTGTCGGCTTTCAGACGGGTCTGCGGGAAGAAAAGGGAAATGGGGTGTCACAGGATCCCCTTCAGAAATTTTCAGGGTTTTCTTTGCCTCCCGGTTGATGAGGACGACCTCTCCTTCATCATTATAGACAAGAAAGCCGAGTTTCATATTTTCGATGACCAGATTGAGAAGTGCAATATCATTCTTGATCGTCTCGGCCATATTGTTGATGTTGTCGGCCAGGTTGACCACTTCCCGGCTTCCCTCGATCTCCACACGGGCATCGTAATCCCCCTGCCGGATCCTGTCTGTGATAAGGCTGATATATTCCATGGGCCTGATGAGAAAAAGGCGGGTGATCAGAAAAAAGATGATGTTAGTCGCCACGACGAAAAGCACAAGAAGCCCCGTTACCTTCAAGATTCCCGTTTTCCAGATATTCTCCGGGACAGCCATGACGAGAACAAGGTCCCGCCCTTCTCTTGACGGATAATATTTGTAGAGTTTCCGTCCGTTGAAATATTCTTTTCGAGTGGTGATATCAGCAAGTTCGGCCTTCACCGTCAAATCGATGCGTCCGTAGAACTCTTCGTTATCGAGAAGATAGACTGTCTCAAGAAGCCTTGTCCCGGCCATATCGATGAACTCCCCCGGTCGCTCTTCCACAGGAAGGCGTTCAGCCAGCCGGATCAAAGCGTAAAGATTATGCTGCAGCGGTGAACGATAGACATCCAGAGCGGCTCTGTAGACCAGATGAAATATCACAAGGAGAAAGAGGTTGACCAGAGCGAAGGAAAGTATGATCTTTCTTTTCATAACCTTATGACCTTCAAAAAATGTGTTTTGTCTCCGGTTTTCAGCCTGATAAGATAGGTTCCCGATGCGACTCCCCGGAGGGATAGAGAGACATTGTTCTCGCCGGAGACCGTTACCGCTGTTTTCTTCTTCAGCTCCTGCATAGCTGCGTTGTAAAGACTCAGATGGACTTTCTCTCCGGACCTTGCTGAAAAACGGATAAAAAGAGTCTCTCCTTCTACAGGATTCGGATAGGCATAAACGGCCTTCTCTTCAATAGGAGGCAAAACCCCTTCTCCCGGCGGAACCAGGACAGACCCCTGTCTGAGAAGCCGGTCGTAAAGAGTCAGCCCGTATATGATATCTTCATTTCCGTAAAAAAGATTCCCCCCATCCCCTCCGGCCAGCCGGATATTTTGTCCCGTATAAAGCGTTTGTTTACCTGTAGCCGTGTCCAGAAGAATCGTTTTTTCCCCTGTCAAAAGAAGGCAGACCTTCCCGTCTTTTTCAAAAGGGGCCATCTCAGCTGAACCGGGAAGAAAGTAGCTTTTTTCGGGGCCGGTCTCATTGAGGATCACAAGGCGCTCCGGTGTCAGGGCAAAAAGCTCAGTCACACCATCCCTGTCATAATCAAGAGGGAAAAAATCCGACACCCCGTCCGGAGAGGCCCCAAAAAGGGAAGGAGCCGGATCTTCGGGGTCGATACTGTAAAAGAGGCCCTCAGCGGCGGTAAAAATCTCTCCGTCGTAAAGGCGGATATCTTCGACTCCCTCCAGAATAGGAACTTCGTCTACGTAGAGGATCCCGGCTGAAAGAGAGACTTTATGAACCCCTGCTACCCCCAAAAATGCAGTTTCCGGACGCTCTTCCGAAGCAACGAGAGTAAAGGCCTCATCCCAGAGGAGTGCCCTCTGGACGGTACGCAGGAAATAATACCCGTTTTCGCGCCTGGCCTCCAGCAGCGCTTCTCCGAAAAAAGTGCTCCACGTCTGGAGGATCTCTCCTCCGGGGAGAGAGTAGAGGTGCTCATCTGTAAAAAGAACCGTCTTGTCAAGAAGAAGCGGAATCTCGCCCTCGAAGGAGAAAAGGGAAAGCCCGTCCGAAGCATACACCTGTGATGAGGTCACAAAGAAATCCTGTGTGGCCTGAAGAAGCCCCGGAAAGGCCAAAGGAAAATAGTCAGGACGCTGTGATCCCACGGTGACGTTTCCTGCAGCTGTTTCCGCTGTAAGGTCGGTCAGCCTGATCCCGCTCCGTGCTCCCCGGCTGTCCCGGGCAGAGGGAGAGGTCTCATCTGTAAAAATATCCCATGTCCCCGAATTGAAACAGTCCAGCCTGTCTCCCAGGCTCCCGGCCTCCCCGATGGCTCTGTCCAGGTCGTTGAGGCCATCGGCCTCTTCCAGGTCCAGCCCTTTTCCGAAAGACCCGTTAAGGTTATCGGGATCCAGGGAGATGATCTCCTCGTTTACGTGCCAGATGGTGATCCCCGGCAGGGCCTTTTCTGAAGGCTCCATGACATAATGATCTCCCTGGCGCCCCAGATAGGTAAAGGCCTGAAAAGCCCCTCCGATCCCCTGGCCGTTTCTGTATTCCAGGAGAAAGTACTCACCTTCTCCGATGATGATCTTATAGAGATGATTCCCGTTCCAAAGATCCTCTTTCACGTCACAGCTGAAGGGATCCAGGGAGAGGTCCCCTTTGCTGTCCAGGAGGACGGGATCAGCCCAGCCCATAGAGACTTTGATATACCCGCAAGGAGGCATGGGGAGGAATCCGAGATAATGGGAGAAGCCGTATCCCATAAGGTCCCACATCCCCACTCCGGACGAACGTCCCGAAAGGTCATATGTGGTGGGCATTCCCATGAGGGTCCCTAGGGAGAAGGCCGCCGGCCCCAGGGTGCTGAGAGGCATATCATCAGGACCTGAGTCCTGATCTTCCGTTTCGGGGATGATCATGACCCCGTTGGCCACATCATTTCGCAAAGGAGTGCCTGTGATCTCCTCATAGGCGGCCGGGGTCAGTGCCGTGGTCAGGATATCATCGGGGGAGTCGCGGTTCATATCAAACTCTTCTCCGGCTCCTGCATGAAGAATCGCGATATAGTCGTATTGGGAGAAATCATAATCGTTTTGAGCCAGCAGAAGGGCTGTATCCGCCAATTCGCAGAGACGCGCCTCCTGATTCACATTGGCGCCGTAATAGGCCATCTCTTTCCCCTGGGTCACATAGATATCCGGTGTTACAGTGATGGTTTCCAGGCGGAACAAGTCGCCTGAGATCTCCCGGAAATACTCATTCAATGTGTAGTAGGGAAAGGCGACAGCGCCCCCGGGGGTTCTGAAGGGGCTCTCTTTTTGCTCCAATCCGAACAGCACAAAATAATCATAAAGAAAGGGTTCGGCCTGGGAATCAGCCGGAGTCCTTATCTCAAAAAGCCCGTCTCCTGTGGTGGCCGGATCCGTATCCGGCTCGAACTCCACCCGGATGACCAGAAGAGAGCAGGATCCCGCACGGGGAGGCGACACAGCCGGCTCCTGCCCGTTAAGGGAGAGAGGTGCCTGAAGGGCGGCAACGATCCCTGCCATAAAAAAAACTGTTATCATAAGCGCTGATAGTCTTTCAGAGTTCATGCCGCTGAAGCCTTTCTTTGACCTCTTTGACCGGAATATTCAGAAGTCTTGACATCTTTTCCCTGTCCCCTCCGGTCATTCTGATGACTCTGGAAAGGATCTCCTTTTCGTTTTTGTCCAAAAGGGAATTCAGGTCCATTCTCGCGTTTTTGAGGTCCGTTTCTTTATAATAGAGGGTCTCTCCTTCAGAGAGGACCGCCAGGCGTTCGACAAAGTTTTTTAATTCCCGGACATTGCCGGGCCACGTATAGTGAAGCATAAATTTTTCGAGATCGGGGTGTATCCCTTTTTTCCCCAACCCGTATTTCGTGCAGACCTGATGCAAAAAATGTACGGCCAGGGGCATAATATCTTCTCGGCGTTCCCGCAGAGGAGGAATATCGAGCTCCATGACAGCGACCCTGAAATAGAGGTCCTCTCTGAATTTTCTGTTCATCACCATCATGGTCAGATCCTTATTGGTCGCTGTGATGAGGTTAAAGTCCACAGAAAGAGGTGTTACACTTCCCAAGGGGGTCACCTGATTCTCCTGCAGGACCCGGAGAAGGCTTATCTGGCTTTTCGGAGAAAGGTCTCCGATCTCGTCCAGAAAAAGAGTCCCTCCTTCAGCGGCCCTGATCTTACCCTTTTTTTTGGTATCTGCCCCGGTGAATGCTCCCTTTTCGAAACCGAACATCTCCGACTCAAATAGACCTTCAGGGAGAGCCCCACAGTTGACAGGGATAAAAGGAGCGCCCTTTCCCATGGTTTTACGGTGGATGTAGTGGGCGATGACCTCCTTGCCCACGCCGTTCTCCCCGGTCAGGAGAAGATTGATCTTCTTGCCGGACAGGCTGTCTGCTTTTTTTACAAGTCTGATCATTTTGGAGTCTCTGAAGAGAAAGTCCCCTTCATCGGCAGATTTTCTCCATCGGATCATTTCAGCTGTTTTCCTCAAAACGGACCTGATCTGTTCTTCATCCCCGTTCTTTTCAATAAAGTCAGCTGCCCCGATCTTCATGGATTCTACAGCTCCCGAGACAGTCCCATGCCCTGAAAGCATGATAACGGGTATTTCAGGATATTGAGACTGGACGATCTTTAAAAAGGAGATCCCGTCCATTTTCGGCATTTTGATATCCAAAACAAGAATATCCACCGGAGATTTCTCCAGGACCTCCATCGCCTTCTCGGGGTCTTCGGCCCCTGTAAACGTAAATCCCATCTCAGTGATGATGATCTCCATCACGCGTCTGATATTTTTCTCATCATCAACGACAAGAATATTCATGGCCCTCCGGCTGATTTCTTTTCCGTCTGGAAGAGCAGATAAATATCTGTTCCTTCTTTCTCCCTGACATTGACTCCCACAGCTCCTTCGAACTCCTCCATATATTTCCGGACAAGGTAAAGCCCCAGTCCGCTTCCCCCCTTTTTGTTGGTAAAATAGGGCTCGAAAATACGGTCGAGGACATCCTTACCGATCCCTCCGGAATAGTCTCTCACATGAATAATAACATATTTTTGGCCCGATTGACAGCTTCCGGCATCGAAACACCCTTTAAAGAGGTCATAATAAGCGGCGATTCGGATCACCGCCCCTTCCCCTGCGGCCTCAAGGCTGTTCTCCAGGATATTCTTCATGATCAGGTCGAACTTTTCCTGTGAAAAAGGGACCTGAGGAAGGCTCTTGGAGATATGCAGGTCGATATTACAAGAAGTAAAGGAGCTTGCGATCCTTTTCAGGCTTTCCCCGACATTGAGTTGGCGGATCTCCTTCTCCCCCTCCAGCGTCTGCTCTCTAAAACGGTTGATGAGCTTTTGGATACTTTCCAGCTCTTCGTTGATGATCCCGTAGAGGTCTTTCATGGCTTCTTTGCCGCCTTCGTCAGGGACATATTGCTCAGTCATCTTCTCAAGACGGCGAAGGGAAAACCTTATGGGCATGAGAGGGTTTTTCAGTTCATGGGCCAGTTCCTGGGTAAGCTGAAACCACAGATCGAACTTCTCACTGAGAATCAGGCCTGTGATGTCGGAAAGGAGGAAGATATACCCATATTTGAATTTTTTGATGCTGTAGCGGAACACTGTCCCCTTCTCTCTGAGTTCTCCCTGCCCTTCGCGGAAAAAGTCGAGGGGAAAGGGAAGGGTCTCCGGAACAGAGTCTTTATAGGAAAGCCCCGGGAAAAACCTCTTCAGTGCTTCGTTGCAGATAGCCACATGGCCTTTTTCGTCATAGGTCACCGCTCCCACGGGAAGAGAATCGATGATGGTTTTCAAGAAATTCTGATTTTCCATGAAGCTGTTTTTCAGGATAGCCAGCCGTTTTACCATGCTGTTGAAATTGGTAAAGAGCACTTTCATCTCAGAGATAGGTGTCTGTGCTTCCACGCGGTGGTTGAAATTCCCCAGGCTCACCTCCTTTGTAGCCACGATGATCTTGGACAGGGGCCTGAGAAGATGTCCTGCGTTTTTATAAAGAAGAAGCACTGTCAATCCTATGAAAAGGAACTGAACCATAAGCGAAAAGGCGAAACTTTCTGTCAGGCGCCAGAGAGCCGGCCGCGGAAGGACTTCCGACAGTTCAAAGATAATACCGGGATGCCGGTCCCAGAGAAACCTGTGCCGAAGACGGGGAATCGTGTAATCCAGTTCCCATTGCTCCTTATGTATATAGATATCCAGAAGGTCAGGACGGGAGAGATAGGCACTCTTCATGTTCACACGATAACTGTCTTCATCGTATGAAAGAAGGCGCTCAGGCCCTTTATAGAGAGTCCAGCCTACCGTATCCTCATTCAGGGAATCTGCGATGTTCCGGGATCTGACGGGGTCTAAAAGGTCTCCCGTGCTCACTGCTTCCAGCTGTGAGGTCAGCTCTTCCTTACTCCTCAGGACCCTTTCCCGAAGGGATTGACGGATATCCAGCACGATCTCCGAAGAGAGGAGAAGAATATTTGCAGATGTGGGGATCATGAGGAGCAGAAGGATGATGATCATGTTCCTCTTCACAAAATCATTGGCCATAGACCTCCATTTTTGTGAAAAGAGGCCGATGATAAAAAGGACGATAAGCTCCGAAACCAGAATAAAAAAGAGATACTTGACGGCGATCTTCCAGGGCGGTTTTATATAAAAACGGTAATAATCCCCGCCCCCCCCCAAACGCTGCGGGAACATATCGCGTATTACTTCATGGTCATACACCAGGGTGGAGAAGACCTCCTTCCCCCTTTTGACATGGCTGAAAAAAAGCTCCGGCATGCCGGGGATATGCATGAAAAAATCATCTTTGAGTCCGACGACGACCATTCCCACAAACTCCCCTTCATATGTCAGAGGGGCTTTATAAAGATGAAACCCGCTCCTGAAGGAGATGGAGCCCGGAGACCCTCTGAAGGGTTGGATGGAACAGCCCCATCCATATTGACTGTAAATATCCCCGTTTCTGTTTTCAAAATAGATAAAATTCATATAAGGCATTTCAGACAAAGGGGAACGGAGCCATTTGAAAAAAGCGAAATTGGTATCATCATAATGGACATTCTCTTTCAGAGACCACAGAAAGGCCTGGTCCTTTCGGAGCTTATCCACCGTTTCGAACATGACCCGGGCCGGCTCCGACTCGATGATCTCCATCTGGCTTCTCACCAGCTTATCGTCGATCCCCGTGATCAACTGAGCTGCGACAGGGACCATGGGGATAAAGAGGAGATAGAAATAAAAAGCCCCCAACGCTCTCTTTTTCTTCAAAGTGAAGAGCCCCAGAGGCATCAGGCCTGCTATACCCAGAAGGAGCAGGGAGGGATCCAGGCTCAACAGGAGAAGAAAGAGAGCTCCGGTAAGGGCCCATTTATGTGTCACTTTGATCCGACGGACCACAAAGACTGCTATGAAAAAGACAAGGACAAACGAAGCAATGGTCAGGCTTCTCTCTTTCAGAAGAACCCCCATCCAGAAGGCCATCTTCACATAGGCCGTGGTATGAGAATAGAAATAGTGCCAGGCCAGAAGGAAAGCCTGATATCCAAGGGCCAGGTCAAGGAACTCTTCCTGTCCGAGGGCCCGGTCTCTCAGAAGCGTGATGATCCTCCGAGATTTCCAGGCCAGGCAAGAGAGAAGGATAATGAGGGCCGCAGCAGGGAAAAAGGCGAGTGAGAGGAGTAGAAGAGCGATGGCCGCTGCATCGAACCGCCGGTCCCGTGGAAAAAGAAACAGCGCAAAAAAGAGATAGATAAAAGCGTTGAGAAGTAAAAACCTCCTTTTTGCCTCTGTCAAATACCAGGAAAGGGGATGAGCTTCGATCTTCAGGATGATATCATCCTCCATTTTGGAATAGAGGGCATGGGCGGAAGCAAGGTATACGGACTCTCCTTTTCGGATATCGCTGTAGAGGATGGGCTCATCATAAATATAGAACTGTCCCGGAGTGAAATATAGAGTTATCCGAGTATCAAATCGCCCCTGAATGTGTCTGAGCCACTGCGATTTTGTCTTTTCCGTCCCGTAGAGGGCCGTGATATAGTGGCGAAGGGAATAGATCCTGTTCTCATCATAAAAATGAAACACAAGACTGGCCTCATTCCCCATGATCTCCAGCCTTGGGAAAAAGGCCCTCTTCCGGAGATCGTCAAAGGGTTCTCTCCCCGTCCATTGCATCAGGGTATACTCGGTATCCCTCGCTGTATAGCCGATATCGCTCTCCTGCGAGTACTCTTTTTTAACGATCTCTTTTCGCTTTTCATAGAAGTCTGCCTTGAGGGCCGAATACTCTCTTTCCACAGCATCACGGATCCCGAAAAGCCTCTTCTCACGGAAGTAGTCATTGTGCTGAATATCATTCACTGAGAGGAGATAAAGAAGCCCCAGGGCCATGGCAGCCAGAAAAGGGAGTCTCTTTTTTGAAAAAAGGGCTGCCCCTGCCGCAAGGAGAAGAAAAAAGATGATCCATACAGGTGAGTCCAGGACAAGATTGAGATAACTGATGACCAGAAGAGTGGGAGCGAGGAAATAGAAGCTCTTATTCTCCACTTATGTCTCCCCGGGCTGGTCCTCCCCCGGCCTCCGGTAGCGCAGGACACTCCAGGGTTTCAAAGGAAGGGATGTTTCTATCCGGTACCGCTGGCCGGGCTGCCCCTTTTCTGTTGAAACGCCTGTGGCAGACTGTAAATCAAGGATACGTACCGTTTCTATAGCCGGATTCAGAGGCTGAAGGGCTTCATACGTCCCCCCTTTAACCAGCGGGGCTTTCGCTACGAATTCCCCCCGGGCATCCATATACCCTAAAAGGTCGTAGGGAGCAAAGGTCCTTGAAGACTCCAGCTTTGACTCATATCCCCCGGGAATGAGAAAACCTGTATGATATCCCCTGTTATTAGCTTCGAAAAGAGTCTCTCTCCAGAGGGGGTCCGGGGTGATACCCTCTGCCAGTGCGTCAAGAAGAAGCCGGTAGGCTCTGACCACTGTGGCCACATAGAGGATCCCTTTGATACGCCCTTCGATCTTCAGGCTCGAGACTCCGGCATCAATGATCTCTCCCACATGGTCATAGAGCATAAGGTCTTTTGAGTTGAAAATATAAAGCCCCCGCTCATCTTCAGCTACTTCAAAAAGCTCATTTTTCCTCTTCTCCTCCCGGACGTACCAGGACCAGCGGCAGGGATGGGCACAATCTCCGGCATTGGCATCTCTTCCAGTCATATATTTACTCATAAGGCATCGCCCCGAATAGGCCATACACATGGCCCCGTGGATGAAGACTTCCGTCTCGACATCCGCCTTTCGGGTGACTGCCCGTATCTCGTCAAGACTGAGCTCCCGGGCCAGGATGACACGCTCTGCTCCCCATTCTTTCCAGGCACGTGCACTCCTGCTGTCGGTGACATTGGCCTGTGTGCTTACATGGACAGACAGTCCGGGGGCTCTTTTTTTAACCATATCCAGGACTCCGGGAACCGATACGATCACCCCGTCAAGAGCCAGGCCGGCCACCCTGTCGATGAGCTCTTCAAGAGGCCTGAGGTCATCCTCTTTGGGGTAGATATTGAGGGTCAGATAAGCCTTTTTTCCCAGCTCATGAAGACGACGGATAAATATTTGCGCCTCCTCAAGGGTGAAATTGCCGCTTCGGGCGCGCAGGTTAAACTGGTCGATCCCGAAGTAGAGGGCATCGGCTCCGAAGGCTGCAGCGATCTCTCCCTTTTCAACATTCCCCGCAGGGGCCAGAAGTTCCACAGGGCGCATCAATATATCCTCTTTGCCTCGAGATGCTCTTCATATGTTCTGGAAAAGTGATGGGATCCGTCATTTTTGGATACAAAATAGAGGTAATCGGTTTCAGCGGGATAGAGGACAGCTCTGATGGAATCGATCCCCGGGCTGTTGATGGGGCCCGGCGGAAGGCCGTATATCTTGTAGGTATTGTAGGGAGAATCGATCTCAAGATCCTCAAAATAGAGTTTTTCCCGATGCTTCCCCAGAGCAAAAAGGACAGTGGCACAGCTTTCCAGGGGCATCTCTATCCTGATCCTCTTCGCAAAGACCTGGGCGATCACCGGGCGCTCTTTGGGGAGACGGGCTTCCC
Organism: Candidatus Mcinerneyibacteriota bacterium; assembly: GCA_016937175.1. Classification (GTDB taxonomy): domain Bacteria; phylum Macinerneyibacteriota; class Macinerneyibacteria; order Macinerneyibacteriales; family DSCS01; genus DSCS01. Next base: position 21,598 of record JAFGWL010000051.1, on the reverse strand, counting down.
CTTCTACGATAGAAGCCAGCGTCAGGACTTCATGAAGGGTCCAGGGAGAATCACGAAGAGCCTTTTCCAGTTCTTCGCGGCCTATTTTTTCATGAAGCTGTCTGTTCAGGAAACGGATGATATCACGGGGATCCTCACCGGGTGTGAAATAGTATGTATCGGGATAACAGTATCCCTCGAGAGTGGGGCCGGAGATCTTGAGCTCCTCCAGAAGTGCCTGGTCTCTGTAGAGGCCCAACATCTCTTCCGGGCTGCCGATGACTCCCTTATCCGCCAGAAGCCCGGCGATCTGCCGGTATTGGAATCCTTCTGGGATTGTGACCCGGATCCCCTTTTTAAAACCTTTTCTGAACATATCCGCCAGCTCTACGATATTGACATAACCCTTGAGATAATAATCGCCGGCATTTATCTTCCATCCGAAGATCTTATAAAAGAGTTTGAAAGAAGTAGGACTTGGGGTGATTCCGCGCTCATAGAGAGCTTTGACCACAGTCTGAAGAGTATCCCCCCTTTTGATCTCCAGGTAGACAGTCCCTTCCACCTTAAACGGCCGGAACCATTCAAAGAAAAAGGCGAACAGAAGGATAAAAAGGAGAGCGGGGATCCAATACTTTTTCAGGGCCAGCTGGCGTGTTTTTTCAAAGATCTTCATTCGATGGTTAATTCCTTTCCGTTATAACCCAAAGCCACCCTTTCCCTCTCAGAAAGGTCCATGCGTCCCAGAGCCAACGCCAAAGGTGAAAAGACATGGGCCTGAAAAAGACGCTCCATAGACCTTAGTTTATCTTTCTCTTTTTTAACCTCGTCTACGAGGAACCCGAGAAGCCTTTCGCTGATGGCCCATTCAATGTCCCACTTATCCCGGAGTGTGTCTGTGAGGTTCCGGCTGATGATCTTTTTAAGCTCGTTATCCCTTAACTCTTTGAAGATCACAACCTGGTCCATAATACCCATGAGCTCCGGGTCCAGAAGGGAAGCCAGCCCTTCGTGGACAGCTTTCACATCGTAATCGACTTCACTGTCGGGAGTAAATCCAAGCTGTTTTTTCTTCTCTTCATAGGCTTTCACTGTCATGACAACGGTCACCCCTGAAAGAGAGACCTGCTGTCCCAGGCTGTCCTCAAAGGCACCTGTTTTAAAGACTTCAGCAAAAAACCGCTGGACATCGGGGCAGGCTTTATCGATCTCTTCCAGAAAAAGGATACTCAAAGGATATTTCTGGAGTACACGGGTCAGGATAGAGGGATAGATCTCTCCCTTGGCCTTGTCGCTGTAGCCGGTCAGCTCCCACAGTGATTCGGGCTCTTCGTAACGAGCCATGTCAAAGACGGAGATCCTTTCGGGATCACCGAACAGGACCTCCGCCAGTCCATGGATGAGTTCTTTTTTCCCCACCCCTCTGGGCCCCACAAAGAGCATGATCCCGTTGGGCATACGGGGATTGACATTAAAGGGAGTCTCCCGGGTCGTGATCACCCGTGCGACCCGCTCCACAGCATCATCCTGGCCAATAATCCGTTCTTTGAGCATCTCCGGAATCGCATCATAATACTCCCGTTCTCCGCTGATGCGCCAGAGCGGGACTCCCAAAGAGTCAGAGACGGCCTGGTAGAGGTCTTCCGACTTCAACCGCCGCTGTGTCTGGGTCCTGGCTTTAAGCCGTACCCGGGTAGCTGCCATATCCAAAAGCTGAAGAGTCCCTTCTATCTCATCGTTGGCAAAAAACTGGGCAGAAAGGTAAAAAGCCTGGGTCGCCAGGGGAGCTGAGATAATGACATTATGATATTCTTCGATCTCACTTTTCGATGCATAGATGATGTTCAGGACTTTATCTGCAGAGAGATGTTTAAGTTTGATGATCTGTATCTTTTCTTTAAGAAAGAGGTCCTGGTCAAGGATCAGGCTGATGTTCTCCCTTTTTGTCGCTCCGATTATCCGAACGATACCCTGTCGAAGAGCTGATTTCAGAAGGCCCGGAAGGTCCAGAGGGCCTGATCCGTAAAAATCGGGATAGATCTCGTCAAAATAGAGTATGGTCCCGGAATGCTCCGCAGCTTCGTTGAGAAACTGATGAAGCAGTTCCACGAAGGCGTTGGCCTCTTTGACATGTCCCATCATAGCATCAGTCAGGACGTGGAGGACCCTGCAGGAATCGAAACGCCCCTCCCCCCGGGCCATCCGCCAGGCAAGTCCCTCTATCATGATACTTTTGTCGATGCCGGGGCGTCCCACGAGAAGAGGAACGTTCTTATAGATCCGTGACAAGACCTCCAGAAGGGATCCCGTCGTCTTCCAGTCGGTAGCCAGAGGTTTTCTTTTCCGCTGACGGACAAGCTGGCTGATATCAACGCTGAACTGCCCTATCAGGCTTTTGTCTTCTGTAAATGAGCGTTTCAACTCGTCGATATAGATCAGGTCATCCAGAGAAGAGAGTTCCACTCCCAGGTCCGTAAAGAGGGCCGACAACTCTCCGTCCGCTTCATGCAGAAGGGCCAGAAGGAGATGAAGCGGTTTTACCTCAGCCTCCTGGGATTCCATGGCAATGATCCCGCTGAGCCTCAGGGCTTCGCGTGTATGGTCGCTGATCTTCACCTCTCCTTTGTCCGGGGCCTTCTCCTTTTTCAGCAAAGCTTCGTCCAGAAGGGCCAGAAGCTTCTGGGGGTCGATATTGTGTATTTTGAGCCAATACTCCACCTTGGGGTCATTGAGACCCAGCAGGCTTGCCATGAGATGAAGGGGGACGATCACCCCGTGCTTCTCTGCCACAGCGCGGTTTTCCGCTTCCTGGATCACCTGCTGCAGTTGGGCCGAAAAATTATATCTTTTCATTCTTCCTCTTCTCCTAACTCTCCCAGTTCTTTCAATTTCATCAACTGTTCTTTCGTCTCGTCAAGGGTCGGATCCAGGGCCACGGCTTTTTCCCAAGCTTTGACAGCGAACTCGATGCGGTCGAGCTCGTACAGAGCATTCCCCATGGCAACATAGGCCTTGGCAAAATCGGGCCTCTTTTCAATGGATTTTCTAAAGAGGGGGACGGCTTTTTCCACAAAGTCTTCTTCCACAAGGATCATGCCCAGGTTATAATAGCTCTCACTGAACTCAGGATTAAGTTTGATAAGTTTTTTGAAGACATCCTTGGCCTTCTCCTTCTCCCCCTTTTCGCTGAAAGCCAGCCCCAGGTTGCTGTAGGCTCCCCAGAGACGGTTGTTGAGGGTGATGGCCTCTTTAAAACAGTCTATAGCTGCTGAAAGTTCTCCGTTCATCAGAAAAGTGAGCCCTGTGTTGTTCAGGTCGTCCGCCTTCTTCATCCTGATAGCAGATTCCTCATTTTGCAGATACTCTTTCTGAAGTACGGCAAAGGCTTCCATCTTTTCCATTCCGCTGACAAAACTCCGGGAGAGGGCTTGTTGGGATTCGACACAGATATCCATCCCTTCGCGGATGACGTCCAGGTGATCCATCCGTTTTTCAAGCTGTTCCAGTTTTTGTCCCAATCCTTCCATGCTCAGTCGGATAGCTTCCAGACTCTCAAGCATCTTAAGAGATGTCTCCTGCTGTGAGGCTGCCGTTTCCCTGGCCTGTTCCATATAGAGGGTTGCCTTTTCATTCAGCTGCCTGGCCTCCTGATACAGAGGCCCTTCCTGATGGAGGTTCTGTAATGTCTCTGTATTCTCACGGACGTTACGGGCCAGATCCTGAAAGGCTGTCTTGTTTTCTGCTGACTGCTCATGCAAAGCAGTCATGGCTTCACCTGCCGTTTCAGAAAAGAACCCCAATCGGTCATAGGACTCTTTCTGGATCTTCAATGTCGCAGCCAGGGGTTTCTTTAAGGTATCCAAAAGAAGCTTCATGGATTCCAGGTAATCTTCTTTCCCTTTTCCCGGTTTCTCTTCTCCGCTGCTTTCGGGCAACGTCTTCAGGCCCGCCTTCATCTCCTCCAGAGAGGTTTTCATATCAAGAGCGGCCCGGGCCGCTTCTCCCATCTTTTCAGCCAGAGGACCTTCCTCCCCCAGAAGTTCCTGAAGGCGGAGCAGGATTTCTGTGTTCCGGCCCAGGGCGTTTTCCAACCCGCCCAGGGCGAACGGCTCCTTTTCGGCAGTTTCTTCTGAAAGCTGCCCCCCCTTTTCACGGCTCAGCAGTCCGATGAGTTCTTCGATCTTTTTCCCATTATCCATGACTTTGAAAAACTCCATCATGGGTTTCATGCCGTTATTGAGAAGTGTCCCTATTTTTTTAATCAAAATACCATTATCATTGCTGCTCTTTTTAATAAGTTTCCCCAGTTTGGTCACATTCTCTTTATTATGCAAGTCAATAGCCTGAAAGATGCAGGCCTGGGACGGAGCATCATAGAGGAAACACTCTTTTTTCATACAGGAAATGGGTTTTCCTTCGTTATCGTTCAGGAAGGGGCATAAGTTCTGGTCCATTTCTCCTCCTTCGTTCTTACTTTGTCAGATAGTGTCCGGCTCCGGCCTCTTCAAAGTGCTGTCTTTCCCGTTCAATGTTCCCGCGTATGACAGCATACTCCTCATCGTCGATATAGCCTTTCAAATAGTGGAGATAAAAGAGGGCTTTCTGATAGAGGTGAAGTTCGCGGAAAGCCTTGATCAGTTGCCGGATGATCTTCACCTCGGGATCTCCCAAAGAGAGTGAGTCAAAAGAGATCTTCCCCGCTGTTGTGATATAACTCATGTAGTCCTTTTTTTTCTCATAATAGTTCAAAAGAAGATAAAGACGCATCCTTTCATCTTCCGGCCGGACAGGCTCCCGAAGGAGGGCATAAGCCTCTTCCAGCTCACCTCTGCTGATCAGAAGATCCATGAGGGCCAGCCGGTCGGATGGCTCGGAACTCCGCTTCAGGTATGAGATCCAGGCATCATCATTGATCTTTTTCACTTCCTCGAACAGTGCGATCTGATCTTTAAGAGAAGGAACATATCGCCGCGCCCGCTTGTAAAAAGAGAGAGCCTCATCCTCTTTTCCCTTGCGTTTTTTGATATCACCGCACATAACGGCGTATTTGGCTTTCTGCCGTTCATCAGCATCAGTCTTGTCCAGGTGGGAGAGGACCTCTTCGATCTTGTCAACCAGATCCCGTTGATAAAGATAAGAGAGGTAGTAGGTAAAGATAGCATTCTCATAACCCGATCCCTCGAGAAGCTGGTCAAAAAGCTCCATGGCCACCGGCGGATGGTAGAGCAAAAGTTTGAGCCGGCCTTTCATATAAGAGAATGCTTCCCCGGATTCCCCGATCCGGATCAGAAGAAGGGCGACGATCCGTGTGGTCTTGATATCGTTGGCATCGGAGTCGAGGCGGGCTATACGATCCTTGAGCTCCCCGAGGTCCTCGGGGTCGAGCTTGTCCATGGCCTCTTCCAGGGAAGAGATGGCTTCGTCCATGCGCCCCAGCTCCAGGGCGAGGTCGATGAAGAGATGCCATACCGCTCCCAGAGAGATATGATCGATATCTTTTCTGATCTTATCGATGATAGCTTCTTCTCTCTCACGGTCTCCGAGAGCCATAACCTGGCTGTAGTGAGCCACTGATTCTTCATATTTTTTCGTTTCCCAGAAATAGTCTCCCAGCTTCTGAAAAGCAAAAGCATCCTCCGGGTAATATTCCGTCATCAGCCGAAGCACCTGCATATATTTAAGGAGATACTCCTCCCGGACATCGATCTCCTTTAAAAACATCACGGCTTCATCGACCATGCCACATTCCAGATAATTCTTTATCAGTTCCAGCAAATAAAACTGGTCATCAATATGATCCCTCGACATCTCTTCATAGTAGGTGATCAGGTCGCGGGCGGATTCCCTGTTGATCTTGGTAGCCTGGTTGAAGAAAGCCACCGCTTCCTTGTGATGTCCCAGAAGATACTCCATCTTCCCTCCCAGAATACGGAAGAGATACTCCTGTGGTTTTTCCTCGATCACACACTCGATCTCTTTGCGGATAAGATTGTCTGTCTGCTCGTCCTTTCCGGCTACTTTCTCAAAAAGATCCCTCATTATGTCATATTCGCCGATACGTCTGTAGATAAGCCCCAGGATATAATAGAGGCCCGGGTTTGGTTTCACGATCTTACGTATATCATCGGTGATATCCCTCACCATATAGAAGTGTTCCATGGACCCGTATTTGAGCAGGCGCTGAAAACTTTTGACGACTGTGGTCATATCTTCCCGGTTGAAACTCAGCCTGGCCAGGGCAATATAGATCCAGGGGATCTCTGCGTCCACGGTCAGGGCATCTTTGATAAAACGTTCCATCTCGTTGAAAAGTCCCTGTTCCTGAGCGATTCTGTAGTAGATCTCCACCAGGGCATTGTCCACATATCCCCGACGCACGATCTCTCCCAGGAGATTGAGGATATTCCCCCCTTCGCCGGGGTTGTTCAGATATAGGGTATAGAGCTGCTCGGTGATCTGGTCATAACGCCTGGCCTCGAAAAGAATATTGACGATGGACCACTGCAGTTGGCGGTCATGGGGATTTTTTTCCAGCAGGGCATCGCATATTCCCGACACCCCGTCTATAAGCATCTGATTCCCGGAGATCATGATCTTTTTTATGGCCTCTGTAGTCTTTTCTGTATCGTTCATCAGAGCATGTAGATGAGCAGATGTAAAAATAGCATAAAGGTTGGCAGGGTCTTTGGAGAGGATTATGGAGACAAGACCGGCCAGTTTGGGAGCAGCGCCTTCGATATTTTCTGCCAGGGAGATGATAGACTTATAGATATCCTGGATGGCATGAAAATCCATTTTGACGATCTCGCCTATAAGGCGAAGCCCCTTTTCTGCCATCTTTTTCTCGATATAGATACTCAGAAGCAGAGTGCGTATCTTGACAGACCTTTTTGAGTTCTCGACGACTTTTTCGATGCCTTCGATAGCCCTCTCTGTCTCATCGGGGAACCGGTCCATAAGGTCTTTATAATGTTTGAAGGCCAGTTTGAGGTCTCCCCGGTAAAGGGCGATATCCGCCGCCAGACGTATTCCCCTGAGATCCCCGGACAGGTCCATGGACTTGAGCTTTTCAGCCAGGAAATCGGCATACCCCTTGTCCATACGGAAGACTTCCTCATAGGCCTCCACCGCTTCCCCTGTCTTACCCGCAGCGTATTCCAGGTCTCCGAGAAGTTTAAAAGCTGCGCTCTTGTCCGAGACCTTATCCAAAAGCTCTGTCAATAAGGGCATGACTTCCGGAGAAGAGAGGTCTTTGATCTGGGTGAGTTTACGGAAGGCTTCATCGAATTGTCCCACGGAGATCTGAAAACGGCATTGGGCCAGAAGGACCGGAGTCAGGGGCCCTGTTTTCAAATAGATATCCGTGAGATACTCTTCGAGGAAAGAAAGGTTTTCCGGATTTTCCTCTTTCTCTACAAGACGGGAAATGTAAGAGACAGCCTTCTCATACTCTTCACCGAAATAAGCAAGATCAGCCAGAGCCTTAAGGCCGGCAGAAGACTCCTCTATCTTCTCCAGGGCCGGAGCCAGCTGCTCCATAGCCTCGCCCGCCAGGGCATGACGAATCTTTACAGCAGAGAGAAAATGGCCCAAGGCTTCTTCTATCTCTCCCAAAGCCATGTCAGCCCTTCCAGCAAAGTACCAGGGAAAGGGATTGACACTGTCCAGAGGGGCCAACGCCAGAAAGAGGTCTCTGATGTCCTTATAAAATTCGGACATCTTCAGGTGCAAGACCCCTACGACAGACTCGAAAGCAGTCTCCTCTTTTTTCATCAGAAAACGGACGATAACCAGGGAGCAGAAGAGGTCGAAGTTTTTTTTCAACGTCTCCTCTTCCCCTGAGACCTTCAGCAGCTTTTCTGCCTTATCGGAGAGCTCCGCTTCCAGCTTCCGGAGATCCTCCCCTTTGGTGATTTTCAGTACCAGGGCTGCATTTTTGTAATCCTTGCGCTGGATATAGAGTTCGAAAAGGAAAAAATCAGCCGCTTTGGAATAGGGAAAGGCTCTGCGGAAATCCTGTTTGATATATCCGATGACGTAATCAGGGGGTTTGATCTTATATTTGACTATTTTGCTCAGTGTCTTGACGGCGTTTTCGTCTTCCTTTTTAAATGAATAGACTTCGACAAGCTTCCAGAGAAGATCTCCGTCATCGGGCTGCTCCAGAAGAGCGTCCTGCAGCTTATACATAGCATCGGTATAGTCCCCGGCCCGGCAGATCTTATCGATTCTCTTGAGAAATTTGTCGTTTTTCCCCATATCCGCCCCTTGACATCATCCGTAATACCCCAAACGCTTCAGGGCCCGGCTGTCTTTCCGCCAGTTTTTGATTACCTTGACTACGACATCAAGGAAAACACGACGCCCTAAAAACGTCTCGATCTTTTTCCGGGATTCTTCACCGATGAGCCGGATCATAGATCCCTGTTTTCCGATGAGGATCCCCTTCTGTGATTCTCTCTCACAAATGATGGCGATGCGGATGTATTTTTCGTCCATCTCTTCCGCAAGAATAGCCACGGAATAGGGCAATTCTTCAAAGACATGATAGATAATGGTCTCTCTCACCATCTCCTCTATCATATATTGTTTATCCTTGTCCGTCAACATATCTTCGGGGAAGTAGGGCGGCCCCTCAGGCAGATGCTCGACCATGACCCGGCGCAGATAGTCGATCTTATCCCCTTTCAGGGCGGATACAGGGATAAGGTCGGTAATACCGGTCTCCTTGCGGAGGGTATCCATGAGGACCAGAAGTTCATTCTTGTTTGCCGCCAGGTCAGCTTTATTGATAATGATCATGATCTTTCCCCGGGCCCCTTTGATCTTTTCCCAGGCCTTCTTATCCTTGGGGCCGAAACCCACACGGGCATCGACAAGAAAAAGGACGAGTTCTGTCCCCTCCACGGCTCCCTCTGCATTGGCTACCATATAATGATCCAGAGCCATTTTAGGCTGGAAGAGTCCCGGGGTATCCAGAAAGACTACCTGGGCATCCAGGTCTTTCCAGTGGGCCACAGCCCTTATCCTGTCGCGTGTGGTCTGGGGGCGGGGAGAGACAATGTTGATCTTATGCCCCACAAGGGCATTGATAAGGCTGGATTTCCCCACATTGGGTACACCGACCACAGCAGCGAATCCCGATCTCACTTCTCCTCCAGGCTGACGATCCCGCTGCTGATCACCATTTTCATCCCCGTTTCCACACTGATGTTCAGTTTGACCGTTTCCGATTCACGTACAAAGATCATCATCCCCGAAGTAGGGTTGGGTGTGGTGGGAATAAAGACTGCGATATACCCCTCGGTGTTGAACCCCTTCTGTTCTCCCAATGACACACTCATCTTCTCCGTAACGAAACCAAGCGAATAGAGCCCCTTTCTGGGGTACTCCAGCAGGACCACGCCCGTAAAGACATAATTCCCCCGGCCTAAAACCGCCGAGGTGATCTGTTTGGTCAATTTGTAGATCCTGTTGACCAGGGGCATCTTTAAAAAGATATATTCCGGGATCCTGATAAGCCACCGGCCGATAAAGTTTTTGACCAGAAAACCCACAAGGAGGATCACGGCCAGGCTGAGGATGATCCCTATCCCCGGGACCTCGATATAGAGGCTTTTTCTCATCCAGATATCGAATTTTGCAAAAATCAGATAGACCAGGTAGACGGTCAGGAGAAACGGGAGCAGTGTCACGATGCCGGCGATGAGATAAGTCCTTAAGATAGCCGCAATCTTTTTCATTTTTCTCCTTTTTTCTGCTGCTTCTCTTTGATCTTCAGATAGACTTTCAGTATACGCCGGTTGTCTGCATCCACGACCCGGAGAATAAAATCACCATAATCGTATTCAAACCCCCGCTTAGGGAGGTTGCCGAGGTGAGCGATGATAAACCCGGCCAGGGTCTCGAAATCTTCCTCTTCAGTGAGTTCATGCTCGGCCAGGTCGATGGAAAACTCCTCCTCGAACTCCTCCAGAGTCATCTTGGGAGAGACCATATACTCATGGTCGGAGATCTTTCTGTAGAGTGACTCCTCTTCGTCATACTCGTCTTCGATCTCTCCGACGATCTCTTCCAGGACATCTTCGATGGTAACCAGCCCGACGAGGTCGCCATACTCATCCACGACAAAAGCCATATGCATATGTTTGGCCTGAAAATCCTTGAGCAGCGCGTTTATCTTCTTTGTTTCGGGTATGAAGAAGACGTCACGAAGCATGGCTGAAAGACTGAAATTGTCACGGCCCACCCGGATCAGGTCTTTGACATAGACGATTCCAAGGATATTATCCAGCCTCTCATCATAGACCGGAAGCCTGGAGTGCCCCTCTTCGTCGATGACTTTGACCAGTTCTTCATAGGTGATATCGGCGGGGACAGCGACGATATCCACACGGGGGACCATGATCTCCCGGACCGTCGTCTCTTTGAACTCCAGAATGCTGCTGATCATCTCGCTTTCCTGAATATTGTCTTCGGAAAGCACATTTTTAATGATCTGCTCTTCCAGATTTGTCATATAAGGAGCGTTGAGGACCATCTCTCCCCCCATGATCTTTATCAGGACATCCGCGGGAAGCATGAGAAGCCGGACAAAAGGAGAAAGGATTATGGCAATGTAGTAGAAAGGCCGGAAGAGGAGATAAGCCTTTCCGATCCCCCGTTGAACAGCGATGGTCCTGGGGACATATTCACTGAAGATCAGAAAGGCCGCAAAAGCGGCGGCCAGGGATAGGACGATATTCATCGTGAACTCATAAAGAAGAAGAATGAGGGTTATCTCCAGGATGTAACGGAGAAACTGAAGAGAGGCCAGCATAAGGTTTCCATGCTTGACCCAGCGTAAAAAGATCGCCTTGAACCTTTCATTTTCTTTGAAAATATCCCGTAAACTGCCGTATTTGACCCCGATAAAAGTCACTTCCACAAACTTGACAAGAGAAAGTGCCAAAGCGATAAGCACGTAACTGAGATAGTATAAAGGGGGCTCCATAATCTTGATCAACCTCCGATCAGTATGTTATTGACAAGAACCGTTATTAAAAAACCGAGCACGCCGCCGCTGACTACTTGGACAGGAGTATGGACGCCTTTGTCCAGGCGGCTTTTTGCCATGATAAACGCCATGATAAAGACAAGGACTGTGATAATATACTGCTCCACATAGAGGACGGAAAGGGCAAAGACAGAAAACCCGAAAGCGGCATGCCCGCTGGGGAATCCTCCGTGAAAGGGAGTACCCGTCTTGGTCAGGGCTTTTATAAGTACCACAAGGCTGATTACTATGACAATGGAAAAAAAGATCGTCATATTCTCCATGGACCTTACTCTGCGGACAAGCCACCCCACGTGGGAGTAGGAATTCCTGTAGAGGATAAAGAATCCCACAAGGATCGCGTTGACGGCAGCCAGAAAGACCGCTCCCGAGCTGATATCCTTGATCATCCTGATGACCGGGTTGGGATTCGTGGTTATGAAAAAGTCGATAATATGTTCAATGGCTGTATTGAACATCTCTGCTGTGATAACAAAGCAGATGGCAAAGACGATGAGGGCTCTCTCCACCATGGTCAGGCTCAGAAAAAGGGTATAGATGAAGACTGCGAGGCCGATGACAAAGTGGAACCGGATATTCCTCTCATACCGGAGAGAGAGGATGATTCCCCCGAGGGCATTGTTCAGGCTCTCCCAGACGCTTCTATTCTTCATCATCGTATAAGAACATCCTTTCCAGGGGCCTCATCTTGCGGGAATCCTCTTTGGTCTCATGGTCGTAACCCAGAAGATGGAGAAGCCCATGGACAAAGAGCTGCAGGACTTCGTCGCTCAGAAGCTGTCCCTCCTTCTGTCTGTCTGCCGTTTCAAGAGAGATAATGATTTCACCAAGAGAAGCGTCCCACCTGTCTTTCAGGGGAAAGGAGAGGACGTCGGTGGCTTTGTCCCGTTCCCGGTATCTTTTGTTCAGGCTTCTGATCTCTTCATCATCGGTGAAGTAAAGGTCTACATCGCTTCCCGCAAGGCCGAAATAGTCCAGCATACGCTGTTCCATCTCTTCCAGTTGCCTCATCTCAAAGGGGATTTCTCCCAAAGACTCTTTCACTGTCACGTGAAGCATTACTCTTTTCCTCCAGTCTCTTTGGGGTATTCGATCCGTTTATGCCTGCTTCCCCGGACATACTCCACAAAAGCCTCTTTGACTGTATTGAGGTCTCTTAGAGTCAGGTCACAGTTCTCCAGCTGCCTGTCGAAAAGGGCATCTTCAAAGATCTTACTGATCCTCTCCTGGACATGGTGGAAGGGGGAATTAAAAAGTAAACGGGTGACAGCCTCCACCTTGTCCGCCAGGAATATGACAGCCGACTCTTTTGTCGAGGGTTTAGGGCCGTCATAACGGAAATACTTTTCGTCGATATTCTTATGTTTTTCATCTTTAAGGTTTTTCAGGTAGAAGTACTTAATAAGGCTTGTCCCGTGATGCTCACGGATAATTGCGATGAGCCTTCTCCCCAAACCGTACTTTCGGGCCATGAGAGCTCCCTCCTCCACATGATTTTTCAATATCCTCACGGACATCAGGGGAAGAAGGTTGTCATGCCTGTTAGGGCCGTACATCTGGTTTTCAATAAAATAATCGGGACGCTTGACCTTTCCGATATCGTGATACAGGCCTCCGACCTGGGCCAGGAGGACATCTCCCCCGATGGCTTTTGCCGCTTCTCCCGCCAGTTCCGAGACGATGAGACTATGCCTGTAGGTCCCGGGAGCCACGGACATCAGCTGCCGGAGAAGGGGGTTCTCCCAATCCAGGAGGCTGTTCAAGCTCACTTCGGTAGTGATATTATGGGCCCGCTCAAAGAGATAGACGAAAAGATATCCTCCCGCAAAGGAGAGAAGGACATAGAGAGGGACCCAGATCAGGGCGGACAGGGCTTCTCTGCCTGAATGGGCTGTGGAAAGCTCTATAAAGAAGAGAGATACCATGATAACAGCCAGGTACTTGAGCAGTGTGCTCAGTGTAGGAATACGAAGCCTGAAACGGCCGGGTTCAGCCAGGAAAAGAAGTGAGGAGAGAAACCAAAGAGCGCTGAACCTGAAATCAGGGACAAAGACAGAGAGAAGAAGGGTCCAGAAGGCCAGAGAAAAGAGAGCGGCCTTCAGGTCAATGAGAAAATAGGCCATGATAATAAAGGCCAGAAAGGGAAAAGCATAGAGGGGAAGGCCTGAAAAAAGGTAGAACATCGTGAAGGAAACCATAAAAAAGAAGTTGATGACGGACCAGAAAAAGATCTTCTGGATATTATGCCAATACCCCTCCTGTCTCAGAAGGAGGAAAACCACAGCCATAAGGAAGATAAGAGTCAGGAAAAAACCGGCTAAACGCAAAAAAACCACTTTACTTAGTTTTTCCTTCATCTTTTCGATTTTATCCGCTACGGTCTCATCGACGATCTCGCCCTTCCGGGCTATGATCTCTCCCTTCCTGATGGTCACCGTCTCCGGAACATAATCGAGCTTGATGGATTCAGCCCGACGGACCGTAAGTTCTTCACTGAAATAGACATTCTCTCTGAGATAGTTTTTCAAGACATAGAAGGTGAATTCGGAATACATCCTCTCCCCTTCCAGGTAACGCCTGATCAGGGAGTGCAGGAACTCTTCGGCCTGGTTTCTGAAGATCAGGGACTCCTTCTCCACAAGGAAATTGTCATTTTTCCGTCTTATCTCTACAGGGATCGTAGGGCTCTCCAGGAAAAACCGGTCGTTGATGATCCCTTTCTGATAGATGGCGTCCAGGATGTTAAGGAAGATGAGGGAGAGAGTATTCAGCTGATCGGCGGTCATCCTCTTTAGCAGATCAGGGCTCTCCTTCCCCCAGATATCTTTCACGGCGGTCTCTTTTTCGTCAGTTGAAGTTCCGGATGTTAAAATCTTTTTCACTTTGGCTATATCAGCCATGAGCCTTTTTTGCTCACTTTCACCGATATTCTCATCCAAAAGATAGACCTTGGGGGCATTATCCAACCGCTCCCGGAGTCTCGCCTCCATCTGGTCACGGTCCACCCACTGGAAATCGATCCGTGCGGGTATATCCTCTCTGATGACCTCCCGCAATGCAACATCTTCCACAGGATAAGTGTTCTCCTGATAGAAGAGAGCCAGACTTGCGAAAATGGCCAGAAGAGAAAAGACGACGATGAGCCTTAACCGGCGAGCCGACTCTTCTTCCGGGATGAGGCTGTTTTTCAGCCTATGAAGACGTTTGTCGCTCTGAATTTTCTTTTTCATACTGATAAGCCTTGATGATCTCCTGAACCAGTTTGTGGCGGACGACATCCACATGTGAAAAATATACGAAGGCGATCTCTCCTATATTTTCCAGGACCCCTTCGGCATGGATAAGCCCGCTTTTTTTATGCTCAGGAAGGTCAATCTGGGTAATGTCGCCGGTCACGACCACTTTGGATCCGAAACCGGTCCGTGTCAAAAACATTTTCATCTGTTCCGGAGTCGAGTTTTGAGCTTCATCCATGATGATGAACGCATTGTTCAGAGTCCTTCCCCTCATGAAAGCCAGGGGGATCACTTCGATGACTCCTTTTGAGATCAGAAGTTCCACTTTGGCAGGAGCCATCATATCGTAGAGGGCATCATACAAAGGCCTCAGATAGGGGTCTACTTTTTGTTGGAGGTCACCGGGAAGGAATCCTAATTTTTCTCCGGCTTCCACGGCGGGCCGCACAAGCACGATCCTGTCGATGAGGTTTTTATGATAAAAATCCACAGCTTTGGCCACAGCCAGGTATGTCTTTCCCGTCCCCGCCGGGCCGACCCCGAAAACCACGTCAAACTTGTCGATGGCTTCCACGTATTCTTTCTGATGAAGCGTCTTGGGCGTAATCGTCTTGTTTTTGGCTGAAAGTACTATCTTTTTGTCTACGAGCGCCGAAAGATGAGCTTCTTCGCCCTGCCGGGCAAGAGAAATGATATAACGAAGCTCTCCTTCGCCCGGGGAGATCCCTTTACGGATCAGAGCAATGAGTTCCTTGAATACCGTCTCCAGAGCACGGGCTTTCCCGGGAGGGGCCTGAAACCCGATCTCCCGCTCTCTGACCCAGAGATCCGTTTCCAGAGAACGCCTGATCTGATTGACAAACCTGTTATTGCTCCCATAGAGAAGACGGAGGTCGATATCATCAGGAACCGGTATTCGATGTTCGTTGTCTAAACTATTCTCCACTTGTGATATCACCTCAGTCATGGGGAAAGAAGGAAGGGCCCGAAGGCCCTTCGAATAACGTCAGGGCCTGGGGATAGTCAGAACATCACCGGCATCGATGACATTCGGATTGGAAATCTCATCTTTATTGGCTTCGTAGATTTCCTTCCATCTCTTGGCGCCGTCTTTGTAGTAGACTTCATAGTAGCTGGCGATCTTGCGCAGGGTCTCTCCCTGATAGACCGTCCACTCAGAAGCGAGGACACGGGGAATGGTAAAGATCTGGCCGGGGTAGATCAGGTCGGGATTCTTGATCTGATCTCTGTTAGCCCTGTAGATCACAGGCCATTTCCAGTAATTGCCCTTCCCGTAGACTTCGGGATATTCGGCCAATTTAGAGAGCCAGTCCCCTTTTTTAACGGTATACTCTTTGACTTTCGCATTGAACTCGTCGAGGAGAGCTTTCTCTTCTTCGGTCCATGTGTCAATAGAGTTCAACTGCTGCTGCAGAGCAGCTAATTGCGCTTCCAGCTCCTGGTTCTGCTGTTCCAGTTCAGTCAGCTGCTGATTGGCCAAGGCTTCTCTCTGCTGATAATACTGAATATACTCTTCAGCAGAAGCTTTCTCGGGAGGAGCAGCGATTTCCTGTGCCATGACAGGAACTATGAAAGCAACAACAACGAGAATAAGTAATAATTTTTTCATAGACTTCCCTCCGGTTTACCAAAGCTTGCCCTGAGACTCTTTGATCAGGCTGTATTCTTCGGGATCAGCTTCGTTCTGTTTCGCCTCTTCCAACGCTTTCTCTGTTTCGTTCAGCTGCTGCTGGTTTTCATCGATGGTCTGTTCCATCTCTTCGACCTTCACTTCGGCAGCTACAGCGGCATCCTTAGCGGGTACAGCTTTTTCGGGAATCACGACCATCTTATCGTGATCCATGGTTTCTACACGCTTAACACAGCCGGTACCTGCCACAAGCAACAGAGCAACGACCAGGAATAGTAATAATCCTTTTTTCAACTCACTCACCTCCTCAGGTTATCCAAAATAAACATCCTTCGACAAGTATAAAAAAAAAGTTTAATAGTGTCAATCAATTTTTATTATTCACCATAATTCTTAATTCGTCAAGCTGAACTTGATCTACTTCTGACGGGGACTCGGTCATCAGGCAGGCAGCATTTGTCGTCTTGGGAAATGCGATGACATCCCTGATGGACTCCTCTCCCAGAAGGATCTGGATAAACCGGTCCAATCCCGGCGCTATCCCCGCATGGGGAGGCGTCCCGTACTGAAGGGCTTTGAGGAAAAAGGAGAACCGCTTCTGAAGTTCTTCGGAAGTAAGGCCGATCTTTTGAAACACCTTCTCCTGGAGGGGACGGATATGGTTTCGCACACTTCCGCTGGCGATCTCTTCTCCGTTGAGGACCAGGTCATACGACCGGGAACGGATCTTTTCGGGGTCTTTGTCCAGATAGCGGTCCATATCGTCCGGATCGGGCATGGTAAAGGGATGGTGTTCGGTCTCATACCGTCCTTCATCCTCATTATAGAAGAACATGGGAAAGTCGGTGACCCATAAAAAATGAAGCTCTTTGACTTTTTCTACAAGCCCGTAAAGGTCACGCAGATAGAGACGCACAGCCCCCAGGGCTTTAGAGGCCACGGAATCGGCGGAAGCCACGACAAAGGCCGTGTCTCCCTCCCGGAGCCCCAACGCTTCGGTGATGCTTTTTCCGCCGTCTTTGAGAAATTTGGATACCGGGGATTGGATCGCGCCCTCCTTCATCTTAAACCACATCAGCCCCCCGGCGCCTTTCTCTTTAGCCAGGTCTGTCATGGCGTCGATCTCTTTCCGGCTGGGCTCTTTCTCAGGGATGACAAGGCCTTTTACCTTATCCCCGCGTCCCAGAGCCTCTTCCAGGACCCCGAATCCTTCAGGGCGGCACTGCCCGGTTACATCGCTGATCAACATCCCGAAGCGTGTATCCGGCTTGTCGGACCCGTACCTGGACATAGCCTCCTGATAAGTCATCCTGGGAAAAGAAGCGGGGATCTCCTTTCCTGTGACTTTCCTGACAACATCTTTGAAGAGGGCTTCCGTCATGCTGAAGATATCTTCTTCATCGGCATAAGCCATCTCCACATCCAGCTGGGTAAATTCAGGCTGACGGTTGGCCCGAAGGTCCTCATCGCGGAAACATCGTGAGATCTGAAAATATCTGTCGACTCCGCCGATCATCAGAAGCTGTTTATAGATCTGAGGAGACTGGGGCAACGCATAAAAATGCCCGGGTTGAAGACGTGATGGAACAAGATAGTCACGGGCTCCTTCAGGGGTGCTCTTGGACAGGATGGGTGTCTCGACTTCGATAAAGCCCTTTTCTGACAAGTGGTCCCGGATCTCTTTGATCACCTCATGACGAAACCTCAGATTCCTCTGCATCTTTTCTGTCCTCAGGTCAAGATATCTGTATTTCAGCCGTGTCTCTTCTGAAGGGTTCTCTGAGACCGGAAAGGGTTCAGAGATTGAGTACCGCTCCCAGCTCAGGACATTGACCTCGATATCGCCTGTGGGAAGGTTGGGGTTCTTATCCTTACGTTCCACGACTTTTCCTTTGACCCCTATTGAGTCGCCCACGATGCATTGCCTGATCCCGGACAGCTCCCCGTCTTCCAGGGAAAATACCATCTGGGCGATTCCTGTATGGTCCCAGAGATCCACAAAGGCAAACTTTCCGAAGTCTCTGATCTTTCTGATCCAACCGTTGACGATCACTTCCCGGCCCTGACAAGCCAGATCCAGATGACCGCAAAAATGAGTTCTCTTGAACAGCATAGCCATCAGCCTCCCTTAGATGAGATGTTCTATGATATCATAAGGTGATACGTAGGTCTCGTCTCCCGTCTCCATGTTTTTCAGGTGGATCTGTTCCGACAGAGCTTCCTCTTCTCCCAAAATAACCACATGCCGGTATCCCTGCCGGTGAGCATACTTCAATTGATTGGAAAATGATCTTTTATCCGGCAAAAAATCGACGGAAACGCCGCATTTCCTAAGAATATCACACTTCTCCAAAAGAAGAGCCTGCTCTTCCAGGTTCCAGACCATAAAGAGTTTTCCCGGGTCGTCCTCAAAAAGGGATGTCTCCATGAGAAGGGAGGCCAGTCGGTCCACACCGATGGCAAATCCGAACCCGGGGACGGGCTGTCCCCCCAGGGCTTCGACAAGGCCGTCATACCGCCCTCCGCCCATGAGAGCGTTCTGAGCTCCTTCACCGCCGTGGATCTCAAAGACGGTTTTGACATAATAATCCAGGCCTCTGACGAGAAACCGATCTCTCTCAAAAGGGATCTTCCTGGCTGAAAGAAGCTTCTGGAACTCTTCATCATAGCTGCGGCAGGAGTCACACAGAAAATCGGCTATATCAGGAGAATCCGCCACCACTTTCCGGCAGGACTCTCTTTTGCAGTCCAGAACGCGCAGAGGATTGGTCTCGATACGTTTCCGGCAGTCGGGACAGAGGCGCTCTTCGTGATTGCGGAGATACCCCTGCAAGGCCCTGTTGTAATCCGGGCGGCAGCCCGGACATCCGATATTATTCACCTTAACAAGAGGGGACTCTATCCCTATATCCCTGAAGTAGTCCACAAGCATGGCGATGGTATCCGCATCGATAAGAGGTGACTCCATGCCGAAGGCCTCGACTCCGAACTGGTAAAACTGACGGTATCTCCCCTTCTGAGGGCGCTCGTAACGGAACATGGCTCCGGAATAGTAAAACTTTTTCAGAGGATCTCTTTTGTCAAAACCGTTCTCAATATAATGGCGTACCACACCGGCGGTCCCTTCCGGCCGAAGGGTGACGCTCCTCCCCTTTCGGTCCTCAAACGTATACATCTCTTTCTGGACGATATCGGATTCGTCTCCGATCCCCCTGGAAAAGAGTTCTGTCCGTTCCATCACGGGGAGCTTGATCTCTCGATAACCGTATAATTCAAAAAAATAGCGGGCCCTCTCTTCGATCCACTGGAAGATCCGGGCTTCGCGACCGGCGATGTCCCGCATTCCTCTTAACGACTGAATCATGAATAACCTCCCCCGTAATCAGGGGCTACTATACCACACTTTCCGGGATTTGCAATATTTCAATTCCCGGGAAGCCTTGAAACAACTCTCTTCCGGCTCTATACTTGAAAAAAGGATGCTTTATGTTTAACAGGATCTTTTTGACCCAGGAGGAGATGATGGAGTTCTTTATCCTGGAGTTCGGATCATTTTCCCTATACCGTGTGGATATCCACACCGACGGGGCAGCTTTTGACCTATGGGGCAGTGACGACGCCCTCAGCTGGGTACCCCTCCTCAGAGAGCACCCTGTTCCCCCCGGCTTTGTCAGGCATCTCTATAAATATTGTGAGACCTTGACCTGATACGGGAGGGGAGAGCCCCCTCCCGTGAACGTTCTATTTTCCCTGCATGATCATTTCGACATCAGACTCGGCTTCTCCGATGGGTTTGATGTCAAACTTCTCCACAAGGACCTTGGCTACATTGGGAGAAAGAAAAGCAGGAAGTGTGGGCCCCAGGCGGATTCCCTTGACGCCTAAAAAGAGAAGCGCCAGCAGAACAGCCACGGCTTTCTGCTCGTACCAGGCGATATCAAAGGAGAGCGGCAGTTTATTGATATCGTCAAGCCCGAAGACCTCTTTAAGCTTCAATGCAATAACCGCCAGAGAGTAGGAATCGTTGCACTGCCCGGCATCCAGTACCCGGGGGATCCCGCCGATATCTCCCAGATCAAGCTTATTATAACGGTATTTGGCGCATCCCGCCGTCAGGATCACGGCATCTTCGGGAAGGGCTTTTGCCACATCGGTATAGTATTGACGTGATTTAAAACGCCCGTCGCACCCCGCCATGACCACAAAGCGCTTGATCGCTCCGGACTTTACAGCCTCCACGACCTTGTCGGCTAAGGCCAGCACCTGGTTATGAGCGAATCCTCCTACGATCGTCCCCTTTTCTATCTCACGGGGAGGAGAACACCTTTTGGCCAGAGAGATAAGAGCGCTGAAATCCTTCTCTTTTCCCTCTTCCCTGTCGGGGATATGTTTCACCCCGGGATAACCTGTCATCCCTGTGGTAAATATACGGTCTTTGTAGCTCTCTTTAACGGGAATGATACAGTTGGTCGTCATGAGGATTGGGCCGTTAAACGCCTCGAACTCTTCATTCTGTTTCCACCAGGCGTTCCCGTAGTTCCCCACAAAGTGGGAGTACTTTTTAAAAGCCGGATAGTAGTTGGCGGGAAGCATTTCTCCATGGGTATAGACATCGACCCCTGTCCCTTCTGTCTGTTTCAGGAGTTCTTCCATGTCTTTCAGGTCATGGCCCGAAATAAGGATTCCGGGGTTTTTCCCGACACCGATATTGACTTCAGTGATCTCGGGATGCCCGTAAGTCCCGGTATTTGCTTTATCCAGAAGAGCCATCCCTGCTACAGCGGTCTCCCCTGTCTTCAGGACAAGAGCCGTCAACTTATCGGAATCCTCTTCCAGGGCGACCTGACTCAGAGCTTCGACAAAGAAATCGTAGATCTTCGGATCGTCATATCCCAGGACATGGGCATGATCGACATAGGCTGCAATCCCTTTCAAACCGTAGACAGTAAGTTCCCGGAGGGACCGTATATCCTCATGTTCAGTAGCAAGGACTCCGTGTCCGTAACCCCTCTCCAGAAACTCCTCTTCCGTGGATGCTTTCCAGGTGAGGAGCGTCCCGTATTTTTCCTTGCCGGCAAGCCCTGCGGCGACGCGGTCTCTCCTCTTTAAAGCCTCCCGGGCCAGTTCAAGGATACGGTCATCATCAAAATTGGCATTGGTGATCGTGGCAAAAAGCGCCCGGGCGATAAAAGGCCCCTGACGTTTTGCTTCACTTTCATCACCGGTCTCTTTCAACGCCACAGCCAACCCTTTGATAGCTTCCACCAGGGCATCCATGAGAACGGCAGTCTTTTCGGGTTTGCCGCAGACACCACGTACCTTGCACCCTTTGTTTCCCGCTGTCTCCTGACATTGATAGCAGAACATCGACATAAAAACCTCCTTTTACTTTTTACTATATGAACACACCTTATGATCTTCAAGTGACAGATTGCCGCATCAAAAGAAGCACCGCTTCCTCCTCTCCCCGGTTCTCTATCCCGTGGAGAGACCCGGGTTCGTCTACAGCGAGGTCACCCGGCCTGAGGTCCCGTGGCTCCCCGCCTGAATGGAAATGGACACTCCCCCTGACCACATAGAGGTAAAAGATCTCCTCTACAGCGTGGGAGTCCACAGCTCCTCCGGGAGGAAGGATCATGGAAATGAGAGCCAGCCCGTCACGACGGGAGAGACGGA
>JAFGWL010000050.1 GCA_016937175.1 Candidatus Mcinerneyibacteriota bacterium | reverse complement strand
CTTTTTATAATCCACGGCCATGGAGGTGTAATAGGTCAGTTTCCGGGCAGCTTCGATGGAGACGCGCATCTTTGTGAGCATCTCGTAGACAGCAGGAAAATTAATGATCTCCTTGTGAAACTGCTTCCTTTCTGTGGCGTAAGCTTTCGCTTCCCGGTAAGCGGCTTCGGCGATCCCGATGGCCTGTCCTGCGATTCCCAGGCGAGCTCCGTTCATAAGCTCCATGACATATTTGATAAGGCCCATTCGGCGTTTCCCGACGAGTTTAGCCGGAGTTCCGTTAAACTGCATCTCGCATGTGGGAGAGCCGTGGATCCCCAGCTTGTCCTCCAGGCGTCTGATCTTGACAGTCTCGTCACGGTCGATGACAAACATGGACAATCCCCGGGCGTCATTGGTCCCCTCTTCACTGCGGGCCAAAACCAGGGAGACCTGGGCATTCCCGTTGGTGATGAAGCGTTTGGTCCCGTAGAGACGCCAGGTGTCTGTAGCTTCATCATAGACGGCCTTTGTCTTCACGCGCTGAAGGTCAGACCCGGCTTCGGCTTCGGTGAGGATCATGGCCCCTGTGACTTCTCCCCTGGCAAAACGGGGGACATACGCCTGGCGCAGCTCCTCGTCGGCAAACTCATAAATCGTCTCGCCGATGTCCTGAAGCGAAAAGATGTTCATGAGTCCCGCTTCGGCCCGGGCGATGATCTCGATAAGCATGGTATAGATGGTCGTGGGAAAATTAAGCCCATAATATTTGCGGGGTACAGTAACCCCGTTAAGTCCGGCTTTCCTGAACTGATCCAGTGCGATCCGGGTTCCCTTGGGGTAGATGACCTCCCCGTTTTCCAGATGGGCCCCCTCTTCGTCGATCTCCGGGGCTAGGGGAGCAATGATCTCGCCGCATATCTCTCCAGCGATTTCCAGCGTCTTTGCATAGTTTTCCAGGGCCTCTTCGGCTGAAGCCGGGGCATAATCATACTGTTTAACTTCTGTAAAATCTTTTTCCTTCATTCTGATGATCTCTTTAAGAGGCAAACGGTTCAGATGAAAGGCGATATCTTTATTATCAAGATAAAAATTTTCCATGACTCCCCCTATTGTTGAAGTTTTTTATAGGCGGCGATGAGTTCGGGTAAAACTGTCTTATAGTCGCCTACGATCTTATAATCGGCGATATCAAAGATAGGTGCTTCCGGGTCAGTATTGACGGCGACTATCTTGAAGGACTCTTCCATCCCTGCTCTGTGCTGGATCGCTCCGGAAATGCCCACGGCAAAGTACAGTTTCGGCCGGACAGTAGTCCCTGTCTGTCCGATCTGCCGGTCGGCTTCTGCCCATCCCGCATCCACCGCTGCACGGGTCGCTCCCACTTCTGCGCCCAGGACTTTGGCCAGTTCTTTGACCAAGGCGAACCCTTCAGCGCTTCCCAGGCCCATACCCCCGGCGACGATCACTTCAGCTCCCTTGAGGTTGATGGTCTTCTCTTTTCTCTCCCGATGGAGGATGGCGGTGAGCCCCGCAACCTCAGCGGGAATAGAGACCTTGAGAGGCCTGACTTCCGCTTTTCTTCCCTTCACAGGCTCGTCCTTTTTCATGACGCCTTCTCTGACCGTAGCCATCTGAGGGGCATAGTCAGGTGTCACGATGGTAGCCCTGATATTTCCCCCGAAAGCCGGTCGAATCTGATAAAGCATCTTCTCTTCGCCGATCTGGAGCTCCGTACAATCCGCTGTAAGTCCCGTATAAAAATAGGAAGCCACATGGGGGGCCAGATCCCGCCCGATGAGCGTCGCCCCGAAAAGGACGATCTGTGGGTTCTCTTCCCTGATGGCCTTTTTGGCAGCGTGAAAATAGGGAAGAGTCCTGTAATATTTCAATTCCATGTCTTCGATGATATAAATAAGGTCGGCTCCGTGAGCGGCGATCTCATCAGCCAGTCCGGAAACCTTTTCACCCATGACAAAAGCGCTGACCTTCTCTTTCAATTCCGAAGCCAGGTCCCGGGCTTTAGTCAATAATTCAAAACTGACATCCTTGATCTGTCCGTCTTCCTGTTCGATGAAGACCATGACACTGCCTTGTCTTTTCATAGCATTACCCCAATATTTTAGCCCGGCGCAAGTCGCTGATCAGTCGTTCAGCCCCTTTGCTGTCGGGAGTCAATTCCACGGTCTCTTCTTTTTTCAGCACAACATTTTCAATTCTTTTCACTTTGGTGGGAGACCCGAAAAGCCCCAGTTTCCTGAGATCCACATCAAGGTCGTCGGCACAGACCACAGGGATGAGAAGCCCCTTCTTCTTAAGATCGCTTTCCAGCTCCTCTTCATCCTTATACTCAAGGTGAGTCTTTAAGGCTGACGCGAAATCAAGACGGGAGAGGGCCTTTTTATATTTCATCATCCTGCGCACCTCCGCGGGACGGGGCCTGTTGGCTGTATCTACCACCGTGATCGTGGCGGGAAGAGAGACTTTCACCTCTTCAATACCCCCTTCGATAAGACGGCGGAGAGTGATAGATTTTTTTTCCAGTTCCAGGATCTCTTCAGCATAGGTCACCTGGTTGACTCCGGCCTTTTCCGCTACCTGAGGGCCGACCTGGGCCGTATCCCCGTCGATAGCCTGGCGCCCTGCCAGGATCAGGTCAGCATCGGGCACAAGCTTTTTAACAGCAGCTGCCAGAGTATAAGCCGTCGCCCATGTGTCCGAACCGGCAAATTTTATGTCACTGAGAAGGAAGACCTGGTCGGCACCCCGGTAGAGGCATTGCCGCAAGACTTCTGAAGCCGAGGGCGGCCCCATGGTCAGAGCTGTAATCTTTGTTCCGGGTGTTTTATCTTTGATTTCCAGGGCCATTTCCAACGCGTTGAGATCTTCGGGGTTGAAGATAGCCGGGAGAGCGGGCCGGTTGATCGTCCCGTCTTCTTTCATCACATCCCCGGAGATATTATGCGTGTCGGGGACCTGCTTGACTAATACAACGATTTTGTATTCCAAAATAAACCTCCTGATTCACCGTAATCAAAAACAGAGCTGCCGGGGCCGGCAGCTCCGAAAAATAGTGCCATACAAGAACTCTTCTGTCAAGTTTATTTAATGAACATCATTCGGTTATGATCCGTATCACTTCTTCCAGCCTTTTGACAAAATGGATGGTCAGTCCCTTTTTGATCTTGGCCGGAATCTTCTCGTAATCATTCCGGTTGGCTTCGGGAAGGATGACTTCCTTCACCCCGTTTCGCTTGGCAGCCACCACTTTCTCCCGGATCCCCCCGACAGGCAGGACATTTCCGGTCAGTGAAAGCTCCCCTGTCATGGCCAGGTCATTGGAGACCTTTACCTTCTTAAAGAGGGAATAGAGAGCCGTGGCCATGGTCACTCCCGCCGAAGGCCCGTCCTTGGGGGTCGCCCCTTCCGGGACATGAAGATGGACCAGAGACTCTTCAAACGCCTCTTTGGGAATCCCGAGATTCTCACGGTTTGCCCGGATATAGCTGAAGGCGATATTGGCTGATTCCGACATGACTTCTCCGAGCTGTCCAGTAAGCTTCAACCCGCCCTTCCCGTCCAGGGTAACGGCCTCGATAACCAGGGTGGTCCCGCCCAGGGCGGTCCACGCCAGTCCACGGACCATTCCGGGCTTCGTCACCCTCTGCCACTCTTCTTTCGTAAAGAAGGGCTGTCCCAGATATTTCTCCACACATTTGGGAGTAATGGTCATGGAGA
Source organism: Candidatus Mcinerneyibacteriota bacterium (assembly GCA_016937175.1). Lineage (GTDB taxonomy): Bacteria > Macinerneyibacteriota > Macinerneyibacteria > Macinerneyibacteriales > DSCS01 > DSCS01. Next base: position 172 of record JAFGWL010000050.1, on the reverse strand, counting down.
GCTCCTCACCGCTTTCGGCGACTTTCAGGGCGACTTTCCGCATGATCTTATCGATTAGTTTTTCCAGGTCGCGGACCCCCGCCTGACGGGCATATTTCTTACAGATTTCGGTGATGGACTTTTTCGGGAATTTAACACTCTTTTTGGAGATCCCGTGCTTTTCCATGGATTT
>JAFGWL010000049.1 GCA_016937175.1 Candidatus Mcinerneyibacteriota bacterium | reverse complement strand
GGCGAAGCTCTCTTTTGCTTCAGCAGCGGCTCTGGGGACGGGAACGGATCTGAGGATCAATGTGGGCCTAGGAGCCATCGCCCTCATGGAAAACAATGAGGCCGAGGCGATCTCTCAACTCTCGGCACACAGGACCGGGACAGATGGCTGGGTCCATGGGCATGATGACTCTGTGGATGCCGTGGATATCCACAACATCCTTGCAGAAGCCTATATCATGGACGGGACGGCAGGGACTGAAGGCGGGTCGGCGGTCAACGATCCCGACGGATGGGGGCAGGTCAAAAAAGCCCTGGCTTTAGACCCCACTGATGAAAAGGCTTTGAACCTGCAGAGCCTCTTAAGGGAGGAGTAGTATGAGAAGGCAGCTCTTTTTTCTTTTGTTGACGGCCTGTGTCCTCACCGGGGCTCTTTTCGCTGCTCCGGTGGCCTATTATGTGCCTCAGCACTCTTATCAGCCCTTTAACGGCTTTGACCCTCAAAGCCTCTCCTGGGGGGATTACGATAATGATGGAGACGACGACCTGGCTGTGGGAGGGAGTTACCCGACAAAGTTTGTCATCGAGATCTACAGGAACGACGGGGGATTTCTCCTTTCAGGGCCTCTTCAGCTCATCGAGAATTTGATGTACGGGATCTCTGACTGGGCGGATTATGACAATGACGGGGATGTGGATCTCTATGTCTCCGGATTCAGCAACGTCCTTTCCCAGTACAAGGCTTATGTCTTCAGAAACGACGGCGCCAATATGTTCACGCTTGTGGACATCGGCGTAGAGGGAATGGGCAACGGCATACTGAAGGCTGCTGATTACAATAACGACGGGTACGCGGACTTTCTTCTCTCGGGGGCCAACTCCTCCGGATACAGCACCAAGATCTATCGGAACAACCAGGACGGGACCTTTACCCAGGTCATGCCTCTTCTGGACTACAGCATGTATGTGGATGCTGACTGGGGTGATTTCGACAGCGACGGGGATCCTGACCTGGCGATCATCGGAGTCCGATCATCAGGGGACTACACCTCGCGGGTCTACCGGAACGATGGAAGCGATGTCTTTACCGATGTGGTCGCCTCCCTGGTCAATGTCCGAAAAGGCGCCGTGCGCTGGGCTGATGTCACGGGCGATGGTGACCTTGACCTGTTTATCACTGGCTGGGATTCATCCTCCAATGAGCAGGCAGTCCTTTATGCCGGAGACGGCCTCGGCGGATTCACGACGATCACCAATCCCGCTTTTGCAGGGGGGAGGTATGATACAGCCCTCTTTAAGGATCACGACGGAGACGGGGACCTGGATCTGCTTCTCCTGGGCAAGTACCTGTTCATCGGCCAGGCCCAGCTCTTTCTCAATGACGGGACTGGCGTCTATACAAAAGACGATCAGGCGATCGACTGTGCAGAAAGTTATACAAAAGCCGCCTGGACTGATACGGATTCTGACGGGGACCCTGATATCTGGATGGTGGGAAATCATATCACGAAAGTGTATGAAAACGTTTCAGGAGAGTACACAGACCTCACCGGAGGATATGTCTCTCTTCAGGATGCTGCCGGAGAATGGGCCGACTTCGATAATGACGGGGACCTTGATTTTGCGGTGACCGGTGTCCATGATGAAGAGTCTGTGATGAAAGTCTTTGTCAATGACGGGTCGGGGAACTTTTCCCCTGCCGGCATCGATTATGATGGGGCCTTTGAAGGAGACCTCGTGGTCTTTGATTGCGACAATGACGGAGACATGGATATCCTCCTCAACGGGATGCTTCCGTCGATAGCGCAAGTGACCTATCTCTATAAAAATGAAGGCGGCTTTGTCTTCACAAAGACAGACCCGGGCCTGAAAGACACTTATCGCAGCAACTTTGATATCGGAGATTATGATAATGACGGAGACCTGGATGTCCTCCTGGCCGGCGGTGTCTCTTCCGATATGATCCTGAAGGTCTGGGTCAACGACGGAACCGGGAGCTTCTCGGAATTATCGCCTGCTGTTCCCAATGTGTTTGAAGGCCAGGCGCGCTGGGCCGACTACGACGGAGACGGGGATGTGGACCTGGCCTATTACGGATACTACATCTCTGCGGCCTCGGGGATCTACCGGAATGACGGAGAAGGAACCTTCACTCTCCTGTCCGGGACACAGTTGTCCGCATCAGGTAATGCGGTGTTACGCTGGATGGATTATGACCGAGACGGCGACCCGGATCTCATCCTCATCAACGATGCCAAGGATGTGGTCTTCCGTAATGACGGGGGCGATGTCTTCACAGAGAGCGACGGACCGATTCCGGCGATCAATGTCTGGGCCTATGACATGACCACGGGAGATTACAATAATGACGGGGATGTGGACTATCTCATCAGCGGTTATATCGTCGGGAGGAGTGTGACAGTTCTCTATGACAATAACGGGTCAGGCATGTTTTCGGCTGTTGCTGCTGACCAGCACAACATCCTGCCCATCCCCGACGGGCATATGCGCTGGGGTGATTGCGACAGCGACGGAGACCTGGATCTTCTCCAGACAGGGGGGATGACCACCACTGTCTATATCAATAATATGAACCCGGGAAACACTGTGGCTTCTGCACCGGCTAACCCGAACGTCACCATGGACCAGTACACAGCGACGTTTACCTGGGAAGCGGGGTCTGACAGCGAGACGCCTGCCGACCTGCTCACCTATAATGCTGCAGCAGACGGCGCTGCTGATGATCAGTTGATCAGCGGAGAGGCTGATTCCGAAACCGGCGACCGGAGACGAAGCGGAGACGGAAATGCGGGCCATCGTCTGATGCGGATCCTGGAATTCCCCGAAGATCAGGAGGCCACACAAGCTGTCTTCCGTGTGCAGACAGTCGATGGTACGGGAGCCGGGTCTCTCTTTACGACACTCGAGTTCGTGACGCCCGGTGTTCCGGGACCGGTCACATTGAATACTCCTGCCGATGATGCCACAGGAGTGCTTTTTTCTCCGGATCTGAGCTGGGAAGCAGCAATAGGGTCGACATCGTATGATGTGGAAGTGGATGATGATTCCGATTTCAGTAGCCCGGCCTATAGCGCAACGGAAACAGAGACTACATCCAGTGTCACTGTCTCCCTGAGTGAGTATACAGTCTATTACTGGCGTGTCCGCGGAAGCAACAGCTACGGAGACGGAGCCTGGAGCACCACCTTCTCTTTTTTGACAGATGTCCGCCCCATTACGGCTCCCTCCGGGTTGACTGCAGAGAAAAACGGCTCAAAAGAAGTCCTCTTCTCCTGGACGGACAATTCCGATAATGAGGATAAGTTTGAAGTCGTCTACAGCACCAACGGGATCAACTATGATTATCTCGGGTCCACGACAGGAGCCGATATCACCACATTGACCATCAGCGATCTCACTCCGGGAAGCTACACCTTTAAAGTCCGGGCTGTCAACAGCCTCAATGCTTCCGACTACAGCAATACGGCTTCTCTGGATGTCTACGGGATCAGTTCGTATCTCATCCCCAACGATGTGATCTGGGGGCATGCCAAGGTCTATGCTTTAGCAGCCGGTGTCAGCATGGATCCTGCTGATGCTGAGATCACCATCGACGGCGGAGCGACAATCTATGCCATGGAGATGACGGGAGATGCTGCACGCTGGGAGAGCGGGACATCCTTTAATGATGTGATGTTCAGCAACGGGACCCATAGCATCGCTGTTTCCTATGACGGAGTTCTCTATGATACCCTCTCTCTGGGTGTGGGTGACCTCTATGACGGGGCATCCATGAGTTATGCAGGCCTGATCTTCACCGCTGAAGAGAGAAGCCGGCTTCTCCTCACCGGTCCCGCTCTGTTTGAGACACCTCCGGTCAAGGGGGCCTTCCTTTTCCAGGCAGCGTTCGAACGCGGGGAAGGCGCCATGAGTATCGTCAACCCCTACGGGCAGGAAGGGGCTCTGCTGAAAAAAGAGGGCGGTGAATGGGTCCTCAAGGATTATAGCCGCGAACATCTTTTCTTCGGAACATCGGGCCTGTACGCCTTGGTGAAGGATGATACCATGACATTCATTCCCCAGGTCAAGACATCAGTGCTGAAACAGAATTTCCCGAACCCCTTCAACCCCGAAACGGATATCCCCTACGAAGTGAAGGAGCCGGGAATGGTCACCCTGGATATCAGGGATGCCAGGGGCCGCCTGGTGATCACCCTTGTGAATGAAGAGAAGCCGTCAGGCTTCCATACTGTCCATTGGAACGGCCGGGACAGCCGGGGGAACGAGTGCCCCAGCGGCGTCTATTATGCCGTGATGATGATCGATGGAGAACGGTTTACGAAAAAGATGGTTCTTCTGAAATAGGATGCGTTCAGCCCTACCGGCATCCGGCCTCTTTACGGCCGGATGCCGGAACAAGGGTGAAAACAAATATTCTTCTCTCCATATTTACTCCATATTTAGTCCCTATAGTGAATACAGAAACAAACGGAGGTGTATTATGAGAAAATCATTGGTCTTGGTTTTGATGGTGTTGATCGGCGTCAGCGCTCTTATGGCATTTCCCCGCGGTAACGGCGATGGGATGAAGGGCGGAGCAGGATTCCGCAATGAGAAGCAAGAAGAGATGCAGGCCTTAAGAGACAAGATATTCGAGCAGCATGAGAAAATGTTTGAAGCCAACCGGGAAAAGATACAGACGCTGCGCCTGGAGCAGGAGAAACTCGTTCTTTCCCTTAAAGAAGAGATGATGAAAGACAATCCTGATTGGAACAGAGTCTCTGAAATCATGGATAAGCAGAAGGCCAACCGCGATGCCATGTGGAAGATCCATAAGGATCAGCAGCTCACCATTATGAAAAGCCTGTCAAAAGAAGAGCGTGATCTTTTCGGACTCGGAATGAAAATGATGCGTCAGGGTGGGCAGAGGCCTGCCAAAGGCGCCGGAATGGGACAGCGTCCCGGAATGGGTGAAGGCCCTTTCGGGTGGGATAACGACTGATCAGCGAAAAAGCGTCAGCACAAGGAAAAAGCCCCTGAAAAGGGGCTTTTTTTTTGGCAAAAAATCGTTATAATGGGATTTTAAGGAGATATGATGCAAACGAAGATTCTTTTTGTTATCTCATCCTTACGGCAATGCGGCCCGGTACGCCAACTGAGTTATATTCTCAGGCATCTCGACCGGGAAGAGTTTTCTCCTGTAGTGGCCAGGTTTACCCGGGAAAGAAAGGATTCTCTGGAGCCCCTCTTCAGGAAGATGGATGTCCCTGTCCATACTTTTCCCATCAGGAAGGCTGACCTCTTTCTTGGGAAAAGGGAGATACGAAAAAAGATACTTAGAGAATTTAACCCCTCTCTTGTCCATGTCCATGGACTGCGGGCAGACGGGCTCTTTTCGGGCCTGGAAGAGTTTCCGGTGATCTCTTCTGTCCGTAATTATCCCGGAGACGAGTATATCCATCGGTTTGGGCCTTTGGCGGGGAGAGCTGTCGCCGCTCTCCATATATCCTATATGAAAAAGATCTGTATCCCCGTGGCCTGTTCGGATTATGTAGCCATGCGCTACGGAGAAAGGACAGGGATCCCCTTTCTTCATATAGACAACGGGGTGGACACCGACTTTTTTGTGCCGGCTTCTCCTGAACTGAAACAGAAGCGTCGAAAAGAGCTGGGCCTGGATGAAAAAAAGATTGTCTTTATCTATTCGGGAGCCCTTTCCCGGCGGAAGAACTACGACCTTCTGATCCGGGCCTTTCTGAAGAGCCGTTGGCGTGATGAGGGGATCCTCGTCCTGGCCGGAGAGATAAAAGATCCCATACGGATAAAGGGGCTTCCGCAGCCCAATATTCTTTTTACCGGCCCCGTGAAAGAGATCCGCTCCTGGTACCAGGCTTCAGACATCCTGCTGAGCGCTTCCCGTTCCGAAGGGCTTCCCAATGCTGTCCTGGAAGGGATGTCCTGCGGGCTGCCTGTCTTTCTTTCGGATATCCCCCCCCACGCTCACATATTGTCACACTGTTCCGAGACGGGGACCCTCTTCCGATCCGAAGAGGACCTGGTGAGTCTCTTTGACAAGGCCTCACAAAAGGAGGCTGAAAGCATGGGGCAAGTCGCTGCCGAAAGCGTAAGGAGTCATTTTTCAGCAGAAAAGATGTCGCTTGAGTTTCAGGACCTCTATAGAAAAGTGATCGCTGCAGGCGAGAGTCTCTCCCATGAATAAGAGCGTCAAGACACAATCCATTAAAAAAAATTATATCTACAACTCTCTTCTCATCGGTCTGAGGATGCTCTTCCCCCTGATCACCTACCCTTATGTCCTGCGTGTCCTGGGTCCGGAGAATGTGGGGAAGGTCAATCTGGCCATTTCCTTTGCCATGTATTTTTCCATCTTTGCCGGTTTAGGCGTTCCCCAATACGGGACGAGGGAATGCGCCCGGGCCAGGGACGACCGGGAGGAGCTCAACCGCGTCTTCAGTGAACTTTTCTGGATCAACTTCATGGCTATGACGGTTACGCTGACAGTTTATCTCACTTGTTTTTTTCTGGTGGAGAAGATGCAGCAGGAGGCTCTTCTCTATCTTATCGTAGGCGGGATCGTCTTTATGAACCCATTTTCCGTGGAATGGCTCTATGCGGGGCTGGAAGACTATCGCTACATCTCCCTGCGAAGCATCGTCTTTAAAGTCATCTCTGTTGCGGCCCTGTTCCTCTTCGTTTTGGAACCGGAACATTACCTCATCTATGCCGGGATCACTGTCTTTGCCACAGTCGGGTCACATCTTGTAAACATGATCCATTCACGCGCTTACGTCCACCTGAGGATACGGGGGCTTGCTTTCAAGAGACATATGAAACCCGTGCTGGCTCTCTTCTTTGCCGCTTTTGTCGCTAGTATCTATACCCGCTTTGACCTGGTCCTTTTGGGGTTTCTAAGCGGAGACAAGAATGTAGCCTTTTACAATGTGGATAAAAAGCTGGCCCTTCTGGCCACAAGCATCGTCATCTCCCTATCGACAGTGCTTGTCCCCCGTCTCTCCTACTATTTCAAAAAAGGATTGCATGAAGAGTTTCGGCGGCTGGCGGAAAAGTCCATCAATTTTATCTATTTTCTGGGGTTCCCCATTGTCACCGGCGTGGTCATCCTGGCTCCTGAGATCCTTCATGTCTTCGGGGGGGCAGATTTCGTGGAAGGGGCCCGCTCCCTTCGTTTCATTGCCCCGGTCATCATACTGGAGAGCATGAACTCGTTTCTCTCTCTCCAGATCCTCCTCCCCACAGGACGTGAGGGACGGATCACCGTGGCCAGCTCGGCGGCGGCAGCGGTCAACCTGGGCTTGAATTTTCTCTTTATCCCCTTATATCACCACAACGGAATCACGGCGGTGCTGGTGGTGACTCATCTGACGCTTTTCCTCCTTCAGTACATGATGGCCCGGGGGCTTATCCGCTTCAGCCTCTTTAAAAGAGAGAGTCTCCATTATCTGGTGGGAAGCTTTTTTGTCTTCTATGTCTGCAGCGGAGTCAAAGCTCTCGGATACGGGCCTTACAGGACCTTTGTCCTGAGTGTCAGTTTTTCATTTCTGATCTACGGCTTGTATATGGTCCTTGTCAGAGACCCCTACATCAATATCTCTTTCGGTATGCTCAAGAAAGGCTGGAATAAGGTCACCGGTACCGGCCGTCAATGGGAGGAGTTGGAATGAAAAAAATAATGATGTTATCTCCATCTGTCCCGGACCCCCGGATGATGAACAGAGTCCGCGCCCTGCGGGAGCATTACCGGATCGTCTTCTATTACTGGGACAGGCTCAATGAATCCATCGAGCCCGACATGAGGGGTGTGGAGAGGACCTACATCAGGAAAAAGGGGCAGAGCAAAGGCATGCACCTGAAGACCCTGATCGGGTATTGGGGCTATATCCTCCAGGGGATACGCCTGCTTATCCACGAACGGCCTCACATCATACACGCCTTCCGGTATGAAGGACTCATGACAGCTTTTCTTTACCGTTTCTGGTGTGACCGAAGCGTGAAGATCGTCTATGAAATAGCCGATCTCCCCTCGGCGATCTTTCCCCGGGGGAAAGGACTTTTCAAAAAGATCCTGGCCAAAACCAGCGCTATGAAAGAGCGGCGCTGGATAAAAAAATGTTCCCTTCTTGTCTTTACATCACCGGGGTTTTATGAATTTTATTATAAAAAGTTTGCTTCTTCTCGTCCCAAAGTCTATCAGGAGAATCTTGTGGGCCCGGGTATCCTCGACGGGTATCAGGCACATCCTCGGGATTTCAAGCCCCTTGTGATCGGTTATTTCGGGAATATGCGTTATCTCAACACCATTAAGACACTTCTGGATGCGGTGGAAGGGGAGCCGGGACTCAGAGTGGAACTGGCCGGATTTACCCAAAGTGAACGAAAACTTTACCGATTGCTCAAAAAATATAAACAAGCTTCATACCACGGGATCTTCCCTTCGGGAGGGCTGTGGAAATACTACTCCATGGTGGATGTGATCTATTGCGCTTATGACACAGACGACAAGAACGCCCTGGTACTGATGCCCAACAAATTCTACGAGGCCATAGAGCTGGGACTTCCCCTTATCGTCTCTCGCGGGACCTATTTGGCCAAGAGGACGGAGAAGGAAGGAATAGGCTATGCCATCGATGAGTCCGACAGCGATGAACTCCGACGGCTTCTTCTCTCGTTGAAAGAGGAGGATTTTGAACGGATACAGAATGCAGCAGAAGAGGCAAGGGAGAAATACAGAGTGGAAGAGACTGATCCCAGGCTTCTTACAGCTTACAGGGAGCATGTGGATGGCGACTGAGAAAAAGGCCCTCTTTCTTCAGGGCCCCTACTCCTATTTCTTCAGAGACCTGGGGCGTCTTCTTCGGGATCAAGGCTGTCCAGTGACAGCTCTTACCTTTCATCCGGGAGACAGTTATCTTATGCGGGGGCTTCCCCAAATAGGCTGGCGGAAGCTATTGAAACGATACACTTCAGAGGAGAATGCTACGGAGCTGGAGACCTACTATTCCGCGCGGGTCAAAAAGCTTGAAAAAAGGCTGCTCACAATGAAAGAAAAAGAGTTTTTCAACACCTACTACAAAGCGGTCAAAGGTTTTCTGGAAAATGAGAGGATAGGGATCCTTTTGTGTCACAACGATACCCGCTGGCAGCATGCCTATGCTCTGGAAGCTGCCCGTCGGCTTCAACTCCCTGTCTTTGTCTTTGAGCTCGGTTTGTTCCGCCCCAACACTATTACCATGGATCCCAAAGGGGTCAATGCTGCCAATTCGGTGCCCCGGGAAAGCTCCTTTTATCGCGGGTTTTCAACAGAGAGAAGAGTGAAGAGCGACAGAACCGATTCGGGCATTTCCACAAAAAAGCGAAACCTGATCATCGCTTTTTTTCTGCTTTTTTATAAAGCCGGGAAGGTCTTCGGGCTGAATGCGCCTGAAAACAAGATTATGCGCCTGCGAGACTATGCTTCTCGTTTCCGGGCGGCATACGGCAAAAAAAAGAGGGAGCAGCCTAGGGGAAATCTCCCCCGGCGGTTCTTTTTTGTCCCCTTTCAGGTGGTCAACGATTCCCAGACGCTTCTCTATTCCCCTTACCGGGATATGGAGACTATGGCTGAAGAGGTCATCGGGGCCCTGAAAAAGTTCAACGGGAAGCTTATTCCGGAGAAGAGGGCCGCTGTGGTCTTTAAAGAGCATCCCATGGACAGGGGGGCTGTCTCCTATGAGAGGCTGCGGGAGAAATACCGGGGCGATGAAGAGGTCAGGATCCTGGCCGGAGGGGATATTTCGGAGTTTATCGATAAGAGCCTGGGTGTGGTGACTATCAACTCAACGGTCGGGCTGGACGCTATTTCACGGGGGAAGAAAGTGATGTGCATAGGACAGGCTTTTTATGCTATAGAAGGAATAGCCCTTCAGGGGGCTCCTGAGACCCTGGCAGAAGACCTGGAAGCCTTTGCGGCGTTCACCCCGGATAGAGAGGTCGTCCGTGGGTTTCTCCATTTCCTGAAGGATGAGTACTCCATGGAAGGGAATGAATATCACTATAACCGGGGACAGCTGGAGAAGATCGCCCGAAGGATCCTGGATACCCTGGAAGGAGAACAATGAAGATCTTGATGCTCAACAGTCTTTACCCGCCGGATTCCATCGGAGGGGCGGAGCATACCACGTCTCTTTTAGCCGAAGGGCTGGCAGAAAAGGGCCATGATGTCAAAGTGTTACGGGTAGGCCCTGAAGACAGGAGTTATGTCCATAAAGGAATCGAGGTACATGTCCTTCATCACCGCAATGTCTATTGGGTTCATGACGGACGGCGGAGAAGCGCCCCTCTGCGGTTCTTGTGGAAACTGGGAGATATGAAGAACTTTCCCATGACCATGGCGCTTATGAATTTGTTTCATCAATATAAACCCGACATAATCCACAGCCATTGTATCTCGGGGTTTTCCACTGATTTTTTCGCAGCTGCCCGTAGGATGGGGATCCCTGTGGTCCATACTCTGCGGGAGTATTATCTTTTATGTGCACGTTCTCTGATGGTCCACGGGGGAAGAAGGATGAACCGTCAGTCCTTGAAATGCAAGCTCTATACCTGGAACAAAAAGAAAGATGTGGAAAAAATAGATGCTGTCTGTTCTGTAAGCCGGGTCACTCTGGAAAAACATCTGCAGGAGGGCTATTTTAAAAAAGTTCCTGTGAAACGGGTGATCTACAACCCCTGTCCCCTTCCTGAAAGCCTTCCTGAGATGAAAGATCATGGCGGTCCCCTTCGGTTCGCCTATCTGGGGCGCCTGGTCCCCAGCAAGGGGATCGGGGAAATGGTCGAAGCGTTTTTGAATATCGGCCAGGCTGAGCTTCATTTTTTCGGCGCTTCAGATCCGGGCTATCTTGACTCTCTTAAAAAGAGAGTATCCGGGCGGAAGAATATCTTCTTCCACCCTTACACAGACCGGGATGAGATCTACAGAGACTATTGTGATATCCTCCTCTTTCCTGTCAACTGGGATGAGCCTCTTTCCAATACGATCCAGGAGGCCCGGGCTCGGGGGAAATACATCATCACGACGCCTTTCGGAGGGATCCCCGAAGCCTTGGAGGGATATGACAAGGCCCGATGGCTTGAAGGTTGCAGCACAGAGGAGATCCGGAGGAGCTGTGAAGGCTTTGTGAGGGAGCGGGAAGCTGTCTTTGCAGATTCAGATAAAAGAGTGAAGCCCTCAATGGAGACGAAGGCCTATGTGGAAGCTTATGAAGAGGTTTACAGGGAGGTAACCCATGGGAAAAAAGCGTAAAAGGCTGGAGAGGCTTCTCTTCTTCTCCCTTCTCGGAGGAGGCGTATTTGCTGTCATGCTCTTTCGGCAGCTTTTTTCAGGAGAGCTTATCTGGGATAAATTCCCCCACTATTATGTCGCCTATACCGGGGTCTGGCTACTGCTTCTATATCTTCAGGGTTTTTTCCGCCTAAGCGCCGTCCGAAGGCGCAGTTATGTAGCTGTCACGGTTTTGAAGACCTGGGCCTATGCTTTAACTCTCATGATGGCGGCCCGGTTCTTTCCCAAAGTGACCGGATCCTATATGGCCATCAACCTGGTAAAAAACAGCACTCTTTTAGGATTTTTTGCTTTTCTCACCCTTCTTTTCGGCCTTCCGATCTATGCCCGGAAAGGGAGAAAGGCAGCTCTCTGGGGAAGCGGAGAACCCGCTCTTCTTGTGATCGACGAGATCCTTTCCCGGCGGCGACGTCCGCTGGAGCTTGTCGGGATCTATGATGAGAAGAAAAAAAAGGGAGAGGCCGTCAGGACCGTATCAGGCGTTGAGCTTCCGGTGCTCGGGGGGACGAAAGACTGCCTGGCAGACGATTATGCCTCAGGCCTTGACCTTCTTATATCAGCCCGGGACCGCCGGGCGGAAGAGGAGGATTTCGAGGTCTTTGCCCGGGCCGAGGAAAAGGGGATCCCCCTGGTCTATTCCGATGAAGTAGTTCAGACATTTTCCCGAAAACTGCCGGTCTTCCACATGGATAAAGAGTATTACTATTATCTCTTCAGGCTCATAAGGGAACAGGAAGAATCCATTACCCTTTACGGATTTGTAAGCCGGGTCTTTAACATCATCCTGGGGTTGACGGGTATGATCCTTTCTTTCCCCGTTATCCTTCCAGCTGTTCTTTTTCAGCAGATCGATGATCCGGGGCCGGTCTTTTTTATTCAGCACAGGACAGGTCTCGGGGGGAAAGCCTTTCCGATTTTTAAATTACGGAGCATGCGTTTACACGACCCGGAGAAGCATCCCCTGAACCCTCTCTCGGGAGAAGACCCTCGGATAACCCGTGTGGGGCGGATACTTCGAAAGCTTCGGATAGATGAGTTTCCCCAGTTTATCAATATTTTTTTGGGACATATGAACCTTATCGGCCCCCGTCCTGAGCAGCCCAGGCTGGTGGCAGAATATCAGAAGGAGATCCCTTTCTACGGGTTCCGGCATATTGTGCGTCCCGGGATCACCGGGTGGGCCCAGGTCAATTACGATTACGGGGCTACTTTAGAGGATGCCTGCCGGAAACTGGAGTATGACCTGTACTATATCAAAAACCGCAGCATTCTTCTGGATGCCCTCATCGCCGCAAAGACTCTGGGGACTATGCTCAAGGGGAAGGGGCGCTGAGGCGGGCTTGAAGTTGAAGAAGTTTCGGGTATACTTGGAAAAATGGAGGTCTTATGCTGATCAAAATATTTCGATATAGTGCTTTGGCCGTGTTTTTCATCTTCGGCATGCTCAAGCTTCCTTTGGGATATACAGGGATCATTATGCTGTTAATACTTCTTATTTACGGAATCGCCCGGGACCGGAAGCTGGAATGGGACAGGACGTCTCTTCTCTTCGGGCTCTTTTTTCTTGTCCTGGGAGGGACCCTTCTTCTGGGATTGACTCAGGCTGTCAACACGGGGCGTTTTTTCAGTGAAGCGGAAAAGTACTGGGGGAGTTTTCTAATCTTTCTTACCGCTTACTTTCTTATGAAAAAACATCTCATCAGGGTGAGCCAGGTGGTGAAGTTCTTCATCGGAGGGCTTTTTGTGACCTCTGTCCTCGGCTGGCTGAGGATGATCCCGCACCTGCGGTATCTGGGTTTTGCCGACCGGGCGGCCCGGCTGGATACACCCCTGGGGATCTGTAATAACTACGCTTCTGTCCTTATCATCGGGCTTCTTATCCTCCTCTATCTGAAAAAGGAGAAAAAGACCCTTTTTCTTCCATGGATCGACTGGGGGCTCATCGTCTTTTTTATTCTTTCCGTCTTCTTTTCCCAGAGTGATGCAGCCATGCTCGGAGTCGTCGTGGGCGTGGTCATGATGGTCTCCATGAGCAGAGAGGGTTTCCGGTTCAAGCGTTTTGCTGTTATCCTTTCCATCCTCATCCTTCTCTTTGTGACCCTTGTCTTTGTGGCCCGTCCCTACTTTCTCCGCCGGGGGAATGCCGTCCGCCTGGGCCTCTGGCAAGCCTATTCCGAGACAGCCCTCAAGTATCCTGTCACCGGTGTGGGGCTTCGCCAGATGCGTTACCATTATGATGAATGGAGGCGGCCCATCCCCTTTGGCTACAGAGAGGATCTTCCCTCCATGGACGCCCATAATTTCATTCTTCAGTATGCAGCGGAGAACGGGATTCCTGCGGCCCTCTTTCTCCTTCTTTTCCTTGGTTACTATTTTTCCAGGACATCGGGTTACCGGGGACGCTGGTTCGGCCTCTACTGCGGGCTGGCCGCTTTCCTCGTCCAGGCGTTCTTTTCCAATAATTTTCACATCATCCGCCAGATGATGTACTTCTGGTTCTTCATGGGTCTCTTCCTGGCTGAGATCGTGATCTACAAGAGGGAGAAAAGAGAGACATAGAAGAGACCGTAATCATAAAATATTTTTACAGAGGTTTCCCTCCTCCACATTCACTCCACATTTCCGTGGTAAAGTCAGACGGGTTGAAGCGATAACTTTACGTGAAGCGAAATATTTATTGACAGCCCGCGGAGAATACTCTATTATTGACCGGTCGGCAAGTCAAAGCCGGCGGGGAGGGTGTATGGAACACGACACGAGAAAAGAGATTTTGCAGAGCGCTCTGGACCTCTTTTCAACCAAAGGATTCGACGGGACGGCGCTTTCAGAGATCGCATCGCGTGCCGGAGTGACAAAGTCTCTTGTCTACCACTATTTTAAAAAGAAGGATGAGCTCCTTCAGGAGATCATTGCCCACTTTTTCGAATATCTTACTGAAAAACGACTGGAATCCAGGGAGAAGATCACGAAAGAGGATCCTGAGTTTCATAATAAACAGCGGGAGTTTCTCCTGGAGAAGTTCGGCCGGATGGAGCCTTATCTCAAGATCATCTTTGCCGAGATCCCCAAGCGGAGTGATGTCCGCGAAAGTTTTGTCACCTATCTGAGCAAATGGGCCCGGGAGTCCACGGCGGAGTTCTGTAAAGAGACGAGTGAGTCCATCGTCCCGGAACAGTTCATGTTCCGTTTTGTCTTTTTCCATCTGGCCCCTATGATGCTCTACACCTCGATGAAGGAGATGTGGCAGGATGTACTCGATATGAGCGATCGGAAGATCAAGGAAGGATTCCGGGATGAGTTTTATATTTTGGTCAAAGCAGCCAAAGAAAGGAAGGACAGGGAATGAAGCTTTTGAAAATGTATTTTTTACTGGCCGTTTTTATATCGGCTCTTACAGTACCCTCTTTCAGTGAAGAGGTCCTGAGCCTGGATACTTATTTAGAGGAAATAACCGGGAAACTTCCTGAGATCCGGCAGAGTTTGATAGCAGAAGAGAAGGCCTCTCTCAATACAGTCATCACCGATTCCTACAAAGATCTCACCCTGAGCGCAGGAGCTGCTTATTCCGGGACGAAGGGATACAGTGGCTATGATTATGCCAACGGCCTCTCCCTCTATACGCGCATAGAAAAGACTCTTGCCTCTACCGGAGCCTCTCTCACAGCAGGGATGGAATATGATTTTACAGGAACCGATACAGCCGGTAATACCACGGAACGCTTCTCCCCGGCGCTGACCCTTGATGTTACACAGCCTTTATTGAAAAATTATTTAGGGACTCTTAACAAGATCCCCTACCTCAAAAGCAAGTTAGATCTTCAGATCCGGAAACTGCAGACTGCTGAAGACATGGCGGCATTGCGAAATGACTTTACCAAATTCTACTATCAATGGGCCTCCCTGGAGACAGCCTTGGGCCTTCTGGAAAAACGTATCGAGAATGCCCTTCGCATGGAAGAGGAGATCATGAGGCGGTTCAGGAACAATCTGGCTGATGCTGATGACGTCCATCAGAGCCATTCCACGGTCCTGACCTATCGCGAAAGCCTGGTCGAGACACAGAAGAGTGTAGCACTACTCAAAAAGGAGTTGGCTCCCTATATAGACCTTACTGGTAAATCTCCCGACCTGGCCCTTTACGAGGCCATGTGGCGGCATGCTTCACAAAGTGATTTCTCACGTAGGCCTTTTGAGGAGACACGGGCCTACCATATCCTTTCGACGACATTGGAACAAGCCGGACTTGACATCACATTGAGCAAAGAGAAGACAAAACCGGAGCTCAATCTCTCTGCCGGCCTGACCTTCAAGACCCAGGCTGAAGAATTTTCTGATTCCTACAGGATCGGGGATGCCGATTACAGGCTCAGCCTGACGTTCCGCATGCCCCTGGGAAACAGGGCATCTAAAGCAGGGGTCTCTGTCTCAAAGCTGGAATATGAGTCCCTGGGCCTGGAGATCGAACGTTCTGCCATGAATTACGAAAAGATGACAGGCCGCCTTATCGCTTCTCTGGGCGGAAGCAAAGAACTTCTCGACTTGAGGATGGAGAACCTGGAGACTTTAAGAAAACAATATGAAGCGCAGGAGATCAAATACAACCAAGCCCGACTGGAACTAAACAGTCTGATCCAGACTGATAATCAGATCACCGGAGAGCTTATTCAGATCAACAGCTTAAAATACAGCCTTATAGAGAGTTATTTGGACTACCGGTACATCACAGAGCAAAACCGGTAAGCAGGGGGAGTGAGTATGGAAAAATTTATCCGTTATTTCGCAGAAAATAAACTTGTCGTCAATATTCTGGTGATCCTCATCGTACTTGGAGGAGTCTTCAGCCTCCTGCGCGTGAAACAGGATCATATGCCCAATGTGGAGTCCCACTTTATGATGGTTCATATCGCCTACCCCGGAGCCAGCCCCGAAGACGTGGAGATGAATGTCGTCATCCCCGTGGAAGAGGAGCTGGAAAACATCAGCGGGATAGATGAGTTTAACTCCGTGGCTTTTGAAAACGGAGCCAGTATCACCGTGAACCTCGATGAAGGACTGAAGGATCCCCAGGCGGTAAAGGATGAGATCTTCCGCCGGATCTCCATATCCAACATCTCCGGCCTGCCTTCCGAAGTGGATGAGATCAACGTCATTGATTTCAGCCCCACGATGTTTACAGTCTTCAGTATCAGTGTTACAGCCAAAAAAGGCTACACAGTGGAACCCCGCGAGCTTTTTTATTTCACAGACCGGCTCAAAGACGAGCTGAAAAAGGTGGAAGGTGTGGGGGAGATCGAGATCGACGGGTACAGGGAGCGTGAGATCCATATCGTCGTAAATCCCAATAAGATGGAAGAGTACTATGTCTCACTCAACAATATCGTCAGTGCTATCAATGCCAGAAACACCCGTTCCACGGGAGGAAGCATCGACCTGGAACAGGGAGAGCATCTTGTGGTCACGGACGGGATCTTCCATGACCCCATGCAGGTGGGAGAAGTAATAGTCCGCTCCAACTTCGGGGAAAAGCGTGTCCGTGTGAAGGATATCGCCCAGGTGGTGGATGATTTTGAAGAGGAGAATATCCGTTTCCGGGTCAACGGGCAGAACGGCGTCGATATTGACATCAAAAAGAAGGAAAATGCCGATATCATGCGGACCAATAAAAATATCAGGGCCTTTTTAAAGGATTTTCAAGCCCAGGTCCCGGAAAACATGGAGATCACTGTCATCGGAGACCGCTCCCGCAATGTCTCATCTCTATTGAGTGTGGTACAGTCCAATGCCATTATCGGATTTATCCTTGTCATCGTCATCCTTCTTTTCTTCCTGGATGTCCGGACATCTTTCTGGACGGCTTTCGGCATCCCCATATCCCTTTTTCTTACTATGATCTACATGTATTCCATCGACCAGACGCTGAATGTCATCACCCTGGGGGCGATAATCACGGTGATCGGAATGCTTGTGGATGACGGGATAGTCGTGGCCGATGTCATCTTTGAAAATAAAAGAAAAGGGATGCCTTCGGTGGACGCTGCCGTCAAGGGGACCATGAGAGTCATGCCGGCAGTCACCGTGACCATTGTAAGTACCATCGCTGCCTTCATGCCTCTCTATACTATCGGGGGGATGATGGGAAAATTTATCTCCTTTTTCCCTGTGGTGATCTCGGCCATGCTTCTCTTTTCCCTCTTTGAAGCATTTGTAATCCTTCCTAACCACCTGGCCCATGTCCGTCCGGCTAAAGCCCGCAAAAAGGCTCACTGGTTCCAGCCTTTACGGGACGGGTATGAGCGGTTGCTCAATAAAGTGCTGCGTTTGCGTTATCTTCTGCTTCTGGTTGTCATCCTCATGGGAGCTGCCATACTCTGGGTCTCCCAGCCGACCATCAGAAACTTTGTCCTGATGTATGATAACTCCGCAGACCGGATAAGGCTCACGGTAGAGGCTCCCGAAGAGGGGATCAGCCTGGATGAGATGGAAAAGAGGGCCGCTGCCATTGAGGAGATCATCCTTCAAAAAGTCAAGCCCGAGGAGCTGGAAGCCCTGCAGACACAGACAGGAAGCACGGGAAGCTCCGGAAACAAGAGAGCCTACTTTACCATCAATTTGGTTCCCAAAGAGCAGCGAAAAAGAGATGCCCGGGCCATATTGAAAGATCTCAGAGAAGAGATCAATCCGAAAAAGCTGAAAGGTATCAAACAAGTCTGGGCCGGAGTCTCAGGCGGAGGGCCGCGCGGGGGTGCTGCCGTGGACGTGAAAGTCATCGCCGTGGACCTGAGGGACTCTCTGGCCATAACCGAAGAGCTGAAGAGTTACCTCAAGACGATTCCAGGGGTGACCGATATCGATGACGATTACGATGAAGGGAAGATGGAGCTCAGGATAGAACTGGATTATGCTAAACTGGCCTCCCTGGGGCTCTCGGTGAGCGATATAACCAGGACGGTCAGGACTGCCTATAACGGTGTGGTGGCTACGAGCATCCAGACCACCCGCCAGAAACTCGATTTCGTCGTCAAGGCCGGGAACGGAGCCAAAGACAGCAGAGAGTTTCTTCTGAATCTCATGGTCCCCAACAATCAGGGGCGTTTGATACGCTTAAATCAAGTGGCCTCCCTGCGTACAGCAGCGGGTGTCTCTCAGATCAGGCATCATATGGGGGAAAGAGTCGTCAGTGTGACCGCGGATGTGGATCCTGATGTAACCACTTCAGCCAAGGTCAACGCCATGCTGGTAGAAGAGTTTATGCCACGGGTCAAAGATTATGACCAGGCCTATCTCAAACTCGGCGGGGAAGCTGAACAGACCAAAGAGACCATGGGCGGAGTGGTCTTCGCATTTATCATGGCGGTATTCTTCATCTATTTCATCATGATCCTCCTCTTTAAGTCTCTTTCCCAGCCTATTATCATCATGATGACCATTCCCTTCGGCTTGTTGGGCTCGCTTCTGGCCTTCAGGCTTCACGGGGTCCCTCTTTCCTTTATGGGGATCATCGGAATGATCGGGCTCATGGGAGTGGCTGTGAACGACAGCGTGGTGATGATAGACTTTATCAACAGTGTCTTTAAGGAGCATCCTGCCAAGGACCGCCGTCATCAGATGGCTAATATCGCACGGGGAGCAAAACAACGTCTTCGTCCGGTCATTCTGACCACGGTGACCACTGTGGCAGGGCTGTTGCCGACGGTTTATGGCATCGGCGGAGATGCCAAGGTCATCGTCCCGGTGGTCATGGCTTTGGCTTACGGACTGCTCCTGGCCAGCCTACTGACTCTGTTTATGATCCCTTCCCTCTATATGATCAACCTGGATATCCGTAAAGTCTTCGGATTCGACAGAAAGAGGGAAACAGAATAGGAACCTCCCTGTTCCTTCAGCTGCACAAGCGGCTTCGGAAGACTCTCCGGGGCCGCTTTTTTTTAAAATTGAAATCGCATATTTTTTCTTCTATACTCAAGCCGTAAGTCAAAAAGGGAGGCATTATGATCGAGCGTTATACCCGTGAGAAGATGGGGGCTGTATGGACCGAAGAAAACAAACTGCAAAAATGGCTTGACGTGGAGCTGGCTGTCTGTGAAGCCTGGAACAAGAAAGGCGTCATTCCGGACAGCAGCCTGAAAACGATTCTGCAAAAGGCCGATTTCAATATCGAGCGGGTCCGTGAGATCGAAGAGGTCACCCATCACGATGTCATCGCCTTCCTGACGTCAGTTGCAGAATTTGTCGGGCCCGACAGCCGGTATATCCATTGGGGGATGACTTCCTCGGATATGCTGGATACAGCCAATGGCCTTCTCATGAAAGAGGCCGGGCATCTCCTGATCCACGAAGTGAAACGGCTCATCGAAGCCCTGGGGGAAAGAGCTCAGGAGCATAAATATACTCTTGAGATCGGACGTTCTCACGGGATACATGCTGAGCCCATCACCTTCGGGCTGAAGCTTGCCATCTGGTATGAAGAGATGAAGCGCAACCTGAAAAGGCTCGAGCATGCTGTGGAGGATGTCTCTGTAGGAAAGATATCCGGCGCTGTGGGGACTTTTGCCAACATCGACCCAGAGATCGAGGAGATGGTGTGTGAAAAGCTCGGGTTGACGCCCGCCCCGGTCTCTAATCAGGTGGTCCAGAGAGACCGGTACGCCTTCTTTATGACGACATTAGCTGTCATTGCCTCTACTCTGGAAAAGATGGCAACAGAACTCCGGGCTCTCCAGAAGACAGAAGTCCTGGAAGTGGAAGAACCTTTCAAGAAGGGGCAGAAAGGCTCTTCGGCCATGCCCCACAAGAGAAACCCCATTATCGGGGAGCGTGTATGCGGACTGGCCCGTCTTATCCGTTCCAATTCACTGGCGGCCATGGAAAATGTGGCTCTCTGGCACGAGCGTGATATCTCCCACTCCTCTGTAGAGCGGGTGATTCTTCCCGATTCTACCATCGCCCTGGACTATATCCTGGACAAGATGACCTGGGTCATCGCCAATATGGCTGTCTACCCCGACAATATGATGAAAAACCTTGAAAAGATGCGCGGCCTGGTCTTTTCCCAGTATTTCCTCCTGCAGCTGACACAGAAGGGGGTCACCCGTGAAGAGGCCTATGCCCTGGTGCAGCGTAATGCCATGAAAGTCTGGGAAGAAGGGAAAGCCTTTCAGGATGTCCTGCTGAGCGATGAGGAGTTCATGGCCCATTTTACGAAAGAAGAGATCGAAAAAGCCTTCGACTACAACTACCACCTCCGCAACGTGGACAAGATCTATACCCGATTAGGGTTATAGGGGTCGCG
>JAFGWL010000011.1 GCA_016937175.1 Candidatus Mcinerneyibacteriota bacterium | reverse complement strand
TTTTGTCAAGCATATATTTCATATTTTCACATATATAATTTTTTATATTCATTCATGAAGTTTGAACTGATTGTTATTGACGTTTTTCTTTTCTTTCGTTACTTTTCAAATAGGATAAATAAAGGAGGCTTCTTTGCAAACAGCTCTTTCAGTCCGAAATCTTTACAAAGTCTACAACCCCAAACGTGCTTCCAAGACCATTGCTGTGGACCATATCAGTTTTGACAGCCATTTCGGAGAGATCCTGGGGATCCTCGGGCCTAACGGGTCGGGGAAGACGTCGACGATCAAGTCCATCGCCTCCATCATCGAGTATGAGGAGGGAGAGATCCAGGTCCTCGGCATGGATAATCGCAAAAAAAGAAAAAAGGTCATCCGGCATATCGGGGCTGTCCTGGAAGGCTCACGGAATATCTACTGGACCATGAGCCCGGTGGAGAACATGGTCTACTTTGCCGGGTTAAAGGGGATGTCCCGAAAGGACGTCAAAGAGAGAATGGAAAGATACCTCCACCTTCTGGACCTGGAACCGGTGGCCCATAAACAGGTCCGTTCCTTTTCCAAGGGTATGCAGCAGAAAGTGGCTATCGCGTGTGCCCTCATCTCAGACCCAAAGATCGTCCTGCTGGACGAACCCACCCTTGGTCTGGATGTGGAGACTTCACGCAAGATGCAGGCCTTTATCAAAGAGATCGCCAAAGAACAACGTCATATTATGATCACCTCCCACGACATGCGTTTCATTGAAAAGACGTGTTCACGAGTCCTGATCATGAAAAAAGGGCGGCTCATCGCCGATGATTCAGTGGAGAACCTGAACCACGTTTTTAAAAAACAGGTCTTCAAGCTGACGGTCAAAGACCACCCCCGGGACGCTCTCCTGGATGAGCTCAGAGGGCAATGTGAATTCCGCATGGAACACCACGATGAAAACACGGATCTTTTCCTGATCCTCAACGATTCCCAGACCCTTTATGCTCTCTTTGATATTCTGCGTCGATACAAATCCACACTTTTGGGTGTGGATATCATCAAAGACGACCTGGAGGATATCTTTTTGAAACTGGTCAACGGCGACGGGGCAGTCCCGGGGGAAGGAGGAAAAGACTCATGAAACGATACTTCAACCTTTTTGCCGCGGAAACCATGAAGAATATCGCCGAGATGCGGCGTTATCTTTTCGATACTCTTTCTGCCGTGGTGATCTTTTATATTATCTTTTTGGCCATGTTTTTCGGTCTAAAAGGGCTTGCCAAAGGGCAGATCAGCGCCGAGACCCTGGATCACATGATCATCGGGTATATCCTCTGGACCTTCGCCATGACCAGTTTTCAATCCACTTCCTATAAGATCTATGAAGAGAGCCAGCGGGGGACTCTGGAACAGCTCTATCTCTGCTCACTGGGGATGGAGTGGACCCTGATCTTCCGTCTTATCCTGGATTTTGTCTTTTCATTTTTCTTTTCAGCTGTAATGCTTTTTATCACCATGCTGACCACAGGGCGCTGGCTTTCCATCGACATACCTTATGTCTTTTTTATCCTGCTCCTCAGCCTCCCGGCTCTCTGGGGGATCGGCCTGGCCTTCGGCAGCCTTTCCATGGTCTTTAAAAAGACCACTGCCTTTATGCAGGTCATCACCTTCGGGCTTATCGGTGCTGTTTCCCTTAACGGGTACCCGGTCAATGTAATGACCTTTATCCCCTTTACAGCGGGCGCGACGACCATCCGCAGATCCATCACAGGCGCCCCTGCCTTCCCTGCGTCATGGTATCTGACCATAGCCCTGATCAGCCTGGTCTATCTCATAGCGGGTATTGTGATCTTCAAAGTCTTTGAACGGGAAGCCCGCAAGAAAAATCTTTTGAACCAATATTAAAAAAAAGGCCCCGGAAGAGATTCCGGGGCCCGATTTCGGACTTTTATTTGATCTTTTCGAAGACCGACTTGATGATTGCCAGCCCTTCGGTGAGTTCTTCTTTAGTGATGACAAGGGGAGGGGCGAAGCGGATGATGTTGCCGTGGGTCTGCTTGGCCAGAAGCCCCGCTTCTTTCAAAGCGACACAGACCTCCCAGGCCTCGAATCCCTTCTCAAAGACGACGGCGTTGAGAAGCCCTTTCCCGCGCACCTGAACGATCTTATCGCATTTGATCTTTTTCACTTCACTGCGGAAAAACTCGCCTAGTTCCTGAGCCTTGTCTGCCAGGTTTTCCTCTTCCAGGACTTCGATGGATGCGATTCCCACAGCCATGGCCAGGGGATATCCGCCGAAGGTGGAGCCGTGAGAACCCGGTGTAAAGACTTCCATAATGTGTTTATCTGCCACCACAGCCGAAACAGGGATGACACCGCCGCCCAGGGCTTTCCCCAGTGTCATGACATCAGGGCGCACCCCTTCGTGGTCAACGGCGAACTTTTTGCCTGTCCGGCAGAATCCCGTCTGGATCTCGTCAGCAATAAAGAGGACATTGTTCTTTTTGCATATGTCGGAGACGGCTTTCAAATAACCTGCATCGGGGACAAAGACACCGGCTTCTCCCTGGATGGGCTCCAGAAGGACAGCACAGGTATTTTTCGTAATAGCTTTCTCAATGGCTTTGGCGTCGTTGTAGGGAACGATCTTGAACCCCGGAGTATACGGCCCGTAATTCACTCGGGCATCGGGATCCGTGGAAAAGGAGACGATAGAAATGGTCCGGCCGTGGAAATTGTTCTCGGCAACGATGATCTCCTGCTTTCCGTTTTTGATGCCCTTCTTTTCGGCTCCCCAGCGGCGAGCCAGTTTCAGGGCTGTCTCGACGGCTTCCGCCCCGGTGTTCATGGGCAGGGCCATCTCAAACCCTGTGAAATCACAGAGTTTTTTGAGGAAGGGGCCCATCATGTCATTATGAAATGCACGGGAAGTCAATGTGCAGCGGTTAAGCTGATCGGTGAGCGCCTTGATGATCTTAGGGTGGCGATGTCCCTGGTTGACTGCCGAGTAAGCGGACAGGAAGTCAAAATACTCTTTTCCTTCGGGATCTTTGACCTTGGCCCCTTTAGCCTCTGAAATGACTACCGGGAGAGGATGGTAGTTATGGGCCCCATAGGTGTGATCCATGTTAATAAAGTCTTTCGTGTTCATCGTGACACACTCCTTTCAATTTCTATAAATAAACAGTAGTTACGATGCTTCCTTGTCTGAAATC
Source organism: Candidatus Mcinerneyibacteriota bacterium (assembly GCA_016937175.1). Lineage (GTDB taxonomy): Bacteria > Macinerneyibacteriota > Macinerneyibacteria > Macinerneyibacteriales > DSCS01 > DSCS01. The sequence continues at coordinate 53,996 of JAFGWL010000011.1, read as the reverse complement.
ATCTTACCTGATGAGATATCACTCTGTCAACTCAATTCGCTCAGGCTCTTGTTTTGAAAGATAACGTCTTCGATTATAAATCTTTTTGGGGGGAAACGTCTCTCTATTTCACATACTCATCCCATTTCATCTGTTCTTTTTGATACATTTCCGCATTTTTTATACGGCCCCGGAAAGCTGGGAGTTTCATTTTAAAATAGCTCTCTTTTTCTATATTTCTATTGAATTACCGTCAGGACAATTTATACTCTCTTTATGCTGAAAAAAGGACTGATTTTCATTTTGCTTCTCTCGATTTTTACCCCCCTTCTTTTCGGAACCTCTTTTTTTAAAAACAAGTATTACCCGGAAAACATCAAATGGATCGAAGTCAAGACAGAGCACTTCCGCATTCTCTATATGCAAGGCCATGAATATCTGCTTCCCCTGACGGCCCAGTTCTCTGAAGACGCTTACGATTTCAACAATGACATCTTTACGCATGAGATCGACAACCCCATCTATCTGATCCTCTATCCCTCGCCCCAGATGTTTTCCCAGACTCAGCTTGTCCCGGCCATCCTTCCTCCCAACGTAGGCGGGTTCGCTACATTCAAAAAAGACCGTGTGGTCATCCCTTTTAACGGAGATGTCACCTATTTCCGGGAACTCATCTACCACGAGGTCTCGCATATATTCCAGTATCATGCTTTTCTGAAAAATCCCCTGGCCGGCCTTCTTGCCGAAAAGATGAGCCTCCCCACATGGATCTTTGAGGGTTTGTCTGAACACGCAGCAGGCGACTGGAAAAACCCCAAATGGATGGTCCTCAAAGATGCTGTCCTTTACGGCCGTATCCATGACCCTGCCTATTTCGAAAAGGCCGGGACCATCGACTATCTGGGATACCAGGAGGCTCACTCCCTGGTCAGTTACCTCTACACCCATTACCCGGAATATCAGATGGATGATTTTTTGAAAGAACTCAATATGCGCCTTGATATAGAGGAAGCTCTCAAAACCGTTTACGGACTTGATTTCCCCACACTCTATCATCGCTGGAGGGAAGCCCTTAACTCTGAGGTCCAGGCCTGGGCTTCTCAGCGTCCGACGCTCTTTTCCCAGGAGACCCGCCTCTTTCCTCAAGGGGCACTTTTCGTCTTCCCTGGGGAGCATTTTTATATCACAGCTGAAAACGGGTCTCTTGTGCGCAGGATCATTGACGACGACGAGTACAGGGAAATCCTCTACACCCCCTCCCCTTTCACCCTTCTTCTCACCGACAGAAGCGCCATGTCCCTGTCGCAGGACCGCGGAAAATTTGCCTTTGTTTTTTACAAGAACAGCCGCTACCATACGGGGATCTATGATTTTTTCACCCGCACGGTGACAAGCGTTCCCCTTCCCGATGTGACGGACGTCAAAAGGATCTTCTATCATAACAACCGCCTCCACCTTCTTACTAAAGAGGGGATGAAGGCAGCGGGCTTCATTCTGCAGGGAAAGAGATTCCAAAGAGTGAATATCCCCGTGGATCAGGCCGATGCCTGGGTCAAGATGGAGGCTGACGACATCTTTTTCAATACGGTGGGAGGGCAGACTTACCTCCACGACGGGAACCGTATCTTCTCCGTGGACGGAGCCCTCCTTTCCGCAGCTCCCTTTTCTGAAGATTCGATCTTTCTTCTCCTTACCCGGGGAAAGGATAATATCCTCTGTCACTATAACCGCAAAGACCATTCGTTTCAGAACTTTACGGCGACAAGAGAGACCGTTCTCGACTTTGGTTTCACCGATCACGGTCTCGTCCATTATATTTATGCCGACGGAAGGATCATCCCGGCTCTCACTCCCCTGCCGCAGCTGGGAGCCCGGGAAGAGGGAGGACAGGTCTATTCAGCCCCGGATCTGACTGATGCTGTCTATTATGATACAAGCGACTTTGAGCCTGAAAACTTTGTGGATACACTCACCTTGGGCGGGCTTCTTTATGGTGTGGACATTACCGAAAACAAATATGTCCGTCTCTCCACCGGCATGGCCATGGACAGCATCCTCAATGAAAATCAGCTCTTCTTTGTCATGGGGTATCATGTCAACGGCTCCGGGGAGCTGGATTTCGGACTCTACTACCGGAGATCAGGGAACAGGCCCTCTTATCTTGCCACTCTGGAGAAATCGACTGTTCACAGAAACAGCGAAGAATATAATCTGTCACAGCTTTCGGGGCAAGTCCTTTGGCCCTTCTCCCTGACAGAGAGTATGATGTTCCAGGGAGGGGTCCGGCTCGAAGGATTTTTGGGCAAGGGAGAAAAAACACGGCCCTATGCCGGGCTGGCTTATATCAGAGACACAGCCTACGGGCGGCTCTATCCTGATTACGGGATCAGGGCCTTCCTCTACGGTGGGCTTACCTTCGGTTCTGAGACAAAGACAGAGCTCCAGGCCGATGTCCGTTTCTATTTCATGCCCTTTATGCTACGCCTTTTCTATCAGGACTCTCCTTCATCCTACCGGGATGACAACTATCTCAGAGGATACCGGGAGACCTATTTCCCGGCGCGCTATAAACTCATGGCTAATATGGAAGTCCGAAGCCCCATGATCTGGATCCTTCCGGGATGGAGAAAGCCCTTTCAGCTGCCCCCCCTCTCTCTTTTTCTTTTCGGGGATATGGGGCTCTTTACTGATGATCTGTCAAAAGTCACCTGGACAGAAGAGAGACACCTGGCTGACCCTCTGGCCTCCTTCGGTTACGGTGTTACGCTTCATCTGGGGCAGAATATGAACATCGATATGACCTTCTCCCATAAGACAGACCTCAAAGAAGCTGAAAAGAGGCCTGTTTTGGAATTTTCTATTAACAAACTCTTCTATTGATCCTGTTTAAAGGTCTTCTTACGAAGCATTTTTGACGCCAGGGGAAATCCCACAATGAACAGGATCATCGCCGCTATCCCGATGACGGGATGAGTTTTGAATCCGGAAAGAAGCGCCACGATCTTATCTCCCATCTTATATCCCAGAAAGACCAGAAGAGGGGTAAAAAGGAGATTTGCCAGGGAATCATAAAGGAGAAATTTTCGGAGATCCATGCGCATGATCCCGGCAAAGACAAAGGTCTGAAAGCGGATGCCCATAATGAACCGGGCCACGGGAATGGACATCACCCCGTAACGGTTGAACCAGAGGCGGCCGAAATAGAGGCTATCCTGATTAAGCACTTTCTTCAAAAAAGAGATCCTCTTCAAACCGTGGTGCATCCCCCAACCGATGAAATAGGCCAGAAGGTCTGCGGCGATGACAGCAGCATAAGCCACAAGTATCGACGGAAAGAGGTGGATGATATCCCGGGAGACCAAAACACCTGTCCCGATGAGGACAAATTCCGAAGAGACCGCCAGGAATGAAAAAAAGGCAATAAAAATAAAGAGCCCCAGATAGGAGACAGACCCGATGATGGCTATCAGTTTCAGAAGCAGCAGTTCCATTCAGAGAGCTTACCCTTTCGCAGAGATCAATTCATCAAGCAGGGCTCCCAGGGGGATAGAGCAGATAGAAGCCAGGCCTTCGTTCCATTCGGCCAGCCAGTTTTTATAGATCTGCTCCTCGTCAGAATAGACATCCCCCTCAGAGACGAGGGTGGCGTGAGGAGCCAGAAATTCCTCCCGTATGGGAAGATGAGCCAGGAAAAGAGGTGTCTCACGGGTCACCGCCACTTCCTCAGGACTGTCGAACAGCGCAGCGTAGAGTGTGATATGGATGATGGAGGCCTCATCTGTAAGTGTCACGGCAAAGACTTTAAAAGCCAGATAGCCCCCTTTATAGGGGATGGCATAGAGCGAACCGGTCTTCATTGCTGGTCATCCTCCTTCATCTCAGGATAAAGCATATCCAGGAGAAAGGCAAGCACCTTGACTGAACGCTTCCGGGCATGCATGCATAAGACCCCTCCCCCTTTCCGGATAAATCTGACAAGGCTTCGTCTTAATGCCCACTGGGGAAGAGGGAGAAAATCCCAGAGCATAAAATCCCAGGGACAAAAGGGCGTCTTTTTCTTATGAAGATAGCGCACAAGGGAACAGGTATGATAACCGTGCGGTGTTCTGACAGGGGGGCTGGAGACTCCGAAGGATGCCAGCAGGTCTTCATTGCGTTCCAGGTCGTTGATGATCACACGGGTTGAGACCGGATAGAAGAAGTAGTGGCTGAAGGAGTGGTTCCCCACCGTGTGTCCTGCAGCAAGGATCTCTTTGACGCCGGCTCCGTCAGGACGGCAGCGGGATCCGTTCACGAAAAATAAGGCGCGGACTCCGAAACGGGCCAGCAACTCCAGTATCTCATCAAGGGATTCAGAGGGGACATCGTCGATGGTAATGGTGACGAACCCGGACTGCGGCCTGTAATAGAGAGAAGCGCATTTCTTTTTCTTCAGCGTGAGTGCCCAGGACCATCCCAGATAGACAGCAACCCCGAGGGTTATGATCATGGCAGGATCCATTGATCTCCTTTCAGTATTTACGTCCCTTCCATTCGACTTCGCCCGAAAGGAAGAGAAAGAGGATTCCTGAAACTATGGTATAGATGACATGGAAGAAGAAGTAAAAGGGAAAGAGATAGAGAAGCTTTCTCCGGTGAAACCGTTTAAGCAGAGTCCTCAAAAAAATAAACTGTCCCGCTGCTGCCGGGATCAGATAGAGGGGATGCAGCAGAAAAAGAAGGTGAGAGACAAAGATAAAGGAAAGAAAGACAAAAAGGCGGAGATCCAGGCGGTATCCTCCCTTGAGCCACCGGATCCGCTGCCGGACAAACTCGCCGGCCGTAGCATAGCCTCGGGTCTTGATCACCGTGTCCGGGTCAAAAAAGAAAAATGAATCCCCCCATCCCTTCTTATGGATGGTGTGAAGCAGCAGGGTATCTTCTGTGAGGGAATTCTCCCCGTCTACTTCATCCAGGAAGGCCTCATAGATTTCCCGTCGGACCACGATATTCCCTCCGGCACAACTTGAGGGGATCCTGAAAAAATCCAGGCCCGCAGCGATGCCGATAAGCATGAACATATCCAGGGTAAAAAAAGGGCTCCCCTCGATCTCAATAAAACCCGCAAAAAGGACGGCATCGTCATGGACTCTTTTGTTGAGGGTCTCAAGCCAGTTCCACCGGGGCTTACAATCGGCATCGCAGAAAACGAGATACTCTCCGTTGGCCACACGGCTCCCTTTGGCCAAAGCCGCCAGCTTGCCGTATTCGTCATAAAGATGGAGAAGGGTCAGCTCCTCCCCTGAAAGAAGCTCATCACCCCCGTCTTCCGAATGGTCATTGACAAAGATAAACTCCCGCATACGATGGCTCTGTTTTTTCAGAGAATCCAAAAGGGTCTCAAGGTAGCGCTTCTCATTGCGAAAAGGGACGATAACAGAAAAAAAGAGGTTCTGGTGGCGGCGTTTCACAGGATAGGCTTTGACAGCCAAGGCCAGGACAAGAAAGACAAAGAAGTAGAGAAAAGAGAGAAATATCATTCTTTCGGCCTCCTCTCTCCCGTCACTCTTTCCACCGGTAACCCCCCGCCCACGCCCAGAGAGGCATAACCAGGAGATAGGGGACAAAGAGCAGCCGCGCCGGAAGATACCAGACAAGGGCGGAAAGCTTTCCGTAACCCTTCAGGGCAAGGGCAAGAAAAAGAAGTTCTATACAGGCACTCACACCCCATCCTGTTATTATAGTCGTTCCAAGGCCCGGAATCAATAAACCCAGAGGAGACATCAAATAGAGAAGATAGAGAAGGTAGACCGCTCCGAGAGCCAGCCGGACGGAGAGGCCCCAGTGAAACACCCCCGAGGCCCATCGGGCCCGCTGATGGATGAAAGCGCGCAGTGAGGGCTGGGCCTTCGTCCTCACGAACAGTTCGGGTTGCCAGGCAAAGGAGAAACGCCCCCCACCCTCTTTTCCCAACCGCTGGATCATCAGGTCGTCGTCGCCCGTCTCGATTTCCTCGAGTCCCTGAAAACCGCCGGCTTTAAAGAAGAGATCCCTGCGGTAAGCCAGGTTATTCCCGGTGGCAAGAAGAGGAGCCTGCCATCCCAGAGCTCCTTCTGAACAGGCAGCTAAAGCCAGCATCTCCAGGTTCATAAGCCGGTGATACCACTTCTCTTCCCTATAGAGGGCTCCTCCGGCAACCAGCCCCGTCTCCTTTGAAAAGAGAGAAGCTATGCCTTCAGCCCATCCGGGAAGGGGGATACAGTCAGCATCCGTGAGCAGAAGGACATCTCCACCTGCAGTTTCAATGCCCCGGGCCAGGGCTCTTTTCTTTCCCTGAAAAACTCCCTCCTCCTCTTTAAGGGAGATAACCACGGCTCCGGGGTAACCCTCCATAAGTCTCCTTGTCCCGTCTGTGGACCTGTCATCTACGAAGATGGGTTCAAAGGGAAAAGTCTGTTCCTTGAGAGCCCGGAGGAGTGCGGGAAGATGTTCTTCTTCATTCCGGGCACAGACAATGAGAGAAAGACCAGGAGGAGAAGCTGTTTTTTTTGTATTCCGCCTGTTGATCACAACCCCTGCTGCAAGAAAAAGCAGAGCGCTAAGATAAAAAAAAAGAAGGACACCTCCGGCGACAAGGATTATATTCATCCCAAAGCTTCCCTGAAGGCCTGAATGTGACCCGCCCTATTATCCCGTTCAAAGGCCGTTCCTACTACGATTATATCGGCTCCGGCTTCAACCGCCAGACGGGCTTTTTCCGGAGTATCGATCCCCCCTCCACAGATCACCGGTATCTCCACGCTGCTGCGGACAGCTTTAATAAGAGCTCCGGGGACAGCCTCACGGGCCCCGCTCCCCCCCTCCAGATAGATCATCTTCATTCCCAGCATTTCTGCCGCCATGGCATGGGCAGCGATGATATCCTCCTTGTCCCGGGGAAGAGGTAAGGTGTGGCTCATGTAATGGACCGCAGTCACTTTTCCGGAATCGATGAGAAGGTAGGCGGTAGGGACAGCGTCCAGGCCGGCTTTTCGTATCAGAGGGGCAGCTCTCACATGCTCTTCTATGAGAAACTGGGGATTACGTCCGCTGACCAGGCTGAGAAACAGGATCCCGTCGGCATCACGGGAGACTTGCTGTGAAGAGGCTGGAAAGATATAGACCGGAAGAGAGGCTAAATCCTTAAGCACCCGGATCGTCTCATGGAAACGTTCTTCCATCATCAGGCTCGTTCCCACAAGGATGAGGTCGACGCCCTCTTTCTCGCAGGTACAGGCAAACTCCCCGGCTTTCTCCGGCTCCTGCTTGTCCGGGTCCATAAGAACCCACAGGAGCTTTCTCTTCTCTTTCCGGGCTTCTTTCACTCTTCTTTCCAGGGTGCTCATGAAAAAAAAGCCTTTCTGATGAGAGCAAGGACCGCCTTGTTCTCCTTGAACGCGGCTTCCAGGATCCCGGCTACGGTCACCCGGCTGGGATCGATCTTGGATACGATTCTGATCATATTATTGATATCTTCATCCGTAAACTTGACAAATGGCTCTTTGATCCGATAAAACTTTTTGGATGTGTTCCCGATGGAACGCATGAGCTTCTGTTTGTAGGGTTCGAGGGAGTCCCGGTCTCTCTTTCCGGCTTTCAGGGCTTGTACAGCTGTCTCTCCTGCCAAAGCCCCCGACTCCAGGGCATTGCCGATACCGGCGCCGGTAAGGGGGTTCGCCAATCTGGCGGCATCCCCGGCGATCATAAAGCCTTCTCCGCAGACCTCTTCAAGGGGTTCTGATGCAGAGACGGCTCCTGCTACAGTCCTTATCACTGAAGCATCCGGGAAACGTCCTGCCACAAAACGGTCCAGATAAAAACGTGCGTTGAATCCCGCCCGGGAACGGCTTCCCAAAAGCCCCAGGCCCACATTGGCCCGGTTTCCTCCTTTGGGAAAGATCCATGCATATCCTCCGGGAGCGATCTCATTCCCCCCGGCCATCTCGATCATCCCCTCCTCATGCGGAGCCCCCTCTAAGGTGTATTGAAGGCACATCTCAATGTCGGACGGCGCCAGTGTCGTCCTGACTCCAAGCTGAGCAGCCAGCCGGGACTCGATCCCATCTGCCAGGATCAAAAGTGTAGCCCTGATCTCCTGATGAAGAGGATGGTCTGTGCGGACAATAAAGAACTCTTCATAGGGAAGGACCTTCGTCACCGCTGCACGGGTCAGAAGAAAGGCCCCGCAGTCGGCAGCTTTCCAGGCCAGGTCTCTGTCAAACCGGGCCCGGTCGAGGATATAACCCTTTTCTGAATAATGCATCACAGCTTTGGTTCCGTCAGGGGCACGTAAAAGAGCGCCTCTGACTTCAGCCTCGATCCAGGGTTCTTCCACCCCTGTATGTTTCAAAAGCCACTTTTCACTGACCCCTTCGGCGCAACGGACAGGGCTTCCCACTTCCTGGCGCTTTTCCAGCAATGCGACAGAAAACCCCTTTTCAGCAATGACCCGCGCCGCCTGAGAACCTGCAGGGCCTGCACCGGCGACCAGAACATCAAAATGTCTCATAATCCTCCCCATAGTCAGGAATACCGGGCCAGAGGGCGCCTACGGGACAGGCATTGACACAAAAACGGCAATCATTGCAGCGTTCAGAAACCAGAGTCAGGTGAAAAGACTTCATCTGAAGTGCTCCCCGGGGACAGAGAGCCACACATCCCCCGCAGGAAATACATCTCCCATAATCTATACGGACAGCCATAATCCTCCCATCCCCAAGAGAATGGATAATTTATAAACCAGCGACGCTCTCCGGTACAGCCCCCTTCTCATGGAGATCAGCCCCCCGGCATTGCAGAGATTGACCCCGCCCATGATCACAAGGGCATAAACTCCTGTCTCCCGTACTGTGAGACTCCCCCACATTGTAAATCCCGCTAAAATGAAAGTCAACACCCAAAGAACGAGAAACCCTCGCTTCCGCCCGGCTGTCAAGGGAAGAGTCCTCCGCCCGGCTCTCCGGTCTCCGTCCATATCCTCAAAATCCTTGGCGATCTCCCGCATCCATATGATGATAAAGGAGAAGAGAAAAGCAAGCCCCAGAAGCGGAGTGTATCCCCGGGACAGGATCACAGAAAGGAAAGGAGAAGCTGTGGCCAGAGCAACGGCTACATTTCCGAGAAAAGGGCCTTTAGCAGGCAAACGGCTGTAGAGATACAGAAGAGAGCCCACAAGCAGGGTCAAAAGAAGGAGGGGAAAAGGAAGAAACAAAGCCAGGAGAAAAGCCGCCGAAGCGAGAATGATCAAAAGGCGCATGGCCTCCCGGGGCGGAAATCCCCCGGGAAGGGGACGCTCGGGACGGTTCACTTGATCGGCCTCTTTGTCGCTGATGTCATTGAAGACATACCCCGCAGCGGCCAGAAAAAGCCACGCAGCGATCAGTATGAAGTCTCTGTTTAAAAGAGGCCCTTCAGCCAGATGAAAGGCCAGGAGAAAGGAAAGGAAGATGATCCCCAGATTCAGGGGACGGATCAATCTGAAGATGGCAGCGGATCTATTTCGTCCCGGTGTGCCCAAAACCTCCCCCGCCCCGGCCGGTCTCGTTCAGCTCGTCGCACTCTTCCCAGCGGGCTTCATAGACCCGGCACAAAACAAGCTGAGCCACCCGATCGCCAATTTCTATGAAAAAAGGCTCGTCGCCGCCGTTCATAAGGATGATCCCCACTTCCCCCCGATAATCGGCATCGATGGTGCCCGGGGCATTAGGAATGAGAAGGCGGTGTTTCAAAGCCAGCCCGCTGCGGGGCCGGACCTGAAGCTCATACCCGGGAGGGACTTCGACAAAAAGCCCTGTCCTGACAAGAGCTGTTTTCCCCGGAGGGATCTCTTTGGGCTCGGCAGCGCGCACATCCATCCCCGCGGCATGACGGCTCATGTAGCAGGGTAGTTCCACTTTTTTCCCGTTTATATCACGGAAAACTCGGATTGTAATTTTTTCCATGTCTCTTCGACATCCTTTTTCTTGTTTTTTCCGTAATAGACCAGGCCGCACTTCCCGGAAAAGATAAAATCCCGGAGGAGTATCCTGATATCCTCCATGCTGACATCCTCAATAAGGGTCCGGGTCCGGTCAAAATCCGGGAACTCCCCGTAACGGCGAAGGAAGGTCCCGTTCTTTTCCATAATATTATAAATGATATCCAGAGAAAAGACCAGTTTTGATAGAACATAATTTTTTGCGATGGTAAGCAGTTCCAAAGAGATCCCGTCTTTTTTCAACAGACTGAAGATCTCCCGCAGCCCCTCCTCCACTTCCTCCAGGCGTGCCGGGTTGAACCCCGCATAGAAATAGAAGACCCCGTTTCCCGGAAAAAAGATCAGATCGGAATAGAGGTTATAGGCCAGCCCGCGGCTTTCGCGGAGTTCCTGGTTAAACAGGGAAAAATCAGCGGCCCCCAATAAAGCATTCAGGACAAAAAAAGCGTACCTCCGCTTATCGAAATGATCCACAGCAGGGAAATAGAGGACAAGATGAGCTTGCCGGAGAGTACTGTTTCTCTGATAGTTCAACCCGTATTGCTCAGGGGCCCGGCTCAGTTCAGCGGCTTTCTTCCCTGAAGGAAGAGATTCAAAGATCTTAAGGGCTTCTTTCAGCTCTCCCGTGTCCACCTGTCCGGCCACAGAGAGAGTTGCATTGGCTGCCGTAAAAAAGGAACGGAAATAATCTCTGGCGCGCCGGGCTGTCAGCCCTTCCAGGCTCTTTTCTGTCCCGAGTATGGGCCGTCCCAGGGGAGAGCCCTCCCAGAGAAAAGAAGTAAACATCTCCATGATATAATCCTGGGGCGTCTCTCTGTACATCTCGATCTCCTCCAGGATGACTTTCTTTTCCGCCAGAAAATCTTCTTCCAGAAAAAGAGCCTCGCGGATGATCTCGTAGAGAAGCCCGATGGCCTCTTTCCAATAACGGTTGAGTATCCTGAGGGTGACTGTGACTCCGTCATACCCTGTAAAGGCATCATAATCGCCGCCCAGCCCCTCGATCTTATAGACCAGTTCCCGGTTTGTGTAATGCCGGGTACGCTTAAAGAGCATGTGTTCGATGACATGAGTGATCCCGTTGATCTCTTCAGGCTCATGAAAAGAGCCGATGCGAAAGAATATGCCGATGTTAAAGGAGTTTATAGAAGGGATCTGTTCGTATCCCACGGCAAGGCCGTTTTCGAGGACGAACAGATCCCGGGTATTTCCCGAAGGAACCATATTATTCTTCTTCGAGCCTCTTGATGCTTATATTGATCCTTCCCATATCATCGATCTTGATGACTTTTGCCTTGACCTTGTCGCCGAGGCTCAGGACATCAGAGACCTTGGGAATACGCTCCTTGGATATTTCGGAGATATGGACCAAAGCCCCTTTGCCGTTAGGAAGGCTGCAGAAGGCCCCGAAATCGACGATCTTGGAGACAACGCCCTCTACGATATCGCCGACTTCATACTCTTTCGTCATATTCTGGATTCTTGCCACAGCAGCTTCTCCGTCGGCCCTGTTCTCAGAAGAGATCTGAATTGTCCCGTCATCATCGATCCAAATCTCAGAGTTGAACTCTTCCGACATGCCTTTTATATTTTTGCCGCCGGGGCCGATGATTTCGCCGATCTTATCCACAGGTACTTTACACATCAAAATACTCGGAGCATAGGGAGACTGCTCTTTTCGCGGCTCAGCCAGGACCTCTTCCATCTTCTCGATGATGTGGAGGCGGGCCTTTTTCGCCTGAGCCAGAGCAGTCTGCATGATCTCTTTGGTAACCCCTTCGATTTTGATATCCATCTGGATGGCCGTGACGCGGTCGCGCGTTCCGGCGATCTTGAAATCCATGTCGCCCAGGTGGTCTTCCGACCCCAGGATATCGGTCAGGATGATGAAATCATCCCCTTCCTTCAGAAGCCCCATGGCTGTCCCCGCCACAGTATCACTTATGGGGACACCGGCGTCCATAAGAGAGAGAGAGCCTCCGCAGACTGTCGCCATGGACGAAGAACCGTTGGATTCCAGAATATCCGAGACGATACGGATGGTATAGGGAAAGGTCTCTCCGGGAAGGACAGGAGTGATCGCCCGTTCGGCGAGCATCCCGTGACCGATCTCTCGGCGTCCGGGCCCCATGATCCTTTTCACTTCATTGACGCTGAAGGGCGGAAAATTATAATGGAGCATAAATTTCTTCTTGGACTCACCCCGCAGGGCATCCAGGATCTGCTGATCGCCGGCGGACCCTAAAGTCACCGTGGCCAGGGCCTGTGTCTCTCCCCTTGTAAAGAGAGCGGACCCGTGTGTCCGGGGCAGGACTCCCACTTCAACGGTGATAGGCCTTACTTCATCGAAAGAGCGTCCGTCCACGCGCACCTTTGTCTTGAGCATGGACTTGCGCACATGTTTCTTTTCCACATTGTGGAACGCGGCGCCGATCTTCCGGCTGTCGATATCAGGGTCTTTTTCCATGACGAGAGCTTTTGCCTCGTCAAAAAGAGCCGCAAGAGCCTTCTGCCGTTCCAGTTTTCCTTTGATATTGAAGATCTCATCGATGCGGCTTCCTACAGCTTCATCGATGACACGCTCCATATCTTCGGGGATCGCGAAGGGCTCATAGGTGAATTCAGTCTGTCCGGCGGCTTTTACCAATTCATGCTGAAGAGCGCATATCTTCTTGATCTCTTCATGAGCCAGCATTATGCCTTCAAGGACCTGTTCTTCCGTAAGTTTATTGATAAATCCTTCTACCATGGTAACGGCTTTTTCCGTCCCGGCCACGATCATATCCATTTCGCTGCTTTCCAGCTGGGAATGAGTGGGATTGAGGACAAAAGCTCCATCTATGAGTCCCACACGCACACCGGCCACGGGGCCGTTGAACGGCAATCCCGATAGCATCAGGGCCTGGGAGGCTCCGGTGATTCCAAGGACATCCGGCGTATTCTCCTTATCAGAGGAGATGACGCTGGCATAGACCTGGACTTCATTTTGAAAATCATCAGCAAAGAGCGGCCGTATAGGACGGTCGATCATACGGGCCGACAAGACTTCTTCATCCGACGGTTTGCCCTCTCTTTTGAAAAACCCTCCCGGGATCTTCCCCGCGGCATAGCTCTTTTCCCTGTATTCCACAGTCAGCGGGAAAAAATCCATGGGCGACTGAGTGCGGCTTCCTACGGCGGTGACAAGCACCATGGTATCTCCAAACCTCACCAGGCAGGAACCATCTGCTTGTTTGGCCATCCGTCCTGTTTCCAGCGACAGTGTCCGGCCGCCGATTTCCATCGTTACTTTATAGGACATGTTACCCCCTAATTCCAAGATCAGCGATCAGCTCACGGTATTTGGCGATGTCACGTTTCATCAGGTAACGCAGCAGGCGGCGGCGCTTCCCGACCATCTTCAAGAGCCCGCGACGTGAATGATGATCTTTAGGATGCTCTTTGAAATGATCCTGCAGATCATTGATGCGCGCCGTAAGGATCGCGATCTGTACTTCGGATGTCCCGGAATTGCTTTCAGAACCTCCATACTTTTTAATCAACTCGTTTTTCATCTCTTTTGAAATAGCCATATTTCCTCCTTTTCCCATTCCAAGCAGTGATTCCGATAATCACCCCTAGAGATAGGTGCTATTCAAACAACAGGTCTTCATCAGCCAGTATATTCAAGGTGATATTCTTATCGATAAAGAGTTTTCTCTTAAGGACTTCGGGATCGTCAAACTTTTCATCATCCCGGATCTTGGCTACGAAAAAGACTTTCAGTTCTTCTCCGTAGATCTTCTCGTCAAAATCGAAGATATGGACTTCCACTTTCCGATTCTCCCCATCGAAGGTAGGGGAAAACCCGATATAGGCCATGGCGGGCTTGTATTCTCCCCTAAACTCCACATAGGAGGAGTAGATCCCGTCAAAGGGAAGTTTCGTCTCGATATCGTCCAGGTTCGCTGTGGGAAATCCCAGTTCGCTTCCCCGGCCGTCCCCATTGACCACCACGCCCTTGATATGGTAGAAGCGGTCCAGGAGTTCTCTGGTCAGCCGGAGTTTTCCCTGTAGGATCGTCTGTCTTACCCAGGTGCTGCTGATCTTCGTCCCGTCGTAGAGGACAGGAGAGACAGAGCAGGTTTCGAAATCGTATTCAGCCTGAAGCTTTTCCAGAAAATGAAGGTCCCCCTGCTGTTTGTTACCGAAACGGTGATTGTCCCCCATGACGATAACAGCAGCATGAAAGATATCCACCAGGACCTTCCTGACGAAATCCTCGGCAGACATCAAAGCGATCTCGTTGTTAAACGGGGCAAAGACCACATTGTCCACGCCCAGGTCCTTAAACAGGGCTATCTTATCCTCCCTGGTCAAAATTGACTTGGGAGGTTCCGAGTTCAACAAGACCCGGGGATGGACGTCAAAGGTCATGATCAGGGTCTCCAGGCCCTTCTCACGGGCTTTCTGTTTCATGGTATGGATCAGTTTCTGATGCCCTTTATGGACTCCGTCGAACATCCCCACAGAGACGACATATCTCTTCTGATCCTTCAAATCATATCCTTCAAAAACCTTCATTCCTCATCTCCCAGGACAACATTGTACTTAAAATGGCCCATTTCGGAAAGTCCGATGGCCAGCACCCTGCTGTTTTTATTTACGATTCTGACAAATCCGGATACTTCGTTAAAAATATCTGTCTTCAGCTTCCCCCCGTGGGATACTTTCCGGGCCATATCATCATTGACGATAACCGTGGGAAGCAACTCGGTGGCCTCTTCCAGGGAGATGGACAGTCGTTCTATGTCTCCCCGGGCTTCAATACTATCAATATTTATTGCTTTGTCCAGTGAAAAATAGCCTGCCTTGACCCGCCTGAGGGATAGGAGTGTGGCAATATCACCCAGATTACGGGCCACATCTTCCACGAAAGAGCGCACATAAAACCCCCGCCCCACATCGATGCTGAAGAGGATCTTATGGGTTTTGCCATCATAATCGAATATCTGATAGTCAAAGAGATCGACAAATTCCGGTTCGGGGAGCATGTTTTCCGAAAGTTCGGCCTCTTCATCCCTGGCGATATCATAATATCTTTTTCCGTCTTTGTGTTTGGCGCTGAATAGAGGGGGTGTCTGGAGATAACCTCCTACGAAAACGTCGAAGGCCGCCTTCACATCATCCATCGTATGGGCTCCCGGCTCTTCTTCTCCGGTGACTTTCCCTGTGATATCAGCGGTATCTGTACTCAGTCCCAGCTGCATCTCTCCGATATAGGTCTTCCGGCTTCCCGAAAACAGATCAAAAAGCTTTGTCGCTTTCCCCAGAAGGATGGGAAGGACTCCTGTGGCCATGGGGTCGAGTGTCCCGGCATGTCCGATCTTCACGCCTTTATCGATAAAGGGCTTGAGCTTCCGGATACAGTCATAGGAGGTCAATCCCTGGGGTTTGTCTAGGATGAGGACCCGGTTCACAGCCGTTCCTCCCAATATGCCACGATGGCCTTTTCCGCTTCTTCAAGCGTTCCCCTGAAGGTCGCCCCGGCGGCAAAGTCATGCCCTCCGCCTTCATCCAGAGATGCGGCAAACCCGTTGACGGAGATCTTCCCTTTTGAACGGATGGAGAGACGGACAGCGCCCTCTTTCTCCTTCATCAATATATAGATCTCTGATCCGCCCACGGAACGTAGCCCGTCTACTGCCCCTTCGAGGTCATCAGGCGTCAACCCCAGTTCTTCCATATCCTCCCTTGTCACATGGCTGAGTACGATCCTGCCCCGGCAATGGAGCCGTAAACGGCTCATGACACGTCCTCTGATGAGAACCCGCTCGGGAGAAAGGGTATGATAGATCCGGGTATGGAGTTCTGCCGGATCCCCCAGAACTGTGAGGATATCCGAAGCCGCCTTCAATGTCTCAGAAGAGGTGTTGGAATATGAGAAGTTGCCGGTATCGGTCATGATACCTGTGTAGACAGCCAGGTAGAAATCACGGGGCAGATTCTCCGCTTTCCATTCCCCGGAGAGGCGCCAGATCAATTCCGCTGTGGACGAAAGTCGGGGTTCGACGATATTGAGGTCTCCGTACCGGTCGTTGTCGGCATGATGATCGATGTTGATCAGATAGGCCCCCGGCGCTGCGCCTCCGGCTATCCGGGATTTCGATCCGCAGTCCAGAGCGATAAAGGCATCCCACGGGCCCATCGTGTCAAAAGAGAGCTGTTCCGTTAAAAAAGAGTATTCCCTGGCCCGGGCCGCGTTGCCGATGACAGCCGCCTCTTTTCCGAAACTCTTCAGAAGAAGAGTCATGGCAGCCAGAGAGCTCCAGGCGTCTCCGTCGGGGCGCTCATGAGCTGACAGCAGGAATCTTTTTTTTTCCAGCACTACGTTCAGAAGTTCCTTACTCCCCCTGATGGTCATGAGACTCCTTCTCTAAAAGGCGGTAGATCTCATCCGCCTTCTCCTGGGTATGATCGGGAATAAAGTGAAGTTTAGGAGTATATTTCATGCGGACCTGTGATACCAGCTCCTTTTTGATCTTATATTCATCTTTTTCCAGAACGGAAATGACCTCTTCCTCCTTCACAGTATGCTCCTTGTCAAGAAACACCGAAATATAGACCTTTGCATGACGCAGATCACGGGATAGCTCCACCTCGGTGATGGTGATCATTCCATAACGCTCGTAGGGGTAAGCTCCCTCGATGATCTCTCCCAACACTGTCTGAACCAGGCGGTTCAGTTTATCCATTCGTGAATATTGTTTCATAACACCTCAATCATAAATCGACTATTTCCCAATTCTCTTCTATAATATCAACATCATAATGGGTAAGAAGAAAGTCAACCGCGTCCCGGAAGACCCTGTCGAGAAGATCCCTGTTGTCAGCCAAAGTGGCCATGACCAGGCCACTGTGCTGCCATTTGTCCTGGAACCTCTCTTCCCGGACGATGAGATCGAACTTATTCTTCATATGGTCTTTATAGCTTTTTAAAACCATACGCTTCTGCTTCAAATTTACGGCTCCGTGGAGATAAATCTCCACGTCGGCTAATAAGAGATACATCTTTTAAAGCGTGCGCTGATGCTCCTCGATCTCGTAGACTTCGATAAGGTCGCCGTCTTTAATATCGTTATAACCGGCCAACCCGATGCCGCACTCATATCCTTCCGCCACTTCTTTGACGGAATCTTTGAACCTCTGAAGAGAGTCCAGTTTCCCTTCCCAGATATACTGACCGTCGCGCACGAGTTTGGCGATCCCGTTGCGCAGGATCTTCCCGTCCTTGACATAGCAGCCGGCCACACTTCCCACCTTGGGAACCTGGAAGACTTGACGGACTTCAGCTGTACCCCGGTAGGCTTCCACGGATTCAGGCTCCAGCAAGCCTTCTACCGCTTTAAGAAGGTCTTCGATGAGTTTATAGATAATATTATAGTTTCTGATCTCGACATTGTTGTCTTCAGCCATCCTCCGGGCTCCCGTATCAGTGCGGACGTTGAAGGCCACGATAATGGCTTTGGCTGTCATGGCCAAGTTGACATCGGACTCGACAACGATCCCCACTCCTGTATGGAGGATCTTGACATCCACCTCTTCCACGTCAATATTCTGAATTGACTGGATGATGGCTTCTACGGTACCCTGGGTATCACCTTTAATAATCAGGGTCAACTCTGCCTTTTCCTGTTCATTCATACGGGCAAAGAGGTCTTCCAGGGAAACGGCATCCTGTCTCTCCAGGAGCTGTCCTTTGCGTTTCTCATAGTAGGCTCTCTTCTCGGCAATGATCCGGGCCGTCTTATCACTGGAAAGGACCGCAAATTCATCACCTGCTCCCGGGAGGTTGTCCAGTCCCGTGATCTCTACAGCCCGACCAGGCTTCACCGACTTGATCCTTTTTCCCTTATCATCGATCATGGTCCTCACGCGCCCGTAGGTCGCTCCGACGACAAAGGCCTCCCCCACAGAGAGGGTCCCTTCCTTCACCAGGATGGTCGCCACGTTTCCTTTCCCCTTCTCCATATTGGATTCCACCACGACACCTCGGGCGGGGACATCGATCCAGGTCTTGAGATCCATCATCTCTGCCTGCAGCAGGATCATCTCCAGGAGATTATCGATCCCCTCTCCTGTCTTGGCAGAACAGTAGGCAAAGAGGTTCTGTCCGCCCCACTCTTCAGGCATGACTTCATACTTGATCAGTTCCTGTTTCACTTTGTCGGGATTGGCCCCGGGAAGGTCCATCTTATTCATGGCCACAATGAGCGGGACACCGGCTGCTTTGGCGTGGTTGATCGCCTCCACTGTCTGAGGCATGACCCCGTCATCAGCAGCTACTACCAGGACCACGATATCGGTGATATTCGCCCCACGGGCCCGCATGGCGGTAAAAGCTTCATGTCCGGGAGTATCGATAAAAGTGACTTCTCCTTTAGGTGTGGAAACGGAATAAGCCCCGATATGCTGAGTGATCCCGCCGAATTCTCCGGCTGCGATCCGTGAGTGTCTGATATAATCGAGGATGGATGTCTTTCCATGGTCGACGTGGCCCATGATGGTGACAACCGGGGGGCGGCTCACCTCATTGCTGGCAGGCGCAGCCTTATACTCCTTTATAAGGATATCATCTCCGTAGTGCCTGATTAGTTCTAATTCTTTACCAAACTCTTCTGCCAGAAGATGAGCATAGTCCTCCTCGATGGAGCTTTCGATATCTTCCACGGAGATCCCCTCTTTTTCCAGGATCTTCACAAGCTGTTTAGCCGATAAACCAAGGTTTTCAGCAAAGTCGCGATAGGTGATCCCCCTCATAAGATAGAGTTTCTCTTTAGTCTCTTCCTTCTCGCTTTTTTTCTCTTTTTTCTTCTTATTGTCAACGATATTTTTGCTGTCCATGATCTCCTTCCAGCTGATCTTCCGGCTTGCTTCCTTCTCAGCTGCTTTTCTGCGGGCCTCTTCCTGCTGAGCCTTCTCCTCTTCCAGGAATTTGAGATGTTCTTCCCACTCCCGCTCTTCTTTGGTCTTCTTGGCTTTGCGGGCCTTTGTCCTTTTGGGGACACCCTTGGGGGGTTCGAATTTTTTGGCTTTTTTCCCGCGACCTCGTTCGAGTTCTTCTTCTGTTTCCTTCTCTTTCACCTTTTTGGCAGGAGCGGATTCAGCACCTCCTTCCACAGGGGCAGCTGTCGCTTCGGCCTGAGGGGCAGCGCTCCTCTCTTCAGAGACGGTTTGGACAGGAGTTTTTTCAGCAGGCTTCTTTTCGGAGGGGAGCTCTTTTTTGGACTCCTCCTTCTTGTCGGCCTTTTCTTTGGCCTCTTCTGAAGGTTCAGCTGTCTTTCCGGCTTTAGCCGTTTCTTCGCCGGCCTCTTCCTTTTCTCCGCTTTTTTCAGGCGCTTCACCGCGTCCTCTTTTTGGACGGGCACGGCGGCGCAGACGGGCCTGGGGCATCTTATCCTTGTCTTCTTCGATCTCGATCCCGTAATGCTCTTTGGCTGTCCTTATCTCGTAAGGCCCCACATAACTCATATGATTCTTGATTTCAACGCCTTCATTGATAAAGAAATCTACAAGGTCTGAAGATGGGACCCCAATCTCCTTTGCCAGTTCAAATACTCTTTTCTTTTCATCCATTGGCATGCACCCCCTCTAGCACCTTGCCTGCCACCTTTTTATCAAGGATTCCGAAAACTCCGACGCTGTCACGTCCGAAGATTTTCCCCCATTGCGCTTTCGTTAACCAGTCTAAGGTGTGAATCCCCGCTGAATCGGCCTTTCTTTTGATATCATCCCTGAAACGCGGCGAAAGGTCTTCCGCCGTTATTATAAGCCTAACCAATCCCTTGTCCAGTGCCATTTCCAGAGATGTCCGCCCCAGAGCCACTTGTCCCGCTTTGAGCATGAGTCCCATGAAATGAGGATTCATCACGACACATACTTCCTTTCAAACTTTTTTCGACATTCGGGGCTGTCACAGAGATAGAGCCCCCGTCCCGGAAGCGTACGTCCCTCAAGGAGACGGCCCTCCTGACGGACAAACCGGCTAAGGTCTTCTTTTAAAAATGAACCCCGGCAGATCACACATCGTCTGACAGGTTTATGCTTCGGGCTTTTCAGAAGGATCTTCCTCCTCTTGCTCTGACTCTTCTTCAGGCTCTTCTGTCCCTTCTTCGGGACTATCCGCGTCTTCAGAATCTTGCTGTTCTTCTTCAGGGCTGTCTGTCTCTTCTTCAAGAGCCTCAGGTTCTGATACATCAGTTTCGGGCCCGGCTTGGGCCTCCTGTTTCAGCTCTTCAAGGGCCGTGCGGGCTGCATTGATGAAGGAAGCTGCCATGTCGATATCTACACCTTCCACCTCTTCGGCAAAACCTTCTGCTGTCAACTCAGCGATCTCTTCCAGATCGAAGATTCCGGCATCATACATGGCCCCCAGGATCTCTTCATTCATCCCGTCAAAGTTTTTGAGAATATTGGTATACTGCTCACGTTTTTCTTCAAGCTCTTTATGATATTCGGTCTCGGAATAGATATAGATCTTCCAGCCGGTGAGCTTTGCCGCCAGGCGGACATTCTGTCCGTTCCGGCCGATGGCCATGGTATACTGCTCATCCGGGACGACGACCTTGACATTACGGCGTTCATCAGCACGCTCTTCGATAATCACCTTGCTGATATCCACTGTCTTCAGGGCATTGCGGATCATCTGTTTGGGCTCATCGCTCCATTCCACCACATCGATCCGTTCCCCGTTCAGTTCCCTGACGATATTCTGAATACGGATCCCCCGGACACCGACACAGGTGCCCACAGGGTCCAAATCCGAGTTCCTTGCCCAGACAGCCACTTTGGCGCGTGCCCCCGGTTCCCGGGCGATGGCCATGATCTCCACCTGTTTCCCCGCCACTTCAGGGATCTCCAGTTCAAAGAGGCCGCGAAGAAGGTTTTCGTGTGTTCTTGAGACGAGGATCTTGGTGTCCAGCCCCTCCTCTTTCACGGCATAGATATAGACTTTCAGCCTAGTTCCCCTGTAATAGCTGTCTTTGGGAGTCTGATGACGGGGAGGGATGATTCCCTCGCCTTTTCCCAGGTCAACGATAATATTGGCAAGCTCGTATCCGCCTTCGCCCAGGTGGTCTGAATGTTCACGCAGATAGTTGTCGCGTTCTTTTCCCCGCAGGCGCTGTTTTCTTGTTACGATCCCTGTATAGACCTCTCCTACTTTATCGATGTACTCCTCATAGATCCTCCGCTGTTCAAATCCCTTGATCCTGTTGAGTATATTCTCTTTGACGACCTGAGCCCCGTTACGTCCCAGATCTTTAGCATCGATAAAGACATCCACCACATCGTCTTCCTGAAGGTCTTTGATCCCCGTCAGGGCTTCGGCGTCTTCCATGGAGATCTCAATATGGGGGTCTTCCACTTCTTTGACCACCCACTTGGAAATAAAGATCCTCAGTACACCGGCCTGGACTTCTACATCCAGGGGAAGATCATAAGGCTCTTCGTCCTCTTCTCTCTTTTTGAGTTTATATTTTCTTAAATAGGCTTCTTTTATGCTGTCCCGGATAATCTCCATCATCTCATCTTTATCAATATCTTTGATCCGTGTCAGCTCATCGACAATTTTCAATAATGAATCACTCATATGACCCTCCCTTAAAAATCAACATCGAGTTTGGCTTTGACAATCCGGCTCTTTTCAATGGAGATATCTCCCTGCTCTTTTGTCGTCAGGATGAGGACCCCGTTGTCAAAACTTTTAATATGTCCGTAAAGCGTCTTGTCCTCCAGGACAATCCGGCAGTAGCGTCCCGTAAAAAAAGCAAAGTCCCGTTCTTCCTTGAGGGTAACCATCCCCGGAGAGGAGACTTCCAAAAGATAACTGTCCGACAGAAGGTCTTCGGCCTCCATGAGATCCCCGATATACCGGTTGGCTGCTGCCAGGGTGTCTATGGTGACCCCGCCCTCTTTGCCGTCGAGGTAGACTTCAACCTTTTTGCGTTTTCCCCCTGTGATCAACTTGATCTTATAGAGGCGTAATCCTTCACGCTCCAGATAGGGTGTGATCAACTCTTCCAAATCGCGGATAAAATCCATAAAAACTCCTTAAAAAAATAGGGATGGCATAAAACCATCCCTCACGCAGAGATTATACAGAAAGATGAGGGGAATGCAATACTTTTCTCAGATTCCCTTCTCCAGCAGTTCGATGAATCCCGAAGGCACTTCTTTGAACCACTGAAGCCCCCGGGAGGGCAGGGCAAGATACGTCGCGCACAAAAAGAGGGTGCCCTTTCGTTTGACCCCGTAGCGGCCGTCTCCGATGATGGGCCACCCCCGGGAGGCCAGCTGCAGACGGATCTGGTGCGTCCGTCCTGTTTTGAGGGTGATCTCTACCAGGGAGAGACCGGCCCCGTTCTTAAGAAGCCTCATCTCCCCCAAGGCTTCCTTTCCCTTTTCAGGGTTAATGAAGGATCCTGTCTCTCCCCGTGCGATCCTGTCTGACAGAAGGCACGTCCCCCCGGGAACACTTCCCCTGACCAGGGCCACATAACGTTTTTCTATCCTTCCTTCACGCAGGAGCGCCGTCAGCTTCCTTACAGCTGCCCGTGTCTTTCCAATGATCAGAAGGCCTGATGTCCCCTTGTCCAGACGATGGACAGGAGAAGCCTGGGGCAGGCTGAAGGAAGAGCGGAAAAGTTCGATCAGGCCAGCTTGGTGACCGCTGCCTTTATGGACTACGACACCGCCGGGCTTATCCACGACAACCATCTCATCATCTTCGTAGACCAAGGGATAGGGAAAGGAAAAATTTTCTGATTGCGGAGAGGCCTTCTTTTCTTTGGGTTCATAGGGAACAGCCACCCGGTCTCCGGCCCGGAGACGGTCATTTTCTTTGGCTTTCTGCCCGTTCACCCTGACCTGCCCCCGGCGAAGTTCCTTATAGAGAAGGGAGAGAGGGAGGGCAGGAAACATCTTCCGGAGAAATCGATCGACACGGCTTCCGTCAAAGTCAGGCCCGATGGTAAATTCGGCCATCAGGACTCCCCGAAAAAGGTCCAGATCTCTTCCAGCGGGGTCCTTGTGATCTCCCGGGGGGCATAGTCAGGAGCGGGATATCCTAATGTGAAAAGGGCCAGAGGCTCCTCTCCCGACGAAAGCTTCATGGCCCGGGCCAGCTTTTTCTTGCTGAACCATCCGATCCAGCAGGTTCCCAGTCCCTTTTCCGCTGCTGCCAGGACAAAATGCTCCCCGGCGATCCCTCCATCCAGAGAGCGGTAATCGATCTTCGTCACCTTCTCTCCCAATACATTTGGAATGGCTTTTTTACGTATGGTCATGATCACGAGCACCGGGGCTTCGTGGACCCATGAGGCTTTGAAGATCCCCGAAAAGGCTTCCCGGCAAAGGGACTCTTTCCGTTCAGGGCCGTCGACCACATAGAACTTCCATCCCCGGGCATTATGAGCCGAAGGGCTCAAACGCACAGCTTCGAAGAGGGAGGGATAGACCTCACGGGGCACCTTTTTGGCGGTATCATAGCGCCGTATGCTTCTCCGTTTCCGGATGACATCGCCCAATTCCATAAGACCTCCTTTTTGATTATTATAAGTGATAGATCTTCACCTGGAAAGGAAATCCTCCCGGGTTAACTGAAGCTCCTGTTGAAAATGACTCTTCTCTCCGGCCCCTTTTTTGATATTATAGGAAAAGAAAGGAGTCTTATGAGAAAATACTTCATCTTCACAATCCTGATCCTTCTCCTTGTTTCGGGAGTTTTATCAGCCCCCCTTCGGTTTGCCATCATCGGTGACCGCTCGGGAGGAGTCGATCAAAAGGCCTTTGATACTGTCATTGATGATATCGTCCGTCTGCGTCCCGATTTTGTTCTTACTGTGGGGGACATCTCTGATAATGCCCTGGAAACGGAATGGGATCGCGCTTTGGAAAGTCTGAGTCGAATCTCTGTCCCTATCTATTATGTTCCGGGAAACAATGACATCGTCGACGATTCGACGCGAAACCTCTTTACACAAAAGACAGGATTCCCTCCCTTCTACTCCTTCGATAAGGGGCAAGTCCATTTTATCGTGCTGGACAACTCCTGTGTTGAAAAAGCAGGCGATATGGGAAAAGAACAGCTCTCCTGGCTGGAAAAAGATCTGAAAAAAAAGAGGAAGGCTGAGACCACCCTTGTTTTCATGCATAAACCCTTTTGGGCTGACGGTATCGCCCGGAACAAAGAGGATCTCCTCCACACCCTTTTTGTACAATACGGCGTGGATGCTGTCTTTACAGGCCACTGGCATCAGTATGCTCATAATGTCTTTGACTCTGTGGATTATTACCTTGTGGGGAGTTCGAGGGGAAGCTTTCCCTTCGAGGAGGAAACTCTCGGTATGTTTTACCAGTACCTCTGGTGCACACTGGATACTCAAGGTCTTCATACAGCACTTCTCAAGGCCGGTTCTACTTTCCCTGAAGACCTGATGACCATTCAGGAGGAGCAGGCTGTCTTTACCCTGACAAACGGAGCCAAAGCTGTTTTTACAGATAAAACCCGGGGAGAGGTGTTCTTCCCCGGAGTTGCCCGGGAAGAATCTACATTGAAACTGGAACTCAACACTGTCGAAAACTGGGAGACCTCTCTTCCCGGTTCTGTGACTGTCCTGCCCCACCACGAGACCAGTATCCCTTTCTCTCTGGTTCAGAAGGGAGATTTCTTTCCCCATCCTTCTCTCACTGTTAATTATCCCCTTGGCCGCGGGAAGAACGTCCCCCTATCACTGACCCTCTCCCCACCACGTATCCTCCCCGCAGGCCGGGGGCCAGTTCCACCTCTCCTTGACGGGAAATTGGATGAAGAGGTCTGGGAAAAGGCACAGCCGGTGTCCATCTTTTGTGATTTATCAGGAAGACCCGTTGACAACCACAAATTGAGTGTACGCTTCTACCGCACTGAAAAAGCTCTTTTCATAGGGGCCCGTATCCCCCGAAACAGTCTCGTTAAAAGTTTTCTCTCTGAGAGAGACAGCGCAGTCTATCAGGAAGATTCTTTGGGGATCCTTCTATCCTCTGATTTCCGGCATATCTTTCAGCTTTATATCAGCTCCCTGGGAACGTTATGGGACACCCGTTTTGATGTGAAAGCCGGATCGTCCGATACAGACTGGAACGGAGAGTGGACAGCCGCCACATATCAGGATAACGATTCCTGGACCCTGGAGGTCAGGATCCCGTATACGCTTCTGGAGACAGATGCAGCCTCGTCAATTTTTTGTAATATCAGAAGAAAAGGAGAGAAAGGGGGCAACTTACTCCTGACACCGGCCTGGAACCTCGAACCGCGGGATTACGGCCGTATCGAACCGTAACAAAAAGTAACAGGGGGGAAGGCCGGACTTCCCCTCTTCAGACAAATCATGTGCGAAAAAGCTTATCCAATGCCTCTGTCACAAGTTCCCGACCCGGAGCTTCCGGTTCCATCCGGAAAGCATGCTCTCTTTCCCCTGTCCGCATATAAAGAAAGAGGGTCGTCCCTCCCTGAACATCCAAGTCAACCGGGGTTTGGATCCAGGAGTTCTCATTAGTGTTCATAAATTCCTTCAAAAATTGAGAAAATTCCGAAAGCCGTTTGGGCTCAGCGGTTATTATCTTCTCCGGTTTCCCTTTAAAAAGCCTTCCTTCAGAGGGCAGCGGGGTCTCCAGCTTGAGCAGGTTACCGTTTCTTTTCAGAAGGTATAAAATATTTTCTCCCAGGGGAGCCGTTTCCGCCATAAGAAAAAGCGTCTCGTCATCGATAAGATCATGGATCTCATAGGGCAGGACGATCTCTTTTCCGAAGGTTCCTTTGAAAGAGGTACGGATCTCCACGGCAGAGACCTGACGTTTCGCCCGCATCTTCGAGGGGATGAGACGGATGCCAAGACGGGCGTCATCCCTTGCCACCGACGAGAAGACCATCTCCAGCGGTTCATCCAGCTTCAGGGTGACTTTGACACTCTTTTTATCCTGTTCAATCTTCTCTACTCTTCCGATAGGCTTATCCGAGCCGCCTAGAAAAACGCGTTCTCCCACGCGGGCAAAAAGCCCCTCAGCTTTCATCTTCTGCATCTCTTCTTCCCCTTTTATACTGCAGGCCCCGGCTAAAAGAAAAAGGGCCGCCAGAAAAACCATTCCTGATCGTGTTCTCATTACTGTCCTTCCCGGGTATTCTGAAGCAGGCGGAGGATCTCCGAATCGCCGCCTTCTTCTGCATAATCGTGAGCATCATACCCATCACTGTCTCTTTTATCCCTGTCTGCACCTAGGGACAGGAGCTCTCGCACCGCCTCTTTCCGCTTGTGCCGTACCGCCAGGATAAGAGCCGTCTTTCCCTCTGCATCCACCGCCTCAATGTCGGCTCCTTGTTCCACAAGCCATGAGATGATATCTTCCAGCTCTCCGTTGAGGCTGCCGCCGTAGATTGCTGTATACATCAAAAGGGTCTGGCCGTTGCGAAAATCATTTTCCCCGTTGATGACCGTGTTGACGTCCCCGCCGAAAGCCACCAGAGTCTGAAGCGCTTTCAGTTGTCCGAAGTCCACCGCATAAAAGAGGGCATTACGCCCGGCATAGTCCTTTTGATCCCTGTCTGCACCGCTCCTGATGAGAAACTCCAGAGCTTCACAGTTGCCTATCAGGGCTGCTGTCATCAGGGGCGTCTTTCCATGCTCATTGGGGCTGTCTAAATCAAGCCCCCGGCTTATCAGATATTCCATCTCAGGAATAAAGTCGTTGACCACAGCCTCCTCCAGAATCGTCTCCCCCAGAGGGCCTCTTTTGTGGATGTCAGCCCCATTCTCCACGAGGAATCGCACCATGGAAAGGATTCTCTCCTCTTTCCTGTTGTTTATAAAGAGGGCCCGCAAAGGGGTCAACTTGTTTTCTGTCAGCTTTTCGGGGTCGGTATCGGCTCCGTGGGCGACAAGAAACCGGATCATGGGCTCATCACGGTGAAACGCGGCTCTCACCAGAGGAGGATTCCCGTATTCATCCCGGGTATTGAGGCTTGCGCCCTTCTCCAGGGCCTCCGCCGCTTTTTGAACACTTCTTTTCTCAACAGCTTCAAAAAGCATTCTGTCGGGCTCTCTTTGAAGGAGCCTCTTTATCTCTTCGAACTCTTTTTTATCCTCTTCCGTGATAGTCTCGCTGTCATACTGTTCGATAAAATCCAGCTCTCCTGTAAAGGCCGAAAAGGGCGTACAACCGTACTCTGTCACAGCGTTGACATCAGCCCCTTTTTCCACAAGATACCGGACAACATCCCTATGCTCTTTAGACGTTTGCGAAGCAGCCCTAAACAAGGGAGTCTCTCCCTCTTCATTGGCTCCGTCTATGTCCCACCCCGCTTCTATCAGGAGACGTACTATCTCCGGGCGACCTGCGTCAGCGGCTTTCAAAAGCACCCACCCTTCACGGTTTTCGCTCTCAGCATCCACAAAGGCCTGGACAATCCCGGGAGAGCGATATAAAAGAGCCTGCCTGAAGGCTTCCCGGTATGTCTCATCCTCTCTGTCCAGAGCCTTTTCAAGAAGAGTCCTGATCTTCGCCGTGTCTCCGGCCCAGACGGCCCGAAGAAGCCTCTCCTCAGGCCCCGGAAGCAAAAAAAGAAGGGCCGTGATAAAGACAAAGGCAGCTACTCCGAAAGCTATCCATACGATTTTCTTTTTATCCATTTTCTCCCTTTCGTCTGATCTTTTTATTGGGAGAAGCTTACCAGATTTTCGGTGAGAGTAAAGAAAAGAAAGAGAGGGCTATGCCCTCTCTTGAATTAAAAACTATAGGTCAGCCCGGTATAGAAACGGTCGCACTCTCTATACTGCCCCAGAGTCCCCTCCGGATCGCCCGTAAAGATATCCGCTCCGGCATAGGCATGGATCCCGTTATAAAGTTCATGGGTCAGACGGGGGCCTGCATAGAAGTCGTTTTCGGTCTCTTCCCAGAGGAGTTTGAGCTCAGGCTCCCACCGGCCGTCACTTAAAGGCCAGGAAATGTTGAGAGTCATACTCTGCAGATAGTCTGCAGGAAGCATCATCAGGGAATTATAGTCGGTGATAACCTCTCCTATATACTGGATATTCACATAGAGATCTCCCCAGAAGCGGTCAAGGCCTACAACGAATTTCACTACATCCGTCTCACCCCAGCCTCCGTCGGCCCAAAACCGGGGATCCCCCATCTGCGACAAGTCATAAGTGATCTTGCGGCCCAGATACCAGGCCCCCTCTCCTCTGAGGGTAAAAGCGCCCAGGACTGTTGCAAAATCAGCGCCGGCCATCTGAAACCGAGGATAACAGACCACCGTTTTTTCAGGCAGAGCCGGGAAAAGAGGATCAAAACCTCTCATCGAGATGGCCGGACGCGACATATCGGTCCAGTATCCGTTGTAATAGTAAAGGGAGATATCCAGCGCTCCCAGATAACCGTTGAGGCGCCCGCCGAACTGAACATCAGAAAGGCCTGCCTCATGATCTTCAAAAAAGAGATGATCCATCACATAATCCTCCAGGGCATAGGGCGGCACACTTAAAGCAACAGCTTTTGCCAGGTAGGCCCCTTTCAGTTCTTCAAGAAGCTTGTAGAACGAAGTCTGCCAATGGGGGGAGGTCTCCAGGGCGGGAGGAGTAAAGGAGGGAACCAGGACGCCGGTCAGGGTCCAGTCCCCCAGATAACGGCTCACGGTAAACGCCGGAATTCGGATCTTCCTCTCCTCTTTTTCAGCAACCACCGGTTCACGGTAATCCTCGGGGTTGACCACATCCACGGGATTCACCTCATCAGCTCTTCCCCAGGAGACCCATATTTTCCCAGCCACCAGAGAGGTCTTGTCGAAGTCCGCTGCCACATAGGCTTCTGTGAGCTCCGCTTCGCCCTCACCTCCTGTCAGGGTATCATATCTCCCTTCCAGAGCAGCGTAGAAACGGAAAGGGCCGGCAAAGTGTTTTAAAACCAAGTCAAGCGCAGTCTCTCCTTTGATAAAAGCAGCTTCTTCGACAGGAGTCAGGGAGACTGCAGTCTCCAACTGCATTTTTCCCTGAAAAGTAAGATTTTCAACGGCAAAAAGACGGAGAGCGCCGAAAACGGCCAGCAGAAGAATACAAAGACGCTTTTTCCCCATGTTCTTCCTCCCTTCTCAGTCCAAATACCTCTGATACGGCATGGGACGCTCCATATTTCTCTGGCTGAAGATAGACGAATCAAGGCCCACATTATATCTGACCTCTTTCACCCGCAGGACCGTCTTGCTCTGAAAACTCTTTTCCAGGTCCCGTCCCTCTTTATAGATGGGTTTCACCGTGTACATCACCGTTTCCAGGGGCGTCATTATCCCCTGGATCTCTTTCAGTTCATTCACCAGCATGACTTTACTGATCCGCTCAGGCTGTTTTTTGTCAAACATCAGAGCTTTTACCGGGATCCAGTCTTTTTCCCTCACCCAGAAGAGGGAGTGATCATAAACAGCCTTATCTTTATCCTTCCGCACCCCTTTGACAACGTAACACATCTCGCCCTTCCATTCCTCTCTTTTGACCAGGGTCCATTCATAGGAATCGATATCCCGGTTACTCATATCGTCATAGGAGAAATCTGTCCCCATGAAAGATTTATCCTTTTCCGAAGAGGAGATCTTTCTCACTTTCCGCATGGCCGGGAGATAGATCCACTGGTCGTCATCCGCTCCGTTGCCTTTTTCCAGAATGAGGAAAGTGGTATCTTTGACGTCAGCCGGCGTCAAAAAAAGAATGAATGTATGGCTGATATCATTGACTTTATCTACCTTCTTTCTCCACAGGACGATCTCACGGTTACGCTCCTGTTTCCGGCTGTTGACAATGGACATGGCTATCCGGGAGACTCCGTCGTCACCGGTATACCGGCTGTCCGCCTTTTTCATTACATCAAACCCGCTTAATTCACCCCAGGCCAGGCTAAGCAGAAGCATGGCCCACAGAAAAGTTCCAAAAACATTTTTCATAGCGTTACCTCCTTGACAGGATCATTTAAAAATTTAGGCCGAAAGATATTGAGAAGAGTCGGCAGAAGCGTCAGTGCTCCCAGTGAAGAAGTCAGCATCGTCAGGGCTATGAGCCATCCTGCCGATTGAAGCGGCGGAAAGTTGGAAAAACAGAGGACCAGAAAACCTGCAGCCACTGAGATCATATTGAAGATAATGGCCCGTCCGGCTGTAGACATGGTCTCAGCTGTGGCTGCTTTAAAATCGCGGCCCCTCCGGGCCACGTGATGGAAGCGGTTTAGAAAGTGGATAGCATAATCCACGCCGATCCCGATGGCTACCGAGGCGATGATCGCCGTGGCCAGGTCAAGCCTTGTCCCTGTGAAACCCATCATTCCGAAATTGACCAGAATAGCCAATAGCAGAGGGACGACACTCAGAAGGCCGGCGGAAAGAGAACGGAACATGAGAGAAACCACCAGGATGACGAGGATTGCCGCCATGACAATGCTGCTGATCTGAGTCCTGATGATCATGCGGTTGACCACAAGGTAAAGTTTAGAGACACCACCCGTCCGGATCAGGGCCCTCTTTCCGGCCTCTCCCTCCCATTGTCCGTAGAAAAGGGCGTCGGTGTCGTTCAGGACTTCGATAAGGGAAAAGGACGCCGTCTCCTCCCCGTTTTTGCGGTCCTCTTCCCAAACCTCCCTGTACATGTCCAGAAGTTCTCTCATCTCGGTAGAGGCGTTGAGAAGCTTGTCTCCAGACAGATCATCCAGCCCGGCTTTGACCTCACTCAAAGCATAGGATTCCACATCTCTCCTGTAAGCCAACTCATGGGTTCTTTCCAGGCGTTTCACCCACTCGTCGTCTCTCATCTCTTCAGTATCCCTGAAGAGATCCCGGGCATACGACTCCACCTTTCTGACGATTCCGTCGATGGTCTTCGTATTTGATTTACGGATCTGGATAAAGATATTGGCTTTCTGATAGTTATAGTCCACCACATCGCTGAAATCATCGGGATCCCCTGAAGTAGTATAGAGAAAGAGATATTGTGCGATGAGGCTTTGTGATCGGGGAACCTTGAAAAAACGGGGGTCATTCTGATTCATCGCCTGATTCATGAGCTTTACGAAATCCACAAAAGAGAGGGTATTTCCCACGTGTTCCAGGCTTTCTGCATATTCCTGGATCTTTTCGACCTTCCTGAGGACTTCAGGGTCTTTCATGGCATCCGGCGTCAGACCGTCGATGACAAGGTTAAGCGTAGATGTCCCTCCGAATGAAGCGTTGATCTTTTCATCCGCCTGACGGACAGGGCTGCTTTTTTTAAAGAATTCCACCGTGTTGGTGTCGATGACCATGTGCAGTACCCCCCACACGGAAAGCCCCACGATCACCAGGGCTGATATCAGAATCCCCGCCCGGCCCTTGTAGACTATCTCTCCCGAAGCAAGCAAAAAACGTTGGAACAAGGCAGGACTTTTTCTTCGCCCCCCTTCGTCCTGTTTCGGGAGTCTTTTCGGTGCGGGAAGCAGGACCAGACAAGAGGGGACGAAAAATATATTCACCGCGAGGGCAAAAAAGATCCCTGCCGCTGTAAAGATACCGAAATTCTGCATAGGTGTCATCGGAGAGGTAGCCAGAGAGGAAAAACCAATGATAGTTGTCACCCCGGCCATCACTACTGCCACTCCCACCAATTGCATGATCCGTTTGATGAGCCCTGCTTTCTGCTTCTCTTCGTGAAGATGTTCATAATAGCTGTTGATGATATGGATCCCGTAAGCGCTTCCTACCCCGATCAGCAGCACCGGGAGAGTCACTGAGATCTGGTTAAGGGGGATCTTCAGCAGCCCCATGAGTCCTGTGACCCACACCGTAGAGATCAGTACAGAGAAGAGGGGGAAGAGAACTCCTCTGATCTTTCGGAAAGCCAGAAAAAGGAAGAGGAAGACAACGACGACCACCAGAGGGACAAGGCGTGTGATATCCTGGAGCATGTAGACACCCAGCATAGAATTGACAATACTTTCTCCGGAATAGTAGATCTCTTCCTGTCCCGGGACCTCCCGGACCGCCTTCTGAATATCCCGGACCACTCTGTCCTCCAGGGGGAGGGCGAAATAGTCTTCATTGGGGCTGAAGAGAAGAGCTCTGCGCTCGTCCCGGCTGCCGACGAAAAAAGGAGAACTGAGGATCCCTTCCCGATGAAGAGCCTGTGTCAGGGCTTCTCCTTTTATCGAGCCGTTAAGGAGAAAAAGGGTCTTCTCTCCCCCCTTTTTAACCTCTGCAAGAAGCCCGGCCTTTTGCAGAGATTCCTGAAAACGGGCGACTTCCCGGCAGTACTCTTCTCTTATCGATTCTCCATCGGGAACGTTTTCCGGCAAGTCCCGAAGCGTAAGAATGATTCCGGCTGCTTTCCCGTCTTCCGAGACAAGGTTATTAAGAAAAAGGGGATTGGACAAGGCTTCATCTTTTATTTTCTCTAAAAATGAGGGATCATCCGTTAATGTCCCTTCTTCCCAGAGAGGCCCCACACGCATCCCCTCCTCGACTCCCGTGATCATGGAACTGAGAGCCAGGGAATCGACTTTATCCACATAACCCGACTCTTCCAGGACTTGCGATAGGATCTCGATGCGCTGAAGGGTCTTTCGGTTGAAGACCCCTTCGGGGTGGGAAGTGAGGAGTTCCACAAAGACCTTGTCCTGAGGGCCGAAATTGTTCTCTATCTCCGAAAAAAAGGCTTCTTCTCTGTGGGTCTTCGGAATATACTGGTTGACATCATTATCAAACCGGATCTGACCGATAAAAAGGGCGAAAAAGAGTGTCAAACCCAAAGTCAGGCCCACGATCCATCGCGGGTAGTCGAGGATCAGCCGGATAATCCTAATCATGCTCTCTCCCTTCAAATCCAAACACAAAATACTCGATAGCCTGGTCAAACATGCTGAATAGTTTCTCTTTGGAATATTTGTTTGTCACCCAGTCAAAAAGGAGGGCTTCTATAAGGCCGAGAGAAGCGATAGAGACGATATGGACATTGATATCCTGCCGGACATACCCCTGGTCCTTGGCTTCCTGGAGCAGTTTTTTGATGAGGAAATTATACTCTTTTTCCAATTTCGGGGCCAGATAACTCAGAGCTTCGGTAGTCTGGCGGAGCTCCACAAGGAAAACCCGGGCCATATCCATATTTTCGCTCAGGATCTCCGCCACCGTCCTCAGGACCCTTTTAAACTTCTCCAGGGGATGGAGCTGAGTATCCAGAATCGTCTGAATATCACGGATGACCCGGTCCAGGAAAGCAATAAAAAGTTCGATGAGTATATTGTCCTTGTTATCAAAATAGATATAGACTGTCCCGACACCGACATTGGCGCGCTCGGCGATCTCCTTGACATTTGTGTAAAAAAAACCCTTTTCCGCAAAAAGCTCCATGGCGGCCTGAATGATCTCCCGCCCTTTGGTCTGGCTTTTGATACGTGCCATAGCCCCTCCTTTTCTAATGAATGAACCGTCATTCATAAATAAGAGAATAATGCCGTTACCCCGAACTGTCAAGGGGAGAATGAATGATTATTCACTTTTATGAAAAGAAAAACCGAAGGGAAGAAGGTCACGCAGAAGAAAAGTCCGCTGCGCACCGGACCATGACTCACAAGTCACAGGCATATCGGGAGGGCAGAACTCGTTCAAGACCTGGAGACAGGCTCCGCAGGGAAGCGGGGGTTCTTCTCCGTCTGAAAGAATATAGAGGTAAGAAAAGGTCTGTATCCCCTCCCCGACCGCTTTAAAAAGGGCATTCCGCTCGGCACATACAGTGAGCCCGAAGGATGCGTTTTCCACATTAACTCCGCTGAAGGGAAGACCGTCCTCTCCTGATAAAATAAGAGCCCCCACCCGGAATCCCGAGTAGGGGCTGTATGAGTTCTGAATCACTTCTTCAGCAAGAGCACGGAGCTTTTGCAGGGAAGGCCCTGTCATTTCACCTCGATACGTTCCACGTTGGCGCGCGGGACGATACGCTCTTCCCCGTTAGAAAGCTTAACACGGAAGACACGCACCATGGTCTCGGATTCCATCTTATGAAGGGCCGGGACCATTTCTGTGATCGTCCCCAACTCACCGAACATAGGTTCACGGATAATACGGATGGGATCTCCCACCTGAAGGCCGCGTCCCTCTTCGTCGACGCCTTTGTTCTTGTCAAAGGCTTTGTCTACCGGGATGATGATCTCAGGACGCATAACGCCGGCGCGGATCTGGGTGGCTCCGTTGACTGAAGCCCATTTCCCCTCATTGGCTTTTAAAAGCTCAAATGTCCGCTGGGCCATATACATCTCTCCGAACCCTTCTGTGGCGATGAGGGTAAAGCCGATCTTCTCGTGTCCCGTGATGGCGACGCCGATGTCATACCCTAAGAGAGCTCTGAGATCCTTGTCGTCCACACCTCCCACCACAACAGCGGAAACCCCCACCTGTTTTGCCTTTTTAATGGCATCCAGACGGATGAGGGAACCTCCGACCACAACTTTCCCTTTATGCTCAGCTTTGATCATGTCGGCGGTCAGCTCCTCTTTAGGATTGTCCACAATCACAGCTATCTCTCCGCTGCGTTCACCTGAAAGCCCGAAGATCCCCTGGATGAAAGCGCCCATGGTCTCGACCTGGCAGCCCTCCTGAGGAAAGATCTCTGTTACGATTCCGTCGATATAGGCACGGACTTCGATGGGGATGGGAGGTTCACGGAGGAGCACCTGTCCCGTGACATCAGAGATATTTTCGATGGTTCCGGTGATGGGAGAAACAGAGTAGTTTTTAAACAGGCCGAAGAAAGATTTGTAGAGAGCGACCTTTTCGCCCTTTTCCACTTTCTCGCCCTCTTTTTTCATCATACATTCCCGGACTTCATTGGCTGCGACTCCCAGCTGATTGGCGATGTTGACCGGAATGACATTCCCGGGCAGGTCAGTTTTGGCTACGACCTGATCATAGGAGACCTTATCGCCCTCTTTGACCAGCACCTCCCCTTTCAGGGGAAGGATTCTCTTCTTCTTGACTATGGTTTCCTGAGTTACTTTTAACCCGGGTGTAAATGCTTGAGCCATCTTCGACCTCCTTATTCGCTTATATATTTTTTCAGGGCTTCCACGTCATACGCTTCCATGACAGCGGCCCATTCCAGCAGCTTATGCACACGCTCTTTATCTCCGGCAGGAATCGTGAACGGACGGCGGCCACGGGCGTCAAAGATGATCCCTGTGGTCCCGCCTGAGACATTGACGGTCATTTCCTTCCCGGGCCCGTTACCTACGTCAAATCCCTTCACAGGCTTCACGGTGACCTTAGCTGTCTCGTCCAGATCCAGAGGAACACGGTACATCTCACCGTAGTTAAGTGTCTTTTTGATGACATTACCCGTCATATCTTCCACCACCGGGAAGTGAGGAGACTCCTCTTTGGCCCGTTTGATAAAGGCCTCTTTATCCAGGGGATGTTCGATGATGACCTCCATGACAGGACGTCCAAGCTTTCCCCGGCCCACGGGAGCGATACAGGTTCCGAGGTAGATCAGGCAATCCCTCTCAAAGACCTGTGTAGCGGCCTGTTTGTTCACCTGGGCCAGAACACCCAGCTGGGGCATCATGAAAATACTGTCCACAGTGAGTGTCGTGACTCCTTCAGGAAGGAAGGCGTCGATGAGCATATAGGCAGACTGATGACGCCTCGGGGCATGGGAAAGGACACCGCCACTTCCGATGATCATATTAAGTTCCATCATATCCACAAGGCTTTGTCCGCTCTCGGTCTGTTCAAAGGCATCCGAGATGGTCCTCTGCTGCTGGACACCCTTCAGCCCCACAGCAAGGGACTTGTGATGCTCAAAAGCCAGACGTAGCGCTTCTCGGGCGATGGCCTGCTCGAAGACCAGGGATTCCAGTGTCTCGGGGATGGTCGTGGGGCGGATCATCTTGTTTTTGACTATATTACGCAGCTTTTTCTCATCCATATGGATGGGCATCCACCGCATGACATTATCCAGTCCGGCTTCGGCGAAGACGTTGGAGATACTGTAGCTCATTCCCAGGTTGGCCGATACGGTCCTGTTGAAGACCTTCTCAATGTCACCCTTCTCGTTTTCGGATTCAAAGACAGAGAAGACGTCTGTCGTAGCTCCGCCGATATCCACTCCGACCACAGCGATATTGCGTTCATTGGCCACTGTCTCGATCATGGAGCCCACCGCACCCGGTGTCGGCATGATGGGAGCATCGGTCCAGGACATGAGTTTTTTGTACCCCGGAGCCTGCTGCATGACGTGCTCCATAAAGAGGTTATGGATCTTATGACGGGCAGGGCCCAGGTTTTCTTGTTCCAGAGTAGGACGGATATTATCGATGATTTCCAGGGCCATCTTTCCGCCTATGGTCTCCTGGACGATATCACGGGCCTTCTGAGCCGAGTTCCCGGCATAGATCAGAGGCAGCTTATACCCGATTCCCAGCCTGGGGCGAGGATCGGCAGCTGAAATGATCTCAGCCAGTTCGGCGATATGAGTCGTGGTCCCCCCGTCGACACCGCCGGCCAGAAGGATCATATCAGGCCTGAGATTCCGGATCGTCTCAATACGCTGATGAGGAAGGCGGCCGTCATTAGTAGCGATGACGTCCATAACGATAGCGCCGGCACCCAGGGCAGCCCTTTGAGCCGATTCACCGGTCATGGACTTGACCACGCCGGCCACCATCATCTGCAATCCGCCGCCGGCTGAAGATGTAGAGACATAGATATCCATTCCCTCTTTATCGTTTTTCCTCTCTTTCATCAAGAGATTGTCTTTGATAAAGGTCCGGTCTGACAGGTCTTCGATCTCGTTGATCGCGTTCAAGACTCCCTTTGTTACATCCTCAAAAGGGGCTTCGACAGTGGTCGGGGCCTCACCGCGGCTGATCAGCCTGTATTCCCCATCGACTTTCTCCACTAAAATTGCTTTTGTCGTTGTACTTCCGCAGTCGGTTGCAATAATGGTTTTCATCTCTTTTTTATCTCCCATGAACGACTCCTTTCTACTTACCGCTTATTTTCTTGAAAATGCTTTTTCTGTTCTTTCTCTTCAGTCTTTTTTCTTCTTTACGCTGAGCTTTCAATTCTTTCTCTTTGGCCTGCTGCTCTTGATCCAGCTCTTCGATCTTATCGAGCAGGTATTCGATATTCTCCCTCTCTTCCATGATCACAGCATACTTTTCCAGTTCCCATTTGGTGAAGATAGCCGTGACGATGGGAGAGACGAAGATCAAAAACTGCGAACCCACACGGTTCATATACTTCGTGCTTTCCAGAAAGATCACTGCCGGAGTGGCCATATGGAACCGGACGACTTCCCGGGCCAGTTTATCCAGAAGTAAGTAGCGTTCTTCTTCGGGGATGTCATCATACAGATACATTATGCGACCATCTCCTCGGCCAGCGCCCGTATGCCTTCAGCATCGGGGATATCATACAGAATAGTCGTCTTTGACCTCCGGAAAAGGGAACGCCCCTGCGGGGGGTTGAGGACAAGGCCTCCGTTGACGATCCTGAATCTCTTCACTTCACTCCAGGGGATGACTTTTACGTTCAGAGGGGTCGCCACTGTTATCCCTTCTCTCGAAAGGGTATACCGGATAGGCAGGAAAAAGTTCATGTTGGGGACAAAGATCAAGGCTACCGCGAGAGCGGCTAGAAAGGCGTTTACATAAGCGCCCAGAAAAAAGACGAAAAAAAGCGAAAAAAGCGTGATCAAGATCCCCCTTGTTTTATATTTTGCGAAAAGATGTACTGTCCAATTATATTCCTGCTCAGTCATTTCCCTTAAAGATGTAACACATAAAGGCTACGGCGTCAACATTTTTCTAGATTTGGGTTACATACGGAATCCCTTGTGCTATAATAAGTTAACTTGACGAAGGAGGCAAAATATGGAGAAAAGATGGGACTTCTCCAGTCCGCGCAAAAACCGTATTATCAAAGGTCTTTTTCTTCTTTCAACGGTCTTCATCATCACTGCGGGGATCTGGGTGGGATCGGGACGCAACATGCCCTGGCTGGTCATCCTAAGCCTCATCCTCGGGGCCACGGACCTTTTCATCTTTCTGGCTGTCCACCCTGTGAGCATCATCGCTCTTCATGAACACCATATCACCGTCAATAATAAATCCTTCCCCCTGGCAACACTTCAAAAGATCTCTATTTCCCGCGGGAGACTCCTCTTTCAGATAGGGCGCTCCAAAAGCCATTATATCTACTCTCCCGGAGCCGGGACTGACCGGATGCTGGACGAGATCTCCGAGATCCTTCCGGAAATAGGTAATGTAACGATTGAAGACAACAGATTGAAAGAATAGCGGGACCCAGAATCGAACTGGGGACCTTGCGGGTATGAACCGCACGCTCTAGCCAGCTGAGCTATCCCGCCATGTCAGGGAAAAATTGGTTGCGGGGGTAGGATTTGAACCTACGACCTCCGGGTTATGAGCCCGACGAGCTTCCAACTGCTCTACCCCGCGTCATCGATTGGCAGTATAACCAACACACTTTTATTTGTCAACCCCATTTTTGAATTTAAAAATGATTTCATCTTTTCTCTTGAGTCCCAGGGTCAACCGGGCGATCCGCTCTTTCATATAATCGTATTGACGGATCTCATCCACATAGGCTTCAAGACGTTTGTTTTCAGTTATGAGCTCTTCACGCTCACGGATCAGCATCTTTTTCTGTTCTTTCATGTGCAGGAGGTTTTTGAGATGAACGGCACTGTTGCTAACCCAGACCGCCAGAATGGCGGTCAGGATTAGCCAGACGAATGTCATCATCTTTTTTTTTGACATGGAAAAGTCTTACTTTTTCTTTTCCTTTTCCTTGGAGCTTTTTTCTTCAGGACGCACCACAAACTCGACGATGGCTGTGGGTGTGGCATCCCCTTTGCGGAACCCGGTCTTGTAAAGGGCCAGATAACCGCCGTTACGCTCTGTAAAACGGGGAGCGATATCACTGAAGAGCTTCTGAACCGCTTCTTTTCCAAACAAGCGGGCAGCAGCCATACGGCGGGCATGGAGGGTATCCTTTTTCCCCAATGTCACCAGTTTTTCCACATAGGACTTTATCTGTTTGGCTTTGACCTCAGTCGTCTCGATCCTTTCATGAAGAATGAGCGATGTGGCCATATTTCTTAAAAGTGCTTTTCTTGAGGACCAATTTCTCCCCAAACGCACGGATTTTACTCTATGACGCATCTTATGTTCACCTTCCCCTCACCTTTATGAGTCCATTATGTCATCTAGGTCCATCCCGAAGGAGAGGTTCATCTCGATGAGAAGCTCCTTGATCTCTTCCAGGGATTTCTTGCCGAAATTACGGTATTTGAGCATTTCAGACTCACTCTTCTGAACCAGTTCTCCGATGGACTTGATCCCGGCATTCTTCAGACAATTTGCGGCTCTGACAGAAAGTTCCAGTTCTTCCACACTCTTGGAGAGGATGTTCTTCAGGTCCGAATTATCGTCTTTGGGCTCCTCCATGGGATACTCCACATGTTCACTGTCCATCTCAAAGGCATCGAGATACTGTTTGATCAGGCGGACAGATCTCTTCAGGACGGTTTCGGGCGTAATGCTTCCGTCTGTCTGGATCTCCATGGTCAGCTTATCATAATCCACGCTTTTTCCCACCAGGGCATGATCCACTTCATATTTGACATTGACCACAGGAGTATAGACCGTATCCACTGCGATAAAATCGACCGGGATATCCTCGTAAGCATGCTCTTCAGCAGGTTTGTACCCCAGGCCGTGGTCATAGTAGAGATCCAGAGAAAGGCTTCCCCCTTCGCTCAGTTCGCAGATATAGAGGTCTTTGTTCATGACTTCGATCTCGGAATCGAGGTTGTCAAAATCACGGGCATAGACCTGAACCGGGCCTTTGGCTGTAAAGCTGACCACCTTCATGCTTTCGCCGGTATATCTGACCCGCATCTTTTTCAGGTTCATTACGACATCAAGGACATCTTCCTTAAGATTATTGATGGATGTAAATTCATGAGCGACACCGTCGATACGGACACCCACCAGGCCGGTCCCCTGAATGTAGGAAAGCATAGTCCTGCGCAATGCGTTTCCGAGCGTTATTCCGAACCCCTTTTCAAAGGGCTCTATGGTAAAACGCCCGTAAGCATTGGATTTCGTTTCCTTATCCCATTCAAGCTTTTTGGGACGTTCCAGATTAATCCACTTCATTGACCTTCTCCTTCATTCCTTATTTTGAATAGAACTCAACGATAAGGTTTTCCTGGATATCCAAAGGCATCTCTTCACGCGACGGCATTCTCTTGACTGTACCTTTAAATTTGTCAGGATCGGCATCGAGCCATTCTGCGCTGGTCCCGTTCTGTTTGACGATCTCCATCGCGACTTTGAACATACTGCTCTTCCGGCTCGGTTCTTTGATTTCAATCACATCCCCCTCTTTGACAAGATAGGAGGGGATGTTCACAAGCCGTCCGTTGACCATAAAGTGGCCATGGTTCACCAGCTGGCGTGCTGAAGGGCGGGACGGGGCGAAATTGAGTTTGAAGACCACATTATCAAGGCGACGCTCCAAAAACTCCAGAAGGTTTGTTCCGGTAACGCCCTTCTTCTTGTCAGCCATCTCATAATATTTTTTGAACTGGCGTTCCATCAAAAAATACATTCTTTTGACTTTTTGCTTTTCGCGAAGATGCATCGCATAATCGCTCGCTTTTCTTCTTAAAGTGTTTTTCCCGTGGATTCCCGGCGGGTAGGGGTGCCTGTCGAGGGCACATTTCGGCGAATGGCATCTATCTCCTTTAAGAAAGAGCTTGGTGCCTTCGCGACGACAAAGTTTACAAACCGGGCCTGTATGTTTAGCCATTTCTTCCTCCTTCGTCCAGCTTTTAACTAGGCTCTTTTACGTTTTTTGAGTTTGCACCCGTTATACGGGGTCGGGGTCTCATCTTTGATCCCGGTCACACGAATGTCTGAGTTCTGAAAGACTTTGATGGCCGGCTCTCTTCCGGGGCCGGGGCCTGCATAATTGATCTCCATGCTCTTCACACCCATGTCCGCCAGGACCTTGACACAGTTTTCAGCGGCCATCTGGGATGCAAAGGGCGTTGACTTCTTTGAACCGGAATAACCGACTGTCCCGCCGCTGGCCCATGTCAACACTTCCCCATTATCATCGATGATGGTGATAATGGTATTGTTGAATGTGGCCTTGATCTTTGCAACGGCAGAACTGACTCTCTTCTTGATTTTCTTTTTACGGATAGTTCCTCTTACCTTAGCCAAGGCGCTTCCTCCTTACTTTTTCTTTTTAGCGATGGCCTTTGCGGGGCCTTTTCTTGTCCGGGCGTTTGTCTTGGTCTTCTGACCGCGGACAGGCAGCCCCATCCTATGTCTCAGCCCGCGATAACAACCGATCTCGATAAGCCTTTTGATATTCATGGTTGTCTCGGTTCTGAGAGTTCCTTCAACTTTATGGTTTTTCTCG
This sequence comes from Candidatus Mcinerneyibacteriota bacterium, assembly GCA_016937175.1. GTDB lineage: Bacteria > Macinerneyibacteriota > Macinerneyibacteria > Macinerneyibacteriales > DSCS01 > DSCS01. The sequence continues at coordinate 12,486 of JAFGWL010000011.1, read as the reverse complement.
ATTTCATTACGCAAATTGGCGACTTCCTCTTCGGTGAGATCCTTAACTTTGACATCGGGGCTGATACCCACTGCCTGGAGGATCTTGTTGGAAGTTGACCTTCCTATACCGAAAATGTAAGTCAGGCCGATTTCAATGCGCTTGTTTTTGGGAAGATCCACTCCTGCAATACGAGCCACGTCCTAACCTCCTTTTAGCCTTGTCTCTGCTTATGCTTAGGATTTTCGCAGATGACCATGACGACGCCTTTTCTTTTGATTACCTTGCATTTGTCACACATCTTCTTGACTGATGCCCTGACTTTCATCTTTGTAACCTCCTTAACCTCCGGGAGTGCATTCTATAGGAGCCCCCCCGGGCTGTCAACCCTTTTATTTATATCTGTAGACTATTCTACCTTTTGTAGGATCATACGGTGTGATCTCGACTTTCACCTTGTCGCCGGGCAGAATACGGATATTGAACATACGCATCTTTCCCGAAACATGACAGATGATGTGGATCTTATTCTCCAGCTTCACACGGAACATGGCATTGGGCAGCTGTTCAGTGACGACACCGTCAACTGCAAACACCTGTTCATTGTTTTTGGCCATAATCTCCCTCGCAACGCCCTGCTGATAAAATCATAGGTCCCTCCTTTGATACAAATACCGTATTCTCATAATGAGCGGATATTCCGCCGTCCCGGGTGACCACAGTCCAATGGTCGTCCAGTATATGGATTTCCCAGCTTCCTGTAACAACCATGGGTTCGATGGCCAGATACATCCCTTCTTTGATGAGATCGCCTGTCCCGGGCTCGCCGAAATTGGGGATCTCCGGAGCAGTATGAGGCTTACGCCCTATCCCGTGTCCGACAAAGTCACGGATGACATTGAATCCCTCATCTTCCACAAACCGCTGAACGGCATGTCCCATATCCCCGATATGATATCCGGGACGGGCATATTCCAGCGCAACGAAAAAAGAGTCCCGAGTCACAGTTATGAGACGATGCAGGTCTTCCTGGACATCCCCGGCAGCAAAGGTCCTGGCCGCATCGGCATAATGGCCCTCCACCACAGCTCCCACATCGACACTCACCACATCTCCTTCGGCGATGATGCGGTAGTCCCGCGGAATCCCGTGGACGACCTCTTCATTGATGGAGACACACAGTGTCGAAGGGAAACCGTAAAGCCCTTTGAAAGCCGGCCTCCCTCCTTTTGCGCGGATATACTCTTCCGCCCACCGGTCCAGTTCCGCGGTGGACATCCCGGGTTTGACCATCGGGGCGATATCACACAAAAGATCGGCGATGATCGCGTTGGCCCGCCTCATTTTTGACAGGGAAACCTTCATCTTCCGATCCTTTCCAGCAGTTCCTGATTAATGACATCCACCTCTTTATTGGCATCGATATGTTCCAGTTTTCCCTGCTCCTCGTAATATTTAATAAGAGGGTGGGTCTGTTCAAGGTAGACACGGATCCGGTTTTCGATAGATTCCGGATCGTCGTCTTTGCGCCGGATAAGGGCGCGGTGACAATTGTCACACAGGGTATCTTCTTTGGGCGGCCTGTATTCTTCATGATAGAACTTCTTACAGGCAGGGCAATAGAGGCGTCCGCTCAATCTCTTGATGACCGTCTCCTTGTCAATATCAAAGAGGATGACTTTATCAACACCGATCTCATGCTCTTCCAGGCTCTGCGCCTGAGCCGTGTTCCGTGGAAAACCGTCCAAAATATAACCGGCACCCCGGATCTTCGAAATATGGTCTTTCAGGATCTCAATGACGATCTCATCTGGGACAAGGTCTCCCGACTCCACAAAGAGACGCGCCTTTTCCCCAGACGTTGTCTTTGCGGCGATCTCCTGCCGGAGAAGCTCCCCTGTGGAAATGTGTTCGATGGAGAGCTTTTTCGACAAAAAATCCGCCTGGGTCCCCTTCCCGGCTCCGGGAGGCCCCAAAAAGATGAATCGTTTCATTTATGACCTCCGGGGTCGGCCCAAACGTCCTTTCTTCGTAAAACCGTCATAGTGCCGCATAAGCAGATGAGCTTCTATCTGCTTCATCGTATCCAGCCCCACACCCACAGCAATGAGCAGAGACGTCCCTCCGAAATAGAAGGGAAGTTTCAGCCGGCTGTATAGGATGATGGGAAGCACGGCGATGGCTCCGAGGAAGATGGCTCCCGGCAGAGCAATCCGGTTCAGGATATAGTTCACATAGTCGGCTGTGGCCTTGCCGGGACGGACGCCCGGAATAAACCCGCCGCTTTTCTTCAGGTTATCGGCTACATCGATGGGATTTAATGTAATCGCTGTGTAAAAATAGGTAAAGAAGATGATCAGGCCGATGTAGACCAGAATATAGGTCGATGTCCCATAGTCGAAGACCCGGGCGACTTTACTCCAGAAGACACTCTTATCCCCGGCGAACTGAGCAATAGTCCCGGGGAACATCAAGATCGACGAGGCGAAAATGATGGGAATGACCCCGGCCTGATTGACTCTGAGAGGCAGATAGGTCGTCTGTCCCACCGTCATCTTCCTTCCGACAATACGTTTCGGATACTGGACTGTGATCTTTCTCTGGCCTTCCTGGATGAGGACGATGAAGTAGATGACCGCAAACATCATAATGGCGATGAGGGCCAGCTCAAAGAAGTTCATCCTCTGTCCTTCCACGACAAGGCCCACGGTCTGGATCACTGCATTGGGGAAACGGGCTACGATTCCAGCGAAAATAATCAGAGAGACTCCGTTACCGATCCCCTTCTTAGTGATCAATTCCCCTATCCATAGGACAAACATAGTCCCCGCAGTCATGGTGAGCATTGTCATGAGGAGGAATCCCGTGTTGTAATTCGGCACAAAACCCTGCCCGTTCAGCCAACGGGCCAAAGCCAGTGACTGGAACAGGGTGATGAGGACTGTCAGGTAGCGGGTATACTGGTTGATCTTCTTGCGCCCCAACTCACCCTCTTTGGCCAGGCGCTCCAGCGCAGGGACCACGGCTGTAAGAAGCTGAAGTATGATGGAGGCACTGATGTAGGGCATGATCCCGAGGGCCAGGACAGTCGCCCGGCTGAGGGCCCCTCCGGCGAATACATCCAGGAGCCCCAGGATCCCTTTTCCGCCGGCAGCGCCGGCAAAGTATTCCTGCAGCGCTGAAAAATCTATTCCCGGAGTAGGAACGTGAGAGACAAGCCTGTAAATGAAGAGGAGGAAAAAGGTATAGAAAATCTTCTTCTTCAGCTCTTCGATTTTAAAGATGTTTCTCAGATTGGATATCATGATATCACCTGGGCCTTGCCGCCAGCTTTTTCAATTTTCTCACGAGCGGTCTGTGAAAAACGATGCGCTTCAACGGTTACAGGCTTCTCCAGGTCACCTTCTCCCAATATTTTTACCAGGCCGGCATTGATTCTCACAAGGCCGCTTTTTTTCATCTCTTCAACGGTTATGACTTCCGCCTCGACCCGCGAGAGATCCCCGACATTGACAATGTCATACTCAACCCGGAAAGGGTTTTTAAAACCCCGTTTAGGCACACGGCGGTAAAGAGGCATCTGTCCGCCTTCGAACCCGAAACGCCTGGAATACCCGGCACGGGCTTTCTGACCGTTGTTTCCGCGGCCGGCAGTACAGCCCCATCCGGAGCCGTTCCCGCGGCCCACGCGCCTGCTGTTGCGCCTGGAACCTTCGGCAGGTCTCAGATCGTCTAATTTAATAGCCATGACTTTCCCCCCTATTCTTCAATAATTTCCACGAGATGGGGCACTTTAGCGATCATTCCGCGAATCTCCGGTGTATCGTTATGTTCGCGGACGCTTTGAAGTTTCTTCAACCCCAACGCTTCTATGATCCTTCTGTGTTTCTCGGGACGTCCGATGATGCTGTGAACCAGTTTTATCTTTATCGTTTTCGTCTTTTTCTTAGCCATCTCTGCCTCCTATCGCTTACTCACCGAGAATCTCTTCAACGGTTTTTCCACGTTTGGCAGCCACTTCCCTGGGGTCGGTCAGCCTGAGCAGACCATCTACAGTCGCCCGGATGAGGTTATGGGGATTATTGGAGCCGAGGCTTTTCGCATAGACATCCTTAAATCCGGCCAGTTCCAGGACAGCGCGTGCCGCACCGCCGGCGATGACACCGGTACCGGGTTTCCCGGGTTTCAGCAGGACACGGGCAGCCCCGTGTTCCCCTACGATGGCATGCCACAGGGTCCGGTCTTCTTTCAATTCCACTCGGATGAGATTTTTTCGAGCCTTCTGAAGGCCTTTTTTAATGGCATCAGGAACTTCCTTGGCTTTCCCGAGGCCGATTCCGACGATACCCTTTTTGTTACCCACGGCAACGAGAGCATTGAAGCCGAAACGGCGTCCGCCCTTGACCACCTTTGTGGTCCGGCCTATTTTGACAACGATATCTTCAAGGCCGAGATCCTTTATCTCTTCCTGGGACAAAATTAAGCGTCTTCTGTTCAAGGTTCTCCCTCCTTGTTAGAATTTCAATCCGCCTTTGCGGGCCGCTTCGGCGAGGGCCTTGACCCTGCCGTGATAGAGAAAACCACCTTTGTCAAAGACAACGGTCTTGATCTTTTTCTCTTTGGCCAGCTCAGCGATTTTTTTGCCAACGGCTTCTGCTGCGTCCTTGTTGGACGTGCCTTTCAACCCTGACTTGACATCCTCGGTCAACGTGGAAGCCATGGCCAGTGTCTTGTTTGCTTCATCATCGATCAATTGAGCATAGATATGCATATTGCTGCGGAAAATAGCCAGCCTGGGGCGCTTTGCTGTCCCGGAGATGGCTTTTCTCACACGCAAATGCCTCCGTACTCGGTTTTTCACCTTTTTATCGGTCTTTTTATGCACTTTTTTCATATGTGACACCCCTAACCTTAAGCTTTCTTTCCGACTTTGTACTTAATGCGTTCGTCGGCATAGCGGATACCACGTCCCTGTTTCGTCTTCCCGGAGAGATAGACAGTGGGCTTTCTGAACTTCCTTATTTTAGCTGCTTCAAGCCCGACCTTTTCTTTGTCGATTCCGGAGATATGGACAGTGGTGTTCTTTTCCACTTCGACATTGATGCCTTCAGGCATGTCATACTCGATGGGATGCGAATACCCCAGCTCAAAGATGACCTTTCTGCCCTGCACAGAAGCTCTCGACCCCACACCTTCGATGATCAGAGTCTTTTTATATCCGTTTGAGACCCCTTCGATCATGGTCCCGATGAGGGCGTTAGTGGTTCCATGAAGCATCTTGTTCCGTTTCAACTCATTGGGCCGCTCCACTTTTATGGTATCGTTTTCCACGGTTATTTTCATAGCCATGTCAAATTGACGTGACAACTCTCCCAAAGGTCCTTTTACCGTAACCTCATTGCTTTTGGATACGGCAACGGTTACCCCTGAAGGTATACTGAGTATCCTATTTCCGATTCTTGACATCTGTATATCCTCCTCATTATGAAATATAACAGATCACTTCGCCGCCGATCCCGTACTTACGGGATTGCTTGTCGGTCATGACGCCCTTGGACGTCGAGATGATGGCGATTCCCAAGCCTTCATTGACCATGGGAATATCGTCCTTCTTTTTATAGAGCCTGAGACCGGGGCGGCTGGCCCTTTTGATCTCAGTGATGACGCTTACTTTATCGCGTCCGCCGTAATATTTGAGTCTTACATTGAAGAGTTTCACATTCCGGAACTCTTCAGAATCAATGACTTCATAGTCTTCTATGTACCCTTCTTCCTTTAACAGCCTGAGGATCTCTCCCTTGATCTTGGAAGCGGGCACGGTCACAAAATCATGCTTGGCGCGTATGGCATTACGTATACGGGTCAGCATATCAGCAACAGGATCAGTCATTACCATTGTCTTTCCTCCTCTTACCAGCTGGCTTTAGTTACCCCGGGGAGTTTCCCTTCCAGGGCGTATTTACGCAGGCAGACCCTGCACAAACCGAATTTACGGTAGTATCCCTTGGGGCGTCCGCAGATCTGACATCTGTTATACTCTCTCACTTTAAACTTCTGTCTTCTTTGCTGTTTGACAATCATCGATTTTTTTGCCATCGGCATCCCTCCTGATTACTTCTGAAACGGCATGCCGAGTTCCGCCAGAAGGGTCCTGGCTTCCGCATCGGTCTTGGCCGTCGTCACAAAGGTAATATTCATTCCCCTTATGGCATCGATCTTATCATATTCGATCTCGGGGAATATGATCTGTTCTGTGATGCCCAGGGTATAGTTCCCGCGTCCGTCAAAGGAGTTCTTGCTTACGCCGCGGAAGTCTCTGATGCGGGGAAGGGCTACGTAAAGAAGCCTCATCATGAAAGCCCACATCATATCGCCACGCAGGGTCAAAGATGTCCCTACAGGCATGCCTTCTCTGATCTTGAAGTTCGACACACTCTTTTTCGCGTTCCGGATGACAGGCTGCTGCCCTGTGATCTTCCGCAAGTCCTCAATGGCCGCTTCAAGCACCTTGATGTTACGCGAAGCTTCACCCACGCCCATATTGATGACGACTTTCGTGAGCTTGGGCACTTGCATGACATTCTTGTATTTATGTGTCTCCATCAGTTTCTTAATGATCTCTTTTGAGTATCGCTCTTTCATTTCAAATGTCATCTTCCACACCTACCTTACAGCGTCTCGCCGCAATGGACGCAGACACGCTTCTTGTCTTTGTTCTCCTTGACCGTTCTAAAACGAACGCCCTTGCCGCATTTGGGACAATAGAGAGCCAGGTTTGAAAGGTGGATCGTGCCTTCTCTTTTCACTACGCCGCCTTTGGGATTATCCGGATTGGGGCGTGTATGACGGTGAATATAATTGACACCTTCCACAATGGCTCTGTTTGTCACGGGGAAGACACGGAGGACTTTTCCCTTTGTCCCCTTATATTTCCCCGCCAAAACGACAACCATATCATCTTTTTTAATTCTCAATGCCATGGTACTCCCTCCATCCTACCATACTTCAGGCGCCAGGGACACGATCTTCATAAAGTTCTTCTCTCTCAATTCCCGGGCGACAGGCCCGAAAATTCGCGTGCCTCTGGGTTCCTTTTTGTTATCCAGGATAACACAGGCATTATCGTCGAATGCAATATAAGATCCGTCTTCACGTTTATATCTCTGTTTTGTCCTGACGACGACAGCTTTGATGACATCGCCTTTCTTCACTCCGGCATTAGGGATGGCGTCTTTGACAGTCCCGACAACGATATCCCCCACATGGCCGTAACGTCTCCTCGTACCTCCGAGAACCCGGATCACCAGGACTTTTTTGGCACCTGTGTTATCGGCTACGTTTAATAAGCTTTCTTGCTGTATCATGTCCGTCCCTCCTCACTAAGCCTTTTTCCTGAGGATCTCGACAACGCGCCATCTCTTCAGCCTGGAAAGGGGGCGTGTCTCTTCGATAAGCACATAATCACCAACATCGCACTGCTGACTTTCGTCATGGGCGTAGAATTTTTTTCTCTTACGGACAATCTTGCCGGTCAATCTGTCTTTGATCAGATTATCGACATTTACGACAACCGTCTTTTCCATTTTATTGCTGACGACGACGCCTTCACGTCTTTTCACATTAGTTTTCACTTGCGCCCTCCTCGAACTCTCTTTCGCGCATGACCGTCAGGACGCGCGCGATATTCTTCTTTGTTTTGGCGATCATGGATGTGTCTTCCAGCTGGTTGGTCACTTTTCTGAAATTTAAACGGAAGAGTTCCTCCTTCAGCTCGTAGAGTTTCTGGCCGAGTTCTTTGGAAGTGAACTCCCGTAATTCCTTTGCTGTTAAATTCATAATCCCTCACCTCATCTTTCGTCCCTTGATACGAACTTGGTCTTCATGGGCAGCTTATAAGAAGCCAGGTCCATGGCCTGCTTTGCAAGGTCAGCAGGGACACCTTCCAGTTCGAACAAGACTCTGCCGGGCTTGATCACGGCTACCCAGTACTCAGGGTTTCCCTTGCCTTTACCCATACGGGTCTCGGCAGGTTTTTTCGTGATCGGTTTATCGGGAAAGATCCGGATCCAGAGCTTACCGCGCCTTTTGAGGGTACGGTTGATGGTCACACGGGCTGCTTCGATCTGATTGCTTGTCAGCCAGCCGCATTCCAGGGCCTTCAGTCCGTATTCACCGAAAGAGACTTCGGCGCCGCGATAGGCTTTGCCCCTCATCTTCCCTTTTTGCATCTTTCGATATTTGACACGTTTGGGCATTAACATAGTTCCAGCCTCCTTTGATGTCGTTTATTCGGCTTCAGGCCTTTTGCAGACCCATACCTTTACGCCGATTACGCCATACGTCGTCTTAGCCAGAGCCACATCATAATCGATGACACTCTTGAGAGTATGAAGGGGGACACGCCCCTCGGAATACCACTCTGTTCTGGCCATTTCCGCTCCGCCGAGACGGCCTGAGCAACAGATCTTGACCCCTTCGGCTCCATACTTCATGGTGTTCTGAATCGCTCTCTTCATGGCACGCCGGAACGAGACCCGACGCTCCAGGGAACTGGCGACAGATTCGGCAACCAGTTTTGCTTCCAGATCGGCTATCTTCACCTCTTTGACGTCGATGAAGACTTCTTTTTGCAGTTTGTTTTTCAAGTCAGTCCTCAGCCGCTTGATCTCTTCTCCCTTTCTTCCGATGATGACACCGGGACGGGAGACGTAGATCGTAAAATGGATCTTCTCTTTGCTGGGACGGGTGATGACGATTCTGGCCACTCCGGCATCCTGTTTCGTATCTCCGATGTTCCGCAGCTCTTTCATCAGCGCTTCGCGGATACGGATATCCTCGGTGAGATACTTGTCATACTCTTTTCCCGCATACCACTGAGAATCCCAGGTTTCATTTATTCCTAATCGTAATCCTTTAGGATGTGTCTTCTGACCCATGTAAACCCCTCCTGCTATTCTTCGTTAGTCTGGTTACGCTCAGCCACTACCACATTGATATGGCTGCTCGTCTTCCTGATTATAGCCGCCCGTCCGCGTGAAAGAGGGCGGACCCTTCTCATGGGTGTCGCTCCGTCGATGCTGATGTGCTTGACATAGAGGTCTTCAGCACTCAACTGGCCGTTGGTACGGTCAGCCGCATTGGCGATGGCGGAGTTCAACGCCTTCAAAATATGACGGGCCGGTTTATTGGGTGTATATTTCAGGATGGCCCGGGCCTCGTCGCAAGGTTTGCTCCGGACCAGTCGGGCTACAAGGCCGGCTTTACGGGGAGACATTCTGACATAACGTGCAATTGCTCTGTATTCCATGCTATCCTCCTACCTTACCCTGGAACCTTTTTCTTTTTGTCCGGCATGTCCCCTGAACGTGCGTGTGGGAGCAAACTCACCCAGTTTATGGCCGACCATATTTTCTGTCACATAGACGGGGACAAATTTACGCCCATTGTAGACGTTAAAGGTATGGCCGATAAAATCAGGCACGATCATGGAACGCCTGGACCATGTCTTGATAACCTTTTTCTCTTTTGTCAGGTCGATTCCCTGCACCTTTTTCAACAGGTGCTCATCTACAAAAGGACCTTTTTTAATTGATCTAGGCATAGTCTGACATCCTCCTATTTTTTCCTTCTGGACACAATATATCTGTTAGAATATTTCTTTTTCTTCCGGGTCTTGTATCCCTTTGTGGGCTGTCCCCAGGGAGTCACGGGATGCGGGTTCCCCTGAGGGGACTTTCCTTCACCGCCGCCGTGGGGATGATCAACCGGGTTCATGACCACGCCGCGCACCTTGGGTTTCTTGCCAAGCCAGCGGTTACGCCCGGCTTTTCCGATGGTGATGTTTTCACGTTCGGCATTGCCCACCTGCCCTATAGTCGCCATACATTTCAGGTTGATAAGCCTGACTTCCCCCGAAGGAAGCTTGATATTGGCGTATTTCCCTTCTTTGGCCATGAGCTGAGCCATGGATCCGGCACTGCGGACGATCTGTCCGCCCTTGCCGGGCTTCATCTCGATATTGTGGATCAATGTTCCCACCGGGATATTGATCAGAGGCAGGGCATTGCCCACCTTGATATCTGCTTCAGGACCGCTCATGATCTTGTCGCCGACATTCAGCCCCGCAGGAGCGAGGATATAGCGTTTGTCACCGTCGGCATAATGGATCAGGGCGATCCGTGAAGTCCTGTTGGGGTCATATTCCACAGCAGCCACGGTTCCGGGCACTCCGGGTTTATTCCTCTTGAAATCGATGATCCTGTAGAGCCTTTTATGCCCGCCGCCTTTTCGGCGTACAGTGATATTTCCATAATTGTTTCTTCCGGCTTTACGGACGAGTTTCTCTACCAGGGATTTTTCCGGGCTCTTCTTAGTGATCTCAGAAAAATCAAAACCGGTCATTCCCCTTCTTCCGGGAGTCGTCGGATTATATTTCTTAATTCCCATGTTTCCGCACTCCTTTCCTGTCAATCAAAGAGGTCGATTTTCTGTCCCTGGGCCAGAGTCACAATCGCTTTTTTCCAGTCGGGTTTTTTCCCTTCCACGATCCTTACTCTCTTCTTCTTGCCGAGGACATTCATGATCGCCACATTTTTCACTTTGACGTTAAACATTTTTTCTACGGCTCTTTTTATTTCGCCTTTTCCGGCTCTTTTATCCACTTTAAAGGTGTATTTGTTCTCCTGTTCCTTCTGGATAAGGCTCTTTTCCGTCATAACGGGCTGAAAAATGACATCATAGGGTGTTTTCATTATCCAAGCACCTCCTCAATGGCATGGGCCGCCTCTTTGACCATAATGACTTTGTCCGCCCACATGAGGTCATAGACGTTGACCCGGTTGGCGGACACCATGTTGACTTTGGGAATATTCCTGGTGCTTCTGTGGATATTCTCATCAAACTGGCCGATCACGACCATGACCTTTTCTTTTTCCTCTTTAAACTTGCCGATGAAATCAGCCATCAGCCTGGTCTTGAACTCTTTCAGAGTAATGGCATCGACCAGGACGATCCCCTCTTCTTTAGCCTTAAGGCTCAAAGCGCTTCTCAGCGCCAGCTGGCGCATCTTCTGGGGCATCTTTTTACTGTAGTCACGGGGTTTGGGCCCGAAGACGATACCTCCGCCCACCCATTGGGGAGCACGGATAGTCCCCTGACGAGCCCGGCCGGTCCCCTTCTGCTTCCAGGGTTTCTTCCCGCCGCCGCGCACTTCGCTTCTGGTCTTCGTTGCATGGGTCCCGACACGCTTGTTGGCAAGCTGTCGGACCACCGCCTGATGAATCAGGGACATATTCGGTTCGATGCCGAATACGAATTCGGAAACCTTCTCTTTGCCGATTTCCTTACCTTCCATATTAAAGACTTTTAATTCCATCATACCAGATCATCCTTCCTTTACTTCGCTGCTTTCGGCGCGTTGTAAATATAGAGCAGAGAACCGTTGGCACCGGGAACTGTCCCCTTGACAAAGAGCAATCCCCTTTCGGTATCTCTCTTTACAACGGTGATGTTTTCGGCTGAAAAGCGGACACCGCCCATACGTCCGGGCATTTTTTTGCCTTTGAAAACCCGGGAAGGTGTACTGGAACCGCCCTGGGACCCGGGAGCTCTGTGGAACTTTGAGCCGTGGCTCATGGGGCCGCGTCCGGCGCCGTAACGGCGGATAGTTCCCTGATAGCCTTTTCCCTTGGTCGTCCCGGTCACATTCACCTTGTCAGGAAGCATATCCATAGTCACCGGATCACCGATCTTTAAGGCAGATGCATCCATATCTTTAAATTCTCTCATGAAACGTTTTTCATCGATCTCGTTTTTCTTGAAAAAGCCGGCCAGGGGCTTGTTCAGCTTTCTGGGTTTTCCATACCCCACCTGAACGGCCTGATACCCGTCACGCTCATCGGTCTTAACGGCTGTCACGATATTGCCGGCCACATCGATGACTGTAACGGGAACGACTTTTCCGTCTTCTAATATAATCTGTGTCATTCCTATTTTTTTACCCAGCATTCCCATGATCTCGCCTCCTATTTCACCAATTTAATCTCCACGTCAACTCCCGAGGGGAGATCGACACGCATAAGGGCATCCATCGTCTTCGGGCTGGGTTCCAGAATATCCAGCAGACGTTTATGGACTCTCATTTCGAACTGTTCCCGGCTCTTTTTGTTGACATGAGGGGAACGCAGAACCGTAAAGCGGCTGATCTTCGTCGGCAACGGAATAGGCCCTGCGACCCGGGCTCCGTTCTTCTCAGCTGTCTCGACTATTTTCTTTACGGATTCATCCAACAGCTTGTGGTCATACCCTTTGACTTTAATCCTGATTTTTTGTCTTTCCATTTTACCCCACCTTTATTCCATAATCTCGGCGACTACGCCGGCTCCTACTGTCCTTCCGCCTTCTCTGATAGCAAAACGCAGGCCCTGCTCCAGAGCAACGGGATGAATCAATTCAACGGTCACGGTCACGTTATCCCCGGGCATACACATCTCAACGCCCTCAGGCAGA
>JAFGWL010000048.1 GCA_016937175.1 Candidatus Mcinerneyibacteriota bacterium | reverse complement strand
CTTTTTGCGGGGACCCCGAGATCTATAAGGAGAAGCAATCAAGTTGCTTTCTTTTAAATCTCCACAAAAAGACAAAAAAATTGGCTGATAAAGGTTCTTGCTTCTCAGCGAGTCTTTTTGCGGAGACCAGCGCTAGACAGTATTAAGCCTTCTTTGTATGTGAGTACGGAGAAGGCTTTTTTTTTAATCTCCAAAAAAAGAAAAGTTCATGAGCTGATCAGGAATTTAGCTTAACAGCGAGTCTTTTTGCGGAGCACATCGTTATTAAGCCCTAGATCCCTCCGCGAAAAGTTTGTACTAAACACTTTCACCACATGAACAAAACAGCTTCAAACATATCGTGGAGAAATTTCTTTTTAAGGGGTATATTGTTTTAGTTTCTTGGTGGTGGAGGGGCTGTGTTCCCGTAATAGGGTTTCAAGTGATTTTCATAAAAATCCCGGGCATCCAGCTGGGATTGGCTTACATGCTCATTTACGGCATTGAAATTGTCAGCGAGAAGCCCTACGATATTTTTGTCAATGGCGTTGGAGGCTGCCATGAGGCGCATGATCCCGATCATCTTGTCCCGGGGCATTCCCGCTCTGTAGGGGCGGTCTTCGGCCAAAGCTGTATAGATATCGGCCACGGCCATAATCCGCGCTCCTGTAGACATATTCATCTCATAACAGTGGAAAGGATATCCTGATCCGTCGAGTTTTTCATGATGAAAAGCCGCCCGCTCGGCTATATGTCCCAGGCCTCCGATGGTGCTGATGATGTAGTGGGAATAGTAAGCATGCCCTGCCACCAAAGCCTGTTCATTGTTAGTGAGTTTTCCGGGTTTTTCAAGGATACTGTTGGGTATCGCTGTTTTTCCTATGTCATGAAAGTTCGCGGCGATCCGCATCTCCTGGATATCCTGATCTGAAAGTCCCATAAGACGGGATAAAATCTCAGCACAGGCGGAAACGCCGGATGAGTGAGTGGCTGTAAAGGGGGATTTATAATCAATAAAATCACGGCTGAATTTTGAAAGGATCTCAATAGCATCGTAATCTACGATGAGATTACCCAAAGGCCCCTGTTTATTGAGAATGGAATAGAGTCTTGGTGAAGTCAGATCCAACCAAAACTCTTCCTTATCGGAAATGGAAAGAAAAGTATCGATGATGTCGGGATAGACATGCTCCACGGATAGTTCTTTGATTTTACGGGTTAAAACGTCTCTCTGGTGAAGAATATAGACATCCCTGTCAATCAGGCGTTCCAGGAAGTCAGCCAGACAGAGAATCTGGGAGGCTGTGACATAATCCTTGTCGATGGGTTCATCCCAATTCTTCCATTCAGTATGGTGATAGCGTACGATAGATGCAATACGTTCATGTTGGGGGATCCTCCGTAAAAGGATGTCTCCACGTATGCAGTGTTTTTCCAGGTCAGCTGTCTCAAAATTTTGAAGCGCGGTTTTTTCTTCAACAGTAAGAGCTCCCACATCATGGAACAAAGCAGCAATAAAAAGGTCTTTAATAAGCTCTTCGTTCAGGTGGGCGGCTTTGGCTGTTTCCCAGGCGATATAAGCTGTCCGCTGCTGATGTTTTGCGATTTCACTGTTTGCCAGATCGATGGCATCTGAAAGTGAAAGCAATAGATTACTGTAACCCACGGATCTGTTTCTTCCCATACTTTAACCCCCTTGTATCCCATTCTCCAAGGTTTATCGAATGCCATTCATTAATATATTCACAATAAAGAATAGCAAAATTTTAACACTTAAGCAATACTTTTAGAATTTTAATAGAAAAAAGATAAGGGGGGAGGTTCCTCCCCCCTTACGGGGTTGAGTGTGAGTTCTCTGCTGAGGGGTGGTTGTTTTTTCCTTCTGCCTGACTGGCAGAACGAAATCCTTCTGTCCGGAGGCCGCGGTATCGGATCCGGACAAGTGAACGGACTTATTGTACCCTAAAATGAACGGAGTTCAAGTATAAATTTAAAAAAATTAAAGATAAATTGTTTACAAAGTCAAAAAACGGCTTCTCATGAACCGCCTTGACTGGAGATGAGAGGTTATGGTGAAACCCGGCCGGTGCGAAGCCAGAACGCCCAATTGTCATGTCCGTTTTTTTCAGCAGTTTGTGCAGCTCCTTCAGCGTCATATTCAAGAGAGATATGAGAAGCCTTCACTTCGAAGTGATCCAGTGTAAGAACAGCATAAGAGGCGCGTGGAGTTCCTGTCTCCATCCGGTGATACACAGGCATGTCGTCATCGTAGGCGGGACATCCCACACTGCCCGGATTGATGATCAGGCATTGATCTGTCTGAACCACGTGGTGAAGATGACTGTGGCCGCAACAGACCACAGGAGGAAAGATACTGTTCAGATGACTGCTGAGAGACGCGGAGTCCTTCAAAAGAGGATACCCGGAACGGACATCTTCGATGAGATATTCCGTATCATGCTCAGGAGTCCCGTGACAGCAGTAGATCAGGTTGTTGGATACATGATCAAAAGGAAGGCCCTCAAGCCATGAGAGGACATCAGGGTTGATCTGAGTGAGGACATAGTCAATGGTCTTGTGTTTTCCCCGTGAACGGCCATATTCGGCAAGAAGGCGGTCTTCGTTTCCCGAGATGCTGAAGAACCCGTGCTCCCGGATCAGTGAGTATGTCCCCATGGGATCCAGAGGGCCGTAAAGGGAATCACCGAGATTCAGGACTGTTGTGATCCTTCTCTCGCGAATATCATCAAGGACAACTTCCAGGGCCCATCTGTTTCCATGAATATCGGCAACAACAGCAATTGTTTCAGGCATGAATCCTCCCCGATAAGTGTGATTCATTCTACCATAGAAAAAAGAGAGGTGGTGAAAAAAGTGAACATTCATCGGTGGAGTTGAATTTGCCTCTCTGGCTTTAAATCTACTCCAGTTTCCTCTATAGTTGTCAGAGTGGTGATTGATGTGTACTGATGATTAACCGAGGGGAGATGATACGTGAAGTTTTATGTTGTGATTCTTGCTGTTTTCCTTCTTCTCCCGGCCTGTAAAAATAGCCGCGGGAAAAGGACATTGATCGATCTGGTGAAAGACGGAAAGATCGAAGAGATCAGAAATGCGCTGACCGGGGGAGAAGATGTCAACCAGACTGACGGAGAGGGGACATCGGTTCTTCATTGGGCAGCTGCCGAAGCAGACGATGTCGCGGTGATAACTCTCCTGATCGATGCGGGAGCAGATCTTATGGCAAGAGATAAATACAATATGACTCCTCTCCATTGGGCAGCATCCCAAAATGAAAATCCCAATATCGCTTTGGCTTTGATCTACGCAGGAGCTGAGATCAGTGTCCGGGCTGATCTCGGGATCACCCCGTTGATGATCGCAGCATCAGACAGTACAAATTCTGATATGGTGATGCTCTTCATTGAGAAGGGTGCCGATCCGCGAAAGAAAGACGAGCGGGGATGGACTGCCTGGGATTACATCAAAGACAACAAGGCTTTGCAGGGGACGGAGGCTTACGGGGCCTTGTCCCCCTGAAAAGGGAAAGAGTCTCTGTCAGAGCGCTTTGTCCTCGCGGTGAAAGAACCAGTCTCTATCCTGAGTGAGCAGCTGTTTCAGTTCAAAGAACGCTTCTTTGTCATTTTTCTTCACGCTTGTGGTCATGGGACTCTGCAGGGAGCAGGAGATCCCGATGATGAAGAAGAGAAAAAGCCATCTGCCGGATCGGGTCATATGAATCTACTTTCAATTTGTCTTCCGGTTCAGTATTACGTATCTCCTTAGGTTTGTCAAAATAATATCAATCAGCGCATCTTTTCAGGCCCCTTGACAAGCGAGAAGAAAAGCGTTATTATAAATGTAAGTATGTTAGTGCTATTTTAAAAACAGGAGGTGATTATGGGACGTTTGAATGGGAAAGTCGCTCTTGTAACAGGAGGAGCCCGGGGAATAGGAGCTGCCATTGTGCGTGATTTTGTCAAAGAAGGGGCCCGGGTGATCTTTACGGATATCTTGGAAGAAGAGGGGAACGCACTTGCTGCCGAATTGGGAAAGAACACACTTTTTATCCGCCATGATGTGACTCAGGAAAAGGAGTGGAGGGCAGTGATTGAACTTGCTGAAGAAGCCTTCGGGCCATTGAGTGTCTTGGTGAACAATGCCGGGATCGTTATTCAGAAATCCCTGGATGAACTTACTCCGGAAGATTTTGAAAAAGTCTATAAGGTGAACCAGTTCGGTGTCTACCTGGGGATGCGGACCTCCCTTCCTTCACTCAGAAAAGGGAAAAACCCTTCCATCATCAACATCTCCTCCATCTCAGGAATGGTGGGACAAGCCTACACTATGGCCTACAATGCCTCAAAATTTGCTGTCCGCGGGATGACGAAATCAGCTGCTGTCGAACTGGGCCCAGAAGGGATCCGTGTGAACTCAATCCACCCGGGGATCATCAAGACTCCCATGACCATGAATGATGAGATCAAAGAGACCATCGAACAGATGTCCAAGATGATCCCTCTCCAGAAACTCGGTGAACCGGAAGAGATAAGCTCTCTCTGTGTTTATCTTGCTTCAGACGAATCAACCTACTGCACGGGCTCTGAATTTATCGCTGACGGCGGAATGATCGCTCAATGATCCTTTTGTGGGAGGATTGAACAAAGAGGCCGGGGTCTTACCTGGTCTCTTTTCCCTCTTTGCCTTGTCTTCTCTTGTCCTTGTGATATGATAAAAGGGAATTTATTAATCATCACTTTAAGGAGGAGAGGATGGGCCGTTTTTGGAGTCGGGAACGCTGTGCCCGGATTATTGTTGTCCTGTTGATCCTGATCATGGTCCCGGTTGTTGTCCTGGGCCAGGCGGAAGCGCTTTATGATGAGCAAGGACGCTGGAAAGGGACGAAGATCTACGATGAGCAGGGGCAGTGGAACGGATTGTTCAACAGTAACCCTGATCCTCAGGGGACACCCTGGATCGCCGGCGGTTTACCCCAAAGGACTTCGGAAGACGAAGCTTTTTACCGTGCTCTTCCTCGTTTTTCACCTGCTGGTCCCCGTGCAGACCTTCCTTTGACTGTCCTGCAGACAGCCTCTCCCTACTTCAGGCCTGTCTTTACCCAGTGGGGCGGCAGCTGCGGCCAGGCGAGTGCCATCGGCTATCACTATACCTTCGAGCGAAACCAGACACTGAACCGGCCCTATAACGATAACGATGAAAATATCTCATCCTATATCTTCACATGGAACTTTGTCAATAACGGAGTCAACCAGGGCTCTTGGCCAGAATGGGGTTATCAGATCGCCCAATACATGGGGGTTGCCCGGGAAAGTGATTTTGACTGGGCCAACGGAACCTTCTATACCAACTGGCTCAGCGGTTACTCCGAATACTTCCATGCTCTGGAGTGCGGGGTGACAGAGGACAGTATTGTTACTTTTGATATCAGTGATCTCGCTGCCATGAAAGCCTGGCTTTATGACAAGGGAAGCGGTACGGGGACGAACGGAGGGCTTATTACCATGGCTGCTGCCTGGCCCTGGGATACAAGTTCAGTTATTCCCGACGGCCCTTATGCCGGTCAGAAGGTGGTGACCAATTGTCCGGCAGGGGAAGACCATGCTCTCACCATTGCGGGATATTCCGATGAGATCACCGTGGGCGGGAGCACGGGAGCTTTTCTTGTGGTAAACAGCCACGGGACAACCTGGGGAAACGCAGGGATGGTCTGGGTCATGTATGATGCTTTCGACCCTGATGCCACGTACTATTTCGAGAGTATGGAGACAGAGCCCCGGGATCCTCTACTGGTGATGAGAGTTGTCGTGACAAG
>JAFGWL010000047.1 GCA_016937175.1 Candidatus Mcinerneyibacteriota bacterium | reverse complement strand
ATCTCCCCTCCAGGGTTGATAAGAAAGGTCGATCGGATCACACCTTCCGTCTCTTTGCCGTACATCTTTTTGATCCCCCAGGCTCCGTAGGCATCGATCACCTTTTTTTCCGGGTCACTTAACAGTGTCACCGAGAGGTCTTTGACACGGCAGAACCTCTCGTGGCTTTCTACGGTATCAGGACTCACTCCCAGGATAACGGCCCCTTTCTTTTCAAAATCATCTTTGGCCCAGGAGAAATGGGCCGCTTCCATGGAGCAACCCGGCGTCATATCCCGGGGATAGAAATAGAGGACCACCCATCGCCCCTGATACTCTTTCAGGCAATGCTTCCGGCCCGCCTGGTCAGGAAGACAGAAATCGGGAGCTCTTTTCAGCCTTTCCATAATCTCCTCTTACAGTTTCAGGATGATATCATCCAGTTTCCGTTTAGGGACATGGTGGATATCCTTCTCGTCCCGCCAGTATTTGATATCTCCGCTATGTTCTATTTCGTCAAGAACCACCGTTTCAGCAGGATATCCCAACGCCAGGACCAGGAGAATCTCATACCAGTCGGGTATCCGGAGTTTGTTCTGAAGGACTTCGCGTTTCACCGACGCGATCATACAGCCGCCGATCCCCTTCTCCACCGCGCCGAGCAGTATGCTTTGGGCAGCGATTCCCGGATCATACCCGAAATTCTTGCGTATTGTCGTGTCTCCGAGCATCACAATATAGGCTGAAGGGCGCTCCCCCTCCTGAGGGCCGTCCCACTCTTTGAGATAGGCCGCCCAGGCCAGGGTGGGGAAGATGATATCGTTTTTTTTCTTATCAGCGCTCAGAATATACTTAAGAGGCTGGGCATTCATCCCTGAAGCGGAAAGACGGGCCAGATCCACCAGTTCCCTTAATGTCCCTTCTGCGATCTCTCGGGATTGATCGAAACGCCTGTAACTTCTGTTCTTGATGACAAGATCTCTTATCACAGGATGACCTCCTTTTGTTAGGGGAAAGACTAAAACCATTTTTTCTTTTTGAAAAAAATCAGCATGCCCGCCGCCAGAAGGGACATGATAATTAAAATCGCCGGATATCCGAAGCGCCACTTCAATTCCGGCATGAAGTCAAAGTTCATCCCGTAGACCCCCGCGATAAAGGTCAGGGGGATGAAGATCGAGCCTGCGATTGTCAGGATCTTCATGACCTCATTCATCCGGTTGCTCACCGCAGACATATGGAGCTCCACCAACCCTGAGATCATCTCCCGCATGGTCTCCACCATATCCAGGCATTGGGCCACATGGTCATGAAGATCGGCCCGGTAGAGAGAGAGGTCCGGCTCCTCTTCCCGGCTCCAGAATATATTAAGTTTAGCGGAGACCTCGCGAAAAGACCAGATGTTCTTTTTGATATCCAAAACTATCTTGCGGACATGATAGAGACGGTTCAAAGTCGCGGGGCCGGGCTCCTTCATGACCAGCTCCTCCAGGCTCTCCAGGGCCTCAGACAGGGTATCCAGGACCACATAGTGAGAGTCATTGAGAATGTCCAGGAGAGCATAAAAGAGGTAATTCAGGCTCTTCTCATGGACAACCCCGTTTCTTTTCACAATACGTTCTTCGATCGCATCCAGAATGAAGTCTTTCTGGCTTTCAAAAGTGACCAGAAGTCTGTCGCTGAAGAAAATGGAGATATTGCTCCCTGAAAAAAGTTCGCTTGTCTTTTCGATCTCATAGTGGGTCCCCACGAAAAAGAGCCCCCGGGAGAGTTTTTCAAGTTTCGGGCGAAGGTAGGGAGAAAGTATATCTTCCAGATGAAGTTTATGTATCCCGATGGCATCACAGACCTTCTTCAGAAGTGGGATATCCCCCAAGCCGCGGACTCTGAGCCAGAGCCGCTCTTGTTCAGCCCCCGGAGTAAGCCTGTTCAAGTCTGCGGCCTTTTCAGTCGTAAACCCCCCCTCATGATAACGGATCAGGCAGAGATCGGTCTCCTCCTCCTGATACCCGCGTTCTCCCTGGTCTATATCCCCCGGGGGAAGGCCTGCTTTTTTTGCAAAGAATCTCGGTTTGAAGTTTTTTACTTTCAGCATGGTCTTTTTATTATATCAGATTATCAGCCCTCATCAAGCCCGTAAAAAACCTCCCTCAATTACCCTTTGATTTTTTCCCTTTTTTCACCTATGATTAGAGTATGAAAGCAGAGGCGGCCCTTTACAAAGAGATGATCACCGAAGAGAACAGCCCTTTACGTTTTACAGCATACGGGAAAAAATTCTCTGCAGCTATCCACGAAGGAAGGCTTCAGATCTTTCTTCATTCGGGGAGAAAAGAAGAACTCCAGACCGATATCATCCTTCCCGACAAAGCTCTCGTTTCGGGTACGGAGATCGCCCTTTCCCCCTCACTTCCGGACAAGCCTCTCTCCCTTGACCCGGCCCGGAGTATTTATGTCCTGGCAGGCGCTACTGTCTCCTTCTTCATCCCTGTCCCCCTCTGGGCGACCCTGACCGTCAACGGCCTTCCTGTAAAAGACATCATCCTCAAAGAGTTCTCAAAGACATGGATCGGGGAAGTGGGACAGAACGGTGACCTGGGCTATACCCATCATCAGGAGCCCATGAAAGATGACAGCACACTGCTCCCTGACGCCGCCTACATGGAGATCATTATTGAAAACAAATCCAGGATCTCATTCGACGTCAAGCGGCTTATCCTCTATGTCCCCTTCACAGCCCTTTATAAGAATGAAGCGGGATATCTCTTCACCGACAGACAAAAATTTACCATCAGCCCCAATAATAAACAGGATATCAAACTCATGAGGCCTGCTTCTTCCGGTATTGAGACCGTGGCCCGGCCCAGAAGAAAGGCTTCAAAAGACTATTTCACCCGCTTTGCCACTTTCCTGAAAAAAGTCACGGTCATGTCGTGAGGTGATATATGTTTTCCGGATTTACCGAGTTCATCAAATCGATCCTGACTCATCCGGCCCTGCCGGTCGTTATCAGGTCTTTAGCTGTCCTCTTCGGGGGGACACTTCTTCTTAAGGTCATAACTCATTTTATAGGAAAAAGAATGGGGAAAAAATACTCCCCCCAGGTCCAGATGCTGACACGCAAAGGAATTTTTTATACAGGTATCATCCTCCTTCTCTTCTATGTCCTTCAGCAGGCCGGCGTCAAGATGAGCGCCATCTTCGGCGCAGCGGGGATCGCCGGAATCGCCATCGGATTTGCCGCCCAGACCAGCATCTCCAACATCATCAGCGGTATCTTTCTCGTCTCCGAAAAGCCCTTCGCCCTGGGCGACATCATCAGCGTCGAAGGGAAACTGGGGATCGTGGAATCCATGGATCTGCTCTCTATCAAGCTGAAGACATTCGATAACCTTTTTATCCGTATCCCCAACACGACGATCATCAATACCAATGTCACCAATATCACACGCTACCCCCTCAGGCGCATGAACTTCGAATTGAGTGTAGCTTATAAAGAAGACCTCTCCCACGTCCGGGGCGTCCTTATGGATATCGCCATGAAAAACCCCTATTGTCTGGATGACCCGGCTCCCTACTTTTTGATCAAAGAGTTCGGGACAAGCGGAGTCGCTCTCCTTTTAGGGCTCTGGTTTGAAAAGAACGATTATACCGACTTGAAAAACAGCATTATGACAGAGATCCTGGAGCGGTTCAGGAAAGAATCCATCGAGATCCCCTTCCCGCACATCTCGGTCTACACCGGGGAAACCACCAAACCCTTCCCTGTGGCCTCTCAGAAGAAGTGACCCGTTACTCCTGCCCGGAAAGCTTCTCAGAAAGGTTTCGTAAAGAAGCACGATAATCCTCCCTGGAAAGGGGGCGCCCGGCGATCCCTTCTTTGACAGCCGCCATGGCGACAGCTGACGACTCTTCGATGAGCACTCGGCGGTCGAAGGGGACAGGGATGATATAGTCGGGGCCGAACTCCAGAGGCCTTTTATAGATCTCAGAAAGATAAGCGGGGACATTCTCCCGCGCCAGCCGGGCCAGCGCTTCAGCGGCGGCGATCTTCATCCCCTCGGTGATGCTCCGGGCCGAAACGTCCAAAGCTCCTCTGAAGATATAGGGGAATCCCAGGACATTATTGATCTGATTGGGATAATCACTTCGCCCTGTGGCCATGATCACATCTTTGCGGGCAGCGCAAGCCTCTTCATAAGTGATTTCAGGAAAGGGATTGGCCAGGGCAAAGATAACGGGCCGTTCAGCCATGGCGCGTACCATATCCGCCGAGACCATGTCTCCCCGGGAAAGCCCGATGAAGACATCCGCTCCCCGGAGAGCCTCCGCATAGGTGTCAGGGCCGGTTTGCGCAAAGAAGCGTTTCTGTTCATCCAGGTCAGAACGCCCGGGAGCCACCAGTCCGTGACTATCAAAAAGAAGAATATTCTCCTTCAGCACACCCAGAGAGACGATAAACCGGGCACAGGCGATACCGGCAGCCCCTGCTCCCAGAAAGACGACGCGTATCTCATCGATCTTTTTCCCAGCCAGCTCCAGAGCATTCAGGAGCCCGGCTCCCACGATCACTGCTGTCCCGTGCTGGTCATCATGAAAGACGGGGATGGAAGTCTCTCTTTTCAGCCTCTCTTCTATAAGAAAACATTCCGGGGCTTTAATATCCTCCAGGTTTATCCCGCCAAAAGTGGGTTCAAGACTCTTGACGATCTCAATAAACCTCTCCGGATCTTTTTCTGCGATCTCGATATCAAAGACATCGATACCGGCAAAACGCTTGAAGAGGACTCCCTTGCCTTCCATGACCGGTTTGGACGCAGCCGGCCCGATATCGCCCAGCCCCAGGACCGCTGTTCCGTTGGAGATGACCCCCACCAGGTTTCCTTTATTGGTATATTCAAAAACTGTTGCAGGATTCTTTTCGATCTCCAGGCAGGGATAGGCTACTCCCGGGGTATAGGCCAGGGAAAGCTCCTCCTGGGTCGAGCAGGGTTTGGTCACATGGATGGCTGTTTTCCCTGCGGGGCTTCTCTTATGATAATCCAGGGATTTCCTGATCAAGGGGTCTTGTCTCATCATCCTCTCCTTCTCTTCTTTGCAGCAGCGTCACTGTCTCAATATGGCGGGTCATGGGGAACATGTCCGCAAGAGCCATGGACTTGAGGGCATACTGTTCAGACAAACGGTCCAGGTCTCTCGCCAGGGTTGCTGAATCACAGGAGATCAGGACGATCTTCGTGGGCCGGAGCTTATTCAGCTGAGTGACGAGTTTTTCCGAGAGGCCGGTGCGCGGCGGGTCAGTCACAACCACCTCCGGCTTTTCCAGCTGAGTGACATCCAAGCTCTCCAGATCCCCGCGGATCACCGTGACATTATCAGCGAAATTCCTGTTTTTGTTTTTTTCCGCCATTTCCACCGAATCAGGGTCGATCTCCACGGCATAAAGACGTTTGAATTCCGAAGCGAGGAAAAAAGAGAGGGCTCCCACCCCTGCATAGAGGTCCCAGACCGCTCCCCACCGTTCAAAGGGAAGAAGGCTCAGGACATGCTGGAACAAGAGTTCCGCCTGCCTGCTGTTGACCTGGAAAAAGGTGGAGGGTCCCACTTTATACATAGCTTTCCCGAGATACATGTCCAGAAACTCTTTTCCGCTGATATGGATATTCTTTCTGCTGAGTCCCGTATGGTCCGGATCCGGATTGATGTTAGCGTAAATCGAATCGATATGGCCGAACTTAAAGTCGAGATCGTCCAGAAGAGGTTGTAAGGGGGCCGTATCCTCTGATGTGATGACAAAGATCAGCATCATCTTTTTGTTCCTCTTCTCCATGCGATAGCCGATCCCCTTGAGATAACCCTCCCTGGTTTTTTCGTTAAAGGGCTTGATTCCGTATTGAGGAGCTTTTTCGGCGATGTAGTTCATCACGTCTCGGGCGGCCAGGTCCTGGGTCAGACAGTGGGGAATAGGAATCACTTCTCGGCTTCCCCGTCGGAAGGCGCCGCAGACAAACCGTCCCTCCTTGTCAGCCCGGACAGGGAGGAGAAATTTGTTCCGGTAATGGACTTTATTCTCTGCCGGGATCAGCTTGATCTTTTTTTCATCCCAGCTCACATGGCCCAACCTCTTGAGGTTTTCCGCCACAATATGGGCTTTGAGCTCCATGGCTTTATCGTATTTGACATGCATAAAATCACAACCGCCGCAAAGGTCATAATGGGGACAGGCGGGAGTTTCACGGAAATGCGCTTTTTCGGATATTTTCAGACACTCCCCGCGGGCATACCCTTTTTTGACCTCTGTTATCCTGACAGAAGCCTTCTCCCCGGGAAGCAGGCCCGGAACAAAAAGGACCATCCCGTCGACACGGGCCAGCCCTTCACAGGATGTATTGAGATCTTCAACGGTGATATCGAGGATTGTCCCCTTCTGCAACGATTCCATACCGTGATTGTATGAGCTTCCCGTGAAAAGTCAAGACGATTGCTTCATGACTCTTTTTTCCTGCACAGGAGAAGCCCATGGGAGAGGGGGATCATCACAGACTGAAGGCTCTCCTCTTTGTAGACCAGAGAGTTGAAACGGCGGAGGGCCTGGTTGATTCCCCTGATATGTGCCGGGAAACGGGCCATCTCCAGAAAGACATCGTCGGTCAGCCAGATCCCTCCGGGGGCCAAACGTTTGAGGAGAAGCGGAAAGAGACGAGGATACATCTTTTTGGCCGCATCCAGGAAAATCATGTCAAAAGGATCCTCT
>JAFGWL010000010.1 GCA_016937175.1 Candidatus Mcinerneyibacteriota bacterium | reverse complement strand
AGATTACCCGGATTATAGGGGATTTCCCCTTTTCCGTCAAGATGCTGCAAAGCCTTCTGAAAAGACATTTATATTGCGTTTAGCGAAAGAACTGATATAGTGGGGCTCGACAAAAGGAGTGCTATGAGCGTCACCCATACCGACCTCACCCGGGGCCCTATTTTTTCCCAGCTGATCAAGCTTTCCATCCCCATCATGGCGACTTCTTTCATGCAGATGGCCTATAACCTCACAGACATGGTCTGGATCGGCCGGGTGGGCAGCGGCGCTGTGGCAGCGGTAGGGACAGCGGGCTTTTTTATCTGGTTCGGCAATGCCCTCCTCTTTTCCACCAAGATCGGAGCCGAAGTCAATGTCTCCCAATCCCTGGGACGCAGGGACCTGGAAGCGGCAGCGGGGTACGGGCGATCCTCTTTCCGTCTGGCCTTTCTGCTCTCGGCCCTTTACGGGCTTCTTCTCGTTGCAGGTGCCAAATCCCTCATCGGCTTTTTCGCGCTGGGCGTAGACAACGGGTTTGACGTCACGGCAGCGGGGATCCAGTACCTGCGCATCATCGGAGCCGGATCGGTCTTTATGTTTGCCAATCCCACCATGACAGGGATCTATAACGGCCTGGGCAACAGCCGGCTTCCCTTTCATGTCAACGCTGTGGGCCTGGTGATCAACATGGTCATGGACCCTGTTCTGATCTTCGGTTTGGGGCCTTTTCCCGCCATGGGGGTCCGGGGAGCTGCCATCGCCACGATCCTCTCCCAGATGACGGTCTTCCTTCTCTTTCTGGGCTCCTTTTCCAAAAACAAAGTCATCGCTCTCAACGAGCTCTTCAAAAGAGCCCGGGGGCGCCGCATGGCCAATGTCTTAAAGATCGGCCTTCCGCCGGCTCTTCAGAATATGCTCTTTGCCTTCTTTGCCATGATCATCGCCAAGATCCTCTCGACCTGGGGCCCTGTCCCCATCGCCGTTCAGAAGGTCGGCTCCCAGATCGAAGCCCTCTCCTGGCTCACAGCAGGAGGGATCGCCACCTCTCTGGGGGCTTTTGTGGGACAGAACTACGGGGCCAAAGACCTGCATCGGATCAAACAGGGCTATAAGACAGCCATGGGCATCATGGGTGTTGTGGGGCTGGCGGCCACAGGCCTTCTGGTCTTCGCCGGAGAACCCATCTTCCGCGTCTTTATCAACGAACCCCACGTGATCCCCGAAGGAGTCCTCTATCTTAAGATCCTGGGTTACTCTCAGCTCTTTATGGCCATTGAGATCACCACAGCCGGGGCATTCAACGGAATGGGAAAGACCCTCCCCCCTGCCCTGACCAGCATCATCTTTACGGGTTTACGTATCCCCGCCGCCCTTCTTCTTACCGGCACCTCCCTGGGGGTGGCCGGCGTCTGGTGGAGCGTGAGCGGGAGCAGTATCATCAAAGGGACCCTGCTGGTCCTTCTCTTCCTCCCCTATATCTCCCATTTCAGGTTTAAAAAAAAGGGCGCCTGAAGCGCCCCTGAAAAAATCAAAGACCCTTTTTACCTCTACAAGAGAGTGTATCCGGGCCTGATGATGGTCTGATCCCGCCTTGGGCCTACCGAAACGATAGAGACGGGGACATTGAGATACTCTTCGATAAAGGCGATGTATGTTCTGGCCTCTTCAGGCAGGTCTTCATAGGTTGTGACCTCGGTGATGCCCTTCTGCCAGCCTTTGAATGTCCTGAACACAGGCTTAAGCTCTCCCAGAGAGAGGATGAAGGGGGAAAACTCTTCGATCTCGGCTCCCTCCAGTGTGTATCCGGTAGCTGCATTAATCGTCTCGAAGGAATCCAGGACATCCAGCCGTGTAAGGGCGATGGATGTAATCCCGTTGATCCGGACGGCATATTTCAGCATGAGCAGGTCCAGCCAGCCGCAGCGGCGGGGACGCCCGGTGGAGGCTCCATACTCTCCGGCGATATCCCTGATCCGCTGTCCAATCTCCCCGGTGAGCTCTGTGGGGAACATCCCCTCTCCCACGCGGGTAGTGTAAGCCTTGACGATCCCCAGGATCTCTTCCAGACGTTTGGGAGCCACTCCCGATCCGGTAATGGCACCACCGATGGTGGTACTGGACGAGGTGACAAAGGGATAGGTACCGAAATCGATATCCAGGCAGGTGGCCTGGGCCCCTTCAAAAAGGACTTTTTTATTGTTGTCCAGAAAATCGTTGATCAGGTAGGAGACGTCATAGACGAAATCGTCCAGGCGCCGTCCGTAATCGGCATACTCTTCAAAAAGTTCGTCATAAGTAAAGGGTTCGCCCCCGTAGATCTTGGTAATGAGGTCGTTTTTCAGCTCCAACGCATAGCGCAGGCGCTTGGAGAGTCGCTCCTCATCGATGAGGTCCATGACACGGATGCCGATCCGGGCCATCTTGTCCTCATAACAGGGTCCGATCCCCCTTTTGGTGGTTCCCACTTTCCCTTCCGATTTTCGCATCTCCTGAAGCTCGTCCAGGCGTTTATGGTAAGGCATGACCACGTGAGCCAGCGGTGATATCTTCAGGTTTTCGGGAGAAACGGAAAAACCATGGTCTTCCAGCGTGTTGATCTCATCCATGAGGATCTCGGGGTCCAGGACCACACCGTTTCCGATGGCGACGATACACTTCTCATGCAGGATCCCCGAAGGGAGCAGATGAAAGACGAACTTCTCTTCCCCCACATAGATGGTATGGCCGGCATTGGCTCCCCCCTGGAATCGAACCACCAGGTCAGCACGCTCGGCAAGCTGGTCGACGATCTTCCCTTTTCCTTCGTCTCCCCACTGAGTTCCCACCACAACTAATGACGGCATGCGTTACCTCCTCATTTCTGCAGAAACTGCTCCAAAAGGGACAAAAATTCCTGAACCCCGCGTTTTTTCAGCGCCGAGAAGAAGAGGTAATGCTCTTCTCCCACACTGGCATCAAGTTCTTTGCGTCTTTGGGCCCGCAGGCTCTGATTCAGTTTGTCCACTTTATTGGCAATGATAAAAAACGGAATCCCCTTTCCGGCGCAATAGGCTGTCATCTGAGCATCCAGTTCTGTCAGCCCCACCTTGACATCGGTGATGATGATCACCAGCTTGAGCCGGGGAGAGAAATTAAAATACTTATCGATGGTCTTCTTCCAGGCCTCCCTGTGGGCCTTGGACGTCTTGGCAAACCCGTATCCGGGGAGATCCGTGAAGATAAAGTCGGCGTTGACCACAAAATAATTCACCGTCTGGGTCTTCCCCGGTTTTGAACTCACATGGGCGATCTGCTTGCGTCCCAGAACGGCATTGATAAAGGAAGACTTTCCGGAATTGGACCGCCCCACTACGGCGATCTCGGGAAGGCCCCAGTCAGGGACCTTGCCTGTGCCGGCATAGGAGGTCAGAAATTCAACAGACTGAATATCCATCAGGCTGATTCTTCTTCCTTTTTGTCGTAAAAGAATTCAGGAGCGCCTGTTCCCTCCACAGCCTTCTCATCGATGACACAGCGGCTTAACCCCTCCATCTCGGGCAGGTCATACATGAGGTCTAGCATGAGGCTTTCCATGATGGAGCGTAATCCCCTGGCCCCCAGTCCCTTCTCCATGGCCTTTTTGGCCACCAGTTTGAGACTTTCGGGCTTAAACTCCAGGGCCACCTTCTCCATCTCGAAAAATTTCTGATACTGCTTCGTGAGGGCGTTTTTGGGTTCAGTGAGGATCTTCACCAGAGCTTCCTCATCCAGCGGATCCAGGACAGAGACTACGGGGATCCGGCCTACGATCTCAGGGATCAGTCCGTATTTGATGAGGTCTTCGGCCTCCACTTTTTTCAAAAACTGCTGTTCCCCGGGAAGGGTCACTTTTCCTTCGCGCATGAAACCCACGGTCTTCTTCCCAAGCCTGCGGGAGACGATCTTGTCCAGGCCGTCAAAGGCTCCGCCGCAGATAAAGAGGATGTTGGTGGTATCCATGGGGATGAACTGCTGATAAGGGTGCTTCCGCCCTCCCTGGGGCGGGATATTGGCCACGGTCCCTTCGATGATCTTGAGAAGGGCCTGTTGGACTCCCTCTCCGGAGACATCGCGAGTAATGGACGGGTTCTCCGATTTACGGCTGATCTTATCCAGCTCGTCGATATAGATGATACCCCTCTGGGCTTTTTCCAGGTCGAAATCGGCTTCCCGGAGCAAGCGCAGGAGGATGTTCTCCACATCTTCTCCCACATACCCCGCTTCTGTGAGTGTGGTGGCGTCGGCTATGGCAAAAGGAACATCCAGGATCCCAGCCAGGGTCTTGGCCAGCAGGGTCTTACCCGAGCCGGTGGGGCCCAAGAGGAGGATATTGCTCTTCTCCAGTTCGATGTCTTTTTTCGGCTCATTGTGTTTGATCCGCTTATAATGGTTGTAGACCGCCACAGACAGGACCTTTTTGGCATCTTCCTGGCCCACCACATACTGGTCCAGAGCTTCTTTGATCTCGCGCGGCTTCACCAAACGGATGGCTTCATCTTCCTTCCGCTTGATGTGGGCCTCTCCTGTCTCTTCGACCTCTTCAAACTCATAGAGCATATCCCCGAGTTCTTCCACACACTCGTTACAGATATGAGTGCGGGGGTCGATCTTGGAACGGAACATCCGTTCCACGGCATCTACAGGGTTCCCGCAAAAGGAACATCTGATTTCCTGATCCATTCTGCTCCTAACGTTTATTTATAATATCGTCGATGATCTTGTACTGTTTCGCCTCTTCTGCTGAGAGGAAATGATCCCGTTCCGTATCCTTCTGGATCTGCTTCAGGGTCTGTCCTGTATGTTTAGCCAGGATGTCGTTGAGCAAGTCCTTCATCTTCAGGATCTCCCTGGCATGGATCTCGATATCGCTGGCCTGGCCTTCCACGCCGCCCAGGGGCTGATGGATCATCACCCGGGAGTGAGGCAGTGCAAAACGTTTTCCGGGACTGCCTGAGGCCAGAAGAAGAGCGGCCATGCTTGCAGCCTGTCCGATACAGATGGTCGAGATGGGGGGCTTCACAAACTGCATGGTATCGTAGATCGCCAGCCCTGAGGTCACGATCCCTCCGGGAGAGTTGATGTAGAGAAAGATCTCCTTGTCGGGATCCTCGGCTTCCAGAAAAAGCAGCTGGGCGATAATGGCATTGGCCACATAATCGTCAATAGGAGAACCGATGAAGATAATTCGGTCTTTTAAAAGACGGGAGTAGATATCATACGCCCGCTCCCCTTTACTGGTCTCTTCGATGACAATAGGAGTGAGATTCATAAAACCTCCTTAGGCTTTGTCTGTTTTCTTTGTTTCGCTGCTCTCTTTAGTCGTCTTTTTCGCAGCTGTCTTCTTGGCGGCTGTCTGATCGGTGCTCTTTTTCGCCGTTGTCGTTTTCGCCTCAGAACTCTTTGAAACAGCTGTCTTTTTAGCCGCAGGTTTCGCATCCGAGGGTTTTTCCCCGGCCGAAGCGCTTCCTGAAGCGTCCTTTTTATTCTCGACTCTTTCTATGATTTTGTCAAGGGCGCTCTTTTCCCAGAGGTCGTAGGCCATCTTGTTGAGCATGCCGTTATCTTCCAGCATCTTGGCTGTCGCCTGAACGTCTTTTCCAAAATAGAGGGAAAACTTGGCGATCTCCTCCTGTAATCTCTGCGTGATATCGATCTTCTCTTCCGCATCGATCTTGTGGAGAAGGAAATAACCGCGGACAGAATCCTCGGCCTGAGATCTCAACTCTTTTTCTTCAGCTTCAGGGTTGTTCTTTTTCAGGGATTCCAACTCCTCATCCACCAATTTTCCGGGAAGAGGGAAATCCTTGTTCTTTTTCAGGAGCTGTGCAAAGACATCCTTGCGGAGTTCATTCTTTGCCGCGTCCTCCTTAGCTTCTTTCAGGTTGGTCTCGATCCGCTCTTTAAGGGCAGCGACACTCTCCAGCCCGGAGACTTCTTTTGCCAGCTCATCGGAAAGTTCAGGATATTTTTTCTCCACGATGGAACGCACTTTTACGTTAAAGTAGGCTTTGGCCCCGGCCAGATGCTTGGCGTGATACTCTTCGGGGAAGGTGACATCAACGCGCTTCTCTTCTCCGGCTTTCATCCCGGGAAGATTGTCGTCCAGGTCTTTGATAAAGTTGCCCTTGCCGGCTTCGAGGAGATAGTTTTCCGCCTTTCCGCCTTCGATGGGAGTCCCGTCCTCTAAAAAGCCTTCAAAGTCGAGATAGATATGGTCGCCTTTTTCCACGCTCTTCTCTTTATCCTTGATCTCTTCATACGTGACTTTCTGCTCCAGTATCCCCTGGATCTCCTTGTCGATCTCATCCTGAGTGACTTTTTCTGTCTTGAGGGAGGCTTTGATCCCTGCTGTCTTGATCTCTTCGATCTCAGGCTGTGCGAAGACATCGAAGGTGACCTGAAGGTCCTCTTCCATTTTGACATCTTTCACTTCAGGGTCTGTCGCGGCCTGGATCTTTTCATCCTTCAGAGCCTGGTCGATCATTTTGGGCAGAAGATCGTTGGCGGCTTCGCTTCTGATGCTCTCACCGTAGATCTTCTCCACCATGGAGAGGGGAGCCTTGCCCTGGCGGAAGCCCTTTATCTGCATGGTATTAGCGTAGTAACCGAGTTTATTCTTGTAGGCCTTCTGGAACTCTTTTTTCTCCAGAGTCACTTCAAACCCGTATCCCAGCCGGCCTAACTCATTCTTTTTGATTTCCAATTTCATAGATTTCATTCCCCCTTACATTGTTGACAAAATATTCCTTTCGAAACAGCATAGATACGAGAGGGGGGACTCGAACCCCCACACCGAAGGTACCAGATCCTAAGTCTGGCGCGTCTGCCAATTCCGCCACTCTCGCATACCCGGAGTATGATACTGAAGAATGAGAGGAGTGTCAAGGAAATAAGCCCCTCTCAAAACAGCTTAACTTAAAGAATATCAACGTTTTATTAATTTAAAAAGGAAAAAGGGGACTCCTACCGCTGCTGTCAGGACACCCACGGGAAGCTCGGCCGGGTAAAAAAGGGTCCTTGCCAAGGTATCGGTAAACGCGAGGAAAATACCGCCTCCGGCGAGGCAAAGAAGAAAAAGACGCCTGTGTCCCCAGGGAAAAAAGAGCTTGGCCAGATGGGGAATGATGATCCCCACGAAACCGATGGGCCCGGCCAGAGAGACCGCCCCGGCGATAAAAAGCGAAGTCCAGACAAAAAGCCACGTGCGCGTCTTCCTGACAGGAACCCCCTTGCCCAGGGCCAGCTCCTCGCCTAAACGAAGGATATCCAGGTGCCTGGCAAAGAGGAGGGTCAGGATGCCGATCCCGGCATAAAAGGGCAGCAGGATCACCAGGTCTTTGGTCCCGTAGACGTCTATCCCCCCCATCATCCAACGCAGGGAGAGAGCCAAGTCTCCGGCCGGTGAGAGATACTGGAGGAAAAGGATCACTGCGCCGAAGAAGAAGTTCACGGCGATCCCGGCCAGAAGAATAGTGGAGACAGACCCGTGGGGCACCCGGGCAGCTACAGCCAGGACAAGAAGCACAGAGACAAAAGCTCCTGCAAAGGCAAAGAGAGCTGTGGCTCCGGGAAAGAGGAGTTTTAAGGTGATCCCCAGCAGGGCTCCACAGGAAGCTCCTGAAGCGATCCCCAAAGTAAAGGGAGAGGCCAGGTCGTTTTTAAAAATGGATTGAAAGATAAGCCCCCCTGAAGCCAGGATCCCCCCTACGAGAAAAGCAGCCAGGACACGGGGGATCCGCAGTCCCCAGAGAAGCGCCCACTGGCTGTGTTCCGGCTTCCAGAAGGCCGATAGCGATAGAAAACGGCCTCCGGCCAGGGCGAAAAGCGCCAGTAAAAGGATAAGCAGCAGAAGCCCGGAGATCAGCAGAATCTTGTTCTTCATCTCTTCTCCTCAGCCGGATAGACAAAATAGCGTCTGTCATGGTGCATGACATTGAAATGCATATCATACAGGGTGTCGATGACCCCTTTGCGGGCCATCTCATCAGGCTCTCCGTCAAAGATTAAACGGCCCTCCTTCAGGGCCACGATCCTCATCGCGTAATTAAGGGCATATTCGATAAAGTGAGTCACCAGAAGGATGGTCTTGCCGGCCTCCTGTTGGATCCTCCGGAGAAGTCCGAAGATCTCGATCCGATGGTTTGGATCCAGAAAGGCCGTGGGTTCGTCCAGCATGATGAGAGGCGTCTCCTGGACCAGGGCCGAAGCAATCATGACCCGCTGGAGTTCTCCCCCGCTGAGAGTGTCCAGTGTCCGGGAAAGGAGTTCGCGGCAGTCCAAGAGCCGGGCTGTCTCGTCGATGATCCGGTAATCCTCCTGTCCGTAGGAAGATAAAAAGCTCTTTTTGGGAAAACGTGAAAAGAGAAGAAAATGACGCACTTCCAGAGTGGGAAGAGTCTCCTTGATCTGAGGTATATAACTGACAAGAGAAGCTAAATGCTTACGGGAAGTCCCCTCTACGGCTTCATTACACAAAGAGAGAGCCTCCGAACGCGAAGGAAGGATCCCTGTGAGAGCACGCAGCAATGTGGTCTTCCCCGATCCGTTGGGTCCCACCACAGCCAGAAGGCCGGGTTCTGTAACAGAAAGATCCACCCCTTTCAGGATGGCTGCAGTATTGATCTCCACGAAAAGAGACCGGGCTTCAATCAGCATAGATCATTTCCTTCAAAGTATGGGCCAGAGGAATAACCTCGGTAGAAGGCTCCACCCGTAAGCCGGGGGGCGCTTCTTTCACCTTCCCGTTACGTACGGCTCTCAGAAAAGGAGCTCCCGCCTTCCAGTCTTTTTTGAGAGCTTCGGTCCCCACGGCACGCGCCAGGTCAGGAAGGATCTCAATGATCAGGTCGGGGTCAAGAGCTGCGATCCCCTCGATACTGAATCGGGGATAGGCCAGGCTCCCCTCATAGGCATTCTCAGCTCCCAGGCTTTCCAGCAGTTCGCTGAGAAAATCACCGTGTCCCACGGCATAGATATTCTTTAAAGACCCCGGCTCCCGTCCTACGATGATGAGCACCCTGGGGGGGACATCCGGGACTTCAGTATTTCGTTCAAGCCTCAGCAGCAGGCTTCCGATCTCACGGACCTTATCGGCGGCTTCGGCCTCCCGGCCGAAGAGCTCACCCAGGCGATAGAGAGTGTCGTAGATATCGCCTATAGTCGTATGGGCAAAAGCCAGATACGGGATCCCCGCTTCTATTAGAAAAGTGATAAGCCCCTGCTGTTCCCGGTATACGAGGACCATATCGGGTTTCAGGCGCAGGATCTCCTCTTTGGACGGAGCCAGAGTCTTTCCGATCCGGGGCGGTTCGGGAACATCTGATTCCCAGACACAGTAATCACTGATCCCCACCAGGGACTCTTCTGCGAGAATTGCCTGGACAAGGTCTGTAAGAGACGGGGCGACAGAGATCACCCTTCGTGGGGGGGCAGCCAGGCCCGCAGCAATAGACAGAGCGCAAAGAAGAAGGAGAAGAATACTTTTTTTCATACCCTGCTTTCTTTTCGGATTCTTTCAGCTGCAGTCTCCGCTTCGGCGAGGATCTTTTCAGCATCCAAGGTAAAATATTCTCCCTTGCGGTAGAGAAGCTTGCCCGATGTATAGACCTCTTCCACATTCTCCCTCCCCGCTGTATAGGCCAGATGAGACACGGGGTGGTAAAGGGGACGCATTGCCGGAGCGGATGTGTCGATGACGATAAAATCGGCGAATTTCCCGATCTCCAGGCTTCCTGTGATATCATCCATCCCCAGGGCCCGGGCTCCGTTGATGGTGGCCATCTCCAGCGCCTGATAGGCCGGGATGAGTTCAGGGTCCTGTTGAAGCCCTTTGGAAAGAAGGGCCGCCAGGCGGATCTCACGGAAGAGGTCCAGGCTGTTATTGCTGGCTGCGCCGTCGGTTCCGAGGGACACGGTGAGGCCGTGTTTCTGCATGAGGTGGAGGGGAGCCGTTCCGCTTCCCAGCTTCAGGTTACTCGTGGGGTTGTGGGCGATCTTCACTTTACGATGATGAAAGATGTCCATATCCTTTTCACTGATCCAGACGCAGTGGGCTGCCACCACATGAGAGTCCAGAACCCCTAACCGGTCCAGATACTCGACGATACTCTCCTCTTTCTTCTTCTCTTTGATCAGGTCGGCCTCTTTGCGCGTCTCGGCGACATGGATATGAAAAGGTAGGTGATGTTTTTCCGAAAGATGATAGGCTTTCTTCAAAAGCTCCGATGAGCAGGTGTAGGGAGCGTGGGCACAGATCGATATCCGGACCTGGTCGTCCTCTTCCCACTTTTCTGCCAGGGCTGTTAGTTTTGCGATCCCCTCCTGGGGTGTCTTGGCTTCCGGTGTGGGAAAGTCGATGAGCCCCTGGCCCAGAAGAGCCCGCATTCCGCTCTCTTTGACAGCTCCTGCTAATACATCCTGGAAAAAGTACATATCATTGAAGGCGGTGGTCCCCGAGGCGATCATCTCCAGGATCCCCAGAAGCCCTCCCCGGCGGATAAAATCGGGATCGATCATCTTGTTTTCCATGGGCCAGATATAATCCTGCAGCCATGTATCCAGGGGCAGGTCATCAGCCAGGCCCCGGAAGAGGACCATGGGTGTATGAGTATGGGCATTAATAAGCCCCGGCATGACGATCTTGCCCTCCAGGTCCCGCATGGGCTCTCTGGGGTACATCTCTTTCAGTGTCTTCTCTTCCCCCACATCGGCTATTTTCCCCTCTTTTATAAGAAGGGCCCCGGGAGAATAGATATTCTTCTCGTCATCCATGGTCACGATGGTCCCGTTAATTAAAAGCATCAGGTCACCTCCGTTTTTATCTTTTGGGTAATATGATAGACTGACAGGGCTAGGATAAGGTTTATCACAACGGCAATACCGGCCAGCGCAAGAAGCGGGGGCAGAAGGCCTGCAGCATTCTCCGGAGAGACATGCAGGAGCCGGGGAAGAAGAGACATAAACTTTTTCACCATGAGCCAGGTCCCTCCCAGGACAATCAGAAAGGTCATAAGCCCGTAGGCATACTCCCCGTAACGCCAATGAAGAGCTCCGGGTATGAGGAGATGAAGGAGAAGAAGGCGGTCATGCTTATCCATATTTTTTGACCAGTTCCATCAGGTAGGGGACCAACTGTTTTTTGCGTGACAGAATCCCTTTGAGTGAAAAGACCCCCTCTTCTGCAAAGGGGTAGCCGATCATCCCTATGAGAAGAGGGTCCCCGGCAATCATAAGATAGCTGTTCAAAGCCACGATATCTGTCACCATAAGGGCGCTGAAAAGCAGGCCGTCACGGCGGCACCGCTCTTCCAGACGTTTCTGCATCTCCTCCTTACGGCGCAGAAGATTCGGGGTAGAGATGACCTCCGCCTGGCTTACGGAAAAGCGTATCTCCCCTGCCTGATAATATTTCAGGTCGGCATCAAGGATCTCATCGCAGCTTCGTCCCTCCAAGCGGGAGGAGGCCTTCATGATCTCCTGCCCGAATGCCTCTACAGAGAGCCCGCAGATCTCCGCCAGGGATGCCGCAACAGTGCGGTCCTCGTCTGTCGTCGTCGCTGATTGGAGGATGACCGTATCCGAGAGGATCCCGGCTAGTAAAAGCGCAGCAGTCTTTTCGTCCGGAGAGACCCCCTCCCGGAAAAAGAGTGAAGCGATCAATGTGGCTGTCGCTCCGACAGGTCTGTTGATAAAGGTAATGGGGTCGTCTGTATGCATATTGCCCAGGCGGTGATGATCGATGATCTCGCGTATCCGATAGTGTTCTACCCCTTCCACAGCCTGGCCCGATTCATTATGGTCGACGAGAATGAGTTCGATATGAGGTTCTCTGAGAATATCCCCCTGGGAGAGGACCCCGATCAGGCGGTTTTCCTCGTCGGTCACGGGCAGGCAGCGGGAAACGGACCTGTTCAGCCGCTCCTTGATCTTCCGGATCGGGTCACGCATCTTTACCGGCTCCAGGGAGAAATCGGCTGCGCTTTCTACCGGAGAAGAATACATGGCCAGCCATGAGGTCCGGGCTGTGCCGTAGGGAGAGACGAGGACCGATACCTTCTTTTTACGGGCCTCTTCTGTGAGGTCGGCATCCAGCGCTTTTCCGCCGGTAATGATGAGGACTCTCACTCCCCGTTCGATGGAAAGAGCCTGGATATCACGGCGGTTCCCGACGATGACGACCGCCTCTTCCGGCTTCTCTTTGTCCAGATAGGCGCGAAAAGCTTCTTTTTCCATGGCGGCTACCAGCATCCGGGACTTAAAAATAACGTCTCTCTCCTTCTCCAGGACCACTTCCGCCTGAAGGGCTTCTGCCAGATACCTCAAGCTTGTGGGAACCCTTGTGGCCCGGTCCGGGGAGATGTATTGCATCATATTCCGCGCAAAGGCGTTATAGTGAAGCGCTCCCTTGTAGGTGCCGTCGGAACCGACAACGGGAAGCATCTTATGCCCTGTCTTCTCCAATTCCTGCAGCGCCTCCCAGAGAGAAGTGTCATCGGCCAGGGTATCCGCCGGGGAGGTCATAAAAAAATCCACTTTGGGGATCAGGTCGCTGATAAATTCAGGAGGGGTCAAACCAAGTCTGTTGAGGATATATTCCGTCTGGGGATTGAGTTTTCCGGCCCGGGCCGGGATAAAAACCCCCTCTTCTGTCCGGCTCTTAAAGACGGCATAGGCCATGGCCGAGACCACAGAATCGGTGTCGGGGTTCCTGTGCCCGATGATGTAGGTCACCTTCTGGCGGATCATCCTTCTCCTTACTTCAAGACCACCTTGAAAAAGGTCTTCTTTCCCATCTTGATAAGGCACTCTTTGTTTTCATCGAAACAGGCCTCTGTCACAGCCATGGCAAAGTCACTCACCTTCTCTCCGTTGAAACTCACACCCCCCTGTTTGATAAGCCTTTTAGCTTCCGACTTCGACGGGGAGAAGCCCAGTTCTGCCAGAAAGGAGGCAGCATCCCAATTGCGCACGTTTAAATCCTCTTCCTTGATCTCCGTTCCGGGAAGCGCTTCATTGCTGGCTCCGGCCCCGGCAAAGACAGCCTTGGTGGCTTCAAGGGCTTTCCGAGCTTCCTCTTCTCCGTGGGTGATCACAGTGGCTTCATAGGCCAGGCGCTCTTTGGCTTTATTGATCCTGGAGTCAGTCCACTCTTCCATCTCGGAGATCTCTTTCAGAGGAAGGAAGGTGAAGAGTTTGAGCAGCTTGATGACCTGGCTGTCCTCCACATTGCGCCAGAACTGAAAATATTCGTAAGGGGACAGTTTTTCCGAAGAAAGCCAGACAGCTCCCTTTTCGGTCTTCCCCATCTTTTTGCCGTCAGCTGTTGTGAGAAGCGGGTAGGTAAAAGCATGGACCTCTTTCCCTTCAAGGCGCCTGACCAGGTCTTCACCGGCAAGGATGTTCCCCCATTGGTCATTTCCTCCCATCTGGAGGAGACAGCCGTGGGAGCGGTAGAGGGTAAGAAAATCAAAAGCCTGGAGGATCTGGTAGTTGAACTCGATAAAAGAAAGCCCTCTTTCCAGGCGCTGTTTATAAGCTTCGGCTGCGAGCATCCGGTTGACACTGAAATGGCGGCCGATCTCGCGTAAAAATTCGATATAGTTGAGCGGAAGAAGCCACCGGGCGTTGTCCAGCACCAAGCTCTTCCCCCCTTCCACGTCCAAATAGTGTCCGATCTGCTTCTTCATAGCTTCTTTGTTGGCTTCTATTGTCCCGGCGGTGATCATTTGCCGCATCTCCGTCTTGCCGCTGGGGTCTCCTATCATTGCCGTCCCCCCGCCCAGAAGGGCGATGGGCTTATGTCCGGCCCGCTCCATATGCATGAGGGCCATAATCGGCAGGAGATGGCCTACATGGAGAGAATCCCCTGTGGGATCGAATCCGGTATAACAGACACGGGGTTCGTTCAACAGGGCTTTGACGGCCTCTTCATCCGTCACATTTTCAATAAAGCCCCGCGCTTTGAGCGTATCATAGACATTCTGCATATTATCACCTCGCTGATTATGCCCTTATTGTAAATACAGGGTGGGTAAAGTCAAGGATTTAGAAAGGTAGGCGCCTGCTGCAGAGGGGACTACGCTTTGCCCCAGATCCGGGTATTCAGGTTGAAATCCTCCACGATCCCGATGACCAATTTCAAAATCTCATAATAGGATTCCAGCGGTGCTGTATCCAGAAGAGAGCGCCCCATGGAGGGTTCGAAAAGGTCCCTGGCCTGGGAGAGGGCCACGAACATGCTGTTGTCCAGAAAGGAGATATACACGGGCTTCCCTGTCTTGTGGCGGAAGTTCAGGATCCGCTCCATGAGGTCGGGAGTCAGGATATAGCGGGACTCCACCTGATCCTGTCCGTAGACCACAAACTCCTTTTCAAACTCGACATTTTCCAGCTTGATGAGGTCTCCTCTTCCTTTATTCCACTTCTGAAGGGTGTTTCCGAAGAGAGAGCCGAAGATCTTCTCGGCTGTATCGGGAAGGACCAGAGTCCTTGTCTTGAAGGGTTTGTTGAAGTCGGCGATGATAAAGATCCCCCGGAAGATATCATGCCACTGGGTGCGTCTGTTACCTCTGCTGTCTGTGGTCTCTGTCTTGTACTGGGCTCTGATCTCCGAAAAGGTGAGTTGTGTCTTTCCCACCATTCCCGAGACCATATCCTCCCCCCGGTAACGGT
Organism: Candidatus Mcinerneyibacteriota bacterium; assembly: GCA_016937175.1. Lineage (GTDB taxonomy): Bacteria > Macinerneyibacteriota > Macinerneyibacteria > Macinerneyibacteriales > DSCS01 > DSCS01. Next base: position 12,543 of record JAFGWL010000010.1, on the reverse strand, counting down.
CAGGTGTTTTGAGGAACAGGCCGCTGGCCATAAAGCGGGATTCGGGGATACAGAGAGAAGGCTGATAGGAGAGTCCCGGATGAATGCGGTCGATGAGCCCTTTGATGACTTCACTTTTGTAGGCGTTCTTATACTCGCTCAGAGGTTTCTGCGCCAGAGCCGTATAGACGATTCCCCCGAGAAAGGACAGGATCGCCGGCGCCAGCAATATTTTGATATTCTGCCTGGTCAGGTACATGACGAGAAATATCCCGGCCAGGATAAAAAGAGCTGTGAGAGGATGGAAATACTTCCTTTTGATAAAAAGGCGCTGTTGTTCAAGTTGTTCCAGGACGGGGTCTAGCGCCCCGTCCAGGAAAGGATTATTTTTTTCTGTCTGTCCCATGGTCAGCTTTTAAAGAGGTTCCCCACATCCACATTCTGTCTTTCTTCAGCTGGGATCACGAAGAGTTCGCGCGGGGTAAAATGCTTCATGCCGGCGATGATGCTGTTGGGGAAGATCTGGATGGCTGTATTGTAGGAAGTAACAGCAGCATTGTAGGCGCGGCGGGCTGCTGCTATCTGTTCCTCAATGTTGTTGAGAGAGGCCTGAAGCTGCATGAAGTTCTCATTGGCCTTCAGCTGGGGATAGTTCTCCACAGCCACCATGATGGAGCGCATGAGCCCGGTCATCTCCTGATCCACCTTGGCCTGGGTATCCGGATCGCGGTTATCCAGGGCTTTGGCGCGGAGCTCGGTGATCTTAGTCAATGTCTCTTTTTCATGGGTCATATAGGTCTTGACCGTGTTGACCAGGTTGGGGATCAGGTCGTAGCGTTTTTTCAACATGGCATCGATGGACGCAAAGGCGTTGTCCACCATATTGCGTTTATGGATCAACCCGTTGTAGATGATGATGGGGATAATCACAAAGAAGAAGGCAAGAAGGCCGATTAAAAGTAGTGCTGGCATAATCTCTCCTTTTCTCAGAACTTGATCCCGACATTGGCTGCAACACCCAGCCGCTGGGGCAGTTCATCCTGGTTCATGGTAAAGCCGCTGTCTCCGGAAGCCATCATGGCGGAAATATCTATATTAATCAGGGAAAAATCAAGCCCGAGGCCTGCCGTATAGACCATATCGGCATATTCCAATTTATCTCCGAGATCGGGGGTAAACATCACACCGCTCCGGAAACGGGCAAAGAGGAAGCGCGCTTCGGCTCCCAGGCCGATATTCCGGATGTCCGAATAGTCGCCGTCCACCTTGGTCAGGTCGGCATCGGCTGTGACCGTGAGGAAGGAGACAGGGGCATAGGCCGCTCCCAGCCTGACTTCCGTCTTGGGTTTGTAAGCAGGCGGGGTAAAGCCGTTCTTCTCGTCCCAGGAGATCTCTCCCGCGATGAGATTTCGGATCATGAGCCCGGCCCGGAGGTTTCCTGCCAGACGGGCAAAGGCCGCCACATCAATCCCGATGGTCTGCCCTTCATGGGGGTTTTCATATTTTTCCGAAAGGATATCGTCAGAGTTTTCATCCCTGAAATCGTTGACGACCAGAGCGTCGCTGTAGTTATATCCTTTGATGATCTTGAGGTTACCGCCTACGCCCAGTTCCACAGGCCCCAGGTTCAACCCCTTGGAGACAGAAATAAGGAATTCGTTGAGGAAGACGCCGCTTACGGCCACTTCACTGCCGTTGTTTTCCAGCCCGTAGAGAGAACTTGTGGTCACCTCTCCTCTTTGAGTCACCAGAAAATCGTAAATCTCGTCATACTCTCCGGGGGCAAAGACAGAATCGCCTGAGTTAAGCTCGTTAAGGATGGTGGTGATGATGGTATCGATCTGATTCTGTAGTTCTGCTTCTGTCCCGACAAACCCTTCATCAAGTAGCTTCTGCCTGATCGAGGCCCGGGAGAGATAATCCATGGGCACAGTGCGCAGGATACTGGTATCCACCTGACGGGTATAGATCTGGCTGTCGGTGACGAGGTCTGTCCCGAAGGCTACCTGAAAGCCTTTCAACTCCTGGATGGCAAAGAACATCCCGGAAGCGATTGAGATATTGGCTCCCACGCCGTTGTCATCGAACTCATCAAGAATAGCGCTGTACTTATTGTAAAGAGCTTTGAAATCGGCAACATACTCCGGAGCATCCCACAGGCCTGTGGCGTTCTCCACTTCAGCCATAAAAGCATTATAGTCATCGTCAGCCATCTGAAACTCGTCAGAATATTGAGAGATATTCTGGGTCACATCCAGGCCGAAGGCAAACTGGACCTCCAGGGTCTTTCTGGGAATAAAGGGAATCGCTGCAGGATTCCAAAAAACCGCTGTAGCATCGTGAACAGACGCCACACCGGTCCCTCCCATGGACATGGAGCGCCCCCCCATCAGGGGAAAAGCCAGGACAGAGGCTGTAAACAGTATCATCATCAAACTTATCATGGAAAGTCGCTTTTTCATTTTTATCCCTCCTTTATCTCTGAAAGTATAGGTGAAAAGAGGCCTGACGGCAAGCCTCTCTTTTCTATAAAGAGAGCTTGAAGGATGTTTTGGCCCGCTCGTTTAAGATAGCCCGAAGAGAGCGCTCAAGGGCAGGAAAACGAACGCTGTCAAAAGATCGTCCTTCCAGTGAGGAGACGGGGATGATCTTTTTCACGGAATTCGTCAGAAAAGCCCCCTCGACCTCTGTAAGATCCTCCGCTGTCAGGAACTCTTCCCTGATTTGATAGGGGCCTGCCGACTGCGCTTTTAAAAGCTCCTCTTTGATGATCCCGTCGAGAAGGGGAAGAGAATGGTGGGGAGTGAGGATTTCATTGCCTCTGATCAAAAAGAGATTGGCAGTGGCTGTCTCCAGGAGATGGGAGCGGTAATCTATAAAGAGGGTATCCCGGCCGCTTCGGGCCGCCTCCCTCATATAGTAGGCATTATAGGCATAGCTTGTGAGCTTGTGCTTATAGATGAAGAGGTCTCCCCTCTTTTCCCCGGACAAAACAAGGTGAACAGGTTCAGGTTCTTTTCCCGCAGGCGAAGGCATAAGAAAAGTATCTGTCCCTTTCTCTTCATTTTCCACACAGAGGATCTTCATGCGGGCTTCTTTCCAGCCGTTCTTTTCCAGAAGAGTTTCGGCCAGACTCTGATAATCCTCGTTTTTAAAATCCATCCTGAAAAGACCCAGGCTTTTTTTAAGCCGCTCCAGATGGGCGGACAAAAACTCGCATCCCTCGCTTGAGCAGAACATGGTGGTAAAACAGCCCGTTCCGAACTGCAGGCCGGGGCTTTCCGGAGACAGGACTTTATCCCGGATGTCTTTGAACTGTCCGTTATGCCAGATCACCGTCATATGAATAACTCCAGAAAATTGGAGACCTTGGCCAATACTTCTTCATACTCCCTTTCAGGATCCGATGCCACGGTAACCGCTCCCCCTGCATTGAAAAAGATCCTCCCCTGAGAGACCACCGCTGTCCGGATAGCGATACTGGAGATAAGAGACTGGCTGTTCATCATGACGATGGATCCGGTGTAGAGATGCCTCTTCCGCTGCTCCAGCTCCCGGATGACTTCAATACTTCTGATCTTGGGACAACCTGTGATGGACCCTCCTGGGAAAGCCGCTCTGAAGAGGTCTGTATAATCACTTCTCTTCTTGAGCAGGCTGCGGATGACACCCACAAGATGGTAGACGTTCTGATACTTCTCACATCTCTTTTCATGGATCACCTTGACGGATCCGGGGCAGGAGACCCGGGCCAGGTCATTACGCAGAAGATCGATGATCATAAAGAGCTCTGCCTCTTCCTTGGGCGATGAGAGAAGAAAATCACGGTTGGCCTCGTCTTTTTCGACGTCCGGGCTGGTGGGCACCGTCCCCTTGATGGGGCGTGTCTCCACCTTCCTCCCTTTAGCGCGAAGAAACATTTCGGGAGAGTTGGAGATCACCTGAAAGGCGCCACCGTCGATATAAGCGCTGAAGGGGGCGGGATTTTTCCTGTAAAGCTTTTCAAAGAGCGCAAAGGGGTCGTTTGAGAAGGGAAAGGAAAAGGGACGGGTCAGGTTGACTTCATAGACGTCCCCGGCGCAGATATACTCGATGATCCGGTCGATCCGGGCCATATAGGCCTCTTTTTCATTACCGTTTTCCGTAAAGCCGGGCGCAGCAGCCGTCTCTTTGCAGAAGGGTTCCTCCCCAAGTCCCGTTCCCTCATAAGTGATCTCATACTCCCAACTTTTGTGCTTTGCATGATTCCAGACGATATAACGGCGATAGAGGATAAACTCCGCTTCGGGAAAGGGATAGAGGCCCGGAAGATCCCCGCTGAACGCCTCCTCCTCCTTGTAGAGCTCGAAAGAGAGGAGCCCCAGCAGCCCGACTTTATTCAACGGAGATGGCAGATCCTGAAAGTTGACAGCTTCAAGAAGCCTCTTCAATCCTTCAAAAAAAGGTATTTTCCAGACAAGCGTCTCCTCTCCTGTGCAGAGCGTAAAAAAACCGGGCCGGTAGGTGATCACAGCATAGGGAGACCAGGCAAGGAAGGAGTACCGGGAGACGTCTTCCGGCCCCTTGCCTGTAAGAAGGGCGGGACGAACGCTTCGCGGCAGGCGTGCACATACTTCCACAGGGTCGTCACAGGACCGTTTCGTCCTGCGGAAACTTTTCACTTTGAGAAGCGTCATACGCACCTCAGAAAATTGGAGATGATCCGCTTCCCTACCGGGGTCATAAAGGACTCCGGATGAAACTGGACTGCCATGAGAGGCAGGGAGAAATGCTCCAGGGACATGGGGATCCCCAGATACGAAGAGGTCACCTCCAGTTCAGGCGATGCCACGCGGCACTCAAGGGAATGGTAGCGCGCCGCCTGAAAGGGAGAAGAGACCCCTTTGAAGAGATTTATCTGCTTATGAATCTCCACAGGAGAAGCTTTCCCGTGGACAGGATTTTGAGAACGCACTGTTGTGCCGCCGTAAAATTCGTTGATACATTGCATTCCCAGACAGACCCCCAGAACGGGCTTGTCTTGATGAAACATACGGATGACAGCGTTAGACAGGCCCGCTTCCCGGGGAGTCTTCGGCCCCGGAGAGATCACATAGGCATCATACGTCCGTTTCAAGAGCTCCTCTTCTCTCCAGGCGTCATTCCGGATCACCTCGATAGACCCACGGAAAATACTTTGGAGAAGATGAAGGAGGATATAGGTAAAGGAATCGTAATTGTCGACGAGCAGGATTTTTTTCATTCCCCGCGGCTCTCGGCAGCCTTTTCCAGAACGGCTGTGTAACGCTCCAGATGATACTTCTGCAGGGCTACACCTCCCAGGCCGAATGTTGCGATGGACACGCCCAGGGAAAAATCCCTGACATAGAGGAGATAGAAGAGGCCTAAAAGGATGGACAAAACAAAACCACACAGAGCCAATACAAGGTAAACATAGGCCCGGCGATATTTTTCTCTTATTTTTTTCTCTTCTTTCGGTGATATTTTCCTTGCATCGGCCATACTGATAAAGACCATAAAGATCCCCATAAAGACCATGGCCAGATTCAAATCATTTTTTTTGAACTCCCCCGCAAATGAAGACATAAAAAAACGAATCATAAAGACATTGCCCAGGATAAAAAAAAGGAAACCGGCTTGAGAGAGATGATGTAAAATTGTATTCATCCTCCTGAACCGTTCGAGTTCTTTTTTCATTGCATCCACTCCTTCATCACAAAATCGACCAGGTCGTCCTGGGACTGTGCTGAATTCGTAAGGATCACAGCGCCCTTCCGCTTTCCCTCATGAAAGATCATAAAGGAGCGGCTCCCGCCGGTCCCGCCATCATGAATATAGTATGATTCCCCGTCGGCCAGGGTGAGTTTATGCCATCCCAGGCAGATATAATCACCGTCTTTTCCGGATTCCAGGGGACACTCTTCTTTCAGAGTCCTCTTCACGCTCTTTTGTAAGGGATCCTCCTCAAGATCCATGACAAGAGAGAGAAAGCGAACCAGATCCCGGGCAGAAGACTTGAGAGCCCCGCATCCCGCCAGAACATCAAAATCCCAGGCCGGGACCGGGTTATGAAAAAGGCCGTGGGGACGCGCCATCTCCAGCCCGTCAGCGGAGATCCGTGTCCGGTTCAACCCCAGGGGAGTCAGGACCTTTTCACGCAGAAGCTCTTCATAAGGCCGTTGTCCGGCTCTCTCCAGAAGATACCCGAGCAACCCGTAACCCAGATTGGAATAGCCATAGGCCTCGCCGGGAAGAAAAGCTCCTTTGAGGGGGCTTGCTTTGATACAAGCCCTAAGGTCATCCTCTCCGAAAACCGCATACGGATTCATCATATCGAAACGGCCCATATCCGGAGGAATCCTCGGCAGGCCCGAAGTATGGGTTGCCAGATGGCGCAAAGTGACAGGATGCCCCTTTTTCTGCAGATAAGGGCGGCTTTCCGGCAGATAACGCCAGGCCGGTGCATCCATATTCACCGTGCCCTCTTCACTCAGGACAGTCAACAACAGGGCGGTAAACAGCTTGGTCAGGGATCCGATCTCAAAGAGAGTCTCATCATTTACGGGCAATCCCCCTTGCTCAGTCTTTCCCGATGAAAAAAACCTCGTTCCGTTTTCGTCGACGAGCCCGATCACAGCCGCCGTGCTTTTCTGAGCTTTTCCCGTCCAGGCCTCAAGCACAGCTTCGGCTTTTGTCTCTTCGCTTTGAGCGAAACGCGCGCAGCCGGCAAACAGAAATACAATGAGAAGAAGAGTTGTCCCCTTGTTCATTGTTCCTCCTTCAATGTTTTTTTAAAATTTTCATTTTCACTATACGAGGAACGGGTGATACTGTCAAGATTCAAGATAGAAGAGGCAGGGTAAGATCAGGGCTTAAGCGGGCCCTCATGCTCTTTGGCCAGATACTCTTTTAAGAAGCGTCCGGTATGAGACCCTTTGCATTGAAAAAGGCCCTCCAGACGGCCTGCATAAAGGACTTTTCCCCCGTCCTTTCCCCCTTCGGGGCCCAGGTCAATGATCCAGTCGGCGTATTTCACCACGTCCAGGTTATGTTCGATGATCACCATGGTATTTCCCGCATCCACCAGGCGGTTGAGGACTTTCAGCAGTTTATTGACATCGTCGAAATGGAGCCCGGTTGTAGGCTCGTCCAGAATGTAGAAGGTATTCCCCGTGCTCTGGCGGGACAGCTCCTTAGCCAGTTTCACCCGCTGGGCTTCCCCCCCTGAAAGGGTGGTGGCCGACTGCCCGAGCTTGATATAACCCAAGCCCACATCGTAGAGGGTATCCAGTTTGGTTGCAATGGCGGGAATATTGGCAAAGAACTCTTTGGCTTCCTCCACAGTCATCTCCAGGACATCATTGATATTTTTCCCGTTGTAGCGGACTTCCAGAGTCTCTTTGTTGTATCTTTTCCCCTTGCAGACATCACAGGTGATATAGAGGTCAGGGAGGAAATGCATCTCGATCTCCTTGAGTCCTGTCCCCCCGCAGGCTTCACAGCGTCCGCCTTTGACATTGAAGCTGAAGCGCCCCTGTTTGTAACCTCGGATCTTGGCTTCCGGCAGAGAGGCGAAAAGATCTCTGATGGCGGTGAAGACCCCGACATAGGTCACAGGATTGGAGCGGGGTGTCCGCCCGATGGCGTCCTGATTGATCTCAATGACTTTGTCGATAAACTCTGTCCCGGCGATCTCCCTGAAAGCTCCCGTTTCCCAGGCCGATTTATGAAGCCTGTTGTGGAGGGCCGGGTAAAGAGTATCCGAAATAAGAGAGGATTTCCCCGATCCCGAGACCCCGGTGACCAGAGTCATGACGCCCAGGGGAAAATCGACGTCGATCTCTTTCAGGTTGTTCTGGCGGCATCCGGTGATCTTGAGCCACTCTCCTGAAAGGGGGCGCTCTGTCTCCTTGGGGCTGATATTTTTCTCATAACGCAGATACTGGCCCGTCAAGGAGCGGGGATCGTTTTTCATCTCTTCAGGGGTTCCGCTGAAGGTGATCTCTCCTCCGAAGACGCCTGCTCCGGGGCCGAACTCCACGACAACGTCTGCTTCTTCAATGGTATCACGGTCGTGCTCCACGACGATGACCGTATTCCCCAGGTCTCTCAAATTCTTCAGGGAATTGATCAGGCTGACATTGTCTCTCTGATGCAGTCCGATGGAAGGCTCGTCCAGGATGTAGAGGACACCCATAAGGCCGCTTCCGATCTGGCTGGCCAATCGGATCCTCTGGGACTCGCCGCCGCTCAGGGTAGGAGCTTTGCGGTCCAGCATTAGATAATAGAGGCCCACATCCAGAAGAAACTTAAGACGGCTGTCGATCTCCTTGATAAGTTCTTTGGCGATGAATGCCCTCTGCTCGTCGAGTTCCAGATTCTGAAAGAAGGCATAAAGCTCAGAAATAGACCAGGAGGAAAGCTCAGCAATATTGCGTCCCCCGATGGTGACACTCAGTGCTTCGGGGTTCAGCCGCCGTCCTCTGCAGGATTCGCACTCCTTTTCGCTCATGAATGACTCATAATAGAAGCGCATCTCCGGAGACTGTGTCTCCCGGTAGAGGCGTTTGATGGCATTGACCACGCCGCTGGTCTTAAGCTGCTTATCCCCGTAGAGGATCTTCTCCATTTTTTCGGGAGGGAAGTCTTTCACCGGGGTATGGGGATCGATCCCGTAGTGTTCCAGGATACGCATGATCCTTTTGTAGTTCCAGTTGTCTTTCTTCTTTTTGAGCTGTCCCCAGAAGCGGATTCCCCCTTCCATGACAGAGAGTTCATCATTGGTGATAATACGGCGGACATCCACCTCTTTGTTCACACCCAGCCCGTTACACACAGGGCACATCCCCTGGGGAGCGTTGAAGGAGAAGGTCTGGGGTGTGATCTCGTGAAGGCTCAGGTCACAATGGGAGCAGTAGAGCTCTTCGCTGAAATATTTCTGATCCCCAGTGCTTGTCTCCACAAGAAGTTTCCCTCCACCCATGCGCAGCGCCGTGTCCACGGAATCAGCCAGGCGAGAACGGATACCCTCGCGGATAACCAAGCGGTCCACCACCACGTCGATATCGTGTTTTTTGTTTTTTTCCAGGGCTGTCCCCTCTTCCAGCTCCATGACGACTCCGTCAGCCTTGATACGCACATATCCTTCACGTCGGAGTTTTTCGAAAAACTCCCTGTACTCGCCTTTCCTGTTACGGGCCATGGGAGCCAGGATCATGAATTTCGTGTCGGGAGGCAGCTCCAGGATCCTGTCGATCATCTCATCAGGGGCCTGTTTCTTCACAGGCCTTCCGCAGACGGGACAATGGGGCTCCCCGATCCGTGCAAAGAGAATACGCAGGTAATCGTGGATCTCTGTCACCGTCCCAACCGTGGAGCGCGGGTTTTTGCTTCTGGATTTCTGCTCTATGGAAATAGCCGGTGAGAGGCCTTCGATGAAATCCACATCCGGCTTGTCCATGATACCCAGGAACTGGCGGGCATAGCTGGAGAGACTTTCCACATAGCGCCGTTGCCCTTCAGCGTAGACTGTATCAAAAGCCATGGAAGATTTACCTGAACCGGAGACTCCGGAAAAGACGATGAGACGGTCCCGGGGCAGGCTTAAGGTGACATTCTTAAGGTTGTGGACCCGGGCTCCGATGATTTCAATGGTATTTTTCATATTTTCTCCACCGCTATTATAATATCTTTTTCTGCCCCGACAAGAAGAGAGTCTTAAAAGGTGAAACCGGTGTACATTTTCATGGTATAGGCATCATTGTGGAGGGGATGATAGTCATCGTAGAAAGAGTCCCGATGGATGAGCTCATACTCAAACGAGACCAGAAAAGGGGCCGGCCGGATGGACACAGAGAACGGGATCAAAAACCCCCACTCATTGGCGTCTGTGGCATGGACCGAATGGACCCAGAACTGGCGGAGGGCTGCCCGGGCCGAAAATATGCCCCGTTTGTAGTTTAGTTCAAACCGCGACATGATCCCGGGGCCCATGTAATAGGCTCCGTTTTTCAACTCGCTTCCGAAATTGTAGGTCTCATCCTTCTCTTCATAGGGAGTATCCCCGTAGATCAGGGCATACCGGGCGCTGGCAGCGCCGAAAATAGCATAGATGCCCGAATAAAAGGCCACCCGCTGCCTGGCGTTTTCATATTCCAAGAGCATCCCCGGGCCGATCCCCACATCGCTGAACCGGTCATACCAGAGACCTTCCATATAATCATAAGAGGCAAAGAGGCCGAATAAAGACCTGTCAGCCCCAAAGAGAGGCTTTGATGAGCCTGCCAGGATCCCGTTGGACTCGATCCGTTTCAGGATATCCCCTGTCTTGATCTGCTCCAGTTCAGCCCGGACTGTGAAATAGTCATAGGCAAGGACACTCCGGCCCTCCCGGGTCCTGTTGTACCGGGCTTCGGCAAAAAGGAGAGGATTGTATCGCACATCGGGCTCACCCCTCGACTGGGCATTTCCCAGGCCGGCTCCCAGGGCTAAATATTCAAAGGGAGAAGGCTCCTTATGGAACGTTATCTTATTTTTGTAAAGACGGCTGTTGACCCACAGGGGGGGAGAAGTCAGAAAACCCGCTATGTGTCCCCACGCACTTATAGACTTCCCTTGCCGGGGGCGTAAAAATTCGACGGAAGTCCTGAAGAGGATCTCTCCGAGAAAGGCTCCCCCCAGGGAGGTCATGATAAAATCGTTGGTCGAGGGCTGCTCGGTCTCCATAAAAAACTCCCACTGAAGGCTTCCCAAAGTCGAAAAGAGGAGCGATTCGCTGAAGGAGTAACCCACAGACCGGGCGGCGCCGAAAAAGACCGCTCCGTGATAGGGATGATCCAGGGTGTTACAGGGGAAACCATCCGGATCCCAGTCAAAACCCAGTTCGAAATTTTCGATGATCGAGGCGGTCCCTATCTGAGCCCAACTCCGGGATCCGATATAGTAGTTGGCAGCTCCCAGAGCTCCGTTGACAAGAAGGATCTCGCCTGCAGGTACGAGCCATGCGCGCGGGCCTGCTACCACATCCCCGGGCGACTCATAAGTACTTTCTCCTCCGAAAACAGGAGGAATCTGCCAAAGAATGAGAATTAAAAGGGCTCCCAGGAGGCTTTTTATCTTTTTCATCTCCCTGACTTTACTTGTTTTTTAATTATTTTCAAGAAATTAATAATAAGATCAATCCCCGGAAGCCATGACCCGGTTCCGGCCGTTCTCTTTTCCCTGATAAAGGGCGTTATCCGCCCGTTTGATACAGATTTCCGTATCAAAATCGCTCTTCACTTCGCAGACCCCGAAGGTGATGGTAACATTGAACTCCATATCCCGGATGTGGTGGACATGCTCCATGATCTTCTGGCGGAGTTTTTCAGCGACACACTGGGCCCCGGCCAGAGGAGTCTCAGGCAGAAGGATCAAAAACTCCTCTCCCCCCCAGCGTGAGATGATATCCTGAGAGCGCAGACTCTTCTTCATGATATCAGCCAGGTTTTCCAAAATAATATCCCCGGTATCGTGGCCGAAAAGGTCGTTGATCTCTTTGAAATGGTCGATATCCCCCATGATGACGGAGAAACGTTTCCCGGACCGTTTGGCTCTTTTGATCTCATACTCCATCATCTCCATAAGGCCCCGTCGGTTCAAAAGGCCTGTGAGGGGATCTGTCCGGGCCAGCTCCTCAAGCTTCTTTGTAGCTTCTTTGAGGGCCCGTTCATCGGCCTTGCGCTGTGTAATATCGCGGTAGATACCGTAGACGGCCAGTTTTTCGTTATTCATCACAACGGGCACTCCGATGATGGAGACATCCAGGGGAGTTCTGTCTTTTTTCAACCGGATCGTCTCTATCTCCGCGTAGAGTTCGGCCCCGTCTTTGATCTCATGAGTGATGGAATAGGCTTCCGACCTTGTTTTTTCATCGGTCAAAAGCTCGTCGATGTTTCTCCCGATAATATTCTCTTCTTCCCATCCGAACATGGACAGAAAAGCACGATTCGCCCGGGTTATGATACTGTCCGGTGTAACAAGGACGATTCCTTCTGGAGCATTTTCAAACAATCCTTCGAAAAGGGCCTTTTCCACACGCAGGGAACGTTCGGCCTCCACTCTGAAGGAGATATCTCTGACAAAGGCCAAAACCGCAGGTTTCCCCTGATAATCGATGAGAGAGACATTGAACTCCATGGGGAGCTCTCTTCCGTCTTTAGTAAGAGCAACCGTCTCATAAAAGGAGGGGACATCTTCTCCCTGAAGTCTCCGCTTGTAGTAATCCCCTACTTTGGGCCTTTCAGAAGGGGACATCAGATTCAAAAAATCACTACCAGTCAGCTCTTGTTCGGAATATCCGAGAAGTTCTCCTGTTTTGGAGTTGGAAAAGGTGATCTTCCCCTCCTGAAGGATGACGATCCCGTCATTGCCCTTCTCCACCAGCATCTGATACTTGTGCTCGCTCGCTCTCTCAGCCTGACGGGCTTCATAAAAGTCTGTCATGTCCGCTGCCGAGACAAAGACACGTTTCAGGGTCTCCTCTTCCCCCGGTGCGGCGATCCAGCGTTTTCGGATGAAGACCTT
>JAFGWL010000046.1 GCA_016937175.1 Candidatus Mcinerneyibacteriota bacterium | reverse complement strand
GGAAAGGGAGAGCCCTGTCAGGACTTCAAGCCGATAGAGGTCTCCGGGAGAAAGATTTTTTTTATCAGCCATAAAAAAACCTCCTTATTTCTCACATTCTACGCCTTCCGAAAGATTTGTAAAGAGAGAGGGTGCTCTTCTTGACTTTTTTCACAGGCCCTATAGAGTTGAGGGATGGAAAAGAAGATCTTTGAAATAGCGGGTGTGGAGCCGGGGCGTGTCCGTCACATGGAGCGGACCGCGGCCTTTATGGCGGAAGTGGCCCCTCTTTGGAATATTTCCCCTGCCAGGGCTTACCAGGCAGGGCTTTACCATGATATTGCCCGGGGCCTCCCCCCGGAGGAGATACTCCGCCTGTGCAGAGAAGGAGGGACTCATCCCGAACCCTGGGAAGAAGAGAGGCCTCTTCTTCTCCATGGTGAGGCCGGAGCCTGTCTTCTGAAAAGAGAAGGGATTGTCACGGACGAAGAGGTGCTGACAGCTATCTCTTCCCATGTGACAGCCCGGCCTCCGATGACACCTTTGGCCCGCCTTCTCTATGTGGCCGATAAGGGAGAACCGGGAAGAAAGTGGGAAGAAGGACGCCTCCTGCGCAAGCTGGCCCGGAAAGCTCCCCGGGAGGCCTACTTTAAAGCCCTTTCTCTGGTCATTGCTTTTCTGGGGAAGGAAGGGCTTTTCATCCACCCCGCGACTCTTTCAGCCTATAACCGGGCACTGGACCCTCTATCAGAAGAGATCCGGCAGGATTGTCCCTATTGCGGCCGCTGGAAAAACCGGCCTGCCGTGGTGGACGGTATCGTGCTGAACAGCCAGGGGAAGATTCTTCTCATCCGGCGGGGAAGGGACCCCTTCCGGGGAAGCTGGGCTCTCCCCGGAGGATTTATGGACTGGGGGGAGACGGCTGGGGAGGCGGTAGTCCGGGAGGTCCGCGAAGAGACCGGTCTTGAGCTGAAAGACCCCCGTTTTCTTGCTGTCTTCGATTCTCCGGGACGCGACCTTGAACGGGGGACCGTTTCGCTGGCTTATTACGGGACAGCCGCAGACGAGGGTGATCTCAGGCCGGGAGATGATGCCTGTGACAGCCGTTGGTTCTCTTTTTCCGCTCTTCCTTCCCTGGCTTTCGACCATGGAAAGATCCTTTCCCTTTTTATGGAGAGAGTCCGCCTGTGACCCCGGAGATTTGCTCTTGAAACTCTTGACCCCCCCTGTATAATGGAGGAGACACACTGGGCAGGTGTGTCATAAATTAATGGAGGTGGTTGCCATGCACAGACTTACCACAGTTGCTGTATCGACCTATCTGATCGAGGAATTGGACAGGATCATTAAAGAGGACCATTTTTTTGAAAACCGGACTAAAGCGTTAAATGTGATACTGGATGAGTATCTTAAAAGATATAAAATGGCAAAAGTAGCCGAAGAGACATGGGAGAGGACACAGAAAGTCAGTGAGGGATAATGAAAGAAACAGAAAAAATCGGGCCTCTGCTCCAGGCGTTTCATAAAGAGTGTGATGCTGCGGCATCCCCCGGGGAGTGGAATGATGTACGGGTGAAATACCTGGGGCGAAAGAGCGTTATCATGGAGATGATGAAGCTTCTCAAGACACTTTCTCCTGAAGATAAGAAGACCCTGGGAAAAGAAGTCAATAAAGCCAAAGCAGAGATGGAGAGAGCCCTGGAAGAAAAGAAAAGGGCTGTGGAAAGTTGTAAAGGACAGATAGCGGTGGATTGGACCCTTCCGGCGCGCGGGGTCCTTCCTGCTAAAGTCCATCCCCTGACTACGGTCCGCAGGCAGATGGAAGATATTTTCATCCGCATGGGGTTTGATATCAGGCAGGGTCCCGACATGGAGACCGAGTGGCACTGTTTTGATGCCCTGAATATTCCTGAGACCCACCCAGCCCGGGACGAGCAGGATACATTCTATTTGAACAGGGAGAAGATGGTTCTCAGGACCCATACATCGCCTGTCCAGATCCGGACTATGCTGGAAGAGAAACCCCCCATCTATATGATCGCTCCGGGGCGTGTCTATCGTAACGATGTCCCCGATGCCAGCCATTCCCCGGTCTTTCATCAGGTAGAAGCCCTGGCTGTGGATGAAAACATCACCTTCGGAGATCTTAAAGGGGTCATCTATGCCTTTTTAAGCGAACTTTTCGGCTCCGGTGTCAAGACCAGGTTTGACAATTCATTCTTTCCCTTTACAGAACCTTCAGCTGAAGTCTATATGAGTTGTTTTTGCGGAGGCAAGGGCTGTTCTGTCTGCAAGGGTAGCGGGTGGTTGGAGATAGGAGGGGCCGGGATGGTGGACCCTGAAGTCTTTCGGGCCGTGGGAATCGACCCTGAGAAGTATACCGGATTCGCTTTCGGATTCGGGCTGGAGCGGATGGCCATGCTCATGTACGGAGTCCCGGATATCCGCTACTTTTATGAAAATGACCTGCGTATGCTGACCACCATGTAGAAATGAGGAGAAAGACAGATGAAAGTGACATGGAACTGGCTGAATGAATTTGTGGACCTGGACGGACTGGCCCTCGAGGACCTCGAGCACCGGCTGGCCTCCCAAGGCCTTCACATAGAAGAAGTCTTTTGTCCTTCAGACAGGATCAAAGAGGTCTATATCGGTTATATTACCCGGGTGGAGAAACATCCCGATGCTGACCGGCTGCAAGTCTGTCATGTGGACATGGGAGAAAAGGGGACTTTGCAGATCGTCACAGCAGCACCCAATGTCCGGGAAAAAGCTTTCGTCCCTGTCGCAGTGGAAGGAGCGGTCCTTCACAGCGGGATGGTCATAAAAAAAGCAAAATTGAGAGGCGTGGAATCCCGGGGGATGTTCTGTTCCCTTGAGGAGCTGGGCCTTGAAGAGCATTCAGAGGGGATCTTCCTGATGGAGGAATCCCCTGAACCGGTCCGGGGAGCCCCCGCGCTTCCCTATTTCGGGTTGGATGATACGGTGATCGATTTTGAGATCACTTCCAACCGCCCCGATTGTCTCTCTGTAAGGGGGATCGCCCGGGAAGTGGCCATGGCGGCGGGAAGGCCTCTGAAAACCCCTCCTCTTCAGATCCGGGAAAGCAATACGGCTGTTACGGACAAGATCGGGGTGGAAGTGAAGGATTCAGCCAAATGCCTCAGGTACACCGCCCGTGTGATCCAGGGGGTCTCTGTCAAAGAGTCTCCCCTTCTCGTCCGTTGCCGGCTGGCTCTTGTGGGACTGCGATGCATCAACAATATTGTGGATGCCACCAATTACGTGATGTGGGAGTATGGATTACCCCTCCATGCCTTTGACAGGAGCGGAGTAAGCGGGGGAAAGATCGTCGTCAGGAAGGCCTCGGCAGGGGAAGGGTTTGACACCCTGGCCGGTGAGCATCTTCAGTTGACAGACGAGGACCTGCTCATAGCCGATACGAAGCGGGGAATCGCCCTGGCCGGGGTCATCGGGGGTGAAAACTCGGAGATCACACCCGAGACAAAGGATGTCGTCCTGGAGGCAGCCCTTTTTGACCCGGTCTCTATCCGGATGACAGCAAAACGTCACAACCAGAAGACAGATTCTTCCTACAGATTTGAACGGGGGATGGACTTCGAGGCGGTGGAGACCTCTTCGCAGAGAGCAGCGTCACTTATCGCCCTATGGGGGGGAGGGGAACTTTGCCGGGGTATGGTGGATGAAAAAAGCACTTCCTTTGAACCAAGGCGAGCCCTCTCTCTGCGTGTGAGCCAGATCCCCCGCCATCTGGGGATTTCGCTTTCTCAGGATGAAGTGTCTCTCCTTTTTCAAAAACTGGATTACGATATTATCGAGGAGAGAGAAGGGCTTATCTCCCTCTCTGTCCCGTCCGGCCGCTTCTGGGATATAAGCCGGGAGATCGACCTCATCGAAGAGATCGCGCGGTTTTACGGATATGACAAGATCCCCGAGAGTCTTCCCCTTTTAAAGATGAGAAAGGGGAAAAGCGACAAACGAACCCTTTTTTACAGAGAGATAGAGATGATTCTTTTAGCCAACGGATTCTATGAATGTTATCTCTATCCCTTCATTTCAGAAGAGCTGATGAAAAAAATCGGATATGAACCCGGAGATCGGCCCCGTGTGGTCAATCCGCTCAACCGGGACATGGAATATATGAACCCCGAACCTCTTCTCGGGCTGGTGAAAGCCGCAGAGACGAACCTGAAAAGAGGAGCCGGGGCTGTCAGGCTCTATGAATGGGGAAAGTCCTATCCTTCTTTCGAAGGGGAAGCAGAGACCCTTTCTTTCCTCTGTGCCGGATTTGAACCCAAGACCGTCTATTCTCCCGGCCATGAGCTGGGATATTTTGACGCCAAAACTATCATCGAGGGATTGCTGGAAAAAGCCGGCTGCAGAGAAGCTGAGAGAAGAGAGAGCCGTCGTCCCGTCTGGGCACCGCAGTCTGGGTTTGTCTACATGGTGAACGGAAAGGAGGCCCTGGAAATAGGAATGCTGCGAAAAGACCTCGCCGATATCTTTGATATACGTCAGGAAGTCTGGGGCGGTTATGCCCGAACAGCGGCTCTGGCGGAAAGATTTCAGCCGGGACGCTCCTTTGTGCCCTTTTCCCCTTTTCCTCCCGTATACTTCGACCTGGCATTTGTAGTGGATTCTTCCCTTCCTGCCGGTGAGCTGGAAAGCGAGATCGTAGAACAGGGCGGGGCTTTGCTGGAAGAGTGTCGCCTCTTCGACCGGTATGAGGGGGACCGCCTTCCTTCGGACAAGAAAAGCCTGGCCTTCTCTCTGACCTTCCGGTCACAAGAAAGGACTTTGACGGAAAAGGAAATCGATGGTATAATCCAAAAGATAGTAGCCCGGATGAAAAAGGTTTTTCATGCGGAATTGAGGTAAGGATGGAAAGATCTCTGGCGCTCCTGGAAGAGAAAGTCTTCGGACTGATCGAGAAGGTCGAAGAGCTCCGGCGCCAGCTCCGGGAAAAGGAGGATGCGTTGACGGAAGCACGCGAATCCCTCAGGGTGTTGGAAGAGACGAGACATAAAGAGCAGCTTCGGCTTCAAAAGATCGTCGATACCCTGGAAAACCTCGGGGTTTGAAAGATGAATACCTTAGAGCTTGAAATCTTAGGAAAAAAGTATAAAGTGAGTTCGGATAAAGGCAGTGGGGAGATCACCGCCATGGCGCGTTTTCTGGAAGAGAAGATCGAAGAAGCCAGAACCGCAGGCGGGATGGAAGCTCCCAAAGATATACTGGTTTTGACACTGTTGACTGTTATCGAAGAGTTTTGGGAGTTGAAAGAGGAACACCGGAGGATCGTCCAGGAAATCGATGAAATAGAAAAAACCATAGAGAGACACCTATGAATTATATTGCATTGGCACCGGCAAAGTGTTATTATATAACTGCCTGCGGCATGAGAGGATGCCTATTTATGTTGAGCCAACATTTTTCCCTTGGGAGCCCGATTCGGGCGGTGGAATGGAATCAGGAAGCCGCTTACAAGGCGCCCACTTGTAAAAAGGGACTCAACTAAAAAGGAACGCCACTCTGTCGCGGGCTTTTTCTTTTCATCTGAAATCCTGAGCTCCTCCCGGAATAACATATCGGAGGTGTGCATGGAAAATACCCTGCTTATCGTCGTATTCGTCTCGGTAGGAGTCCTTCTCGGATTTTTCCTGCGAATATTCATCGGGAAACTCAATAAAAAAAGCGCTGAAATGCAGGCTGCGCATATTCTTAATGATGCCCATAAAGAGGCTGAATCCATCAAGCGTGAAGGGCAGCTTCTAGCTAAAAGCGAGCTCTATGAGATGCGGAACAAGTTCGAACAGGAAAAAGACGAAAAAAACCGAACGCTTCAGAAGTTCGAACAGCGGCTTCTCCAGAAGGAGGAGAATCTCGATAAACGCATCCTGACGCTGGAAAAAAGAGAGCGGGAACTTGTCGAGACAGAGCGAAAGGTTGATGATAAAGAAAAGGAGCTCCGGGAACGGGTTCGGGAAGTGGAAGCGATGAAACAGCGGGAAATGGAAGAGCTCAGCGCCATCGCGTCCCTCACTGAGGAAGAGGCCCGGGAGATCTTCCTGGAAAAGGTGGCCCGCGATTCCCGTGAAGAAGCGGAACATCTGGCTAAGCGTGTCAAGGAAGAGATCCTCGAAAAGGCGGATGAAGAGGCCACAAAGATCATCGTCGAAGCGATCCAGCGGACGGCAGTGGATACAGTGACCGACCATACCGTCTCTGTTGTGGCCCTGCCCAGCGATGAGATGAAGGGGCGGATTATCGGACGCGAGGGAAGGAACATCCGGACCCTGCAGCGTGTCACCGGTGTGGACATCATCATTGATGATACGCCGGAAGCGGTGACCCTCTCCTGTTTTGACCCCATAAGGAGGGAAATAGCCCGCCAGTCTTTGGAAAAGCTTGTCGTCGATGGCAGGATCCATCCCGGAAGGATTGAGGATATCGTCCAGAAGAGCCGGAAGGAAGTGGACAAGAAGATCAGGGAAGAGGGGGAAAAGACCATCATCGACCTCAATATTCCCCATGTCCATAAAGAAGTGGTAAAACTTCTCGGAAGACTTCAATACAGGACCAGTTACGGGCAGAATGTTTTGAACCACAGCAAGGAAGTCGCCATTGTCATGGGCGTGATGGCCGGAGAACTCGGCTTGAACGTCGCCCTGGCTAAAAGAATCGGGCTTCTCCATGATATCGGGAAAGCCGTAGATTTTGAGATGGAAGGGACTCATGCCCAGATCGGAAGCGACCTGGCGAAAAAGTATGGCGAAAAGCCCGTGGTCGTCAACGCCATCGGAGCCCATCATGGTGAGATCGAGCAGGAATCGGTCTTTGCCGTCCTCCTCATGGCAGCTGATGCTATCTCAGCCGCTCGTCCCGGAGCCCGGAGGGAAAGCATCGAATCCTATATCAAAAGACTTGAAAAGCTTGAAGGGATCGCCCAGGGGTTCAAAGGAGTGGAAAAAGCCTATGCCATTCAGGCCGGCCGGGAGATACGTATTATTATCTCTCCCGACGATGTGGATGATATGAATGCCTCAAAGATGGCCCGGGAGATCGCCCAGAAGATCGAAGGAGAGCTGGATTATCCCGGGATGATCAAAGTCAATGTCATCCGGGAAAAAAGATATATAGAATATGCCAAATAGACCTTTTAAGACTCTTTTCGTGGGAGATGTCTATGCAGGCCCCGGTCGGGAGGCCTTCCGCGCCCTGACTCCGATCCTTATCCGGGAACATGGGATCGACCTGGTCATCGTCAACGGGGAGAATCTCGCGGGCGGAACAGGATTGACCAGAAAGACAGCGGATGAGCTTTTTGAAGCGGGAGCGTCCTGCATTACATCGGGGAACCATGTCTGGCGCCAAAAGGAGGCCTTCGATGTCCTGGAGGAAGACAAGCGGGTCCTGCGTCCGGCCAATTACCCAACGGGGGCTCCGGGGCGGGATTTTGTCCGTCTGCGTATACGGGGCTGTGAGGTGGCTGTCTTTAATCTTCTGGGGAGGGTCTTTATGGAGCCTGTGGACTCTCCCTTTCAGAAAGCGCTTTCGGTTTTAAATGAGATCGGGACGGAGACGAAATTGATCTTCTGTGATTTTCATGCGGAAGCCACTTCTGAAAAGATGGCCATGGGTTGGTTTCTGGCAGGCAAGGTCACGGCTCTCATCGGGACTCATACCCATATCCCCACCAGCGACGAAAGGATTTTGGAAGGACATACGGCCTACCTCACCGACGCGGGGATGACAGGGAGTTATCATTCTGTGATCGGTGTGGACAAGGAGGTCATCCTAAAACGCTTTGTAACGAATCTTCCTGAACGCTTCAGGGAAGCCGGGGAAGATGTCTGGTATACCGGGGTGGTGATCGAAGCTGATCCCGTGACCGGTAAGGCCCTTTCGATCAAACGGATCCAATACAGGGGGGTGGAGAAAAATGGCTACTTTATTAGAGGGGAAGAAGCTGGCCAGACAGATCAATGCTGAGACCGCTGATTATGCCTCGCAGCACAACTTGACCCTGGCTGTCATCCAGGTGGGGGATGACCCGGCTTCCGGGGCTTACCGGGAAGCTAAAAAAAGGCAGGCGCACCGCCTGGGTATCGTCTTTGAGGAGTATCTCTTCGATACCTTCGTCCCGGCCCCTGAGATCGAATCTCTGATCCGCCGACTGAATAGCCGGGAGGAGATCACGGGGATCTTTATAGAGCAGCCCCTTCCCCCTGGATACGATACCCTGGCTCTTCCGGAGCTTGTGGACCCGATAAAGGATATCGACGGTGTAACGACCGCTAACGGAGCTAATCTCTACTTCAACCGCCCCGGGCTTTTCCCGGCTACAGCGGAAGCGCTCCTGGAGATCCTTGATTTTTACGGCATAGATCCCAAGGGAAAGGAAGCTGTTGTCGTAGGGCGCAGCAATATTGTAGGAAAACCCGCAGCTCTTCTTCTTCTCCATAGACATGCCACGGTGACGATCTGTCATTCCCGTACCCGCTCCCTGGAAGAAGTGGTGAAGCGGGGAGACATCGTCATCGCTGCTGTGGGCAAAGCCGAGTTGCTCAAGGGAGATTTTTTTAAGGAGGGCGCTGTTGTCCTGGATGCAGGGTTTAATATGAGCGACGGGAAGACAGCGGGAGATGTGGATTTTGAAGGGGTCTTCGAACGTGTTTCTGCCATTACACCCGTTCCGGGAGGGGTGGGGAGCGTCACCACGGCATCCCTTTTTCGTAATCTGGTAAAGGCCCATCAGCTGCAATATGGGACCTAAGACTTATACAGTATCGGGACTCAATGCCCTTATCGGGGACCTGCTGGAAGATTCTTTTCCCCAGGCCCTCTTTGTAGAGGGAGAGATCGGGGATTACAAAAAGAGCGCTTCCGGCCATGTCTATTTTACTTTGCTGGATCAGAAAAGCCAGATCCAATGTATTCTATGGAGAAGCCGTGCCCGTCTCCTCCCCGAAGTAATAGACAACGGGACAGGGGTCATACTCAGGGGGAAACTGAATCTCTATCGTGAGGGGGGGCGCTATTCCCTCATCGTCGATTATATTGAAGTGGCCGGTAAGGGGCTGAAAAGCCTCCGGCTGCGGGAGCTCAAGGAAAGACTTGAAAAGGAAGGGTTGTTCGATCCGGCGAGGAAACGTCCCCTTCCCTTTCTTCCAAGGACTGTGGGGGTGGTCACTTCGTCCGGGGGAGCCGCCTTACAGGATATCGTAAAAGTCATCAGGCGGCGTAACCCCCATGTTACGGTCCTTCTCTCTTCCTGCAGTGTCCAGGGCGAGGAGGCCCCTTCCACTATTATCAGCGCTTTGAAAAGACTGGCCTCCTTGAAAGAGGTGGATGTGATCATCCTGGGCCGGGGTGGAGGCAGCAGAGAAGACCTCTCAGCTTTTGACGACGAAGGGGTCGTCCGGGCGGTGGCTTCTTTTCCCTCGCCGGTGATCTCTGCTGTGGGCCACGAGATCGATATTTCCCTTACCGACCTGGCGGCTGATTTC
>JAFGWL010000045.1 GCA_016937175.1 Candidatus Mcinerneyibacteriota bacterium | reverse complement strand
CTTTTTGCGGGGACCCCGAGATCTATAAGGAGAAGCAATCAAGTTGCTTTCTTTTACATCTCCACAAAAAGACAAGAAAATTGGCTGATAAAGGGTCTTGCTTCTCAGCGAGTCTTTTTGCGGAGACCAGCGCTAGTCAGTATTAAGCCTTCTTTGTATGTGAATATGAGGAAGGCTTTTTTTTAATCTCCACAAAAAGACAAGCTGTCAGCTGTTGCCGATGTTTGTTTGTCGCTGAGTCTTTTTGAGGAGGATGTTTTTTCAAGGGAGTAAGTAATCGGCCAGAACCACAGCTGTCATGGCTTCCACGATCACCGGGACGCGGAGGGCGAAGCAGGCGTCGTGGCGGCCGGTGCCCCGGAGCATCTCCATCCGGCTGGTGGCTATGTTGACCGTCTCCTGGGGCAGAGTGATCGTGGGGGTGGGTTTCACTGCCACACGGAAGAGAAGGGGGTTTCCGTTGGTGATCCCGCCGTTGACTCCGCCGGAATGGTTGGTCAACGTGTGTCCCTCTTTGTCCTTTAGACAATCATTGTGTTCAGATCCCCGCATTTCAGCAGAATGAAAGCCGCTTCCGAATTCAATACCTTTGATTCCGGGGATGGAGAAAACAGCGTGGGCTAAAAGAGATTCCAAAGAGTCGAAAAAAGGATTTCCCAGGCCTGCCGGGACTTGATCGGCAAGGCATTCGATGAGTCCCCCGACAGAGTCTCCGGCTTCAACCGCCTGACGGACAGTCTCTTCGATTTTTTCAGAACCGCCTGCTTCGAGAAGAGAGGCGGAGACATTGACAGGGGCGATGATCTTTTTGGCCACAACACCTGCGGCCACAAGGGCTGTCGTCAAACGTCCTGAAAACATCCCGCCTCCACGTGAGTCGTTGTAACCCTTGTATTTGACCTTTGCAGTGAAGTCGGCATGTCCCGGGCGCGGGATATCGGTAAACGGCTCATAATCTTTTGAAGAAAAATCACGGTTTTCAAAGAGGATAACAAGGGGCGCTCCGGTGCACTTTCCCCGATAAAGGCCGGCCTTGATCAGGGGAAGATCTTCCTCGTACCGCGGTGTTGTGCCGGGTTGTCCGCTTTTTCGGCGATTGAGGTCTTGAACAAAATCACCCTGAGAGAGGGGCAGGCCCGGAGGGATGCCGTCAATGACGACTCCTATGAGTGGGCCGTGACTTTCACCGAAAAGCGTGATACGGAAACGATACCCGAAACTATTCATGAGTGAGACCTCCCAGTTTTCTGTAATCATCAAAAAAAGTCGGATAGCTTTTGGCTACTGCCTGGGCGCCCCGGATCTCTACATCACCGGAGGCTTTCGATGCAAGAAGAGTTGCAGCCATAACTATCCGATGATCTCCATAGGAAGAGACAGAACCCCGGCCAGGAGAAGTTCCTGTAATGGCCATAAGGTCTTCGGACAGGGAGACGGGGATGCCCAGGTTGTCCAAAAGGGCGTGAAGCGATGTAACCCGGTCACTCTCTTTCGTTTTAATCCTTGATATTCCCCGGAGATGGCTTGTCCCCCGGCAGAAGGAGGCTAACACAGCCAGAGGCGGAACCAGGTCAGGAGTATCTGTGGCATCATAATCGAAGGACTGCAGTTTTCCGCGGCTGACAGTCACACTGTTTTTCGTCTCTGTTATAGCCGCCCCGGCAGAACGGAGCACATCAAGTATCGCTTTGTCTCCCTGTAGAGATTCAGAGTCCAGTCCGGTAATCTTCACCGGGCCGTGCAGGGCCCCGGCGATAAGAAGAAATGCACTGCCGCTCCAGTCTCCCTCAACGGTATAATCGATTTTTGAAAAATGCTGACAGGGAGGGATGTAAAACGTGTCGTGTCGATCCCTCTCCACCTTAATCCCGTGTTGAGCAAGAAACTTCATGGTCATGAGAACATAGGGGCGGCTGACAAGCCCTTTTGTCCTTATAACCGAAGGCCCTGTGAGAAGAGGCAGGGCAAAAAGCAGGCCCGATAGAAATTGAGAGGTCATACTGGTGTCAATATCTACTCTCCCGGGGCGAAGGGGCCCTCTGACTGTGATGGGAGGGATCAAGCCTGATGACTTGGCAGAGACCCCCAGATCCTGAAGGGGCCTGATCATCATCCCCACAGGGCGTTGTCGAAGGGATCCTTCAGCTGTGAGAGTAAAAGAGTCCGGGAAAAGAGAGAGGATAGGAGTCATCATCCTGAACCAGAGAGCTGATTCTCCGCAAGAGACGACACCGCCTTTGGGCAAACGCGGGAGGAGAGTCAGCCGTTCTTTTTTTTGAAGTAGCCCGGTCCCCAGTCTCTCCAGGCAGGCACAGGCGCTTTTGAAATCTTCGCAGACTGACGGGTTTCTGATAACTGCTTCTCCCTCTGATAAAAAGGCGGCGGCAAGAGCGCGCAGGGTCATGCTTTTTGAAGGGGGAGCGTTGACTGTCCCTGTCAGGGATGAAGGAGAGACTGTGATATTCATCACAGGCTCTCCTTCTCAGCTTCTTCCGTCGTAATCAAGGAAAAGATCTCTTCCATCCGGGAGACAGTGAGTTGCCCCGGTGCTGTTTTGGAGGATTCATCGGCAGCGGCATAAGTGAAGGGCGCTCCGAGCAGAGGAGCTGCGATACGTGAAAGCACCCCCTGGGGCCCCATGGAAAGAAGGATCAGAGACGCATTGAAAGCGGAAGGTCGGTTGTAAAAAGAGATGAGGCGCAGCATATCTGAGCTGCTCTGCGCGTAAGAGGCGATCTTGATGATATCCGGGCTTTTCTGTCTCATGCTTTGAAGAGTCTTTTCCAGATCCGTCACCGTCGGTGTCTTGTGAAAATCATGGAATGAAAGAATCAGCCGGCTCCCCTGTTTTTTAACAGCAGAGATGAAGACGGAAGGATCACTCAGGTCAATATCGGCTGCCCAGGCGCCATGATCCAGAGCCTTCAGGAGTGTATGCAGGCGGACGTTGTCGGAGACATCATCCCGTTTTCTGAAAGTGGCGATCAGCCTGGGGTGGGATGAAAAGATGTCCGCTGTCTCTTCAGGGTTTAATGTCAGAAGGTCAAGCCGGATCTCCGCCATGGTGAATTCAGGAAGAAGCGTCATGATCTCCGGAAAAGTCTTACGGGCGATTACAGCACAGATCATAAAGATCCTTTCTGACCTTTTCAAAAGAGATAGGATGGAGAGAGGCGTGTCCTAAAGTCTCCAAGAGAACGAAGTCGATAAGTTCTCCCCGTTTCTTTTTATCTTTGGCAAGAATCTTAAAAACAGGGCCGGGTTTAAAATCCATTGCGGTAGGAAGTCTGTAGTGTTTCAGCAGGGCTTCCAGGCGGAGAGCTTCTTCGTGGTTCAGAGATGAGATCTTTTCTGACAACCGTAAAGCGTAAACCATACCCCTTGAGACGGCTTCTCCGTGGGTTAACTTACAGGAGTGTTCTAACGCATGTCCCAGAGTGTGTCCGAAATTGAGAAGTTTACGCATCCCTCCCTCATTTTGGTCTTTTATGACAAAATCGGTTTTGATCCGGACAGATTCAGAGACAAGGCGGGCGAGGAGCAGTTTATCGTGCTTGAAATGATCGGAAGTATGCTGTTCCAGGAAATCTAGATGAGAAGAGGATGAGATGGCCCCGTGTTTGATGATCTCGGCAAATCCTGATATCCACTCACGTTCAGGCAGGGTAGAAAAAAATGAGAAATCCCAGAGGATAAAACCGGGTTGACGCACAGTGCCGATGCAGTTTTTGATTTTTCCCATATTATATCCGTTTTTTCCCCCTATGGCGGCATCGACGGCAGCCAGAAGAGTCGTCGGGACAAATCCGAATGTAAGCCCTCTGTGGTATGTTGCCGCTGTAAAGCCTGTCAGGTCGGTGACACTTCCTCCGCCTACTCCCACAAGAGTGGCGGAACGGTCGATGTTCATCTCCAGAAGAGACTTATAGATATAATTGACGGTCCTCCGGTTTTTATGAGTTTCCCCCGGAGGAAGGACAACGGTTCGTGAGGGGGGGAAAAGACTCGGGTAGAGTTTTTTGATGTTCCTGTCCGTTATGAAGATCAAAGGGCGGCCAGGAAGAAGATTGTCAAGAGAAAAAAAGGGGGTATTGAAAAAGAAACGGGTCACCGTGCCGTCCGGGAAAAGAAGATCCGAAGACATATTTGATCACGGACCTTTCTTCGGTATATGGAGGTAACGGTAGAGATCCAGGATATCACGTGCGCTTTGCCGGAAGAGAGCGGGGGAGAGAGCCTGATCTTTATCGCTTGCAGCTTCTTCGGGTTTATAATGGACTTCCATAATAAGGCCGTCGGCTCCTGCGGCTACAGCAGCCAGGGACATGGAGGGGACAAGGGAGGCCCGTCCGGTGCCGTGAGAGGGGTCGGCTATCACCGGGAGGTGGGTGATCTCTTTCAGGGCGGGGATAGCGCTGAGATCCAGAGTATTCCGGGTATAAGGCTCAAAGGTCCGGATGCCGCGCTCACAAAGGATGACATGGGGGTTCCCTTCAGACAGGATATATTCAGCGCTGGAAAGCCACTCCTGTAGAGTAGCGTAAACTCCTCTTTTCAACAGGATGGGCTTGCCGGTTTGGCCGGCTTCTCTGAGCAAAGGGAAGTTCTGCATATTCCGTGTCCCGATCTGAAGGATGTCGGCAAATTCGGCCACAAGGCCGACGTGGCGTGGATCCATGATCTCTGTAACTACCGGAAGGCCTGTCTCCTGCCGGACCAGGTTTAAGATCTTCAGGGCTTGTTCTCCAAGCCCCTGGAAAGAATAAGGAGATGTCCGGGGTTTGAAGGCTCCTCCGCGGAAAATATTGGCCCCTGCTTCTTTGACCATAAACGCCGTAGACAGGGCTTGTTTTTCGCTTTCAATACTGCAGGGTCCAGCAATGAGGGTAAAATCGCGGCCGATGGTGATATCTCCCACCGAAAAACAGGTCTGTTGAGTATGGTGTTGTTTCAAAGTTAACTTTAGTCCATCCATAAAAGCCTCTTTCCTCTCATCTATTGTAATGGGTTTGACGGGTTTTGGAAACTCTTTTTGGACAACCGGGGTGCTATTACTTCGGGGTTGAGCGTTTCAGTTTGCGCAGGTAAAAAGTGTGGTTATTAAAACTCGTTCGTATCAGTTCCTCTTTATCGACCAGATCTTCGATCACTTCGAAGGATGCATCCGATTTATCGACCATCTTTTTGACAGCCTCTTCCCGCATGGGGTGGACAGAGGTGATGCTCAGGATATCCTCAGCCAGGTCGCCGGTCTGGGCGAAGGCGTCCCCCTCATAACCGATGAGATATTCGCAGGGGAGGCCGGCTTCGGAGAAAATATGGAAAGCTTCGTTAATAACGGATTCATCAGGGGGGACCGCCCAGGTTTCAGCCGGCGGGCGGGTAGGAATACTGATGTAAGCGATAGAAGGCTGGAGAAGGGCTATAAAGGAAGCTGTTTTCCGAAGGTCTTCTGCCGAGTCGTTAAGGCCTTTCACAAGCATGGTCTCGGTGGCCAGAGTCCCTTTAAACTCGCGGCTGAAAAGAAGAAGCCCGTCTTTGATTTTATCATAGTCGAGAGGTTTGAGAGGACGGTCGATTTTGCGCCATAAGGATTCTGATGCTGCATCGACTTTTACAGAGACCCATGAGGACTTCAAGAGGTCAGCCCGGACATCGACTCTGTCGATGAGAGTGCTGTTGGTGATCACAGCTGTCTTGATTCCTGTTTGGCCCAGCCCTTCCAGAAGTCGGCCGAGGTGAACATCTAAAGTCGGTTCTCCATCGGGGACGACTGTAAGGTAATCGATTTTTTCGTTTTTGGTTTGTGACTCTTCAATTTTCACCTTTGTTTCCCTTATGAGTTCCTCAGGAGTGAAAAACTCCTGCCTTTCAGAGATCATTTTTAAAGATCGGCCTAATTGACAATAGACACAGGAAAGAGTGCAGATCTTGGGCGGGATGTTATTGATTCCCAGGCTGCGCCCTAAACGGCGGGAGGGGACAGGCCCGAATACTTTCATCTCTGCTCTCAATCGTAAGCCAGACGTGTTTTCTCATCGCTTAATGTCGGAGCAATGAGGTCAGCCCATTCTTTTCCCTTCCATGTTCCAAGGGCGGAATGAGTCAGATAATATTTTTCTGGGATGGGATGAGTCCCGATGACCACGGGAACTTTGTATCTCTCTTCAATAAAAGATTGAAAGGCTTTGATCCGGGGACAGGGGGGGTACCCGACGATCAATCCCGTGGCCAGGTGAATCGCTGCTGCTCCGTTTTTGATCATCTCGGCGGGAGCATATTCTACATTACCCCCGGGACATCCACCGCATGTGGTGTATCCTACGATCTCCAGCTCTTCATCCGGAGAATAGATACTGAAAGCTCCTTCACGCATTTTGGCAGAACGAAAACATTTGCCTCCGGCACAGTTATGATACCTATGGCAGATAATGATCCCGATCTTCATAAAGCCTCCTTATAAATGTTTGCCCAGGCTAATTTTTATCACTATAGCACCAGGCGATTTCATGTCAAGGAATAAAAAAGGCGCTTTAAGTTACTTTTTCTTCAACATCTTCAGAGCACAGAATTCTCCGCACATGGAGCATTCCTCTTCTTTGACATGGGTGCTGTGGTGCCTGTAGTTTTTGGGTTTGACAGGATCCAGAGCCAGTTCAAACATCCCGGCCCAGTCGAAGGCATGGCGTCTTTTTGACATCTGTTCCTCCAGCTTCAGGGCTCCGGGCCGTCCGAGAGCTACATCGGCGGTCCGGGCTGCGATCTTAGAGGCGATGACGCCTTCGCGGACATCATCAGGGGAGGGAAGGCGCAAGTGTTCAGCGGGAGTGACATAACAGAGGAAAGAGGCTCCGTGGAAAGCGGCCAAAGCTCCTCCGATGGCACCGACG
>JAFGWL010000044.1 GCA_016937175.1 Candidatus Mcinerneyibacteriota bacterium | reverse complement strand
GTTCGAAGAGACTAAAGACGGAGAAGCCCGCGCCAGGATGAAATACTACACTGCGCTGGCAAATACCATGACCCCGATCTCCAAGTTCTATTCCACGGAGATGGCCAACAAAGTAGCTTATGACGGCCTCCAGATCCATGGTGGGGACGGTTATATGAAGGACTATAACATCGAGCGCCACTACAGGGATGCCCGGATCACCAATATCTATGAAGGGACCACTCAGCTTCAGGTCGTGGCAGCTATCGGCGGCATCGTCACGGGTAGCCTCAACGAGGAACTGGACCGGATGGACGCTTCTGTCAAAGAGACCGCCTGGAACGATGAGAAGAAACGGATCCGCTCTATGAGGGAAAGGCTGAATGCGGCTGTGGCTCTCTACAAAGAGATGGATGATGAGACAAAAGCCTATCATGCCGGCCGGATCGTTCAGATGGCGACGATGGTCATCACCTCCTATCTCCTGCTCGAAGATGCCCCGGCCAACGGCCGGAAAGCCAAAGTGGCCCGTATCTTCATCACCGATGCAGAAGCCGTGGTGAAGGCTGCCGATTTTACCATTACTGACGGAGACAAAACGGTTATCGACCACAACGCGGAAATATGGGACATCTGATCCCTTCCTTGAAAAATAAGAAGGAGCGGGGAATAAAGCCTTCGCTCCTTCTCAGGATCACCCGGCGCTTCCTGGGAGGAACGCTTCTTCTTTTCCTTCTCTTCTATACAGTCTGGCTTCTCTTCTCTTTTCTGTCGCCTCCTCTCATGCCCTGGCATAAAGCTCCGGTCCTCCGGAAGGTTGCCCCTGCAGAGAGCCTATCTCTTGAGGAGTATCTCCAAACGGAGGGAGAGTATGTCAGACTCACCCGTGAGAGCATCTACGGAAGGGAGGAGGATCCTGTTTTAAAATCCTTTGCATCAGAAGAGAACATCATCCGAAACAGTCCCTTTTACCGGGAACCTCGGGGAGAAGTGAAAGGCAGTGTCCTTCTTCTCCATGGGCTGACCGATTCACCCTATACCATGAGCGCCCTCGGCGACTTTTTTGCCCGAAGGGGATATCGTGTCCTGGCTCTCCGCCTGGAGGGACACGGGACAGTCCCCGGAGCCCTGCTTCATGTGCGTTTTGAAGAGTGGAAACAACAGGTGTTACAGGGTGTCAGGCTCTTGGAATCTCAGGAGAGGGGAAGAAAAGGCCCTATCTATCTGGCCGGATTTTCCACAGGGGCCGCGTTAAGCCTCTCCTATACCCTGGATGCACTGGAAGAGGGGGATCTCACCAGGCCTGAAGCGCTTTTTCTCTTTTCACCGGCCTTTGCCGTTTCTCCGGCTGCTGCAGTCACCGGACTCCACACGCCTGTGAGCCGTTTCCCTCTCTTTCGTAAATTTGCCTGGTTGGATATCCTGGACGAGGAGGACCCGTGCAAATACGCTTCTTTTCCTAAAAACGCCGCATGGCAGATTTACCGCCTTTCAAAGGAGAATGAAAAGAGAGTGGCGCGGTACACGGAAGCGAAAGAGTTTCCCGTTCCGGTCTATACCTTTCAGTCAGCAGCAGATGCCACGGTCTCCGCTCAAGCGGTCACCCGTTTCTACGAAAAGTACAGCTTTCCGGGTGCCCTGACCCTCTTCGATACTCATCCGGCTCACCGGGGACAGTTTAAAAACGCTTTGAATGTCAGGACCATATCCCGGGTATGGACGGCCAAAGCGCCTCTTGTGATCATCACCGGAGAGTACGGCCTTCCGGAAAAAGAAAACGTCTCCGTTGAGACTTTTCCCTGGGCTGAACATCTCTACTCCCTCTCTCACGTAGCGCTGCTCCTCTCTCCCGATGATGCTCTTTACAGCCGATACCGGGAAGAGAAAGACCTCATCTGGGGAGAAAAACGCCTCTTTACAGGAGAAGAGGAGATGGAGCGGCTGAGGGTGAATCCTTTTTTTGAATCCTTGACGGAGATCGCAGGCCGCTCTCTTCCGTGACGTTATCTTCTTGACACGTTTCATTGAATACTTAAAATAGGGAAAACATGGAGGTCATGATGAAAGATCTGTCAGTTAAAACGATCTGGAGAGAAGCTCAAGGCTTAGCAGGAGAAGAAGTCCGTGTACAGGGATGGGTCCGGACCATCCGGAATTCCAAGAACTTCTCCTTCATGGAACTGAACGACGGGTCTTTTTTCAAAAACCTTCAGGTGGTCTTTGATCCCTCTCTTCCCGATTATGAGGAGATCGCCAAATCAGGCGTGGGGACATCTGTCATGGTTGAAGGAGAGCTTGTTGAATCCCCGGCGCCGAAACAGCCCGTCGAGCTTCATGCAGGATACATTAAGATCATTGGAACTTCTCCCGAGGATTACCCCCTGCAGAAGAAACGCCACACCTTTGAATATCTGCGCACCATCGCCCATCTGCGTCCCCGGACCAACACCTTTTCAGCGGTGTTCCGCCTGCGCCATCTTCTGGCTTATGCGTTTCACCGGTTTTTCCATGAGCAGGGTTTTGTCTATGTCCACACGCCCCTGATCACGGGGAGCGACTGTGAAGGGGCCGGGGAGATGTTCCGGGTGACCACCCTGGATCTTGGAGACGTTCCCAAAAATGAAGAGGGCCGCATCGATTTTTCAAAAGACTTTTTCGGAAAAGAGACCAACCTCACCGTGAGTGGGCAGCTCAACGTGGAGACCTTTTGTCAGGCCTTCGGCAAGGTCTATACCTTCGGCCCGGCATTCAGGGCGGAAAACTCCAATACCCCGCGCCATCTTTCCGAACTGTGGATGATCGAGCCGGAGATCGCCTTTGCTGACCTCAACGACGATATGGAGCTGGCTGAAGCTATGGTGAAAGATGTCTTCGGGTTTGTTCTGCGCGAAGCCCCCGAAGAGATGGAGTTTTTTAATTCTTTCATCCAGAAGGGGATCCTGGAAAAGATGGAAAAGGTCGTCGCCTCCGATTTTGGACGCATCACTTATACAGAAGCCATCCAGGCCCTGAAGGCGGCGAAAAAAGAGTTCCAGTTCCCCGTGGAATGGGGATGTGACCTGCAGACGGAGCATGAACGCTTCCTCTCTGAAGAGGTCTTCGGACGTCCTGTCTTTGTCACCGACTACCCCAAAGAGATCAAGGCTTTCTATATGCGCCTCAATGACGATGAGAAGACCGTTGCCGCCATGGACCTGCTGGTCCCCGGCGTCGGAGAACTCATCGGCGGGAGTCAGCGTGAAGAGCGTCATGATGTTCTGTTGAAAAGGATCCGGGATATGGGGCTCAATGAATCTGATTACTGGTGGTATTTGGATCTGCGTAAATACGGGTCGACCCCCCATGCCGGCTTCGGGATCGGGTTTGAACGGGCACTCATGGCTCTGACGGGAATGGAAAACATCAGGGATGTCATACCCTTCCCCCGTGTTCCCAAAAACGCCGAGTTTTAAAAAAAGGCCCGGATTTTTGTCCGGGCCTTTCTTTTGTCTCAAAGATCACTCTAACTGTTCTCTATAAGCTTCCGGGTCATGATGAGTCTTCCAGAAAGGGTGACCGTCGAATGTTGTTTTTTTCAGGGGGTGTTCCGGGAATATATCATCATCGATGAAAGGCGTGAACGTCACAGTTCTCTTTTCGGGGGGATCCATGAGAACGGTTTTTTCCACGGCATCCTGCCACTCCGCCCCCAAGGCATCTTCCACCACACGGCCCCCTTCCAAAACAACTTTTTTAGTGATGGTGAGGATGAGCTTCTGCTCTTCAACGGACCAGGTCCCGCTGAAGGAGACGTCTCTCTGACTCTCGTCGGGCCACTGGCCATAGAGAAAGGCAAAACGGCCGTCCGGAAAGAAAAAGTAGCGCTCTCCCCAGGTGTTTCCTCCCAATGCAGGAGCGGAATGCCAGAATCCCACGAAGGCCTCTTCTTCTGAAGAGAGAGTCCGTTGTGCAGGACAGCCTGCTAAAAGAGGGAGCAGAAGGGCGAGAATCAGTAAGCAGCTTCTTTTTTTCATTTTGACTCCTTATCAAGTTTTCCCAGGTGGAGCGAATCCCCCCGG
Source organism: Candidatus Mcinerneyibacteriota bacterium (assembly GCA_016937175.1). Taxonomy (GTDB): domain Bacteria; phylum Macinerneyibacteriota; class Macinerneyibacteria; order Macinerneyibacteriales; family DSCS01; genus DSCS01. Next base: position 11,318 of record JAFGWL010000044.1, on the reverse strand, counting down.
ACCACAGTCATAAAGGCCTTTTCGGCACGCTTCATTTTCCCGTAAAGCGTGAACTCTTCATTCTTCAGGTCAGCGGTGATGATGAACCGGTTCCCGGATTGAAAGGTGAGGTGATCTCCCTGAAAACTGTACAGGGGGAGGTTTCTGGCGTAATACGGAAGCAGAGGATACTCTTTTCCGTCTTTTTCTAATGTGAACTGAAACGATTTGACCAGGGCTCCGCTTTCCCCGTCCATCTGGTAGAGGGTATGGTCATAAAGAAGATAATAGAGATCACCTTCTTTGTAGATGTGATTGGGATAGCAATCGGTACCCTCATCCAGTGTGCGGACCCAGAGGGGCCGGCCGTTTTGAAGATCAAGCATGATCAGCTGATAAGTATCAGAAGAGGCATCTTCTGACGTGTTTTTCTGCGTAGCCAGAAGAGGCCAATAGGCGGTGCCGATAAATTCGTAGGCCGATTCTACGGGAAGGTAATTGCTGTGGTCGAAAGCAAAGAGATCATAAAAAGAGGTGTCCGACGGGAGGGCGTATCGCCACAGGAGTCTTCCGCTGCTGTCTCTTGCCTGCAGGAAGAAGGAGTTCCTCTCCCGATGATAGGTGATGATTCCGCGGGGGGTCATCAGGCGAAAGTGGCTGAAAGAGGACTCTTTGAGAGAGTAGAGTCGAGTTTCCATCCCTGTTGCCAGGTCTCTCCGGATATATTGCCCTTCGCGGGTGAGGTAGGAGAGGATATTACCGTCCTGATAGGGTGATGTATAGATATCAGGGATCATGGTCAATTGCGAGGGGTTCTTTTTATCCATCACCAGGATATCAGGCAGGTTGTAATAAGTGATAAAGTCCGAGTCATCCTCCAGTCCCCGAGGGGCCTGCAGGATGAAAAAATCAGGGAACGCCGGGGTAAAGGTGGAGACTTCTCCGGTTGTTTTGGAAAAAACCGTCACGTGGAAAGCGCTTTCCACCGGTTTTTGGGGGTAATTCCGCAGCGTCATGTTGAAACAGATGATGTTCTCCGTTGTCTGCACATAGGGGACCCATAGGCAGTCTGTCAGCTTCATGCCTTTGGCCCGTGCGGTGATGTCAACAGAATCCATAAGCCGTCCGCTCTCTTTGTCAAAGCGATACAACAAAAAGGAATCGTCCATATTCTGCACATAGTAATAGGCCGCTGTCTCGTCGAAAAAGAGAGGAGGCGTGGGGCGACGGGCCTGATGGTTCAAGTGATAGGCCGGAAGGATCGTCTCTTTCCAGAGGGTTTTGCCCGTGGACATGTCCACTTTTCGCAAGATATGTTTTTCTTTGGGAAACTCCCCGTATTCCTCCACAACATAGAGGAAACGGCCCTCTTCACTGTGAAAGGCTTCGATGGCCGGTTCAGGAGAGAGGATCGGTTGTAACACGGTCAAGTACAAAAAGGGAAGGACAAGGATGAGGATCATCACGATGATGAGGCCTCTTTTTGCAGGTGATGTCATGCGGTCTCCTTTTGTCGGGTGATGTCCCCCATCATAGTGAAAGACAGGGAGAAGTCAAAGGGTTTATGAAAAGAGACTTCTTTTTCGCTCTCTGCAGGCTCCTATCTCTGGGCCATACAAAGGACAAGCCAGGGGATGACATTGAAAAAGAGGATGAGGATCTTGTAGAGAGCCAGTCCCCGGAAAGCCATCTCTCTGTAACGGTCTTCAGAGATGCCGTAGAGGCGTGAAAAGAGTCTGGCCAGAGGATTTTTCAGGATCACAATGAGAAGGACTGAAAGAAGAAAGAGGGCGGCGTTGAGAATCATCATCCAGAAAAAGAAATCTTTAACCGTAAACAGTTCCATCATATGACCTCCTTAAGGTTATCCGTTATCATAACATACGACTCGTCTCTCATCAAGAAGAGTCTCAGAGGGGGATGGAGAGGGCCCGGGCCGTTCTTCTGCAGATCTCATCCAGGTCCCCGTCCAGGAAGAGCGTTGTTTTGGAAGAGGGAAAAGCGGTGAGCCCCTTATTCACGATCACGACCTTCCCCCGGGAGACTTCAGGGAGGAGTGCTGCGGGAGTGACGGTGAGTGACGACCCCAGGACCAAAAAGAGGTCTGCCTTCAGGGCTTCCCGGTAAGAGGCCTCCATCCCGTGGACCGGCTCTCCGAAAAAGACGATGTCCGGCTTGGTGATCCCCCCGCAGGGACACTCCAGGGAGCCGGTGGAGCTGATGCGTTCCTTGATCCAGGCCAGGTCGCGCTCTGCCCCGCAGGAGAGACAGCGCCCTGTCCGGTAGGAGCCGTGAAGCTCGATGACTTGTTTCGACCCAGCTGCATGGTGAAGGCCGTCGATATTCTGAGTCATGATAAAATGCAGAAGCCCCGCCTCTTCCAGCCGGGCCAGGAAGCGGTGAGCCGGAGTGGGCTGAAGAGTCTTGAACTGATTGAAAAAATCCCTGGTGAAGGCATAGAAGGAGGAGGGGTCTCGTTGAAATGACGTGATATCGAAGGTCTTTTCGGGGTCGTACTGACGGGTGATATAGATCCCCCGTTCTCCCCGGAAGTCGGGGATGCCGGCGCTTGTGGAGATCCCCGCTCCGGTGAGGGCCACAGTATACCGCGATGTTGTCATGAGATCAGCCAGGGTTTTGATGTGTTCGTCCATGGTTCTATTATAGGGGGGGAGCCCTCAAGGTCAAGCCCCGTCGGCATTTATCTTGCAATCGACAAGAGCGGAGGCTATACTTACGTATGAAGAAAACCGGAGCCACACTTGTGGAATTTATCGCCGCCATGTCCATGGGGGCTGTCTTTCTGTTCCTTTTTTTCCAGAATTATGCCACGATCTATTTCATTCACGGGAAAGAAGCCTCCAGGCAAAAAGCCGATGGGGTGGCCCTGGCGGTCCTGGAAGAGATCATGGCCTTGGACTATAATGATCTGCTTCTGGCTGATACTCCTCCGGGGACCGGGACCTCTTATTCCTATCCCGGAAATCCCGTGACCATCGATGACAAGGGAACCCCTGATCCCGGGGATGATCTCACCGGCACCATCACCTGGGTGGTTCTCCAGGAGACCGACCCCGATGGCGGAGGAGAGTACAAGACGATCACGGTGACCCTGCGCTGGACAGAGCTCAAAGCGGGAAGCGAAGGGCAGGGGACGAGTCAGTACCAGGAAGACCTGGTTTATGTGGTGAGGATCTATGAAGATGCGGCGTATTAGACAGGGGATGACATTGATCGAGATGGTGGTGACCCTGACCCTCTTCGGGGTGATCTCCACCGGGGTTCTTACAGCTTACCTTACGGCTTCCCGGCAGACGGATCAGGCCATGCTGAAAAGTGAAACGGTGACAGTCGCGCGGATCGCTTCAGACACTCTGCTCCATGATATCCAGCGGGCAAAAAACGTCACCTGGGCCGATCCTGTTTTAACTGTCACCCTCTATAACGATGTGACCGTTACTTATACCACAGTCAACACGGCCGAAGGGCCACGCCTCCGCCGGGACGGGAACGATGTGGTGGCATCGGATTATGCTGATATTTCTCTCGTGACCACTCCCGGTCCTGTCATCGATCCGGTGGACCGGGAAGTGACCCTCTCCATCCGGGTGACGGTGACCCGGGGAGGACAATCTGAAGACTCTCTTTTTACTCTCACCGGGACCTGGAGGAATGTATGAGACGGGGCAGCATCCTTCTCAGCATGACAGCCTTTCTCATCGTGGGGATCTTTCTCCTTTCGGGGATCTTCCTGAGAAGCTATTTTCAGTCCCAGCAGGCTCAGAAGACCATCGCCAGGACTCAGGAGGCGTATGCCCTGGAAGGCGACCTGCAGCGTGCCATCGCCCTGGTGAAGAATACCGGGCGGAAAGACCTCACCGATCCTGTCCATTTCCCCGACCAGACCCTCTGGCTTGCCGAAGATTTCACTATCTCTGTACGAGAGTTCGACAACTGGGACGGCTATGTGGTCAACAACACCGAAGAGCTCAATGAAGTGAACGCCGCCTCGAAAGTTGTCACGGGAGTGAACCCGGTGAGTATCCTGGTCACCTCTCCAGCTTACGGCCTGGAACTGGAATATTGCCTGCCTGGGATGACGTCCGCCCAGAACTTCACTGTCTATACCCACGGGAATGTCCGCATGGATGTGGACGGGAACTATTACCCCTATATATGGAACGACACATGGACACAGCAGGATGATGTGGATTACTACTCCAACGACCTGCGGGTGGAAAACGCCCTCTTTTATTACAACGGCTCTATTGTCACTGCCTATCCGCCGGATCCCTACGATTTAGACGGTAAGTTCGACGTGACACCCACCGACGCCCTGAATAAAAAGACTTTGACTGTTCCCGCCTATCTCCAGACAGATGCGGCGTTCAGCTCCTGGGTGGATTCTGTCATCGCCCTGGGAACCGCCGTGGTCCCCGCCGGAAACATCCATATCGGAAACCTCACAGTGACAGACCTCACAGATACCGCAGGGAGTGAACCCGGAGCGAGCGGTGTGGCCGTGGTCATCGTCCGGGGAGATCTTATCATCGAAGCCAAACACGATATCTATACATCGCCCGTAAACCGGGATATCCTCTACATCGTCGAAGGGAACGCCACTATCGGGACCCCTGACGGGGCTCCCCAGCCAAATGATGCGCGAAACCCGCAGCTTCACCTTTACGGGGCCGATTTCTGGATCTCAGGACGGCTGGGGATCGTCGCCTCACGGAATATCACTGTGCGGAATTATGCCTGGTACGGTTACCGGATGGGATGGTGGAGCTATATCACCGTCAACTACGAGTGGCAGACAGCCGGGGGAAATATCTATCTGGTTGGGGACAATATCACCTTTGATTCGGACCTCTATGAGACCGCCGCCCAGGGAGGTGGAGCCAACCGCCGCTATTATGTCCTCGCCAACGGGACGACGACGATTTTAGGCAAGATCTTTGCCAACGGGAATCTCTGGATCAACGGGACGGATAACGGGGAGCAGACAGGAACAGACTTTACCGACCCCAAAGCCTTGCGGGGCGTCAATATCACAGACAACCCCACGATCCTGGACGGGCTTCCGGTAAACCTGCAGCTGACCAGTTCGGGGAGTTCCGGAAACGGCGTCTGGCGGTGACCCTTTGTTGACAAAGAAGGGAACCCCTCTATAATCGCAACTATGAATCCAAAGAAAATCCTTTTTATCAAACTCTCGTCACTGGGAGATGTCATCATGACCATTCCTGTGGCCGACCTTCTCAAACAGACACATCCCGGTGTGAAACTGGGCTGGGTCACCGAGGAGGGGGGCATGGAAGCCCTCGAAGATTACCATGATCTGGACAAACTCTATCTTTTTGAAAAGAAAAAAATCGAAGAGTGGGCACGGAAAGTGCGCTATTTAAAGATTATTTCTTACCTTCGACGCTTTACCCGGGAGATCCGAAAAGAGGGGTGGGAGCTTTCCATCGATTTTCAATCTCTCTTCCGCTCTTCCCTGATCCCCTTTTTAGCTTGTATCCCGCGCAGAGCCGCTTCCCTCAAGGGAATCAACAGGCTCATGGTCACTGATAATATCCCCTACGCGACTTTTCCGGGAGGCCATGCCATCGACTGGTATCACCACCTGGCCTCTTCTCTGGGGCTGATCCCCAAAGAGAAGCGGGGGCGTTTTTTCTTTCCTTTGTCGGAGGAGAAGAAAAAGGCTGCGAGGGACGAATTAAAGAAATATAAGCGCCCCTTTGTGGGGCTGGCGCCCTTTTCCAAATGGCCGTCCAAAAACTGGCCTGAAGAGTATTATCGTGATGTGGCCCGATGGGTGACAGAAGAGCGGGGAGGGACAGTCTTTCTTTTCGGCGGGCCCGGGGAGCGTGAAAAGAATGAATCCATCATCCATGGGTTGGAGCATGGTGTAAACAAAGCCGGTGAGCTGAGCCTTTCGGAGTTTGCTGCAAGAGCCGGGGAGATGGACCTCTTCCTTTCGGGAGACAGCGGGCCCATGCATATTGCTGCAGCCATGGGGATAAAGCAATTTGCCTTTTTCGGGCCCACAAAACCCAAAAAGACCGGGCCGTACAACCCCAAAGCCCGTATCTTCCAGATCATGCTCACGTGTTCACCCTGTTTTCAAAAAAAATGTCCTCTTGAAACGGATAAGATGGCCTGTATGAAAGAGTTGACTCCATCTTTGATCATAAGAGAAATTGAGAAAGAGCTTCAGTAACAGTTTCCTGACAAGCCGGGGAAAATAATAGGAAATGGGATAGAAAAAAGGGGAGAAGCAGGCGCAGAACGCCTGCTTCAAAGGCTTATTAAGCGGGAGAAATAGCGCTTACGGGGCAGACAGCTGCACAGGCGCCGCAATCAATGCACTTCTCGGGATCAATGACATAAATATCGCCCTCGGAAATCGCTTCCACGGGGCATTCAGGCAGACAGGTTCCGCAAGCCACACAAGCATCAGAAATTTTGTAAGCCATTACTTACCTCCTTCAATTCATTTGCGTCTTTAGTATAAAACCTTTGCTTCTCTTTTTCAAGGGAATTATCAGCGAAAAGGCAGGCGTTATATTTCCTTGCACACAACGCTAAACTCTTTATAATAGGGGCATGGAACTGGGAATCAAAATATGGCTTGAAAAAGAGGGCAAAAACATCCTCGGAGGCGGGCGTTACCGCTTGCTCAAAGCCATCGATGAGGAAGGCTCTCTCAAAAAAGCCGCCGAAAGACTCCACTACTCCTACCGCTATGCCTGGGGGAATATTCGCAAAATGGAGGAGCATCTGGGAAAGAAGCTCATTATCTCCCACAAAGGCGGAAGCGGGGGTGGTGACAGTATCCTCACTCCCGAAGGGCGGATTCTTCTGGAAAAATATGAGGCTCTCCGGCGGGATCTCTATGACTACATGAAACAAGCCTTTGAAAGGATCTTTACCGATGACAGATTATAGACAAGCACAAGACCTGATCACAACCATGCCTGTGAAGTTGAAGACAGAGAAGCGCCCGGTCTTTGAATCTGCAGGATTCATCCTGGCTGAAGATATCAGAGCCGATATTGAGATGCCCCGCTTTGACAAGTCAGCCATGGATGGGATCGCTGTAAGGTATGAAGACCTCTCTGCCACTCATTCGTTCCCCGTTTTAGCCGAAGTCATGGCGGGGACTTTTTTTCAGGGAGAAGCCCGTCCCGGAACCTGCGTCAAGATCATGACCGGAGCTCCGGTCCCGCCCTTTTACGATACGGTGATCCGGCGGGAGTATCTTAACGGGTACGAGTCAGGAATATCAGTTCAAATCTTAAAAGAAGAGAAGAAGGGAAGCAACATCGCCTGGCAGGGAGAGGATTTCCGAAAAGGGGATATTCTCCTTGAGAAAGGGGCTGTCATCACTCCCTTAACAGCGGGCACCCTGGCCACAGCCGGAGTGACAGACGTTGCTGTCTTTCAGCGTCCCCGTGTGCTCTTTTTCTCCACAGGCGATGAAGTCTATGAACCTCAGGATGAACTCCCCCTGTCAGGAATACGTAATGCCAATGCCTCGTCGGTCATGGCAGCCTTGCATCAAAAAGGTTTTCCCGCATCCTACGGCGGAATCGCAGAAGACACCCGAAAAGCCCTGGAAGAGGCGATTGACCAGGGAGAAGCGACAGCCGATGTCATCGTCTTCAGCGGGGGAGTCTCCGAAGGGGATCTCGACCTGATTCCTGAACTCATCAAAGAAAGGGGGTACACCACCCTCTGGCATAAACTCAATGTGAAACCGGGGAAACCCCAGCTTCTGGCTAGAAGAGGGGATACTTTTATCATGGGCCTTCCGGGAAATCCCGTGTCCACGGCTCTGTCTCTCTATCTCTTTCTTATCCCTCTCCTGAAAAGACTCTCCGGCCACACGGTCCTCTTCCCCCGTCACTCTTTCGGAGCCATGACTCAGGAGGCCAAACGTCTGAAAGACCGTCATCATTTTATCCCTGTCCGGGTGGCTGAAGAGAGCGGCACATATAAACTGACTCCTGTCCCCTCCAACGGATCCGGAGATATTCATGCAGCCGCTTTAGCGGACGGATTTGCCCGTATTCCCCATGAAGAGGAGGCTTATAAATCCAAATGCACGGAGTTCTTTTTTCTTCATGAATGATCTGTATAAACGTCAAATTGATTACCTTCGCATCTCTGTAACAGACCTGTGTAACTTGAGATGTATCTACTGTATGCCGGCTGAAGGCGTCCCGAAGATGCATCATGCCGATCTCCTCTCCTTTGAGGAGATCGTACGGTTGGTGAATGTTTTTGCCCGGATCGGTGTGAAAAAGATCCGATTGACCGGCGGGGAGCCCCTGGTGCGCAAGGGCATCGAAGAACTTGTGGCCATGCTCCGGGCTGTGGAAGGGATCGAAGAGATCACCCTCACCACCAACGGACAGCTCCTGGAAGAGAAGGCCTCGCTTTTGAAACACAAGGGATTGGACCGGGTGAATGTGAGCCTCGATACGCTTGATCCTGAAAAATACGAAAAGATCACTCGTGTGGGAGAGTTATTCCCTGTACTGAAAGGGATCGAAGCGGCCCGTGAAGCTGGACTTTTTCCGGTGAAGATCAATACGGTAGTGATGAAGGGGGTCAATGACGATGAGGTCTATGATTTTGCCGAAATGGCCATTGAACAAGGCCTCTCCTGGCGTTTTATCGAATTTATGCCTTTAGGCGGCGTGGGAGAGGAGCAAAAACATTACTATATGAGTAATGATATTCTCATCGAGCGGTTGAAGAAGAAGTATGAAATGGTTCCCTATACCCATAAGACCCTGATCTCGGAAGATTACATGATCACGGGGACAAAGGCTGTTCTCGGCTTTATTTCTCCCCTCTCACACAAATTCTGTTCGCGGTGCAATCGGGTGCGCATGACCGCTGACGGGCGTTTGCTTCCCTGCCTGCTTAGCTCTCTGGAATATCCCTTGCGGGACATGGTTAGGGGAGGGGCATCAGACGAGGAGATCCGCAAAAAAATCGAAGAAGCAATTAAGAACAAGCCCAAAGAACACATGTTTCAGGGCTTTAAGCCCATGCATACCATAGGAGGATGATATGAAGGAACTCACTCATCTCAATAAAGAGGGGCGTCCCCATATGGTGGATGTCTCCGGCAAGGAGGCGACTCAGCGCCGGGCTGTGGCCCAGGGGCGAATTTCTCTTTCTGAAAAAGCGGCATCTCTTGTGGCTCATGAAACCAATAAAAAAGGAAATGTCCTCACAACGGCCGAACTTGCCGGGATCATGGCAGCCAAAAAGACTTCAGACCTCATCCCTCTCTGCCATCCTGTCCCTCTGGACGGGATCGATGTCTCCTGCACTCTTAAAGAGAGGGTGATCACATGTCGGGCTGAGGCCCGCTGCACCCACAAGACCGGAGTGGAGATGGAGGCACTGCAGGCTGTCTCCCAAGCCCTTCTCACCATCTATGATATGTGCAAGGCGGTGGACCGGGCCATGGTGATCAGCGATATCAAGCTCATGGAAAAAGAGGGCGGCGCATCGGGCCGGTTTGAGAGGAACGAGAAATGATCCTGCGTTCCATTGCCGTCAGTGAAAAGAAAGGCGTGGTCAAGACTCCTGTGCAGGGAATCGTGCATGTGACGGAACAGGGGCTTGAAGGGGACGCCCATGCGGGCTTACCTCAAAAGAATATCACGATCCTGACCACAGAGACCATCCGGCGCATGGAACGGGAGCGTGATATCACCATTGATCCGGGGATCTCTTCAGAAAACCTGATCATCGAAGGGTTGAGCGTGGATGATGCGCCTCCGGGGACGGTTTTAGGAATCGGGAAGTCGGTGAGACTGGTGATCACAGGACTGGGCAAGCCTGATGTAGTGACCTGCCCCGCCTATTCTCTCATCGGGTGCTGCCCCGTAGCTGAAGAGGGGCTTTTTGCCGATGTGCTTGTTCCGGGGAGCATCACAGAAGGCGATCACGTTGTTTTGATTACTCCCGGAGAGGAATAAGGAGGATTATGTTTACTTATGCGATTCTGACCTTAAGCGACAAGGGGGCCGCCGGGGAACGTGAAGACAAGAGCGGACATGTCCTGGAAGAGGCTGTCTCTGAAAAACTCGGTTATGCAAAAGAGTATTATGCGGTGATTCCCGATGATGAGGATATTTTGGTGCGAAGCTATAACCACTGTATCAAAGATCTTCATGTGGATCTTATCCTTACCACAGGGGGGACAGGCCTTTCCGAGCGCGATATCACTCCTGAAGTGACCGCCCGTTACGCCGATAAAGAGATCCCCGGGATGGGAGAAGCCATGCGGATGAAAAGCCTGGCGATCACCCCCCATGCCATGATCACCCGCTGCGGGGCCTATCTCAAAGAGAAGACGCTCATCATCAATCTTCCCGGAAGCCCTAAAGGTGCCGCGGAGAACTTCTCCTTTGTCGCCGATGCGATTCCCCACGCCTTAGGCATCATCACCGGTAAAGATAAAGAATGCGCCCGTCCCTGATCGATTATCACCTCCATTCGCAGTTCAGCGCCGATTCCAAGGCCGACCCGGTGCAGATCATCGAGGCCGCCCTGGAGAAGGGCTACAGTGAGATCGCCTTTACAGACCATGATGATCAGAACCCCGTGGATGTTCAGGCCTATGGCGAGTTGGCGCAGGACGCGTACCGGAAGCGGATCACTGAGCTGAAGACAGCCTATGAAGGCCGGATAAAAATATTATGCGGCTTTGAAGCGGGGGAGATGCACCGCTTTCCTTTCAGAGGAGGGGAAACGGACCTTCTCATCGGGTCCATCCACAGGACATCTGATGATGTGAACCTCTCCAGCCTTCCTGAAATGCCCTTTTCCACGGGGATGATCCATGACTATTATGAGGAAAACCTCGCTTTGGCCGAAGCCGGCGGGTTTCACATCCTGGGCCATCTGGGGATCTATATGCGCTATGAAAAGGAGATTCCCGGCATCACACCCTGGAAGCCTGTGATTGAGAAGATCTTTCAAGCGATCATCCGGCAGGAGATCGCTTTAGAAATCAACTTTTCAGGAGTGCGCAAACCACTGGGGACAGTGATCCCCGTTCCGCAGATCCTGCGTCTTTATCGAGAATGCGGCGGGAAGCTTCTGACCTTCGGAAGCGATGCTCACGTTGCTCACGATATCGGTGTCGGGCATGCTCAGGCCTTCGACATTGCCCGCGACTGCGGCTTTACCCGTTTCCACTCCCTTGATAAGGGAACGTGGCAAGAGCATTCGCTTTGAGAAAGAGGAAAGATTTTATTCTGTTTTTCGAGTTTGCCTTTTTGAGTCCCATTTCATTTATTTTT
>JAFGWL010000043.1 GCA_016937175.1 Candidatus Mcinerneyibacteriota bacterium | reverse complement strand
TAATAAGCAAGAAAAAAAGAATGTCTATACTTTTCCATCCAGAAGAGTCCGGAGCAGCTCTGTCAACTCATTGAGCTCAAAAGGCTTTCTGATGATGTTTTTAGAGAGACCCTGCGGAAACTCTTCCTCCGGAAGAGTTCCGTAACCGGTCATAATGATCACCGGCAGTCCCGGGTTCTTGTCACGGAGATGCTTCGCCAAGGTAAGGCCGGTCATTTCCGGCATCGTCAGGTCTGTGAGAAGAAGGTCAAAACGGCCGGGGTCTTTTTCAAAAGCGTCCAAAGCATCCCTGCTTTTTGAGAAACTTGTCACCCGGTAGCCCAGTTTTGTCAGGGCTTCTTTAAGCATCAGGGTGATGACCTCTTCATCATCGACAAGAAGAAGCCGTTCTGATCCTCCCCTGGCCTGGGGCAGTTGCTCCTTTTCTGAAGGGGAGATGGCATCGACCACAGGAAAATAGAGGGTGAAAGAAGAGCCTTCATTCGGCCTGCTGGAGACCTGGATGATGCCTTCGTGACTGGTCACGATCCCGTGTACGATGGAAAGACCCATTCCTGTGCCCTTGTCCATGCTTTTAGTCGTGAAGAAGGGCTCGAAGATATGTTCCATGACATCATCGGTCATCCCGATGCCGGTGTCTGTCACAGTGATGATCAGATACTCTTTCCCGGGTTCGATTCCTTCAGCGGGGGTCTGTGCCTCTGTGGTGAAGAGACGATGGCCTACTGACAGGGTGAGGGTTCCGCCTGTCTCTTCCATGGCGTGGGCGGCGTTGGTACAAAGGTTCACGATGACCTGATGGATCTGAGTCCGGTCGGCAAAGATATATTTACATTGCTTCGGGATATCTAGTTTTATTGTAATAGAAGAGGGGATAAGGGACTTGAGCAAATGGACCGAATCCCGGACGATCTCGCAGATGTCCACCGGGGCCTTGTCATGTTCCGCCTGGCGGCTGAAGGTCAGGAGCTGACGGACCAGGTCTTTGGCTCGGTTGGCCCCCGCCAAAGCTGCTGAGAGATATCCCTTGACTTTTTCATCGGAGATCTTCTGGAGGGCCATATCGGTATAACCGATGATAGGCAAAAGGATATTATTGAAGTCATGGGCGATCCCTCCAGTCAGCGTCCCGATTGTCTCCAGACGCTGGGAACGTCTGAGTTGTGTTTCCAGCCTCTCCTTTTCCTGCTCCATCTCCTTCTTGCCGGTCACATCATGGATGATGGAGTAGAGGAGTTTTTTGTTTTCATAGTGAATCAGGCCGCTGTAGACTTCCACATCGCGGATCTCCCCTGAAGCCAGGCGGTGTTTGAACTCAAAAAAACTTTTTTTGAAATAGCGGGCCAGGTTCATCTCCTTCCGGATCTCTTCCGGAGTAAGTATATTGATTCGATTAATGTTCATCCCGATCAGGGTCTCCCGGGCATAGCCGTAGAAACGCACTGCCGCGGGATTAGCTTCGAAGATCTTCCCGGTGTCGGGGTCAAGAAGAAGCATCACGGCATGATTGTTTTCAAAAAGGCTGCGATAGCGCTGTTCGCTTTCCAGGAGGGCTTCTTCGGTATGTTTCCACTGGCTGATGTCCATGTGAGTGCCGATCATGCGCAGGGGGCGGCCGGACTTGTCCCGGGTGACCACCTTCCCGCGGTCCATAAGCCAGACCCAGTAGCCGTCCTTGTGTTTCATCCGGATCTCCAGGTCGTAAGGGATATTTTCATCCTGAAAATGGCGGGCAAGATTTTCCCGAGCTTTTTTCAGGTCGTCCGGATGGGTCAGGCGTTCCCAGGTATCAATGGTGAAGGGCATCAGTTCTTCGGGTTCGTAGCCGATAAGCTCGCTCCAGATCCTGTTAGTCGTAAGAATATTGGTCTTCATATCCCAGTCCCAGAGGCCGGCGTTGGTCCCCTGGAGAGCCATGGCAAGACGCTGCTCATTCTCTTTGAGTTGTCTTGTCCGTATATTGACCTGATGTCGCATAAAAAAGATCATGGCCAGTAGGGCCAGGGCCAGAGCGCTGATAAAGAAGAATACCTTCATGGCCTGAGGTGAAAAGAGGAGAGTCCTGGAAGGCAGGTTCATATAGTGAGCTATAGTTGTGTAATAGACAGATGATTTATCGGCTTTAAGGCGGCGCAGGTGATCATCAATCACTTTTTTCATTGCCGGTGTTCGTGCACCAACCCGTGGGAAGGCGAAGTGCATCTCGCTGGGGTGGAAGATCATGGCTGTCTCCCGAAGTGAAAAACGGTCTTTATAAAGGGCCCCGAAAAGGCGGTTGACCACTGCTGCATCGGCCTTCTGCTTGTCAACGGCGATAAAAGCGTCGACATAATCATCTACCTCGATAAAAGTGGCGGGAATATTAAATTTTTGTAGAAGGTCCCGTATCCCGTTCTCTCCGGAATTGTATATGTCCTTTTTGATGACAGCAATTGTCTTGCCTTCCAGATCGGGGAATCCTTCGATTCCGGGCCCCTGGACAAAGACCTGCCCCCAGTTGACAAAGACGGTCTCATCAGAGAAGAAAAAGTAGGCTTCACGGCTCTTGGTGTAGGCGATGCTGGTCATGATGTCTATCTTTCCCTCTCTCAGACGGGCCAGCCCCTCTTCCCAGGTCCCGTGAACCAGGACAAGCTGCCAGCCTTCCGCTTCGGCGATGTGTTTCAGAAGATCGATGTAGATTCCTTTGATCTCTCCCTCTTTATCAGTATAGACCTGGGGCCTGTTTTCATAGACGCCCACACGGACAGGCTGACTTTGCGCCCGGGCAGACAGGGAGGGGGAAGATGACAGAAGAAGAGCCATCAAAAAGATGATAAAGATGAACAAGCGCCTTGATATCATAGTTTACCTCTAGTTTAAATTGTAATTTAAAATTTAGAGTTTTTCAAGATAAAAAGAAAAAGGCGCCGTAAAATTTAGCAGTATTGGATAACATCTTTTTGCAGGAAGAAAAGACTTCGGGGTATAAACATCCGTTACCCTATTAATAAGTCTTCTCTCGGCAGAAGATGAGACATCTTCCTGAAAGTCAGGCTTTACGTCTGCGTCCGGTTTTCCGCTTCGCTGTCTCTTTTACCGGAGGCTCGGCGATCTTATTGAGAAGGTTTCCCAACTCTTCGCGTTCACTGCGGATAAGAGGGGAAAACTTCTCTTCCAGCTGTTTCAGATACTCCGGATAAAGTTTCTCGATGACAGCGGTCCCTTTTTTGGAAAGGCTTATATTGAAGGCCCTTCCATCATCGGGATCCACCACACGCGTGATGAGGTTGGATTTATCCAGTTTCCTCAAAACAACCGTCATGTTGCCCCCGGTAGTGTGCGTCATTTCCGTCAGGTCGCCTATACGGAGGTCACCCTCAAGGAAAAGCGCTTCCAGGACGCGGAACTGATAAATCCCCATGTTGTGGGGCCGAAGCATGGGCTTAAGGATCTCTTCGATAAGCGCAGCTACATTGCCCATCTCGGTTACGACTTTCATGTTTAGCCTGTCTGTTAACGGGTAATTTAAATTTTTCGTTTTCATAAGTAAATATTAAACCTAAATTGTAATTTGTCAAGCATTGATATAAAAACAATTCTAAAAATCGTACCTTTTAAGCCAATAATGAAATGGTATCATTCTTTTTTTGCTCATTGACAGGTGCAGAGGGCCGTCGTATGATTTAGTCTATGGAGGTCGGCTATGCACAGAGAAAAAGAATTTCGTGAATTTTTAGAGAAACGTCCCCAGGAAAAAGAAAGATTCGAATTTTTTGTAACTATCGCAGATGATTTTTCGGCAAGTGTATCCCTTGAGGGAGACTCCGAGGAAAAGGGGCAGGCGTTAAAGGGGTATCTTCAGGAGAAAGTCGCCGGAAAGGATGATGCTTTTCTGAGACTGGTGGCCCTTGTCCGGTACTTATCCTTTTTAGATGAGAAGGATCTCATCACCTATATCCTGACACTGGCCGGGACTCTGGGTGTCCTGGAGCATATCAAAAAGAGCGCAATGGAAATTGCCGGAGAAGAAGCTGCAGGAAAGATGTTTGAGAATATCGGCCCTCTTCCCACCGGGACTCCCTACGAAAAGTATCCTCCCCTGGTCCAGCGGTTGATGGAACAGATGAATCAAACTGTCGATGAAAAGACAGCCTGGCGCATCATGGCGGGGAACCATCATGAGATTCCCGATGAGTCAAAATGGGGAGAGCGGGACCGCTTTATCGAATTGGGCCGGGATATCGATGCTTTTTTGAAAGATCATCACAAGAGAAAAGTCGAGGAGCTGGACAGCTGCAGGAGGGAGAACAAGCTCTGGTATGAGACGGTGATCACCCGGGAGGTCGTGGATTTTGTCAATGATAATCCCGAAGTCCTTGGCGGGGTAAGGGAGGGGAAAGAGATCTTTGTGACCAAATTTCCCTTTAATGCTCCGGCGTATCTTCGGGAGAAAGACCCTCTCCTGAAAAGGTATCATGCCTGCCACTGCGGTTTTGCCCGTTCGGCGATCATTGACGGGACAGCAGAGATCCCCCGTTTGTGGTGTGCCTGTTCAGGCGGCTTTAATAAACATCTGTTTGATGTTATATTTGAAAAACCCACAACAGTAAGAGTCGTCGAATCTGTTCTCACGGGGGATGAGCGTTGCCGTTTTGCCATTACAATTCCTGAATGATGGAGGTGTATTGTGAAAATTCCCGGACTAGTGGGGGGGACAGGTTGGGTCTCTACAGCGGAGTACTACCGTCTGATCAATGAAAAGAGTAATCAGCGCCTGGGGGACCTGAGATTTGCCAAGCTTCTCCTCTATTCTCTCAACTACGGGGACATCGAAACTTTGAACAGGACAGGGAACCGGGAGGGCGTCTACCGCCTTGTGGAAGAAGCCGCTCTGAAACTGGAAAAAGGGGGTGCTGACGGGATCGTCCTTTGTGCCAATACACTACATCAGTTCAGCGACCGTCTGGAATCAATTGTGACAGTCCCCATCATTCATATTGCAGATGCTGTCGGACGCGTGATGAAGGAGTCGGGAATAAAAAAATGCGGCCTTCTGGGGACCAAGCAGACAATGGAGATGGATTTTTATATAAAGAGATTGAAACAGAAGGGCATCGAGGTCATCGTTCCGGCTGAAAAAGACCGAAATGAGATCCAACGGATCATCTCAGGAGAACTGTTGAAAAACGAATTCAAAAAAGAGTCCCGCGTATTCCTGGAAGAAGTGATGGGAAAGCTTGTCTCAAGGGGGGCGCGCGGGATCGTCCTGGGATGTACCGAGATCCCGCTTTTGATCAAAAAATGGAAACCGGAGATCCCTCTTTTCAACACCCTGGAGATCCATGCTCAAGCGGTAGTGGACTTCGCCCTGGAAGAGTATACGCCTTTAAAAAAGTGATAAATCAATATTTTGCAACTTGAATAATTTCAACCGAACGGTATACTGAGAGAAGAACGGGGGGCTATGAGCCATTTTCTTGTCGCAGGCGGAGCCGGTTATATCGGTTCCAATTTTATCAAGTATCTTATGGATACAAGTGATCATGAGGTGACACTTCTCGACAATCTCTCTACAGGTCGGTCTGAGGTTGTAGAGAGCCTCAAAGGGCGCTACGGGAGCCGGATCGTTTTCCTTAAGTCGGATCTGGGGGACCCGGAAAAACTCCATCCTTACCTTCATAAGAGGGCTGTTGACGGAGTCTTTCATTTCGGCGCATTCAGCCTGGTGGGAGAGTCCCAATACGACCCCATGAAATACTATTACAATAATGTGGCCCGGACCCTTTCGCTTCTCAAGATCATTCTTGAGCATGAGATCCGTCACTTTGTCTTTTCTTCTTCAGCTGCAGTCTACGGTATTCCGGAAAAGACCCCCATCACTGAAGAGGCGGAGCGGAAACCTATCAATCATTACGGAAAGACAAAAGCCATGATAGAAGAAGTCATGGAAGCGCTTTCCGGGCGCGAAGATCTTGTCTATGCCTCTTTGCGCTATTTCAACGTTGCCGGGACAGATGAGGAGATGTTGGTGGGAGAGTGTCACGACCCCGAGACCCATCTGATCCCCATTGCCGTCAAGACAGCCCTGGGCCTACGGGATCATCTGGCCCTTTTCGGGACCGACTATCCGACTCCTGACGGGACCGCTGTCAGGGATTATATCCATGTGACGGACCTCTGTCGGGCCCACTGGGCGGCTTTTGAAAAGATCAGAAAAGAGAATGAGCCGCTGACGGTGAACCTGGGGAGCGCACGGGGCTATTCAGTCCGGGAAGTCCTCGAGACGGTGCAAAGAGTGACCGGCTCCCGATTCCGTATTCTTGAAGAGGGGCGTCGTCCGGGGGACCCGCCTGTTCTCATCGCATCGTCGGAAAAGGCAGGGAAAGAGCTGGGCTGGAAGGCCGAACGTTCTCTGGAAGAGATGGTCACCTCAGCTTGGGATTGGGAAAAGAAACGGAGTGAAGACGGGCTTCTATGATCAACCAGATCAAAGAGTATAAGTATTTTTTGTTTATCATCACTGCTGTGGACATCTTTGTTGCCACGGTACTGAGCCGTTATCTTTTTCATGAAGGGCTTTTGTCCCCGGAGCATTGGCTCGATTATGGCAGCCATGCCATTCTCTGGGTACTGAGTCTCTACTATTTTAAGTTTTTTGTCATAAGGGATCTGAAGCTCAGCGGTGATTTCTGCCGCTCACTTGTGAACTCTTTTTGTGTCGTCTTCGGAATTACTCTTCTTTCGCGGTATCTTTATCAGGGCTCGCTTACGGGATGGAGCATCGACCTCTATAAAAATGTGATCATCTTCATTCTTCTGGTGCTTACCGCCTGCCTTACCGGGATCTATTTCCTGCGCCAGGATAACGGGCGGGTCGTCATCGTGGGCGGAGGTTTTACAGGGAGGGCTGTCGCGCGGGAGATCCTCAGAAGCCGTATCCTCAATGTTCAGATCGAAGGGTTTTTCAGTGACACCAAAAAAAACGAGATGATCATCTATGACGGCGACGAGGTGAAAGAGGATAAAGAGAAAGTCTTAGGGCGGATCCCCTGGCTCGGAGAAGAGGTAGAAGCCGTCGAAGAGACTATTAGGCGAAGAGTCCGGCATCTTATCGTCGCCAAAGATTACGAGATGAGCAGTGGATTGGTCAGGGCGCTCAACACTCTGCGCCATGCCGATGTCCGGGTCTACTATGTCGATGAGATCTTTGAGCTGATCAGCCGGCGGATGCCTCTCCTTCATATGGACAAACAGTACTTTTATCACATTTTCCGGGAGATAGAAAAGAAGCAGAATGAGTTTTCTCTCTATCGTATTTTGAACAGGTTTTTCAATCTTTCCTCGTCTCTTATCGCTCTCCTCATACTTTCACCTCTTTTTGCTCTCGTTGCACTTATCATCGTTATGGAGTCAAAAGGGCCTGTCTTTTTCAAGCAAACCCGGGTAGGCCGTTACGGCAAGCCCTTCATCCTCTATAAATTCCGGAGCATGAGGAACCACGATCCTAAAATATTTTCCAGATATTCTATCAAAGGAGACCCCCGTGTGACCCGGTTCGGCGCTTTGATCCGGAAGCTGAGAATCGATGAGCTCCCCCAGTTTATCAATGTGTTACGGGGGGAGATGAACCTTATCGGCCCCCGGGCGGAATGGGACGAGCTGGTCAAAGAGTATGAAAAGGAGATCCCCTTCTATCAGCAGCGCCATATCGTGCGCCCCGGGATCACCGGCTGGGCCCAGGTCAACTACCCGTACGGGGAAAATATCGAAGACGCTCTCTACAAGCTCCAGTATGACCTCTATTACATCAAATACCGCTCTTTTATCCTGGACTTCAAGATCGTCATCCGTACCATTGCCATCATGCTTGGGGGAAAAGGGCAGTAACTTTAATCTCTTGAATCGGCTTTCCGAGCGAAAACACTAAATTGTATCGACTCTACCTTGTCTGATGTTTATTATTGATTTATAATGAAGAGAATAATACTTCGGTTTTTGATTGTTGGTTATCAACAGGGACATGGAAAAGGGAGGGCGTATGAAGCGATCGTGGGTTATCGGACTCATTATCCTTCTTGTCATGGCCGGTTGCGGGAAGGACAGTTCCAGCGGCCCGGAACCCATGACAGCGGAGGACTATGTGAATCAGGGATGGGATTTTTATGAAACGGCGTCGTATAATGACGCGCTGGATTCTTTCAGTGAGGCGGCGGGCTCCGATGAGTGGGGCAGAGAAGCAGCCGTGGGAACCGCCTGGGCTTACCTGAGGCTGG
>JAFGWL010000042.1 GCA_016937175.1 Candidatus Mcinerneyibacteriota bacterium | reverse complement strand
TTTCCTGAGCTCTTTCGGTTTTATCGGAGCCGGGGGGCTGACGGAGTCATCGTCGTAGCGAATTGGCCCAAAGCCAGGATCGGGCACTGGAGAGCCCTGGGCAAGGCCAGAAGCATTGAAAATGCCTTTTTTACCATCGGCGTCAACCGGAAAGGGGCCGATGCCGGGATAGATTTTAACGGGAACTCCTTTTGTTTTTCTCCTGCGGGTGAAGATCTTCTGAAAGGAGCGCAGAAAAGTCTGGCGACAGCCGTTGTAGATGCCGCTCTTGTGAAAGAATCCCGGCGCTTTTTGGATTCATTCATGGACAGGCGGCTGAACTTTGATGAGGAGGGACTATGAAAAAATGCTCGTATTGCGGAAGCAGCAATTTTGATAATGCCGCCTATTGTGAAAACTGCGGGATGCCTTTAAAGGAAGGACTTCGGATCAGCTGCCCCCGATGCGGTAAGAATGTCCGTGAAAATGAAAAGTTCTGCCGTTATTGCGGCGCTTCTCTTATGGAGTCGATTCCCTGTCCCCGTTGCGGCCATCAGGTCCTTTCCACCGATGTCTATTGCAGCGAATGCGGTTATGCTGTCACGGATACAGACCGGAAAGCCGCAGCGCGCCTTGCGGCTGAAAACCGGAAAAGAGAAAAAAAGGAGCCCGTAAAGGGCCATGAGCCGCTATACAAAAGCCCCGTATCAGAGGAATCCGAGCGTGATGAACTGGAAGATGTGGCCGAGCAGATACTCGGAGCTTCCCCTGAAACCCATGAACAGATTTCTCCGAAACCCTCCTCTTTTGATTTTCCCGATGAGAAAGAAGAACTCCATGCCCCTGTCCCCGATCTCATGGAGACGCCTTCTGAGCCTGAAGAGCTTCTGTCCCCTCCACCTGCCGAGCCCCTGATGGCCGAAGAGGAGATGTCATTGGAAGAAGAGGAGATCCTGGACGAAGAGGAGATCAGCGGAGACCTTGATGAAAACCTCCTTGAGTCGGGCGAATTACCCCTGGAGGAAGAGAGCGTTGAACCTTTTCCTGCTCAGGAGACAGAAGGAAACCGGCCCGGCCCGGCTGTGATCGCGGATGATGTGGACCAGATGATCAATGATGCTCTCATGACAGGAGGCCAGCTTTTAGGCGATAAACAGTACCAGGATGCCGTCAAGACCTTTTCCAAAGCCATCGGGGCAGCCATTAAAAACGGCATGGAACAGCAGGAGGACCGGCGTCTGATCACCCTCTATCTTCGGCGAGGAGAAGCCTTCCGGCAATTGGGGGATATTGAAAGGACAAAGGATAACTATTCCAGGGCTCTGAAATATGCCCAATCCATATTTGCAGCCAATGACGTGGAGCGGATCCGAGATCTCATGACCCGCCTCCCGTAGGAAACGGCGGTACTATGGATGAACGGGATTTCAGGCCCCTTTACGAGATCTTACGCCCCAAAAAAGTGGAAGATATCGTGGGCCAGCCCCATCTTGTGGGAGAGAACGGGATCATTTCCATCTATCTGAAGCAGAACAAACTCTTTTCCATGCTCTTTTACGGCCCTCCCGGAACAGGGAAGACTACATTGGCCCGCTTGATCTCAGATTTTTTTCATGCCAGATTCCTCTACTTCAATGCCGTGGAAGCATCCACCGTGGAGATCAAGAAGACCATCCGCGATGAGTGTAATGAAGGGCTCAATATCCTTTTTATCGATGAGATCCACCGTTTCAACAAAAACCAGCAGACGATCTTCCTGCCCCATATGGAATCGGGGCGTATCATCCTGATCGCCACGACAACGGAAAACCCCGGATATACCATCATCTCCCCTTTACGGTCAAGGATGCGGGTCGTGCCTTTTAAAAAACTAGGAGATGACGCTCTTATTGAGATCATTGACAAAGGGTTGTCCCATTTTCAGGACACCCTTGAAGAAGATATAAAACAGCTCATCGTCGATTACGCCGACGGGGACGGCCGTTTTGCCCTCTTTCTTCTGGAAGAGGTCATGAGCCTCATGGCCCATAAAAAGCTCTCCCTGGAAGAACTCCAGGAGACGTTGAATAAAAAGATGCTCCTTTCCGATAAGAAGGGAGATTTTTATTATAACTATCTGTCAGCACTTCACAAATCATTGCGGGGGTCCGATGCCGATGCGGCTGTTTACTGGATATGCGCCATGCTGGAGAGCGGGATAGACCCCCTGGCTATACTCAGGCGTATGACAGCCATGGCTTCTGAGGATATCGGGTTTGCAGACCCCAATGCGTTGAGAATCGTCAATGAGGCAGCCCGGGCTTATGAATTCCTCGGGCTTCCCGAAGGGCGGATGGCCATCATCCAGGCTGCTGTCTACCTGGCTTTGGCACCCAAGAGTAATTCTGTTTTGAAGGCCCTGGAAAAGGGGCTCGCCCTTGTCCGGGAACACGGGGTCCTCAATATCCCCGATTCCATTGCTTCCAATACACGGACATACCGGTATCCCCATGCTTTCGACGACCCGCTCATAAGCCAGGATTATCTGCCTGCAGAGCTTCAAAAAGAAGATGTGGTCACGTTTGTTGACAGAGGCAAGGAGAGTAACTTTAAAAACCGCTGGGAGACAGTCAGGCCCCGGATCAGGAAGAAAAAATAGAAAACCGGGATAGGGAGGTGGATATGAAACGTATTGCTGTGCTCACAGGCGGGGGAGATGCCCCCGGCATGAATGCTGCTGTCCGTTCTGTTGTCCGTACCGGAATATACATGGGCCTTGAGGTCATGGGCATTGAAAAAGCCTATCTCGGGATGATGGAGGATCTGATCATCCCCCTCTCCCTCAAAGATGTCGGCGGGATCATGCAAAAAGGGGGCACCATGCTCCAGACGACACGATGCGAAGAGTTTATCACTGACGAGGGGCAGGAGCAGGCTGTTCAGAACCTCAAAAAACACGGAATAGAAGGACTTGTGGTCATCGGCGGAGACGGGTCTCTCACCGGGGCCCGTGACCTGCACAACCGCGGGATCAAAGTCATCGGAGTCCCGGGGACCATTGACAATGACCTCTGGGGAACGGATATGTGTATCGGCGTGGATACGGCTCTCAATACGATTATCTACTGTGTGGACAATATCAAAGATACAGCCTCTTCCCATGAGCGGGCCTTCATCATCGAAGTCATGGGCCGGGAAAGTGGTTATCTGGCCCTGATGGCGGCTATTGCCACAGGGGCTGAAGAGGTCTATATTCCCGAAAAAGAGATGGATATCCAGGCTACAGCCACTAAGATACAGGAAGGGCATAAACGGGGAAAGACCCATGGGATCATCATTTTGGCCGAAGGGGCGGGAAATGCCTATACCATCGGACGGCAGCTTAAGAATATCCTGGGGTATGAGGTCAGGATATCCATTTTGGGACATATCCAGAGAGGAGGGTCACCGTCTGCTTTTGACCGGCAGTTGGGCAGTATGATGGGAGCTGAGGCGGTCAAGGCCCTGATGGGAGGGAAGAGCGGCTTTATGGTGGCTCTTTCCGGAGCCCGCTATTCCCTCATCCCCCTTGAGGAGGCCATCAGTAAAAAGAAGACCATCAATCAAAGACAATATGAAATGGCTCAAGTCTTATCGCTTTAACCTGTAAGGAGAGTAAAGATGCGTAAGTTTTTTATTGCAGGAAACTGGAAGATGAACAAGACCTATGACGAAGCAGTGCAGCTTGCTGCAGCCGTGCAGCAGAGAGCTGTCAATGAGAAAAAGATCAATATCGGCGTCTTTGTCCCGGCACCATACCTCAGAGAACTGGCCATGGCTTCTCCCGACCTCATCGTCGGGGCTCAGAACCTTTATTGGGAAAATGCCGGGGCTTTTACCGGAGAGGTCTCTCCCCCCATGCTTCGCTCTCTGGGCGTCAGCTGGACCTTGATCGGACATTCGGAAAGACGGGCCCTGTTTGGAGAGACGGATGAAGAGGTGAACAAAAAGGCCATCGCTGCTCTGAAGCACTGTATCTCTCCCATTGTCTGCGTGGGTGAGACCCTCGGAGAGAGAGAAAAAAAGACGACTCTGGATATCATCGGGAAACAGGTCAAGGAGGCTTTCTACAACATCCCGGCAGACGTCGCTGCTACAGTGACTTTGGCCTATGAGCCGGTCTGGGCTATCGGGACCGGGAAGACCGCGACACCTGAAGATGCCGAAGAGGTCCATGCCTATATCCGGATGATCCTGGCGTCTCTCTATTCCACGGAGGTCAGCCGGACGATCCGGATCCTCTACGGGGGAAGCGTGAAACCGTCTAATGCAGCCTCTCTTTTAAAGATGAAAAATATCGACGGAGCCCTTATCGGGGGTGCCTCTCTGAACAAAGACGATTTCATCTCCATCTGTGATACAGCCCTGACCATTGAAAAGGGAGAGTAGCCATGAGCCGGATTTCCACGGGTAACGGGGATCACGGGCGCACACATCTCTGGTCCGGTGAAGAGGTGCCTAAAGACGATCCCCGGGTGGAGGCTTACGGGACCCTGGACGAGCTCCAGGCCTTTATGGGAGCGGCCCGGCATGCTGCAGGAAGCCCTGAAGTCAAAACTCTTCTCGAAAACCTCCGCCATGAGGTAGACAAAGCCGCAGCAGAGTTGGCCTCCGCCGATTCGCCGGCCCTCGTGGCTCAAAAGGAGATCAGAGCTGTGGAAGAGGCCATTGAAGATTTTGAGATGAAGGTCCCTCTAAAAGGTTTTGTGGTAACCGGTTCTACGCCGGGAGGAAGCTCTCTCGACCTGTGCCGTGTCGTGGCCCGCAGAGCAGAAAGGCGTGCTGTCCGGCTCGCTTCAAGGGATACGGTCTCGGCGCTCCTCCTGGTCTTTCTGAACAGACTTTCGGATCTCTTGTTTCTTCTCTCCTGTTATGAAGACCACAGAGAGGGAAAGCTGACTTTTCGAAACAAAAAAGAGGAAAGGAATTTTTGATATGCTGACACCGAAACAGAGAAAATATCTGGAAAAAGAGGCTCATGAGATGACCCCTACAGCTTTTATCGGGAAGAACGGCATGACAGCCACTGTGGTCCACGCTGTGATCGAGAACATCGACAAAAACGAGCTGATCAAAATCAAGATACAGAAGGACGCCCCTGTGGAAAAAAGGGAAGTAGCTGCGGAGCTGGCAGAAGCGGCAGGGGCGGAAGTGGTCCGTCTCATCGGGGGAACGATCATCCTCTTCAAACCACTCAAAGAGAATTCGCGCTTTCCGTTGCCCTGAGGTCTGTATGCCGGGGACTCTTTTTATCGTGGCCACACCCATCGGAAACCTGGGGGACTTTTCTCCCCGGGGAGTCGAGACTCTTCAGAGCGTCCATACCATCGCTGCAGAAGACCCGGCCCAGTCGGCGGTCCTGCTCAGGAAATACAATATCAAAACGGCTATGATAAGATACAACGAGGGTAACAAGGAGAGCGCCGTCCCCAGGATCATGGGGCTGTTAAAGGCGGGGCACCTTGTGGCTTATATCTCCGAAGCGGGGACCCCTTGCATCAGCGATCCGGGGCTGAATCTTGTGAGGCAGGCTGCAGAGGAAGGTTACCCCGTTGTCCCTGTCCCCGGCCCTACAGCGGCCATGGCCCTTCTCTCTGTCTCCGGCCTGCCCACAGACCGTTTTATCTTTATGGGATTCGCTCCGAAAAAAGAGGGGGAGCTGGCACGGTTCAGAGAGTTTCTCGAATCATGGCCCTATACGGCAGTCTGTTATGTCTCTCCCCATCATATGAAGGAGTTTGTCGCCATGCTGGAGAGCCTCTGCCACAATCCTGGTATCGTTGTAGGACGGGAACTGACTAAACTCCATGAAGAGATCATCCGGGGAAGGGCGCATGAGATCGGCCCGCGGATCCTTTCCAATGTCCGGGGTGAGTTTACCGTTGCCATTGCAGGGAACCGTGAAGAAAGAGAAACAAATGAGGCTCTTATCGTGTCCAAGGGAGAGGAACTGATGAAAAAGTTCTCCCTGAAAGACACAGCCTCTATCTTGTCTGTTATTTATGATTTGACGAAGAACAGGGTTTACGATATGCTTTTGAAAAGCAGAGAAGGTAAGTGAAACATTGCAGGGAGAAAGTGTGTCATATAAGAGTAAAGAAGAGAGCGATGAACTGGTCAAACGCCTGAAACGTAAAGAAGAGGGCGCATTTGAAGAGCTTATTGAAGATTATGGAGGGGTGATTTATAAAGTGCTCCACACGTATATAAGGGATAAAAACAGCGTGGACGACCTGTTCCAGGATGTTTTTATCAAGATATTCAAAAATATTCATACCTTTCGTGAAGAGAGCAAGCTTTCCGTATGGATCTATCAGATCGCCCTGAATACCACAAAGAATCATCTCAGAAAGAAATTCAACAAAGACATCTATGAACTGCAGGATTATACCGCTTCGGTGGAACCTGTGGATGACGACCTGGATAACCGTGACCTTCGGGAGCTTCTTGACCTTTATATCGGTGAGCTTCCCGAGAACTGGCAGACCGTGATCAACCTCTATTATTTTCAATCCTATTCGTATAATGAGATCGCGGACATCACAGGGTTTCCCGTAGGGACAGTGAAGACATACCTCTACAGAGCCAAAGAAAAACTGTGCTCTCTTATGGAAAGGCACAGAAAGGAGTTATTATGAGTGAGATCGACAAGAAGTTTGATGAGCAGTTTATTGATTCCCTGCTTTTTTCCCGCCCCAAGCCGCGGGTATCCGAGGAGCTGAAAGAGAATACTCTCTTCACCCTGGCCCGCCTGAGAGAGGCCGAGATCCAGGAAGAAGCTCTTCAGAAGAAGTTCTACAGAAATATCGTGGGGGTCTTCTCGATTTTGATCTTCCTCTTCGGAATCCTCATCGCTCAAAATATTCACTTCTTTGAATCTCTCTATCTCATGGCCCGTTCCGTATTCACCGGAATAAGCCTGGAAAGTTTTATCAAAGTAGGGAAGTACGTGGTCATCGGCCTGGCAGCTTTGCCCGCCCTGGTCATCTTCCTGACAGAGAGGCATAAAAAGCACTCTTCGCAGCACACATCATAAATCAAACGTTGAATCTCTTGCTTTGACGGCGGGCTTCACTCCTTCTATACTGGTGACAGGGAGGAGGAGGATGGAAGGCCGCTGTTTTTTTAATCGCCTTATGCACTGGTTTTCCCGGAACAGAAGAAATGACCCCTGGAACGGGACGGATGATCCTTATACTGTATGGATCTCGGAGGTCATGCTTCAGCAGACTGTCGTTTCGGCGGTAAAACCCTATTTTGAGGCCTGGATGGGCCGTTTCCCCACCCTTTTTCATGTGGCTTCTTCCCCTGAAGAGGAGGTCCTGCGGATGTGGGAGGGGTTGGGTTATTACTCCCGTGCCCGGAACATCCATAAGACAGCCCGGATCCTTACCTCAGAAGGTCGCCGTTCCCTTCCGTCCACTTATAAAGAGCTTCGGTCTCTTCCGGGCATCGGGGACAATACCGCCAGGGCGGTTCTCAGTCTTGCTTTCGGACAGAAATATCCTGTGCTGGACGCCAATGTACGCAAGATCTTTATGCGCTTTTTCTTGGAAGAGGAGTGGAGCAAAGAGACAGCCTCCAGAGTGGACCTTTTTGTGAGAGAGGGGATGGAGGGATATCCTCCGGGGAGGGTCAATGAAGCCCTGATGCAGTTAGGACAAGCCGTCTGCCTTCGTAAAAGGCCCCGGTGCCCGGATTGTCCTCTCGTCTCCCGTTGTCAGGCCCGTTTGTCCGGCCGGGAAGATTCCATCCCTCCACCGCTTATAAGAGATGTGACCGGGAAAAAAACTGTGCTTTTGATCCCTGTCTGGAACAGAGAGGTGGGCATCCTGAGAAAAAGGGAGGGGATCGGCCGTGGCCTGTGGACATTCCTAAACTTCTCGTATGAAGAGGGGAGAGTTGTTCTGTCCAGGCTGGAAGAGAAGGGAAGGACGGACATCCTCCCTATGACACGACAGATCCATACTTATACAAGGTTCAGGGATGAACTCTTTCCTTACCTTATTTGCTTTCGTAAAAAAGAAGATTTCAAAACCTTGGCACAGGAGCTGGATTTTCAACCTGTGGATATGGATAAACTGGATACATACCCGTTTCTTACAGTCTACAGAAAAATCACCGAAGAGATAAAAACCCTTTTGACAGGGGACATTTCACGTTAAGATAGATAAAAAGAGAATTGGAAAAGGCGGTGATGTTATGGAGTGGGTATTGACCGCAATGAGCGGGCTGGTTCTTATCCTGGTTCTGGCCCTTTTTCAGCAGATACGCCGCGTAAACCGCGATGATGAGAGGATTGAGCGCCTGGTCAAGGATGAGATGTCCCGAAGCCGGCAGGAGAATCAGGCCGCGGCACGGGACGGCCGGCAGGAGCTGGCCAAAAATATCACCACGTTCGAGAACTCTCTTTTGGGCCAGATGAAGGCCGTATCCGACCTTCAGGAGAAACAGTTCAACCGTTTTTCTGCTCAGCTGGATAAATTGATCAGCGAAAACGAACGGCGGCTGGAGGCTCTCAGGGAGAGTCTCGAAAAGAACCTCCGGTTCCTTCAGGAAGAGAACAGCAAAAAGCTGGATCAGATGCGCCAGGTCGTGGATGAAAAGCTTCATGCTACCCTGGAACGGCGGTTGGGTGAATCCTTCAACCTCATCAGCGAACGCCTGGAAGCCGTCTACAAGGGGCTGGGGGAGATGCAGAAGCTTGCATCGGGAGTGGACGACCTGAAACGTGTCTTTACCAATGTCAAAACACGGGGGACTTGGGGAGAAGTCCAGCTGGGAAACCTTCTGGAACAGATCCTTACTTCTGACCAATACGCCGAAAACGTCGCCACCCGTGAAGGAAGTAACGACCGGGTGGAATTTGCCATTAAACTTCCGGGGCGGGATGATGCGGGGTCCATCGTCTGGCTTCCCATCGACGCTAAATTCCCCCAGGAGGATTATCTGAGGCTTCTGGATGCCCGGGACAAGGCCGATGCTGCCCTGGCAGAAGAAGCGGTCAAAGCTCTGGAGAAAAGGATCCGCAGCGAAGCGAAGAATATCCGGGAAAAGTATGTGGATCCGCCTCATACTACAGATTTTGCCATTCTTTTTCTGCCTATCGAGGGCCTCTTTTCTGAAGTCTTATGCCGTCCCGGGCTGGCTGAATCTCTTCAGGCCGACTACCGGGTAGTCATCACCGGGCCTACGACCCTGACAGCTCTTCTCAACAGCCTGCAGATGGGGTTCCGGACTCTGGCCATCGAAAAGAGGACAAGCGATGTCTGGAAACTTCTCGGAGCGGTGAAATCCCAATTCAGCGATTTCGGAGACCTTCTGGACAAGACACAGAAAAAGCTGAAAGAAGCCAGCAACAGTATCGAGAACGCTTCCAGGAAAAGCCGCGTCATCCAGCGCAAGCTGAGGGATGTGACGTCCCTTTCGGGGAAAGAGTCTGCTGCCATGCTCGGTGAAGCCGGGGAGGGGGAGGAGAACGATTCCGAAGTCCCTGAAGAATGAGAAAAAATGCGGAATTCGGAGAAAAAGAATGGAAAACAGCGTTATGTAGTATAAAGCATATCGCAAAATGAGCTTTATATTTGACTTTTCCGCCTAATTGCCTTATTTTAGGAGCAGAGAGTTATTCGCTGTTGTCCATATAAAATGAGGAGGTATTTGTGGCTAAATATCTGAAGACTTATCCGGAAAAGTGTTCGGCTTGCGGGACTTGTATGGATGTCTGCTCTGAGACTTTTTTCAAAGAAAAAAACCCCCTGAAATCTGCCATAAAGATCGAGCCGAAGGATGGCCGGGTTCTTATGACCGTCTGTGACCAGACTTGCCGGCTGTGTGTGGACGAGTGCCCTGTCCAGGCTCTCACCGTGAACAGTGCCGGCGTGGTTTTGCTCAATAAGAATAAATGTATCGGATGTCTGGCCTGTGTTTCCGTCTGCCCTATCAATGCGATGATGTGGTTCGAGGGGGGACAGACGCCTTTTAAATGTATAGCTTGCGGTAAATGTGCCGAGGCCTGTCCGGAACAGGCTCTTGAAATCGTCGAGGAGGGATAATATGACACAAGATCTGAATAAAATAAAATCAGGGCATAAGATCCTCAAAGAATGGTCTTATGAGTTAAAGCCCGTTGACAAAGGGTACAATATGAGGACTCTTTATGTCAATATTTCAGACAACACCGTCGCCGAAAAGGCCGTCAGTGAAGAGATGAAAATGACTTTTACCGGAGGAAAAGGGTTCGGGATGAAACTCCTCTGGGACGGTGTGAAACCTGAAACAAAATGGAACGACCCGGAAAATGAGATCTGCATTGCCACAGGGCCTATAGGGGGTAACACGAACTACCCCGGATCAGGGAAGTCTTTAGTCGTTTCTCTTTCTCCGCTGACCGGCATCCCCATCGATTCCAATGTGGGTGGATACTTCGGCCCTTACCTGAAGTTTGCCGGGTTTGACGCTATGGAAATCCAGGGAAAAGCCGATAAAGACGTTATCGTCTACATCGACGGAGACGAAGGAAAAGTCCAGATCATCGAAGCTCCTTATGAAGCTGTGGACAGCCATGTCATCGGAGAGCAGATCATAGACCTTTTCGCAAAAAATGAAGAGGATAAGATCAACATCTCCTCGGTGAGTGCCGGGACAGGATCCGATCATGCTTGGATCGGCTGTCTCAACTTTTCTATGTGGGACAAACGCCGTCAAGGCGTCCGTTTCAAACAGGCAGGACGTGGCGGGATCGGAACGGTTTTCCGTAACAAACGGATCAAGGCCCTTGTCGTCCGCTTTTCCAACCTCAGCGGAGTCTCAAATAATCCGGCGGACATTGCCACGGTTCAGAAAACGGGATTGAAGCTCCATAAGGAGATCATTGCTTTGGATGATCAACAATGCCGTATGCGTAAGGTGGGGACAGCCCATCTTTCTGAGATCATGAATGAGTATGATCTGCTTCCCACGCTTAATTATAAATACGGAAGCCATAAAGACGCCCCTAAGATCTCATCTGACGTTTTTTACAACGAATTTCTCTCAAAGGGAAAACCTGACGGATGCTGGTACGGCTGCACCATGGCCTGCGCCAAAGTGGCCGAGGATTTTGAGCTTAAGACCGGCCCCTATAAAGGGCAGAAGGTGCTGGTGGACGGGCCAGAGTATGAGACCATAGGCGGCTGTGGATCCAATGTGGGCATATTCGACGCCAGGGATATTCTGGAAATCAATTTTTATTGTGATACGTACGGCCTTGATACCATCTCCTTTGGGACCATGACAGCGTTTATCATGGAATGCTGGGAAAACGGGATCCTTGATAAAGAGAAGACCGGCGGCCTCGATTTCACATGGGGGAATTCTGATTCTGTCCTGGAGCTTTTGCATCAGATCTCCCGCGGAGAAGGATTCGGAAAGATCGCAGGTAAAGGCATCCGGGAGATGAAGAACTATTTTGAAAAGCATTTCGGAGCCGACAGGAAATTTATGGATGATATCGGAATGGAGGCCAAGGGGCTGGAATATTCCGAATATGTGACCAAAGAGTCTCTGGCCATGCAGGGCGGTTACGGCCTGGCCCTGAAGGGTCCCCAGCATGACGAAGCCTGGCTTATCTTCATGGATATGGTCCAGGGGCTGATCCCCACCTTCGAGGACAAGGCGGAAGCTCTTCACTACTTCCCCATGTTCCGGACCTGGTTCGGCCTGCAGGGTCTGTGCAAGCTTCCCTGGAACGATATCGAACCTGCCGACAATGCACAGACATCAGAGCCGGCCAAGGTCCCCGAGCACGTGCAGAACTATGTGGACCTCTTCAATGCCATCACCGGGCAGCATATCGACAAGGAGGAACTGATCCTTCAGTCGGAGCGTGTCTATAACTTCCAGCGGGTCTTCAACATCCGTATGGGTAAAGGACTGAGAGAGCATGATTCCATTCCTTACCGTTCTGTAGGGCCTGTTACCGTGGAAGAATATGAGTCCCGCGCTGAACGGTATGACAAACAACTCAAGGAAAAAGTCGGGATCGACCCTTCGGGGATGAGTTCCGAAGAGAAAGTAAAAGTCATGCGGGAATACCGCGAAGACCAGTATGAAAAACTCATCGATGCTGTTTATGAACGCCGCGGTTGGACAAAAAACGGCGTTCCCAAGCCGGAACATCTGAAAAAGCTCGGAATCGCCTTTGACGATGTCCTGGACGTTGTGAACAAGCATCTCTGAGACTTGTGAGGGAGGAGGATCCCTCCTCCCTTTTTCATCCAGTTTTCCCTTGACGGCTCGTAAAAATACGATAGAATGAAGCCCCACTAAGCCCTAAGGTATATGTATGCGTATTAAGGTATTTGCCGGAATGAAACAGTTTTTTGGACAGAAGGAGGAGGTCGATCTTCCTCTGGATGAGCCCTGCCGTGTCGAAGAGCTTGTTGAAAAACTGGATCTTCCCGAAGATTTGCACTTTGTCGTCGTCCGGGACGGGAAATCCCTGGGAAGGGATGATATCGTCTCCGACAATGACCGGGTGAGTTTTGTCCGGTTCGTTTCCGGGGGCTGATCTAACTGGTGGAATAATTCAAGGATAAATGAACTCCATCAAAAGAGGAGCTCCGCTTTAAGGGGGCTTTTTCCCTTGACGGATGCGGATATTGACTTTACTATTTTGAAGCGTTACGGCGAGTATGTCTTTAAGGAGGGTTAGGATGAATAAGAGTTTTTTACCAAAACCAAATGAGATTGACAGGAAATGGTATCTCGTAGATGCCGAAGGGGAGATCCTGGGGCGTATGGCTACGCGGATCGCCCGTATTCTGAGCGGCAAAAGCAAACCCATTTTCTCTCCTTCAGTGGATACCGGTGATTTCGTTGTCGTAATCAATGCCGGAAAAGTCCGTCTCACAGGAAATAAGCTGAAACAGAAGTTTTATTACAGGCACAGCGGTTATCCCGGCGGCTTGAAAGCGACACGTTATGATGTGATGATGGAGAAGAAGCCGGAAGAAGTCATTAAACTGGCCGTCAAAGGGATGCTTCCCAAAAACAAACTGCAGGCCAGGATGCTGAAACGCCTGAAAGTCTATGCCGGGGGGCATCATCCCCATGCGGCGCAAAAATGTGAAACCATAAAAGTGACAAAGTAAGGGAGGAGGATGACTTTGAGTACGATATATTGGGGAACAGGCCGGAGAAAAACGGCTGTAGCAAGGGTACGGCTCATCGCCGGTAAAGGCCGGATGATGGTCAATGACAAACCTTTGGAAGAGTATTTCGACGTAAGGGATTATCAGGAAAGAGCCAGGCAGCCCCTGGTGCTCCTGAATATGCTGGGACGTTATGATGTCCTGGTCCGTGTCAACGGCGGCGGACTCAACGGACAGGCCGGGGCTGTTCGCCACGGTTTGGCCCGGGCCCTTGTCAAAATGGACGAGACCTTGAAACCTTCCCTGAAGCGTGCCGGATTTCTCAAGAGAGATCCCCGTATGAAAGAAAGAAAGAAATACGGACAGAAGGGCGCCAGGGCCAGGTTCCAGTTCTCGAAACGTTAAGGATATTGGATTAAAAAATTCGCACAATCCCGCCTTCATGGTGCCCCCTTGCCGGGGGTTATCGGGATTGGAGGAGACTGCAAGGAGGAAATTCTATGGCTAATGTAACCATGAAGCAATTGTTGGAGGCCGGAGTCCACTTCGGACATCAGACCAAAAGGTGGAACCCCAAGATGAAACCCTACATCTTCGGGTCGAAAAACGGCATTCATATTATTGATCTTCAGAAATCCGTAAAGTATATCGAGGAATCCTGTGAAAAATGCAAAGCCATCGTTGAGAACGGAGGCAAAGTCCTTTTCGTAGGCACCAAAAAACAGGCCCAGGACGCTATCGAGACAGAAGCTCAGCGCTGCGGCATGCCCTTTGTGAACCACAGATGGCTGGGTGGAATGCTCACCAACTACAAGACCATCAAACAGCGTGTACGGTTTTACAGACAGCTCGAAGAGATGGAGACCAATGGTGAAATGGAAAAATTGAGTAAAAAAGATGCGATCAAGATCCGTAAACAGAAAGAGAAGATGAGTGATGTCTTCCGCGGAATCAAAGATATGGACGATGTCCCCCAGGCTGTCTTCGTCGTGGACATCAAAAAAGAGAAAAACGCTGTGGCGGAAGCTCAAAAGCTCGGTATCCCTGTCTTTGCGCTTATCGACACCAATTGCGATCCCGACGAGGCCGATTATCTGATTCCCGGCAACGATGACGCTATCCGTTCTATCAGCCTGATCTCAAGGGTCATGGCGGATGCCGTTATGGACGGGCTCCAGGGAAGCCTGGAAGGGCGCGATGTGAACGAGGAAGCGGCAGCTGAAGAAAAGACCAGGACAAGAAAAGTGAAGGCTGAAGCACCTGTCGAAGCAGAAGCCGAGGCTGAAGCAGCACCCGTCGACGAAACTCCAGCAGAAGAGGTTTCTGTAGAAGAAGAAGCAGCTGAGTCTGTCGAAGAGAAAAAAGACGAAGAGTAAGGCATCGGTATAATCGAGAGAGAAGAGGTGAGGGAGATGGAAATAACAGCTCAAATGGTAAAAGAGTTGAGAGAGCGCACCGGAGCAGGCATGATGGACTGTAAGAAAGCCCTGACTGCCGCCGGCGGCGACATGGAAAAGGCGATCGAAGAGCTTCGTAAAAAAGGCCTGGCCTCAGCAGCTAAAAAAGCTGACCGCGAGACTCATGAAGGGAGCGTCGGCGCTTATATCCATGCCACCGGCAAGCTCGGAGTTCTCATCGAAGTGAATTGCGAAACAGACTTTGTGGCTAAGACAGACGATTTTCAGGCCCTGATCAAAGATCTGGCCATGCAGGTCGCAGCTTCCAATCCCCTCGTTGTCACCCGCGAAGAGCTCGACAGCGAGATGATTGAAAAAGAGCGAGCGATCTACCGTGAAAAGATGCTCGCCGAAGGCAAGCCCGAGAACATGGTGGACAAGATCGTTGACGGCATGCTGGAAAAACGTTATTACAAAGATGTCTGCCTGCTGGAACAAGACTTCATCAAAGATACCGACATGACTGTGCAGGATTATATCAACACCTACATCGCGAAATTAGGTGAAAATATTCAGGTGAGGCGGTTTACACGGTATTCTCTGGGAGAATAATGGCTTCGCGCATACTGCTGAAACTGAGCGGTGAACTATTATCTGAAAGAGAGGGCTTCGGAATAAACCCCGAGACCCTCTCCCGGATAATCAGCGAGGTCAGTGAGCTTCACAACCGGGGCCTCTCCATTGGAATCGTCATAGGCGGCGGGAATATCTTCCGCGGCCGTTCCCTCATAAAAGATCTGAAATTTCCTCCACCCAAAGCACACCATATGGGAATGGTGGCCACAGTCATCAATGGAATCGCCCTGGAGACAGCTCTGAATGACGCCGGATGTCCTGCTCTTCATTTCAGTGCCTTTCCTGTGGGAACATTTGCCGGGATCTATGACCGCGACGAGGTCCTCCGGGGCTTGGAGAGCCATGTGGTGATCTTGACCGGAGGAACAGGGAATCCTTATTTCAGTACAGATACCGCGGCGGCTCTCAGAGCGGCCGAGACAGGGGCCGAGCTCCTGATCAAAGCGACAAAGGTAGACGGCGTGTACGATAAGGATCCTGTCCGTTTTCCCGATGCCGCCAGGTTCGAGACCATCACGTATCAGGAGTATCTCCGGCTGGGTCTGGAGGTTATGGACCAGAGCGCTGTCTCGCTGTGCCGGGATCAGCAGATCCCCATTCTTGTCTTTGATTTTTCACAAAAGGGAAATCTGGAAAAAGTGTTGACCGGGGACTTGCCCCATACGGTCATCCGTTAGTGTTTCAATCGGAAAGGAGAGTGATCCCATGGACCATGAGGCTTTGAAAGAAGGCAGACAGAAGATGGAAAAGACATTGGATGTCCTCAGGGATGAGCTGCACAGTGTCCGGACAGGCCGGGCCTCCGCTTCGCTGCTGGACAATATCACTGTCGACTATTACGGCACCCCGACTCCTGTGACGCAGATCGCTACGGTCAATGTCCCTGAACCCAGGACTATCACGATCTCTCCCTGGGATGTCTCCGTCATCTCGGCCATTGAAAAGGCTATCCTCTCGTCGAACTTAGGGTTGAATCCTGCCAACGACGGCAAGATGATCCGTGTCCCCGTTCCCCCTCTTTCAGAGGAGCGCCGTAAAGACCTTGTCAAAGTCATCAAGAAGATGGCTGAGGATACGAAGATCGCCCTGCGGAATATCCGCCGGGATGAGAACGAAAAGATCAAAAATCAAAAAAAAGACGGTGTTATTCCTGAAGATATGGAAAAGAAGCTTCTTGACGAGATCCAGAAGGTCACCGATGAGTTTGTCCGCAAGGTCGATGAAGTGGTGAATAAAAAAGAAGCAGAGATCATGGAGGTATGATGTGGATGCTCCGGCTCCCCGCCATGTAGCCATTATCATGGACGGCAACGGGCGGTGGGCCAGGCAGCGTTTGCTGCCCCGCACCTACGGACATAAGAAAGGAGTGGAGACACTCCGGACTATCGTCAAAGCGGCTGCGGAAAAGGGCATCGACGTTCTCACCGTATTCGCTTTTTCAACGGAAAACTGGAAACGTCCTGAGAAAGAAGTCAGGGCTCTTATGCATCTTTTTGTAGAGACATTGGAAAAGGAAGTCCCCGAATTGATGGACAACAACGTAAAGCTCCGTTTTATCGGCGACAGGGCTCCCCTGAGCCGCGAGGTCGTAGAAAAGATGACACAATCCGAAGCCCGGACGAAGGACAATGAAGGGCTGACACTTGTCGTTGCCCTCAATTACAGCGGGAGAGATGACATCCTGCGGGCTGTAAAGGCCTTTAAAGAGCGTAAGGACTCTTCCCCTCAGCTGGACGAGGAGCTCTTTGCCTCATTTCTGGATACACGCGGCCTTCCCGATCCGGACCTTATTATCCGGACAGGCGGCGAATACAGGATCTCGAATTTCCTTCTCTGGCAGGGAGCCTACAGTGAATTTTATTCCACGGCGGCCTACTGGCCCGATTTTAGTCGAAAAGAGTTTGAAAAGGCCCTGAAGGAGTATACGCGGCGTGATAGACGGTTCGGAGGGCTGGGATGAGACTTCTTCAAAGAAGCCTTGTGGCTCTTGTAGGGATCCCTCTTCTGATTTTTGTCGCCCAGACTCCTGCCCCGGCGGTCTGGCTTGTTTTTGCTTTCCTCGTCGGAAGTGTTTCTCTTCTGGAACTTTTGAGGATGTTCCGTGTCCGTCTCCTGGTTCACAACATTCTGGCCCTTGTCACTTTGATTTCGGGTTATTACTGCCTCTTCCTGGGAAAGAGCCTTATGATGCCTTTGGTGTCCTTCTCCATGGTGCTTGCCATAACGGAAGTCATTTTATTCAACGATGACTCCAAACAGGATATCCGGCGCTTTCTGGTCACTCTTATGAGCACTCTCTATATAACCGTCTTCTGGGGACACTTTATTCTTCTGAAAAAACTTCCCGGGCAGCGTCTCCACTGGGCTCTGTTCCTCTTTGTGATGGTCTGGATCATCGACAGCGCTGCCTACTTTGTCGGAATGACTTTGGGAAAGCGGCGGGGGGTGCTTGCCGTCTCTCCCAAAAAATCCGTGGCGGGTTTTCTGGGCGGGCTGCTTCTTCCCCTGGCCTTAGCTCCTCTCTTTTCGCATTTTTCGGGATGGCCCATGGAGAGAGCATTTCTCCTTGTGGGGATCATGGCTGTGGCCGTTCAGGCCGGGGATCTTGTGGAATCCCTGCTGAAACGTTATGCCGGGGTGAAGGATTCGGGGTCACTCCTCGGGGCCCACGGCGGGATTTTTGACCGTTTTGATTCGCTGATATTTTCACTCCCCGTCTATTACGGGGCGGTTGTGTTTTTTCTATAAAGACAAACATGAAAGGATGTAATGAATATGACACAGATACTTTTCTGGATACTGCTCCCGGTGACAGCCGGACTGCTTTTCTATATCCATCAGCTTCGCAAAAAGATATCCCTCTGCTCCGAGAAGAAGAAGACTTTGCGTGCCGACCAAGCCGACATCGTGGTGACCAAGACTCTTGACAACGGGAACATCAAAGCCTTTGTCACAGTCAAGATCTCTGATACCGTACTGCTGAAAGATATCCGTATCCTCAATGACGGTGAAAAGAACGAAGAGAAGCTTCGCATCGAAGTCCCGGTCAGGATTACAAAAAAGGGACATATGATGGATATTTATCAGTTTATTGACAATGACTTTAAAGAGAAGCTTTTTGATTCCATCATGAGAAAATTCAAAAGCCTCTGATCCCCGAAGGGAGTCGGGCCTGACAGGCATAACGGGAGGGTTTCGGGATGAACTATAAAGTCTTGATTATCGAGGTCAATGAGGAGTTCCGTGTGGAAGCACGGCGGGAGCTCCTGAGACGGGGGCTGTCCGTCAGAGACTGTAATAACCTGGAGGAGGGGATCAGCGCTCTCCGCGAAGACGGTGATATCCAGGTCGTCCTTGTCAACTGGAGGTCGAGGAAAACGAAAGAATCCCAGGGAACGGACATCGAAGGGGAGATCATCTTCCGGGAGATCCTTAAAGTGCGTTTCGAGGTCAACCTCTTTCTTTTCACAAAAGAGAAGGATCCCAGAAAAATAGGGGGAAAAGGGCTTATCACAGGTTATTTTTATAAAGATGACCGTGATTATGATGACATGTATCGGAAAATAACGGCTGTGGTGAAAGAAAAGCAGCAGGCCCCTTTTTTTGAGGAGTTAGTCCGGTACGCTTCCAAAAGCAACGATTCCTGGCACACGCCGGGCCACTCATCAGGGGATTCTGTCAAGCATTCTCCCTGGGTGAGGGACTACTATGAATTTTTCGGCCATAATATGTTTGCTTCGGACATCTCTGTCTCTGTCCCGGCCCTCGATTCCCTCCTAGACCCCAAGCCCGAAGGGGTTATCAGTAAAGCCCAGGAGCTGGCTGCCAGGGCTTTCCGCGCCAAAAGGACCTTCTTTGTGACCAATGGGACCTCCACATCCAACAAGATCCTCCTTCAGACTCTGCTCAAGCCCGGAGAGGCCATTCTTCTGGATCGAAACTGTCACAAGTCTGTCCATTACGGGATCATTGCGGCAGGAGCGGAGCCTGTCTACCTGACCCCTTCTGTGAATAACGATTTTGGGATCTTCGGTCCCATTCCCAAAAAAAGGCTCTATGCGACCATGGATCAGGGTTTGGCAGCAGGCAAAAAGCTCAAGGCCCTGATCCTGACCAACTGTACCTATGACGGTCTTATCTACGACCTGGAAGAGATCATTGCTGAGGCCCATAAAAGGGGGCTGAAAGTCATCATCGATGAAGCCTGGTTCGGATACGCCAATTTTCATCCGGCTTTCTATCCCTGTGCCATGGCAGCGGGGGCCGATTACGCCACACAGTCTACCCATAAGACAATGAGCGCCTTCAGCCAGTCTTCCATGATCCATGTCAACGATCCCGACTTTGAATCCATAGAAGATTTTTTCATGGAAAATTATATGCTCTACAGTTCGACCTCTCCGGGATACCCCATGATCGCCTCTCTGGATGTGGCGCGTAAACAGATGGTCATGGAGGGGTACCGCCTTCTTTCCAATGCCCTACAGCTGGCTGAAGACCTGCGGGAGGCCGTCAATTCCCTGGACGGCTTCAGGACCCTGGAAGCGGAAGACCTGATCTCAGAAGAGCTCAATGGAGACGGGATTCGGCTTGACCGGACAAAAGTCACAGTGGATATTACCCGTAGCGGCTATTCCAATAAAAAGCTGGAACATCTTCTTCTGAGCGATTACGGTATCCAGGTGGAAAAGACGACTTTCAACACCATGACATTTCTCATAACCATCGGGACGACCCGTTCCAAGATCAACCGGCTTTTCCTGGCCCTGGAAGCCCTCTCAAAAAGAAAAGGGACAGGCGGAGTCCTCCGCCCGGCGGAACCTCTGAATCTCGTCCTTTCCGAAATAAAGTTTTTACCCCGGCATGCTTTTTATTGCGAGGGAGTCTACTCTCCTGTCCAGAAATGCGAGGGACGCATCGCTGCCGGGATGGTTGTCCCCTATCCGCCCGGGATTCCTATCCTAGTTCCCGGCCAGGCCGTCACCAGGGAGATCATTACCTATCTTTCAACCCTTTTTGAGAAGGGTGTGGAGATCCACGGGATGCAGGAGGGGTACATCAATATCCTGACCCCGGATGAAGAGGCGGAACTGGCCCGAAGAGGGTGGGCCATATCTTCCTGAGGAGAGGGCTTGCTGAAGACGCTGGTTTCGCTTATTCCCACCGTTGTCACCATTCTTGTCGCTTATAAAAGCAGAAAGGTCTGGCTGGCTCTCCTCTGCGGCATCGCGGCCGGAGGTTTGCTCTACGGACAGGGAACAGGGATCTTCACTGTTACGGGCCGGTACCTCGCTTCCGGTTTTATTGATCCGGAAAGGTTGAAGATCACCTTTTTTGTCCTTATGGTGGCCGGGATGCTTCAGGTCATGGCAAAGACAGGGGCTAACCTGAAATTCGGAATTTCTGTGGGCCGGAGGCTTCCGGATCCGCGGACAGCGCGGCTGACGGCTGTAGGGGTCAGTTCCCTTCTCTTTTTTGATGATTATGCCAATGTCCTCATTGCGGGAGCCTCCATGCGCCCTGTCATGGACCGGCACCGGATCTCGCCGGCTATGCTGGCCTATTTTGCCGATGTCATGGCTGCTCT
The DNA here is from genome assembly GCA_016937175.1 of Candidatus Mcinerneyibacteriota bacterium. Lineage (GTDB taxonomy): Bacteria > Macinerneyibacteriota > Macinerneyibacteria > Macinerneyibacteriales > DSCS01 > DSCS01. Next base: position 7,720 of record JAFGWL010000042.1, on the reverse strand, counting down.
GGCGTCTGTGGTTCTGATCTCCACATGGGCCGCCTTCGAGGTCTCGCTCATAGGAGGAGCATTACGGGAAGCTAAAAGCGGGATGTCCGGTATGGAAGTCTTTCTTTCAGCCGTTCCCTACCACATCTTTACTTTTTTCAATATCTTTCTCGTCCTTCTTGTGGCATCAAGCGGTAAATGGTTCAGCATCCGGAAGACCGAAGAGCATCGGGTCCTCAAGATGCAGACACCGGGGAGCAGAGCTCGCAGGAGGGACATGGTGATCCCCATCGCGGCCCTGATCGGAGTCTCTTTTTTCACAATGACGGCGCTGGGACGGCTTCACCTGCCCCACGGGACATCTCCTTCTCTTATGGCCGTTTTCGGAGCTGCGCCTGTCATCGACGCTCTCAACCTCGGGGTCATCACAGCCTCTTGTCTCCTCGCATTTCTGATGCTGAAAGACAATGTCATGGATTGGAAGGAGTTTTCAAGATCCTTCAACGAGGGTGTAAAGGCCATGTGGCCCACCGGCCTTGTCATCATACTGGCGCGGGGCCTGGAGATGACAGCGGGTGACCTTGAGACAGGCCGTCATATGGCGGAGCTTTTTGCCGGAGTGATGCGCCCCGGGTTCATCCCCGCAGTCATTTTTGTCATCGCTGCGCTTGTGACTGTGGCCAGCGGTTTTTCCTGGAGTTCCATGGCTCTGATCATGCCCATTGCTGTTCAGATGGCTCTTCCTGCAGGTGAGACGGTCCTGTTCGGGGCTGTGGCCGCGACCATTTCCGGGGCCATCTGCGGCGCTCAGATGATCCCCTATTCAGACAAGTCGGTGATGACCGCTGCTGCCTGCGGGATCACCTCCCTCTACCACGTCAAGACACAGTTCCCCCAGATCTTTGTCACGTCCCTGACGGCTTTGGCCGGATTTTTGGCCATTGGGGCCGGAGCTCCCCTTGTGCTGGTCATACCGGCCGGTTTTCTGGCTCTTTTCGCCCTTCATTTCTTTTTTGCCGCCTCTTTTTCTGCATGAGACCCTGAGGCGATTGCTACGCTTCACGAAATACCTGATTTCTGTTGACAATGGGGGCCATCTATCTTATGTTAATCGGGTAAGGGGGTCAATGTATGGATAAGCGCATCTTCATCTTTTCCGGCTACTACGGGAGCGGGAAGACGGAAGTTGCCACTAATTTTGCCCTCTTTCTTAAAAAGGGCCATGACCATGTAGCCATCGCTGATATGGATGTGGTCAATCCCTATTTCAGAAGCCGTGATAAAGAGATTTTTTTCCGGGACAGGGGCATCGACCTAATTGCTCCGCCTGAACGGATCAACGCAGCCGACCTGCCTACCATCACCGCCTCCATCGGCGGCATGATCGACAATGATAAGTTCAAGGTAGTGCTGGACATGGGCGGCGATGATGTGGGTACGATCCCTTTGGGAAGTATCCGTAAAAGGATAGAGGCCCGGGGAAATTATGAGATGTTCATCATCGCCAATCTGAACCGTCCCTTTACCCGGAACACTGAAGGTATCATCCAGATGGCTGATCTCATCGAGAAGATGAGCGAGATCCGCCCCACGGCTATTATTTCCAATACCCACATGAAAGAATTTACAGACAGGGAGATGATCCTCAGAGGGGCCGAGCATTGTTCGGAAGCAGCCCGCCGGTTGAACATCCCACTGGCCTTCATCACCGTCCCTGTCTTTCTTGATGAGAAGTCCTTCAGGGAGACACTGGCCGGCCGCTTTGAAGGAGATGTCTTTCCACTGGAATTGTTTTACCATACTCCCTGGGAAAAGGGGGCTGACCTCTGACCCAGGAGTAACAGATGAGGAGGTGTTGTTTTAATGCCAAAAGGAAAAGTAGTTATCGACAAAGAGAAATGCAAGGGGTGTGAGCTGTGTATTGCAGCCTGCCCTAAAAAGGTCCTGGGACTTTCAGAAGATTTTAACACAAAAGGATACAGGTACTCCACACCGCTTCATCCTGAAGATTGTATCGGGTGCGGGTTCTGTGCCATGATGTGTCCCGATGTGGCCATTGAAGTCTACAGAGAAGAGTAGGAGGGATCTTATGGGTGAAAAATATTTGATGAAGGGAAATGAAGCCCTCGGAGAAGCTGCTATTATTGCAGGCTGTGATGCCTATTTCGGATATCCGATTACACCGCAGAACGAGCTGACAGCCTATATGTCCAAAAGGATGTTGGAAGAGGGACGTGTCTTTGTCCAGTCAGAGAGCGAAGTGGCCGCAATCAATATGGTCTTCGGCGCAGCCGGAGCCGGTAAAAGAGCTATGACTTCCTCGTCTTCCCCGGGCATCAGCCTGAAACAGGAAGGGATCTCTTATCTGGCGGGAGCCCAGCTGCCTGCTGTCATCGTTAATGTCATGCGCGGAGGGCCGGGGCTTGGAAATATCTCACCCGCCCAGGGTGATTACTATCAGGCCACCCGAGGCGGAGGTAACGGCGATTACCGCCTTATCGTCTTTGCGCCCAACTCAGTCCAGGAGATGGCCGACGATGTCATGGATGCTTTCTATCTGGCGGACAAATACCGCATGCCTTCCATGGTCATGGCCGACGGAATGCTGGGACAGATGATGGAACCGGTGCAATTCAAAGACCCTAAAAGTAAAAAAGACCTCCCTGCAAAAGATTGGGCTCTTACCGGAGCCAAAGGACGTCCGAGGAACATCGTCCGCTCTTTGATGCTGGGTGGGACAGGCCTCTATGAACACAATGAAGTCCTTCGCAAGGTCTATGCTGAGGTCGAAGCCAATGAGATCAGGTATGAGGAACTGGAAACAGCAGATGCGGATTTGACCCTTGTCGCATACGGGTCGGCTTCACGGGCCTGTATCGGGGCCGTGCGCTATTTGAGAGCCGCGGGGAAGAAAGTCGGATTGATCCGGCCTCGTGTCATCTGGCCCTACCCCTACAAAGCACTGGAAAAACAAGCTGAGAAAAGCAAAAAGTTCCTTGTGGTGGAGATGAACCTGGGCCAGATGGTGGATGATGTCCGGATCGGAGTCGCCGGGAAAGCTCCTGTGGAATTTTTCGGATACGCCGGCGGATGGATTCCCACGGTGAAGGAAGTCGTCGACCGTGTCAACCAAATGTTGTAAGAGAGGTGTAACGTATGAAAACTGTATATAAAAAACCTGAATCTATGACATCCGCTACAACGATCTACTGCCCGGGCTGCCATCACGGAATCGCCCACAGACTTATCGCGGAAGTCATAGACGAGCTGGGAATCGCCGACAGGGCCATCGGGATCGCTCCTGTAGGATGCGCAGCCCTGGCCTATGACTACTTCAATATCGATTTTTCAGAAACCCCCCACGGAAGGGCGCCGGCTGTGGCTACAGGCCTGAAACTCACTCAGCCCGACCGGGTGGTCTTCACTTATCAGGGAGACGGGGACCTGGCCTCTATAGGTGCCGCAGAGATCCTCCACCTGGCGAACCGCGGGTTCAACATCACAACGATCTTCATCAATAACGCCATCTATGGGATGACAGGGGGGCAGATGGCTCCCACGACCCTGGAAGGACAGAAGACGACAACGACCCCCTTCGGACGTGACTTGCAGATACACGGCCATCCCATGAAAGTCTCGGAGATCCTTTCGCAAACCGCCGGCGTGGCCTATATTGCCAGAGGAGCCGTCTACGACCCCAAACATGTCATGGAGACGAAGAAGATGATCAAAAAGGCCTTCCAGAACCAGATCGACGGTAAAGGTTTCTCTATGGTGGAGATCCTCTCGACTTGTCCCACCAACTGGGGCCTTTCACCATTGGATGCTGTGGAGTGGCTGAAGAAAAACATGGAACCGTTTTATCCTCTTGGCGTCAAAAAAGACATTGACCAGGAACAGTAATCGGGAAAGGGGTTATTATGGAACATAAAATTGTCATGGCAGGATTCGGAGGCCAGGGGATCATGGTAATGGGCCGTCTGCTTGCCTATGCCGCGATGGAAGAGGGGAAGAATGTCTCCTGGATCCCTTCCTATGGGGTAGAGCAGCGGGGTGGAACGGCGAACTGCAGTGTGGTCGTCGCCGACGAGATCATCGCCGCGCCTATTGTCGCAGAACCGGCTTATGCCATCATTATGAACAGGCCCTCTCTGGATAAATTCGAGCCTAAGATGGCTGAGGGGGGACAACTCATCATCAATACATCCATCGTTGACCGTGAAGTCCAGCGAAAGGATCTGGATGTCCTCGCCCTGGCCTGCAACGATATCGCCCTGGAACTCGGTGATATCCGGTACGCCAATATGGTGGCTCTGGGAGCTTTCTGCAAAAAAACAGGAGTCGTCAAACTGGGAACTCTCAAGGAATCTCTCAAGAAAGTGCTTTCCGCACGTCGTCAGAATCTCGTTGAAATCAACCAGAAAGCCCTTGAAAAAGGGTATGAATTAGGATAAACTAATCGGAAGGGGGGAAATGTCCCCCCTTCACACCATTGCATTTTAAAGGGGGATTATGTCGAAGATTGGTTCCATGTTGCGTGCCGTGGGATTGATAGACGATGCCCAGCTTCAAAGGGCATTGGAAGAGCAGAAAAGGACCCATGAGACCATCGGGACCATCCTTGTCAAATTAGGTTTTGTCTCCGAGACCGATCTGACCAATACTCTGGGCAAGCAGCTTGGCGTCGCTTCCGTCGACCTTTCTCATTTTGAGATCGATGCTAATGTCCTCAGGATCATTCCCGAGGATATCGCTCGCAAATATAAGGTCATCCCGCTCCACCGTATGGGTTATACGATCACTCTTGCCATGGCCAACCCCACCAATGTCATGGCCATAGACGATATCAAATTCCGCACAGGATACAATATTGAGCCGGTAGTCGCTGCCGAGACCTCCATTATGAAATCCATCGATGCTTATTACGGAACCAATTCTGCTGAGATGACTGATATCTCTGATGCTTTGGACGAGAATATGGATCTCACCGAGTTCGAGGTCATCGAGGAGGAGGACGATGTCAGCGAGCAGGAGCTCCTCAGTCAGGTGGAGGATGAGCCTGTGGTCAAACTTGTCCAGCAGCTCATCGCCAAGGCTGTCATGGACCGGGCCAGTGATATTCATATCGAACCCTATGAAAAGACCGTCCGTGTCCGTTTCCGTGTCGACGGGACGCTGCAGACTGTCCTGGAACCTCCCAAGAAGCTTCAGAATGCCATAATTTCGCGTATTAAGATCTTGTCGAAACTGGATATCGCTGAGCGGCGTCTCCCCCAGGACGGCCGTTCGAAGTTCAAAGTCTCAAAAAATAAAGTCGTAGACCTTCGTGTCTCCACCCTTCCAACGGTCTTCGGGGAAAAGGTGGTCATGCGTATCCTCGACAAGGAGAACCTGCGCCTTGATATGACCAAACTGGGTTTTGAAAAGGACGATGAAGAGAAGTTCAAAAAGGCCATCTCCGCTCCCTACGGGATGGTACTGGTTACCGGCCCCACAGGCTCCGGAAAGACCACGACCCTCTACTCGGCCCTCTCCAGCCTGAACCAGGTCGATGTGAATATCATGACAGCGGAAGACCCTGTGGAGTTCAACCTGAAGGGGATCAACCAGGTCAATGTCCATTCCGAGATCGGCTTGACGTTTGCAGCTTCCCTGCGTTCCTTTTTGCGCCAGGATCCCGATATCATCCTTGTGGGAGAGATCCGTGACTTCGAGACAGCGGAGATCGCCATAAAAGCGGCCCTCACAGGCCATCTTGTCCTCAGTACCCTCCATACCAACGATGCCCCCTCCACCGTCAACCGTATGATAAACATGGGTGTGGAGCCTTTTTTGATCGCCTCGTCCACTGTTCTTGTCCTGGCCCAGCGGCTCATGCGCACGCTTTGTCCCGCTTGTAAAGAGGAATACCGTCCCACCGATGCTGAGCTGGTGAGCCTGGGGATCACCCGGGAGGAGGCAGCTTCTATCAAGTTCTACCAGAAACGGGGCTGTCCCAGCTGTAATAATTCCGGTTATAAAGGCCGTGTGGCCATATACGAAGTCATGCCCATGTCGGAAAACCTGCGCCGTGTGGTCCTGGAGCGGGGATCTGTCCTGGATATTAAAGAAGTGGCCCGACGCGAAGGGCTGAGGACCTTGAGGGAGAGCGCTGTTCTGAAATTCAAACAGGGCATCACCTCTTTTGAAGAGATCATTCGGACCACATTCGAGGATTAAGGAGGCCGTCCATGGATTTCAATGATGACAAGTCGGGACTGAGCAGCGGCAGCTCGCTCCGGAATGAGACAAACTCATTTTCCGCTCCGACGACGAAGATCAATGTCACGGAGCTTTTCAAGTATATGCAGCAACGGGGGGCATCAGACCTCCACATCACAGTTGGGAAACCTCCGGTCGTCCGTGTGGACGGTACTCTCCAGGAAGTTCCCAATATGCCCATTCTAAGCCCGCAGCATACCCAGGCGCTGGTATACAGTATCCTTACAGATGCTCAAAAAAAACAGTTCGAAGAGACAAATGAGCTCGATTTTTCATTTTCCGTGAAGGGGGTCTCCCGCTTCAGAGGAAACGTGTTTCGCCAGCGCGGGGCTGTAGGAATGGCCGTCCGGACGATTCCCTTCGAGATCAAGCCCTTTGAGCAGTTGGGATTACCCCCGGTGCTCAAAGACCTCTGTAACAGACCTAATGGCCTGGTCCTTGTCACCGGCCCTACGGGATCGGGAAAATCGACTACCCTGGCAGCTATGGTGGACTATATCAATGAGCACACCAAGGCCCACATCATGACCATCGAAGATCCCATAGAGTTTGTTCACCGGCACAACAACAGCGTTATCAATCAGCGTGAAGTGGGGACGGACACAAGCAGCTTTGAGATCGCTTTGAAGCACGTTTTGCGGCAGGATCCCGACGTGATCCTCATCGGAGAGCTTCGCGACATCGAATCCATGCGAATCGCCCTGAAGATCGCAGAAACAGGCCATCTTTGCCTGGCCAGTCTCCATACCAATTCAGCCGCTCAGACCATCTCCCGTATTGTTGATATCTTCCCGGGCCATGAAAAACAACAGGTCAGGACACAGCTTTCCTTTGTCCTCGAGGGAGTCGTCTCCCAGCAGCTCATCCCGTCAAGCCGCGGGGGGAGGATCATCGCCTATGAGATCCTGGTAGCGACACCGGCTATACGGAACCTTATCCGCGAAGACAAAGTCCAGCAGATCGTCTCCCATATGCAGACAGGGCAGAAGTACGGGATGACTACGCTGAATGCCATGCTCTATAAGCTCTATACGGAGCGCTATATCAGTTATGAGGATGCGGTGAAACGGTCGCCGGCTCCGGAAGAGCTGATCAATAAGATCAATACAAGAACGTGATGAGATAAGGGAGGTTTTCTATGCCGGTTTTCAAGTATACGGGAATGGTAGGGTCCAAACGGACCGAAGGGGAGATCCAGGCCGCAAACATCGAAGATGCGACCCGTATTCTGACCGGACGGAATATCGCTGTTGAGAATATATTCAAAAAGCCGACTGAGCTAAGCTTTTCCTTCGGAACGGGAATCAAGACCAAGGATATAGTCGTTTTTACCCGTCAGTTTTCTACTATGCTCAACGCCGGGATCAACCTGGTGGATTGCCTCAGCATCCTGGGAGAACAGATCGATAACAAAGCCTTCAAAAATGTAATCCAGAATGTCCGGAACGAAGTGGAATCGGGTAAGCCTCTGAATGAGGCC
>JAFGWL010000009.1 GCA_016937175.1 Candidatus Mcinerneyibacteriota bacterium | reverse complement strand
ATCCATGACCTCTCCAATATCGAGATCTATTCCACTGAAGATGAGAAGGCCGGCGTGGGAGAAAACGGTAATCAGCCTGTCTTTCTCGACCTCTCATCTGCGACACCCGGTGTTTACCGCTTTGAATACACATTTAAAGACCTGATGGGGGAGGCTGAATTTTCCGGAAAGAAATATTTCTATATTGGAGACACAGAAAAAAAAGTGGAAGGGATGCCTGAAGACGAATGAGGAAGCTCATCTCTGCGCTCCCTGTCCTCTTGCTTATCCTGGCCTCCTGTGTCTCTTACCAGGCCCTTTACAGAGAAGCGGAGACTCCTCTTGACGAGAAGATGATCAGCTATCTCATCTATTGGGAGAAACCTGATAATATAAAGGAGATCACCCTTATGCCCAGAGACCGGCGGACGGTGGCCTATAAAAACGCCATTGAACGCGTTGCGTCTCAATTGGGACTGAAGGTGGACCAGTTCAAATCCCGTCAGGAGCTGCGCATCCGTGAAGCGAATCTGAAATTCGGTTCGATTCAGCGGGGGATGTTCACCGACAAGGGAAAGATCTGGATCAAATATGGGGAGCCCGAACGGATAGAGGAGAATGTCTCCTCTGATTACGGGACAGCAGAGGTGTGGACCTATGTCAACCCTTCCAGGACCTTCTACTTCGTGGAGAGGGGAAGCGGCGCATTTTTAGTCAATCCCGGAGAAGATAACTTATAGTGAGACACAGGGAGGCGGGAGCCTCCCTTTTTTTATCATGAGAATAATCGCAGGGACACTTAAAGGAAGAAAGATCGTTTCAGCCCCGTTGGGTAATTTGCGCCCCACTTTGGGCCGTGTAAAGGAGACCCTTTTTGCGATCCTGGAAAATTATTGTTCTCTGGAAGAAGCCCATATTCTGGACATTTTCGCGGGGACGGGTAATCTTGGATTCGAGGCCCTGAGCCGGGGTGCTCATGCTGTCACCTTTATTGAAGAGCATCCCGGGAGCCTGAAGCTTGTGGAACAGAATGCTTCTCTCCTTCGGGTAAAAGACCGTGTGACAATCTTACGAAATGATTGTTTTCACGGTATCACCCTGTTGGCAAGCCGACAAAACACCTTTGATGTGATCCTGATGGATCCCCCTTTCAGGAAAGACTATCTGAACCGGATCCTGGCAGAGAGCGACATAGCCCGCTTGCTGAAGTCCCAGGGGATTCTATTTTGTGAAACGGAAAAAAAGCATGAGCTGCGCCTTCCGGAAGGGTGGAGCTTGCTGAGGGAACGAAAGATCGCCGACAGCTGTCTCTATTTTCTAAAAAAGGATTAAGGAGGAGCAGAATGAAAAAGGGCTTATATCCGGGAACATTTGATCCGATCACAAGGGGGCATATCGACATTATCGAGAGAAGTCTTAAGATCTTTGATCATCTGATCATTGCTGTGGCCCGGAATGAAAAAAAGCATCCTCTCTTTACGGTGGAAGAACGGGTGGACATGATCCGGAAGACTTATGACGGAGATGGGCGGATCACCGTCGAGCCCTTCGACGGGCTCCTGGTCAAGTTTGTCAAAGAGAAGAATTTAGAAGTCATCATACGGGGGATGCGCGCCATCTCAGACTTTGAGTATGAGATGCAGATAGCCCTTACAAACAGGAAGCTCGACGAAGATTTTGAGACGCTTTTTTTGATGCCTTCCATCGATTATATCTATCTGAATGCCAGTGTCGTGAGAGAACTGGCCTCTCTGGGGGCGGATCTCAAGACCTTCGTGACACCTTATGTGGAAGAGAGGCTGCGCGAAAAATACCCTGTGTCCCGTTAAGAGCAGAATTATTTTTTTCAAAGAGGCCGTTTGTGAACGGAACGCTCTCTTTCCCGTATTGACGCTGAAATAGAATTAGGATAAAGTTAAGATGTGGAAAGGAGGAGTTTATTGAACCGAGAGGTTAAAGTCGTCATCGGGTACGGCCGATCAGAAGAGGACAGAACAGCGATTAAGAGCCTTCTTCGGGAGTTTGAGAATAAAAGGAGAGATGTCCGTTTTATTCTTGCCTCCGATAAAGAAGAAGCTCTGCAAGAGATCGGGGATGCTCATGTCTATTTCGGGTTTCGTTTCGGCCCGGAACTGCTGGATAAAGCCCATGAGCTGCTGTGGGTCCACTTTTCATCAGCCGGGGTGAACCATGCTCTCTATCCGACGCTTCTCAAATCTTCTCTTCTTCTCTCCTCTTCAAAAGGGCTTCATCCTCCCTATATCTCTGAACATATCCTGGCAGGGATCTTTTATTTTTATGCAGATTTTGACCGTATTGTCGCTCTTCAGAAACAAAAAAAATGGGATAAAACAGGAATCGTCAGGGAGAAACGGCTGCTTCAGGGGAAACAGGTCCTCATATTGGGCCTGGGACATATCGGAAAGGCGACAGCGCAACGATTATGCCATCTCGGGGCTGTCGTCCATGGAATCAAAAAACATGTGGACGAGACTTATGCCGATGGAGTTACGATCCACTCCATGGAGGAACTATTCAAGCTGTTGCCTCAGGCTGATATTGTCATCGATATCCTTCCATTGACTGATGAGACACGGGGGCTGATGGGGAAGGATTTCTTTGAAAGCATGAGAGACGAGGCTCTCTTCATTAACGTAGGACGGGGTGAACATGTGGTCGAAGAAGCCCTCCTCGCAGAAGCGCCCCGCTTCAGGGGGATCGTCCTTGATGCCACAAGCCGGGAGCCTTTGCCGGAGGATTCTCCTCTCTGGGACCTCCCCAATATCCTGCTGACCCAGCATACGTCCGGTGATTTTGCCGATTATACAGAAAAGGCGACTCTCTTTTTTCTGGAAAACCTGGAACGTTTTCTGGACGGAGAAGAGCCTGAAGGGCTTATTGATAAAAACGAAGGTTATTAAAAGGAGGAAATATGCCTGAGATCATTGAGATAATCGCACGGGAAGTCCTTGACTCCCGGGGAAACCCCACTATTGAGGTGGAAGTCTATACAGAAAGCGGTGCTTTCGGACGGGCCATGGTCCCTTCAGGGGCTTCTACAGGAGAGCATGAGGCCTTGGAATTACGTGACGGGGATAAAAAACGTTACCTGGGAAAAGGGGTTGAAAAAGCAGTTGCCAACGTCAATGAGGTCATCGCTCCGGAACTCATAGGAGTGGATACGACGGAACAGAGGCTTATAGATACATTGCTTCTGGACCTGGACGGAACCGAAAACAAGTCTGTCCTGGGAGCCAATGCCATGCTGGGGGTCTCTATGGCAGCTATGAAAGCAGGAGCTGATTTTCTCGGCCTTCCCCTCTATCGGTATATCGGAGGGATCGGAGCCAAAGTGCTGCCGGTTCCCATGATGAATATCTTTAACGGCGGAAAACATGCGGCCAACAATGTGGATATGCAGGAGTTCATGATCGTACCCGCGGGAGCACCGACCATCAAGGAGGCGGTCCGGTACGGAGCTGAAGTCTTTCACGCTTTTAAAAAGATCCTTGCGGAAAAGGGGTATTCTACATCTGTGGGAGATGAAGGGGGATTTGCTCCCAACCTCTCCAATAACCGGGAACCGTTGGAATACATGATGAAAGCTGTGGAAAAGGCCGGTTACCGCCCCGGGGAAGAGATCTTTTTTGCCATGGACCCCGCTTCGTCAGAGTTCTTTAAAGAAGGGCTCTATCATCTGGCGGGAGACGGAAAAAAACTGAATTCGGGCGAGATGGTAGATTATTATGAGAAATTAGTAAAGGATTTCCCTGTCATCTCCATAGAAGACGGCCTGGCAGAAGATGACTGGGAAGGATGGGAAGAGCTGACGCGCAGGCTTGGAAGCAGGATCCAGCTTGTAGGCGATGATATTTTTGTCACCAATGTGAAGAGGCTGCAGCGCGGTATAGAATCCAAATGTGGGAATTCAATCCTTATAAAAGTCAATCAGATCGGGACCATCAGTGAGACACTGGATACCATTGAAATGGCCAAGACCCACGGATATACCTGTGTAGTTTCTCACCGCTCCGGAGAGACGGAAGATACGACAATCGCTGATCTCACCGTAGGGCTGAACTGCGGTCAGATCAAGACCGGTTCTCTTTGCCGGACAGACCGCGTAGCCAAATATAATCAACTGATAAGGATCGAAGAAGAATTGACGGATATCGGCTTTTACGGAGGGAAGAAAGTCTTTTTCTCTTTATAAGTGAAGGGAGATCCATCTTTGGATGATAAAAAAAAGATGAAAGTCCTGGTCGTTGACGATGAGCTTCCTCTTTTAGAGGTCATGCAGGATATACTGCGTGAGTTGGGATATCACTGTATCGGTGCCAGTGACGGGCTGGAAGCTCTGGAAGTCGTCCGTTCTACCCCGGATATAGATATTGTGATCTCGGATATCAAGATGCCCCGGTTGAGTGGCCTGAATCTGGTCAAGACACTGTCTGAAGAGCGTCCCGATATCATCACCATTATCATGACAGGCTATATCGACTCGGATATCCTGGTCTCGGTTCTTCGGGCCGGGGCTTATGATTTTCTCCCGAAACCCTATGATGCCAGGGCCATAACTATGATCCTGGAACGGTCTGTGGAGAAGAGGCGTGTCGTCCTGGAAAACGAACATCTCCTGGAAGAGTTGAAAAAGGCGAACCGGAAGCTCACAAAACAGCAGAGGATGCTGGAACAGAAAGTACTGGCCAGTGATAAGACCCTTCAGAAAAAGTATCAGGAATTGCGCTTTATCAACGACGTGATGAAGACCATCAACTCCTCTCTGGACTTTAACGAGACCATCCATTATATTCTTGAAGTGGTCCAGGAAGTCCTCTCAGCCACCACGGTCTCAGTAATGCTGCTGGATGATGAAAAGAAGTATTTGACAGTGATCGACGGGATCGGCGACACAAGCGGATATATTGGTGAGCGTGTCCGGGTAGGGGAAGGAGTCGCGGGTTGGGTGGCTCAGCACAATAAACCCCTTCTTGTGAAAGACACGAGCGAAGAAAGCCTGCCGGTGGAGCTGCAGGGAGAGCGGAATAAATATTCGGCGTCCTCCTTTATCTCTATCCCCCTGGTCACCATCAAAAAAGGCGTGATCGGAGTACTCAACGTGACAAATAAAGAAGACGGGAAAAGCTTTAATGAAGAGGAACTGGAAGTCTTGAAGATCTTTTCGGAACAGGCGGCCATCGACATCGAAAACACCATTATCTATGAAGAGCTGGCGAGCTATTACCTCCAGACGGTCAGGGCCCTCTCCAAGGCCATCGAAGCAAAAGATGTCTATACCCGAGGCCATTCGGAGAGGGTCACGATCTTTGCCCTGGAATTGGCCCGGGAGATGGGATACAGCGAGGAAAAGCTCAGAAACCTTGAACTGGCCGGGATACTCCACGATATAGGCAAGATCGGTGTCCCTGTTCATATTCTGACTAAACCAGGGAAGTTGACAGATATCGAATTCGACCAGATGAAGCGCCATCCCGTTATCGGAGAAGAGATCATAAAAGATATCAAGTTCCTGGAATCCTGCCGTGCCATCATACGTAACCACCACGAACGGATGGACGGGCGGGGATATCCTGACGGGACCAAGGGGAGCGAGATCCCCGAGGAGGTCCGGATCATGACCATCGCTGATGCTTTTGATGCCATGACGTCTGATCGTCCCTACCGGGCGGCACTCCCTGTAGAGGAAGCTGTCCGGCGCCTGCGTCTTGATTCCGGGACACAGTTTGATAAAAATCTTGTTGAAATATTTGTCAACAATGTCGTTCCGAAGATGCACTGATCTTGTGACATCGGATCTTCCTGTGCCGGTATGGAGTGACAGAGGTTTCTCATGATATTAATGGGTTTAGATTGGGGGAAACAAAGGACAGGGGTCGCTATAAGTGATTCTTCCTGGACCATGGCTTCTCCTCTGGACGTCATTGACACGCATTCCCCATGGAACCGTCTTGAAAAGATCGTACGGGACTATAAGGCTGAAAGGATCGTCATGGGTTATCCTCTCTCTCTTTCAACCGGGGAAGTGAACAGGGTATGGGGAGGTTTTCGCTTCTTTGAAAAGGTCAAACCCCGGCTCATGCTTCCCGTCTCCTGGGTAGATGAGACCTTCACTACTCATGAAAGTTATGAGCGTCTCTCTGTAGAGGGGATCCGGTTTAAACAAAAAAGAGAAGCAGTTGACAAGATCGCAGCTTCCCTTATCCTGGAGCGTTTCATGGAGGAAAGGCGCAGCCGAAAAAACACCATTGTGGCCGTCACGGGAAATCTGGGGAGCGGGAAGAGTTATGTATCAGGCCGTATGGCGGAAAAGTGCGGCGGATCCCTCTTGTCTGCCGATACTGTCTCCCGGAGAGTGACAGCCCCGGGAGGTGAGGGGGCCCGGCTTATCGAGCAGTTGTTCGGCAGGGAGTTTTTTACCCCGGCAGGAGAGCTTGACAGAAAAAAACTGGGGGAAGTCGTCTTTACACAACCGGTGATGCTGAACAGATTGAACAGGGTCCTTCACCCTCTGATCCGGAAAGCGCTTCTGGAGGAGATGGAAATGCGGAAGGGAGAGATCATTTTTTTGGAGGTCCCTCTTTTAGCAGAAAACCGGCTCTATTATCTCTATGATTTTTCTCTCTTGACAAAGAGCACTGCTGATGTGATAATAGCACGGGTTAAGGAGCGGGATCGCCGTTCTGACAGAGAAATTAGCCACATTTTGAAACAGCAGGCTCCCCCGCATGACGTTGAAAATCTGTTCGATTGTGCCGTTGATACATCTCACGGCTGGGACTCCTACAAGGAAGAAGTAGACAAGTTCTTGAATGAGGTCATTTCATACCACAGTGAAATCATGTTAAAAGGGAAGTAACGAGGAGGTGTGATGTTACTGGAGGATTTGAAAAAGAAGGATATTAACGACCTTCTGAAGGATCTCTCTGATCTGGACAGAGGGATCGATGAAGAAAGTCTCTTGGGTTTTCGGCGGCACGAGGTTCTCTTCCGTATTGTCGAAAAAGTTATCGATAAGAATGAAGAGGTCTCCGGCCTGGGCGTACTGGAAGTCCTCAGCGACGGTTACGGATTTTTACGCTCGGAAGAGAATAACTACCTGCCTTCGCCTGAAGATATCTACGTCTCTCCCAACCTTATCCGGCGCTGGCGTCTGAAAACGGGAGATACATTGGAAGGGACCATCAGGGCCCCCAGGGACAATGAAAAGTATTTTGCCCTCTCGGATCTTCAGAAGGTCAATGATGATGTCCCGGAAACTTCTGTCAGCCGGAAATTCTTTGACACACTGACTCCCTACTATCCCACAGAAAAGATCGGACTGGAGATCGATCCCAAAAACATGTCCACGCGTATTATGGATCTTCTCGTCCCCCTGGGAAAAGGGCAGCGCGGCCTCATCGTGGCCCCACCCCGTACAGGAAAGACTATCCTGCTTCAGCAGATCGCCAATTCCATTACGACAAACCATCCTGAAGTGCACCTTATCGTATTGCTCATCGATGAGCGCCCGGAAGAGGTCACCGATATGAAGAGGACCGTCAAGGGAGAGGTCATCTCCTCTACTTTTGACGAACAGGCTGAAAAACATGTCCAGGTAGCCGATATGGTGATACAGAAAGCCAAAAGGCTCGTGGAGTACGGTAAAGATGTGGTGATCCTTCTGGACAGTATCACGCGCCTGGCTCGGGCCAACAACACAGTGGTCCCCCACAGCGGGAAGATTCTCTCCGGTGGGGTAGATTCCAATGCTCTCCATAAACCAAAACGCTTTTTTGGATCAGCCCGTAATATCGAAGAGGGTGGAAGCCTGACTATCATTGCGACAGCTCTCATCGATACGGGAAGCCGGATGGATGATGTCATCTTCGAAGAGTTTAAGGGGACTGGAAACATGGAACTGGTCCTGGACCGCCGTCTTGTTGACAAACGTGTCTTCCCGGCCCTGGATATTGAAAAGAGCGGGACCCGTAAAGAAGAGCTTCTCATAGACCAAAAGACCCTCAACCGTATCTGGATCCTGCGTAAGATCCTGGCCCCCATGGGCGTCGTGGAGAGGGTGGAGTTTTTAATCGATAAGATGTCCAAGACAAAGAGTAATCAAGAGTTCCTGGATAGAATGAATTCATAAGGAGGATACCATTATGAAAAAAGGCCTGCATCCGGAAATGCATGAAGTCACGATCAAATGTGCCTGCGGAAATGAGTTCACCACTCTTTCCACTAAGAAGGATATCAAAGTGGAGATCTGTTCACAGTGCCATCCCTTCTTTACAGGACAGCAGAAGATCATGGATACCGCCGGACGTGTTGACAAGTTCAACAAGAAATACGGCAAAAAAGAGAAATAATCTGTTGATGGGGGAGGCCTGAAGCCTCCCTCTCTCTTTCTTCCACTTTCGATGAACCAGTCAAATCAGAGGAGATGAGATGCTGCTGGAACGATTGTATGAGATTCAGGAAAAGTTCCGCGATATAGAAAAGAGGCTCTCTCAGCCCGATATTGTCAGAAAACAGGAAGAGTATGTCCGATTGAACAAAGAGCGTTCAGCTCTCGAACCCTTAGTGTCTCTGATAGGGATCTATAAAGATGTCCTGGCGAATATTGACGAGGCGGAAAAGATGCTCCACTCTTCTGATGAGGAGATGCGTGAACTGGCCGAAGAGGAGCTGGGGAGCAGCCGCGGACGTGCCGAAGAGTTGGAACAGGAGATCAAACTTCTCCTCCTTCCGGGAGACCCCAACGACGACAAGAATATCATCGTAGAGATCCGGGCCGGAACCGGCGGAGATGAAGCCGCTCTTTTTGCGGGCGACCTCTACGGGATGTATACCCGGTATGCCGAGAAGAACGGCTGGAAGTATGAGATCATCGATGCCAGTCCCACAGGACTGGGAGGATATAAAGAGATCATTTTCATGGTCCGAGGAGAGAAGGTCTACAGTCGGCTTAAATTCGAAAGCGGCGGACACCGGGTCCAGCGTGTCCCCGAGACGGAATCGGGAGGGCGGATACATACCTCAGCTGCCACCGTGGCGGTCCTTCCGGAAGCTGAAGAGGTGGAAGTAGAAGTGGATCCCGGAGATATTATCGTGGATGTTTACAGGGCGTCCGGAGCCGGAGGTCAGCACGTCAATACCACTGAATCAGCCGTCCGGATCACCCATAAACCCACGGGGCTTGTGGTCATGTGCCAGGATGAGAAGAGCCAGCATAAGAACCGTGCCAAGGCCATGAAAGTCCTTTTGGCCAGGCTCTATGATCTGAAACTGAGAGAGCAGGAAGATGAGGTCTCCTCCACCAGGCGGACTCTGGTGGGAAGCGGTGACAGATCTGAACGTATCAGGACTTATAACTTTCCGCAGAACAGAGTCACAGATCACAGGATCAATTATACCACTTATCATCTTCAGGAGATCCTTCATGGAGACCTTGATGAGATCATCGATAAGATCATCACAGAGGAACAGGCCCGAAAACTCGAAGAGGCTGATCTTTGAGATGCAGGAACCCTGGACTGTTAAACGGCTGCTGGAGTGGAGTGACGATTACCTGAAAGAGAAGGGGGCTGAAGCTCCCCGCTCCGATATCGAGATCATGCTTTCGGAGATTCTCGGGACAAGCCGCATGGGAGTCTATCTTAATTTCGATAAAATCCTTACCCCCGATGAACTGAAAATCTTTAAAGAGTATCTGCTCCGGCGCAGGGAAGGTGTCCCTGTTCAATATATCATCGGGAAAGCCTGGTTTTACGGCCGGCCTTTTTTAGTACAACCCGGCTGTTTTATCCCCCGCTTTGCTACAGAAAACCTTGTCGATATCGTCCTGAAAAAGTTCGCCGTTAATAAGGAAGGGACACAACTCCTGGAGATCGGAGGAGGATCCGGGGCCGTGAGTGTGACATTGGCTCTGGAAAACACCGGGTTTATCATCGATACCGTGGAAAAAGAAGAGAAGGCTTGTGATATGATCCGGGCCAATATCGTTTCCTATGAAGTAAGCCGGCAAGTCAGCCTGCTTTGCAGCGACTTTTTTTCTCTTACTCCCCAGAAAAAATATGACGCCATCGTCTGTAATCCGCCTTACATCGTTTTCGGCGATCCCCGGCTGGATCCACAGGTCCGGGATTATGAGCCTTCTGAAGCTCTCTACGGAGGTGAAGACGGCCTGGATTTCTACCGCCGGCTGCGAAGGAGCCTGGAGATATGGGGAAAAGGCAGTTGGATTTTTCTGGAGATAGGGTATAATCAGGCAGAAGAGGTCGCCCGTCTTTTCGCTCCGGCAGAAGTTATTTTTAGCCGTGACCTTGAAGGGTTTGACCGTATAGCCTTTTTTCGCTGGGAATAGAGGAGGGATTATGAAACATATTTTTACACCCAAAGAGACAATAGCTTTTCTTGATCAATATATCATCGGACAGAAAGAAGCAAAAAAGGCTGTCGCCATCGCTTTGAGAAACCGGTGGCGCCGTAAACAGCTTCCTGAAGAACTGCAGGCGGAGATCCTTCCCAAAAATATTCTTATGATCGGCCCTACCGGGGTTGGAAAGACAGAGATCGCACGCCGCCTGGCCCAGATGGCCGATGCTCCTTTTATCAAGGTAGAAGCCTCGAAATTTACCGAAGTGGGTTATGTGGGCCGTGATGTGGAGTCGATGATCCGGGACCTGGTCAGGCAAGCCGTCAGTGACCTGAAAGAGGAAAAGCGCCGGGAAGTGGAAGAGAGGGCCCGTCAGACCGCAGAAAACAAAGTCCTCGACCTGCTGCTTCCTGCATCTCCCCCGCGGCTTCCTGAAGAAGAGGAAGAGACACCTGAGGAAGAAGTGCTGGAAGCGGGTGAAAACGGGAAGGTGCGTTTTCAGAATACAAGAGAGCGGTTTCGCGAGATGTTCCGGTCAGGAAAACTTGATGACAAAGAGGTGGAATACCAGATACAGGCGCCGGCCCTTCCCCAGGTAGGGGTGCTTTCCAATGTAAGTATGGAAGAGATGGGCATTGATTTTCAGGAGATGCTTTCAGGCCTTATGCCCAAGAAGAAGAAACGCTCCAAGATGAAGGTCCGGGATGCCTATGAAAAGATCCTGGACGAGGAGATCGAAAAGCTTATCGATACAGACGCCATTGCGGTAGAGGCCAAAAAGCGCGTGGAAGAGGCCGGGATCATCTTCATCGACGAGATCGATAAGATCGCAGGAAGGGAATCCAAGGGGGCCGGCCCCGATGTCTCCCGTGAAGGAGTTCAGAGAGACCTTCTTCCCATCGTGGAGGGATCCAGTGTCTATACCAAATACGGATTTGTCAAGACTGACCATATTCTCTTTATCGCAGCCGGGGCCTTCACCGTCTCCAAACCCAGCGACCTGATCCCCGAGCTTCAGGGACGGTTTCCCATCCGTGTGGAGCTTCAATCCCTTTCGGAAGAGGAGTTTGTCCGGATCCTGCAGGAGCCGAAAAACTCTCTCATCCGCCAATATTCTGCGCTCCTTGAGACCGAAGGGGTGACTCTCACCTTCAGCCTGGACGCCATTACACGTCTGTCCCATTTCGCCCATCGGCTGAATTCCGAAGTGGAGGAGATCGGGGCCCGGCGGCTTTACACTGTCATGGAACATGTCCTGTCCGATATCTCCTTTGAGGCATCGGAAAAAGCAGGAAGCCGCATAGAGATCACCGCGGACTATGTAGATGAAAAGGTGCTGCCTCTGATCGGGGATACAGACTTGAATGCATTCATCCTGTGAGGCCTGTGTGAAAAGAACTGTTTTCTCTCTTCTCGTCCTGTTCGGGCTCTTTTCCTCTCTTTTCGGGACGGATATCAAGGTCCTTCTGTCGGTTGAAAAGAGGGCTGTTTCCCTGAGCGGCGAGTCCTTCTCTTTTGGACGTTACACCATGGCTCCCCGAAGGGCTTACGCTGTAGACGGCCGGATCTTTGTGGACGGTGTGGATACGGGGAAGTGGTTCATCGAACTCACACCCCGGGAGGGTTTTTTTACAGTTGAGGGCCGTTCCTATCGCGGGTCGCTTCTGTTAGCCACCGACTACCTCTTCCTCTATGTCATCAATAAAGTCGATATCGAGTCCTATCTCAAAGGCGTCCTCCCCCGGGAGATCGTCTCTACCTGGCCGGAAGAGTCTCTAAAAGCCCAGGCTGTGGCCGCCCGGACCTACGCCTATCGGATGATCAAAGACAACGGGACAAAACTGTGGCATCTTGATGCCAGCCATATGTCCCAGGTCTACGGAGGGAAGACAGGGGAGACCGAGCCCACTAACCGGGCTGTGGATGAGACCCGGGATATCGTCCTCACCTACCGGGGAGAGCTGCTGACCGCCTTTTATCACGCCTCATCCGGAGGGATCACAGCCCGCCCTTCTGATATCTGGAAGGTCACCGACGGCCAGTATCCCTATCTGAAGAGCTTTGAGGATCCCTGGTCGCTCAGGACACCCCATGACAGCTGGGAATGCCGGTTTGAGATAGCCGCCCTTGCCCGGGTCTTTGATACGGGGCCTTTAAAAAAGATACTGGTGGAGTATTCCCCCACAGGCCGGGCTCTGAGCCTGGAGCTGGTCTCTTCTGCCGGGACATTCAAGATAAGCGGTAATGACTTCCGGCTGCGCATGGGAGCCTCTTTGATCAAAAGTACCTATTTCAAAGCTTCCATCGAAGGAGGGACTCTCTATCTCCGGGGGAGAGGGTTCGGGCACGGAGTGGGGCTCTCCCAGTGGGGAGCACGGAACATGGCTGAAAAGGGACATTCCTATAAAGAGATCCTGACCTTCTACTACCGCGATGTCTCTCTGGCAAAGATCAGGTGGTGACCTTGAAAGTCAGCGATTTTGACTTTTTTCTTCCTCCTGAGCTCATCGCACAGAAACATGCTGAGAAAAGAGAGATGTCCCGCCTTCTTATCTACCATACTCAGACGCAAGCTTCAGAGGACAAGATATTCAATGATATTACCGATTACTTTTCTTCGGGGGACCTTTTAGTCATCAATGATACCAGGGTGATCCCGGCGCGTCTTTTCGGACGGAAATCTTCAGGGGCCCGGGTGGAGTTTCTCCTTACGGGAGAGCGGGAGCCGGGGCTTTGGGAAGCCATGGCCAGGCCGGTTAAAAGACTTCGTCCGGGAACCCGGGTGGATGTCGACGGATTCGAGCTCCATGTGGAAGAAAAGCTCGAATGGGGAGGGATCACCGTCCGCTTTCCCGAAAATACCGATGTCCATGACTTTCTTCAGAGGCACGGGCATATGCCGGTCCCTCCTTATATTCACAATGATGATGAAGCATATCTCAGGCAGCGTTATCAGACTGTCTTTGCCCGAAAAAGCGGTTCGGTGGCTGCTCCCACAGCCGGGCTCCATTTTACGGAAGAACTGCTGCGTGATTTGAGAGAGAAAGGCGTGGAAGTGGCCACTATTACCTTGCATGTGGGAATGGGGACTTTTCTTCCCGTGAAGAGCGACACAGTGGAGGGGCACCGGATGCACAGCGAGTTTTATGAGATCAGCAGAGAGGCTGCAGAAGCCATCAATAACAGAAGGGGCAGGCTTTTTGCCTGCGGGACCACGGTCACCAGGACTTTGGAGCATGCTTCCGGCCGGGACGGCAAGGTGAAGCCGGGACGGGGATGGAGCGATCTTTTTATCTATCCCGGATACTCGTATAAAATCGTTGAAAACCTCATCACGAATTTTCATCTTCCCCGCTCGACCCTTCTTATGCTGGTCTCAGCCCTCGCCGGGAAAGAGGAGATCCTCAGGCTCTACCAGGAGGCAGTGGAAAAAAGATACAGGTTCTTCTCATTCGGGGATGCCATGCTGATCATCACAAAGGAGGCGCATGCTGTCTAAACGAGAATGGAGCGCTGTCAGAGCGCTTCACCAGAAGAAAAAAAGATATGAGGAGAGGATGATCCTGGCAGAGGGGCCCAATGCCGTGGAACAGGCTCTGGGCGCAGGACTTGTCTGTCACCTTTTCTGCCGGACAGAAAATCAGATCCCTCTGCCGGAAAACGTCGAACCCGGGGTAGTCAGGGACTGCACTGAAACGGAGATGCAGCGCCTCTCTACCACAAAGACCGGATACGGTGTCTGTGCTCTCTTTTCCATGCCTGAAGAGAAAAACGACCTCCCCGCCGGAGATTTCCTCTATCTGGATCATATCCAGGATCCGGGGAATGCCGGTACCCTTATCCGTTCCGCCGTTGCTTTCGGGTTTTCCGCTGTCTTATTTTCTTCCGGCAGCGTAGACCCCTTTTCTCCCAAGGTGATCAGAAGCAGTGCCGGCTTCATCTTCGCCCTCCCTCTTTTCCAGGTTCCTGAGCATGTGGAAAAGGCCTTTGCAAGCGGGCGGGCTGTCCTCCTGGCCGAAAAGGAGGGGGCTCCCATGAGTAACTTCTCCGAAGCCGGTGAGATTATTCTCTGCATCGGGAACGAAGGACACGGATTGAGCTCTCAGCTTCGCAAAAAATCAGACGGGAGTTGTGCCGTTCCCATGGAACCCGGCATCGAATCCCTGAATGCTGCTGTAGCCGGTTCGATCCTCATGGCCGAGCGGTATAAGGGAAGGAAAGGAATCCTGTGAAAAGACCCGCTGTCTTCCTGGACAGAGACAATACTCTCAATATCGATCCTGGTTACCTTTCGGATCCTGATGCTCTGGAGCTTTTCGCCGATGTCCCGGAAGGGTTGGCCAGATTAAAGAAATGTGGATTGCTGCTTCTTGTCTTAAGTAACCAGTCGGGGATCGGACGCGGATATTACACAGCTGCAGATGCCCGGGCAGTCAACGCAAAGATCAATGCTATTCTTCCCCGGGAAGCGGCCATCGATGCCTTCTATTTCTGCCCTCATACCCCTGAGGAGGGCTGTTCCTGCCGGAAACCGGCTCCGGGCCTTCTTGAACAAGCCTGCCGCGATTTTGATGTCGATCTCAATCGCTCCTTTATGGTCGGAGACAAAGAGAGCGATGTTCTCCTGGGTAGGCAGGCGGGATTGAAGACCCTTCTTTTGAACAGAGAAGGGTTAAAGAGGGAGACGGAAGCGGACAAAGAAGTTTCTTCGTTTAGCGAGGCGGTAGAGTGGATCTTGTCCCGTTTCCCCTCTGAAGATAATTCTTGACCCCTTATTTCGGAGTGTTATCATCTCTTTTGTATTAAAGGAGGTCGCATGATAAAAGTGGCTGACTATATCTCTCTGGACCGGACATTTCTCTTTGAAAAAGAGAAGGACAGAGGGGCCATCATCCAGAGACTATGTGAGTCTATAGCCCGTTCTGAGAATATAACCCATCCGCAAAAGTTTACCGAAGATATCCTGGAGCGCGAAAAAATCATGAGCACGGGTATCGGCCTGGGAATCGCCATCCCCCATACAAAAAGTGAACATGTGAAAGATATTACTATCGCCCTGGGGGTCTCTTCTGAAGGGGTCGAATGGGACTCTCTGGATGGCAAGCCTGTTCATTTCGTGGTGATGATCGCAGCCCACATCAGCCAGCACAACGATTATCTCAAGATCCTGGCAAAAGTGGCGCTTGTACTGAAAAGTGAAAAGAAGCGGGATCAGCTTATCCACGCAAAGAGCCCTGAAGCCATCTACGAGGTCTTTTCCGCGTTATGAACACTCTGCTCCTCTTAGGGATCGTCCTCGGAGTCGCTGTCCTCGGAGAGGGGCTGGCCCGTATTACACGTCTGCCGCGAGTGACCGGGTATGTCATCCTCGGAGTCTTCTTCGGACAGTCTCTCATCGGGGTCTTTGACACGACCTTCATCACCCATACAGCCATTGTCAATGAGTTGGCCCTTGCAGCCATGGCCTTTGCCATCGGGTCGGAACTCAAGGCAGAGCTCTTTAAAAAACTGGGACGCTCCATCGCCTTTATCGTAGTGGGCGAGGCGTTTCTCGCTTTCATCTTTGTCACCCTTGGGATGTATCTCATGAATCCCGATAAGCTCTATCAGGCTCTTGTCCTGGGTGCCGTGGCCTCCGCTACGGCTCCGGCGGCTACGGTAGCTGTCCTCAGCCAGTATAAGGCCCGCGGGCCCCTTACATCGACGATCCTGGCGGTAGTAGGCATCGATGATGCGATCTCTCTGGTTATCTTCGCTTTTGCCACGACGGTAGCCAAGACTATCTTGGGTGGAGCTCAGCTCTCGCTGGGAGAGCTGGCTCTTAAACCCCTTATCGAAGTCTTCGGAGCCGTGGCTGTGGGGATCGCTGTAGGATGGCTTTTTAAACTATTTTTCGGAAAAGTCCGCCATCCTGACGAGCTTCTCATCCGGCTGGGAGCCTCTCTCTTTATCATCCTTGGCATCACAACTCAGCTGGGATTTTCTGAGCTTTTGGCCATCATGGCGTACGGAGCCTACATGGCCAATACAGACCCCATGATGAGCAACCGAAGCCTGAATATTGTCAATACCCTGGCACCTCTCTTCTTTGCCATGTTTTTCATTTTAGCCGGTGCCCGGCTGAACGTCTCCCTTCTGCCTGCCGTGGGCCTCATGGGCTTGGCCTATACCCTGCTCCGGATGGGGGGAAAATTCGCAGGAGGGACGCTGGGTGCTCTCCTGGGAAAAGCTCCTGTTGTTGTGAAGAAATACGTTGCTATGGGACTGATCCCTCAGGTGGGAGTAGCCGTTGCTCTGGCGATCCTGGTGGACAGGACGTTCGGAACCGGAACTTATGGAGAAGCCGGTGTAAACCTGGCCACAGTGGTCATCAATATCCTGCTCTTTACAACGATCATTACAGAGGTTGTCGGCCCTGTATTAACACGTTTTGCCATTACTCAGGCCGGAGAACGGCATGATAATGAGACTTAAGGGGGAGTGAGCCATGTACTATTTTGTCATTCAATTATTCAAAGAAGAATTTTTAGATGATATTATGCTGGCCCTGACCACAGCGGGCATCGATAACGGGACAGTGGTCGATGGGGTCAATATGGATAATATGATGAATCAGAGGATCCCCCTCTTTGCAGGATTGATCCCCAACAGTGATCAGCGATCCCGTTACTGTAAAGTTATTTCGTGCATTGTTGAGGATAAACAAAGAGTGAAAGCTTTTCTTCAAAGCCTGGACGATGCCGATATCGATTTTGAAAAAGAGGGAATCGGGCGGATCATCCTGATCCCTGCTGAAGAGGTCATCCAGGGCCGGGAATAGGGGATATCATGTCCCGGGACACCGTCCTCTCTTTTTTACGCTATTATCGTGTGGAAAAAAATGCCTCTTCCCATACTGTCCGAAGTTATGCTGATGATCTGAAGCGTCTCTCAATCTGGGCCCAGGGCCGGGAGAGAGGATTCGCGGAATTTTCCCGCCAGGACCTTCTCGAATATTTCCAATGGATGAGAACTCAGGATTATGCTCCTGCCACCATCTATAGGTCCTATGCCTCTCTTAAAGAGTTTTACTCCTTTCTTGTCCGGGAAGGGCGCCTTGGGGCTTCTCCCATGGAGAAGATGGAAAGTCCCAAACGGATCAGAACCCTGCCCGAAGTCCTCTCGGAAAGCCAGGTAAACCGGATCCTAGAGCAGGTGGATCTTTCTACAGGCAAAGGAATCAGGAATAAAGCGATCCTGGAGTTTATGTATGCCACAGGAGCGCGAGCTTCGGAAGTCATCGCTCTGCCCCTTACCTCTCTGCTGTGGGAGTATGGAGTCGTCCGGATCATGGGAAAAGGGGGAAAAGAGCGCCTGGTCCCCCTGGGAGATTACGCTGTCTCTGCTCTTCGGGCCTGGCTGCCGGTACGCGGACAGCTTTTAGGGATGCGTCATACAGAACCCAAGCTATTTTTGAACATGAAGGGACGGCCCCTGAGCCGCTCCGGCTTATGGAGGATCCTGCGGGAGTGTTTTCTTGCAGCGGGGATCGAAAAGGCTCATCCCCACACCTTACGGCACAGTTTCGCAACGCATCTTCTCAATCACGGGGCCGATATCCGATATGTCCAGGAGATGCTGGGACACAGTGATATATCCACTACTCAGATCTATACCCATATTACGGGTGACGAGATGAAGAAAGCCTATCGGGCCTATCACCCCCGGGCATAAAGAGTTTGCGCGTGAAAGAAAGATATGCTACATTCTTAATGGAGGGATTGTTATGGATGTGAATTTTGATTTTCAGTTCCGTCAGGAGGGAGAGGCTCTGCTGATCCAGGTCGGTGATGTCTCAATCCGGGCCATGAAACCCGATCCCTGCTCCATACGGATCGAATACCCCGGCCGGGAGCGTGAGATGGCCATGGAGATCAAGGAGAGCATCGAGACCTCGGACTTTCTGGCTACGTATGTGGTGGCGGAAGTCTTCAAACACATCATGGATCTCAACAGACATGTCAAAAAGGACCGGCTGATGGAGATCTATGATTTTTTCAATCAACCCCGTTGCCGTGAGCTTGAAGAGGCTCTGATCCGTCTTTCAGCCTGACCTTTTTCCTCCCTCGAACTTTTAAAGGAGAGAAGATGGCCTGGTTTAAAATAATCGGAACATTTTTCGGTCTTATGGCCCTGCTCAAACCCATCGTCTTCCATCTGTTCCCCTGGGATGAAAATGCCTTTCTCCAAAAGGCCTATTCTGAACAAAGGCCTGTCTGGGCCTTCCCTGTCGCTATCATAGGGGTAGCTCTTGTGGGGTGGACA
Source organism: Candidatus Mcinerneyibacteriota bacterium (assembly GCA_016937175.1). Lineage (GTDB taxonomy): Bacteria > Macinerneyibacteriota > Macinerneyibacteria > Macinerneyibacteriales > DSCS01 > DSCS01. The sequence goes on along the minus strand of JAFGWL010000009.1, from coordinate 23,114 downwards.
TGGGTCATGGAGTGCATAACACGTCATCCCCGGACCATTTTTATTACCATTATTTTTTCGCTGACAGTAATAAAAGCTCTTCTGCTTCTCGTCCGTTATGAGTCCTTTCAGAAGTGGGTACAGAACATGACCCGGCGTAACAAAGGACGCTCTGTGTTTATCATGGATATCGGTATAGGGGTATTGGGGCTGGCTGTCCTGGCATGGACATTTTTTATGCTGTAAAAAACTAGCGATAAGGGGATGCGGCCCTGTAGCAGAAGGCCACTGCTCCCAGCCCGGCATTGAGGGCCACCACTGAGGAGATCTCCATGGTGAAAAGGGCAGGAGAGCCGATGACAGCGGCCAGTTTGTTTTCCAGCTTCTGCGCTCTTTTTTCTGCCCGGGAATGGACAACGGCGAATTCCTCTATCCCTCCCTGCTCCATAGCTTGCCGGGCTATCTTCAATAGTACTTTTTCACTTCCCTTTCTTGAAAAGGTTTTTCCTGCAAGAGCGCCTTTACCCTGGGGGTCCAGGGTCACAAGAGGCCTGAGATGAAGCAGGCGGGCTGCCAACCCTTTTAACGGTGAGATCCTTCCCCCCCGTGCCATGGTCTTAAGATTATCCAGAGCGACAATGATCCTTGTCTTTCCAATGTCTTTCTGCAGAAGAGACTCTGTTTCCTCCAGCGAGTGGCCCCGGGCGATCTCCTCTGCGGCCCGGAGGACCATCAACCCCTGGGCTCCCGAGTTGAGCCGGGTATCCAGGACACGGACAGGGAGGGAGAACTCTTTTCGTATTTCGGCAGCGGCGGTTAAAAAGGCATTGTAGGTCCCGCTGAGTTCCTTTGCCACGGTGAGGATAAGGATCCCTTTATAGTGACGGGCCAGAAAAGCAAGGCGCTGCCTTATGGTCTCCACAGAAGGCTGAGAGGAAGAGGGAAGTTCTGCGGGAGACTCCATGAAGGAGTAGAGCTGTTCCGGAGAGAGGCTGACTTTATCCTGAAAGGAGACTCCCTTAAAGAGGATATTAAGCGGAATCATGTGGATCTGGTAGAAATCAGCCAATTCCGGAGGGATGTCCGCAGCCGAATCCGTGACGATGGCGACCTCAGCTTTCCTGCGGTGGTTGACGTCAGCCTCCCGCTGCATATCATCCACTTTATGGCTGAAGACCGTCCCTTTTTCATTGAGGATACCCATGATTTCCCACGGGGCGTTTGTATGGACGTGGACGCGGTAACGCTTTTCCCCGCCAGCGATGATGAGGGAATCTCCTTTAGGGCCGAGGAGGGTGTGAAGGTTCTCCGGTTTTTCCCGGGATGAGAAGTAAACCTCGGTGCAGTAGCGGTAGGGGATATTATCGGTGAGGATTTCCTTTCCCTCCGGGATCGTATCCATGAGAGAAATATCCGGAAAAGGAGCTTCTGCTTCTGCGTCCGTCTCGTCAAAGGCCGTAGCCATCCCTTCCAGAAAAAGATAGAAACCCAGGGCTCCGGCATCCACGCTTTTTCCCCCTTTAAGAGAGTGAAGGAGTTCTTTTGTTTTTTCTAGAGAGTTCTTTGCCTGGACAAGGGCGCTTGAGAGGAGAAGGCGGAAATCATCCATACGGTGGCTGAGAGTCTGAAGAGCTTCTCCCCACTCCCGGATCAGCGTGATCATGGTCCCTTCCACTGGATCTTCCAAAGCCTCATAGACAGCGGGCACAGCCCGGGAGACTAAATGGGAAAAGTCGCGGGTGGAGACATGGGCTGCTTCGGTGCTCACCTCATGAAGTCCCTGGAAGAACTGGGCCAAAATCAAACCGGAGTTCCCCCGGGCGGAACGGACTATATGTTCAGCCATGGAAGCCAGGGTCTGAGAGAAGGAAGGGTTGACCTCGACAGCCCCCAGGGTCCCGTTAAGGGTGACCGTCAGGTTGTTCCCGGTATCGCTGTCGGGAACAGGGAAGAAGTTCAGGGTGTTGAGGGTCTCCCGATGCCTGAAAATCGCCTCGGCTCCTCTTTTCGCAGCGGAGAAAAAGAGAGGCCCGTCCAGCTTGTTTATCTTCATATTGTAATCGCTCCAATCTATCATTGATTATAAAAGAGCCTTTTTCAAAAAGCAAGATACGTTTTTCTGTCAACCCTTGACACTTGACATAAAAAAGTGTATGATAAGGACACATCAGGTGAGCTTCTCCTGATATCCGTCACCGGGGGTGATATGGGTTCGACGGGGAGAGGTGTAACTTGGGATGCATGCCGGTTCGCCGGAACCGTATAAACGGCAACAAAATGTAAATGCAGATGAAAATCTCGCATACGCTGCTTAATTAAGTTTAAGCGGCTGTCCTCTCATCCCGTGCCTGCGGGGGTGTAGCAGGGCATCATTTGAGCAGGCTTTTCCGTCTCTTTTCGCTCCGGACAGAGATGGAGAACCTCACGGAGCTCGCCCTCCTCCGGTTCGGACGGTTTCCACGGGGAGGGTCAGAATCAAAACCGCCCTAAGCATGTAGATTCCCCTGGGAGCCCTCTTCGGACGCGGGTTCGATTCCCGCCACCTCCATCACAAAACCGGCAGAAGCCGGATCCTTTGACACCTTGTTATTTTTCTCTATTTTTTTATCAAATGAAGTCTCTTTCCCTCTTTTTAAGCTGAACTTCAATTTATTATCAATAATCTGCTGTTATTCCTATTGATATTCCGTTAAAAAGGATTATATTTAATCATAAGGAAAGTGTTTTTTATTACAAGGGCTCACTTACGAAAGGAGAGTGTCATGGCGGGTAAGGGAAAATTCGAGATGTATCAGGACAAAAAGGGAGAGTTCCGTTTCCGGCTGAAAGCCGTCAACGGACAGGTCATCGCCACAAGCGAAGGGTACACAAGTAAAAAGAACTGTCTGGCGGGGATCGAGTCTGTGAGGAAAAATGCTCCCGGAGCTGACCTGGTCGAGACCGAGTGATTTTGCGGGCCGGTTTTCAGCCGGCCCTTCTTTTTTTAAGGACAGACGATAAAACCTCTGGCCCACAGACAACCCCCGCAGGCGGGGTGGGTATGGCCGAAGCAGTCTTCTCCGTTGACGCTGGGAAGGTCGCAGGCATTGCACGTGAGACAGGGGGCAAAGTCAAACTCGTCCAGTTTCTTATGAAATTCTGTGAAAAAGGGAGAAGAAGTGATCTCTTGCAGGGAGTCCTCTTTCAACGACCCCAGGGAGAAGTGGTTCCAGAAGCGTGAATAGTCGCTGAAGTGGACTGTATGGCCGTGGAGGAGAGGGAGGCAGGGCGAGATATGCCCGTCCCACCGGATGCTGATACTCTCCCTTAAAAGAAAAGGGCAGGCTCCGCCGGCAGGAAGATGCCGTGGCTCTGGGAGGATGAATTTTTGCTCCAGTTCTTTGATAAGGGCGGCCCCCTTAGCATCTGTCTCAAAGGAGGGAAGAGCCACTCCTTCAGGGGGAAACTCAAGGCCCACCGCATCGCTATAGAGCCTCTCTTTCAAAAGAGACGGGGTGTAGGCCTCCACATGGCTCAGGGAGAAACGGCGGGCCTGAAGGTTTTCAGCCAGATCGATGACCTTGGGGAGATCCTCCCTGTTGCGGTCCATGAGGACCATGGCGATCCCCAGTTCGGTTTCAGTTCCGGAGAGCTTCTTCCAGCGTTTGAGGTTTTCCAGGATTATCGGGAGGTGGTCCCCCAGCCGGACGTCCAGATAACTTTCCGGACGGGCGCCATCGATGGAGACCCATAGAGTGTCCAGCCCGGCTTCAATAAGGGAGCGGGCCCGGGTTTCTGTGAGGAGGATTCCGTTGGTAATCATCTCTGCACGGCATCCTGCTGCCTTGGCTGCTGAAATCATCTCTGTAACATGGGAGTGGACCAGCGGCTCTCCTATCCCGCCGAAGAAAATTGTCGGGGGTGTCCTGAAACGACGGATCCCCTCCATCAGGCGGTTGTACAAGGCCCCTTCCATGATCCCCATGGGCTCCTCCCAGGAGTTGCGCATGCAGGTGCGGCAATCCAGGTTGCACTTATTGGTCAGTTCCACATAGATTTTTTTGAAATCTGTCATGAGGATCGATCCTCTTCTTCTCTTTTGGGATCTATGCCCGTATCCATGAGAAACTCCGAAGGCACTTTTCCGTCGTGGTTAAAGGCGATGCCTTCCCTTTCGAGAAGTTTTCTTTTCATGGCAAGTCCCCCCTGATACCCGCCGAGGGTGCCGTTGGAACGGATCGCCCGGTGACAAGGGATAAGAAGAGGGAAGAGGTTTGTCGCTAAAGCATGGCCCGTTGCCCTGGCTGCGTTTCTCTTTCCGGCAGCACTTGCCAGACAGCTGTACGTGATGACATGTCCGGAAGGGACCAGTCGTTCTGCTTTGAGGACAGCCGCCTGGAAGGGAGGGCATAGGTTGAAGTCAATAGGGACTTCTTCAAGAGAGACGGGAACACCTTCCAGAAAAGCGGTGATCAGCCGGCCGATCTCCCGAATAGGAGGGGATGCCAGAAATGAGATTTTCGGATATTTATTTTTCATCCGGTTCAGAGAAGTTTCCCCGGGAGAAGAGAGATAGATCCGTCGTAAGGGATGAGCTTTATCTTCAGGGTCCCATATAATATGAAACATCCCGAAGGGTGATGAAAAATCCATGTAACACTCATGCCCCTGCATCTGAACTCCTTTCCATGGCTATTTTATCATAGGGGACCTGCTAAGTAAACGGATAGGAGAAAGGTTTTCCCCTTCAAAAACAAGGTTCCTGATGAAAAGGAGTTGAAAAGGGGGTATACTTTAAGGGAAAACGGAGCCTTTACTTATGCTCTGTTCACAAAAAAGACTCGTTGAAGTCTTTTTAACCTGAAGGAGGGAAAATGAAGAAGACAGCAGGGTTGGTAGTCATCGGGCTCTTATTGGTATGGGGGTGCGGAGCAGGAATCCCTGAAGATGAGGCCCTGATCTCTGTCATCGAACAAAATCTTCAGATGAGCCGCGATGAGAATGCTCAGGGTTTTCTTGAGACCGTCCACAAAGAGGCTCCGGGCTACAACACCCTGAGACAGGGATTGGAACAGATGTTTGAGGCCTACGATTTCAGTTATGAGCTCAAAGAGGCTGATGTCCTTGAAAAGAGTAAAGACCAGGCGCGGGTTCATTTTGTCCAGGTCACAAAGAAGATCAGCGGCCCGGAGTTTCAGGATAATCAGATAGAAGGTATCCATACCCTGAAGCAAGTCAAGGGGGACTGGAAGATCTTCAACACAGAAGTGACCGATGTGACTTTTCTGAAAGACAGCAACGAATAGCCATTTTCGGGGAGATGAAAGCGGATGACAGAGAAGCGTGATCACATCTTCCGCTACCTCTCCCGGGAAGAGTGTCTCCCCGGGCTTCTGGACTCCTTCGATCGTTTCCAGAAGGTCACACATTGCTGGAGAAGAGAAAAAGAAGGTTGGGCCATCCGTGAAGTTCCTTTTATCGATGACTGGGACAAGGAAGAAAAGAAAGAGGTCATCGTCCTCTTCCGGACTCTGCTGGACCGTGGAGGAGCTGTTTATGGAGCGTTCCATCAGGGATCACTCATTGCTTTCGGGGCCCTGGATGCTTTTCTTTTCGGAAGCCGGGGCCAATATCTTCAACTGGTCCTCCTCCATGTTTCCCGTCCGTTTCGGAACCAAGGGATCGGGAAAGCACTCTTTTTGCAACTTACACTGAAAGCAAAGCGTCTGGGAGCTCAAAAGCTCTACATATCCACGCAGTCGTCCCGGGAGACACAGGCTTTCTACAGACAAGTGGGTTGTGTCGACGCTGAAGAGATCGATGCAGAACTGGCCCAGGCCGAGCCCTGGGATGTCCAGCTGGAGTATGATCTTGATTCTCTTTGTCCCGCCGAAAAATCATATAAAAGTGAAACAAAGACCTCTTTTTTCCCGTCAGATAGATAATGGAATAAGGAGGAGCGATGGTGAAGAACCAAACAGATGACAGACAGCGGGGGTCTTTCTTCAGAAGGCTTCGAAATGAACAGTAATGCCGGTAAGCTGAAGCTCCCCATAGAGACCCCCCGTCTTCTTCTTTCCTTATGGGAGGAGGAGGATTTCGAAGGGTATTGGAACCTTTGCCGGGAGAGCGCCAAGGGTAACTTTTTTGAAGGGTGGGCCATGAACCGTGAGAAGGCTGTGGATTTTTTCCGATGGCAGAGGTCCAAATATGAGAAGATGGATCCCGTCACAGATATCATCGGCCTGGCAGTGATCGAAAAAGAGAGTGGAAGCAGGGCCGGCCATGTCAGTGTCGGGAGACATGGGCTTCATGATGAGACAGAAATCTCCTATGGATTGCTTCCTTCCTACCGGGGAAAGGGGTATGCTACTGAAGCATGTAGCGCCCTGACAGAGTGGGCCTTCTCTCATTTTTCCCTCTCCTATATTATCGGTACGGCCCCTGCAGAAAACAGCGCTTCCTGCCGGGTCCTGGAGAAAAGCGGTTTTACTTTTGTGCGAAATGAGATGGAAGCTGTTCCCCTTCTGGGCCGATCCCTTCTCTTCACCTATTGGCGAAAGTACAGAGAAACGGCTTGATGGATGGGATACGAAAGAAGCATGTGGATCTATTAAAGCCCCGGACTCCCCTGCCTCCTCCCTTCGGGGAAACAACGGTGCGAGAGTTGTGGACAGACCCTTACATCTCAAAACAGATGCTGCACTTTCATTTGGATGAAGCGGTGAACGTCGCGTCCCGTAAAAAAAGCTTTATCGACAGGTCTGTGCGGTGGATCCTGGAGGAGTTTTCCCTTAAAGCGGGACAGGCCGTCATCGATTTCGGGTGTGGCCCCGGCCTCTATACTTTGCCTATGGCTTGTCATGGGCTCGAAGTGACGGGGATCGACTTTTCATCGCGCTCACTGGATTATGCCCGGAAACGAGCTGACGAAGAGGGGTGTAAGGTGGAATATCATCTCTGCGATTATCTGGAGTATCATCCCCCAAAAAAATTTGATGCAGCTCTCCTTATCATGGGCGATTACTGTGCCATGAGTTTTGAACAGCGTCTTCGTTTTCTCCGCATGGTCAAGGCTGCCTTAAAACCCGGTGGGTTTTTTCTCTTCGACCTCTTTTCACTCTCCCGTTTTTCCAGACTCCGTGAAGAAGAAGCCTTTCGATATTCTTCCGGGGAAGGGTTCTGGTCTGAACATCCCTATTATGAGTATTTCCGCCGCGTCCTTTACCGGGAACAGGGAATCGTCCTGGAAGAGTATGAGATTATCGAGAGAAAAAAGAGCCGTGTCATCTATAACTGGTTGGAACATTTTTCTCCGGAGAAGCTGAAGAGGGAGCTAGCTATGGTGTCCCTCTTGCCTGTTCACTTCTGGGGGAGTGTGGCCGGCGATCCCTACCGGGCTTCTGAGGACGAATTCGCTGTCATGGCTGTGCCCCGTAAAAGCGTCGGGTCATAAGCGGTTTTTCGGGGGCCACGGAATAAGAAGAGATGTCTTTGCTTTGTAAGCCTGATAGGCCTTGTTTTTCCCCCAGCGCTGGTCTGCGCTCTTTTCCAGCGGGGGGATCCCCGAAAAAAAGAGAAGAAGAGCCGAGATGGACAGAGGGCTGGCCAGGGCGATAAGACGTCCGATAGGAGTCAGCGAAGGGGCCGCAAAGAGATAAAAACCGATCCAGCAGAGGATCTCCCCGAAGTAGTTAGGATGGCGTGAGACTTTCCACATCCCCCTCTCGATCCACTTCCCCTTATTCTCAGGACAGCTCCGGAAACGCTTCTTCTGAAAGTCCGCCACGGTTTCCATCGTTAATCCTGCTATCCAGATCACCAGGCCTGCTCCTGATACTGCAGTAAAAATGTTCCTGCTCTTCAAAAGTAGAAAGTAGGGAAGAAGGATAACCCATACGGTGATACCCTGGATCAGCCAGAAAGAGCCGAACCTGAACAAGTTTTCCCGGACCCCGTCAAACCGTTTGTCTTGTTTCATCTTCAATATGCGGCTGAAGAGAAAGAGTCCCAGTCGGATACTCCAGGCCAGGATAAGGGCGCAGGCCAGGGAGGAGAGAGGCGTCCGGGAGGTAAAAAAGACTCCGGCGACAGCCAGTACCGCAAAACTCAAAGAATAGGAGAGGTCTGTGAGCTTGTCTGTCTTTAAGAGAAAGGCGGGGATAAAAAGCAAAACTTGAATACCCAGAGAGATCGCAAGAAAAAGAAAAAGATTCATGAAGCCTCCTTGCCGTTTCTTTTTATTATAAGCGGTTGAGAACAAAGATTCAATGGCATTGACATAGCCCGGACAAAGAGTATCATAAAATAGTTGGTTTTCTTTGTGTGAAACATAGGAGGTGGATCTATGGGTATGGGTCTTGTATGGTTTTTGCTCATCGGCCTTGCCGCGGGATGGCTTGCCGGGAGGATCATGAAAGGAAAGGGTTTCGGACTTATCGGTGACCTTATCGTAGGAGTCGTCGGGGCTATTTTAGGCGGATGGCTTTTTTCCGATGTCCTCAAAGTCAATATGGGGGCCGGGATCATCCCGTCCCTTGTCGTCGCCTTGATCGGGGCCATTATCCTGATCTGGATCATCCGGCTTATTAAAAAAGCCTGATAGAGTGCAAAGCCGGGGGTGGCACACTCCCGGCTCCTTTCAGTCTCTATTTCTCAACTTGAAAGCTCGTTCAAAAGGGGTATACTCAAACGGAAAGAGTTAGCCATGGATAAGAATAAAAAAAGATCCCAACCCGCCATGAGCCCCTTTGCCGAGGCTATTTTAGAAAGTATTTCCGACGGTGTCTTTACCGTCGATAAAGAGTGGAATGTTACCTCTTTTAACAGAGCCGCCGAGGAGATCACAGGAATCTTGCGAGAGGAGGCTATAGGACGGCGATGTTCAGATGTTTTCAGATCCAGTATGTGTGAAACGGATTGTGCTCTGAAAAGAACAATCGAAACAGGCCGGCCGGTAGTCAACCGTTCCTGTTATATCATCGACGGAGAGGGCGAACGTATCCCGATAAGCGTTTCCACTGCGGTACTGAAGGATGACGAGGGTCATATCATCGGTGGAGCCGAGACTTTCCGGGACCTGACCGAAGTGGAACAGTTGCGTCAGGAGTTGGATGAGCGTCATCGTATCGGAGAGCTTATCAGCAGAAGCCCGTCTATGAAACCGCTCTTTGAGATGCTTCCGGCTGTAGCGGAAAGCGGCGGGACGGTCCTGATCACCGGCGAGTCGGGGACCGGTAAAGAGGTCCTGGCCCGGACCATGCATCAGATCAGCCCCAGGAAAGAGGAACCTTTTGTGACTGTCAACTGCGGGGCTCTGCCGGATAATCTTCTGGAGAGTGAGCTTTTCGGATATAAGGCCGGAGCTTTTACCGGCGCAGTCAAAGATAAGCCGGGTCGGTTTCATCTGGCCCGGGGAGGAACGATCTTTCTGGATGAGATCGGAGAGCTGAGTCCGGCGATGCAGGTCAAACTTCTCCGGGTCCTCCAGGATAAGACCTTTGAGCCTCTGGGGGGTACACAAACAGAAAATAGTAATGCCCGGGTCATTGCCGCGACGAACAGGGATCTGGAAGAGGAGGTCAAAGCAGGCCGTTTCCGCGAAGACCTCTTTTATCGGATCAATGTCATCCGTCTCCATCTACCCCCTTTACGGGAGCGGCAGGAAGATATTCCCCTTCTTACAGAACAGTTTATCCGTCTTTTCAACAGCCGGAGGAAAAACCCCATACAGGGTGTTTCTCCGGAAGTATACCAGGCCTTTCTTTCCTATGGCTGGCCGGGGAACATCAGGGAACTGGAGAATGTGATAGAACGGGCCTTTATTTTATGCCGGAGTTCTGTGGTCACTTCGGACCTTCTTCCCCCGGAGCTGGCCCCTCCGGGCCCGCCCAGGGACATCTCATCCCTTCAAAAAGTATCAGAACGGGCCGAAGCTTCTCTCCTCCGGGATGTCTTGGAGAGAAACGGCGGAGACAAAGTTAAAGCTGCCCGGGAACTCGGGATTCACAAGAGCACCCTTTACAGAAAGCTGAAACGGTTAGGCCTGGGTAACTGAGCGTCCTGTTGCAAAGTTGCTACGTTTTTTGCAAGAAGTCGCAAGATTGCGAATTTATCTCATATGTTTATTGTCTTCCAGTTTATAACTAGTCTTATGACAAGAAGTTAGAGAAGTCAGCCGGCCCCCTGGTTTTGGCACAGGATGTGCTTAATATACTGGTGAAAGGAATGAATTATGAAAATCGCTGTTTCTCACTGGCAAGGGCGGTTGGCTCCTGTCTTTGACGTCTCCCGGGAGATCCTTTTTATCGACACGGATTCCGGTGAGCGTCTCCTCCTGCCCCTGAAGGAATCTCTCTACGAGAAAGCAGGGCAGATCAAGAGAGAGGGAGCCGACCTACTCCTCTGCGGTGCTGTCAGCCGGGTCATGCTGGAGACATTAGAGGCCTTCGGAATCAGGGCTATTCCCTTTCTCTGCGGCGAGGTCGAGCAGGTAATCACCCGCTGGGCCTCTCATCAGGGCGAGACTCTGGACGATTTCCGAATGCCCGGGTGTTGCAGGCGCCGACAGAGGGGAAACGGACGTCCCAGGTGGGGACAGCATAGAAATCAGACGGGAGATTTTCCCGGAAGGAAGGAGTGGTGAATATGCCAAGAGGTGACAGGACAGGGCCCAATGGAATCGGCCCCATGACAGGCAGAGGTGCAGGATACTGCGCAGGAAATGATCGCCCCGGATACGCCAGCGGTGCTTATTTCGGGCGAGGAGGCGGATTCGGACGAGGGTTTGGACGAGGGTTCGGCCGGGGATGGGGCGTTCGCTCTTTTTTCGGCGGTTCGGGGAACTGGGGCGGCGCTCCCGTTTACCCCGATTATTCCCCCGAACGAGAGGCCGTTGACCTCAAAGAAGAGGCCAAATGGATGGAGAGCCGTCTCAACGAGATCAGACAGCGCCTTGAAGACCTGGAAAAGAAAGAAAAATGAGAGAAGGGGGGGCTTGCCCCTCCTTCTCTAAAAAGGAGACAATATGAAAATCGCATTGACAGCGAGGGAGAAGAATATTGATACAGAGATGGATCCCCGTTTCGGGCGGGCTCCCTTTTTTGTAGTCTATGATACAGAATGGGGAAGCTATTCTTTCATCGATAATGAACAGAACCTTAATGCTGCCCAGGGGGCCGGTGTACAGGCGGCTCAGAATGTGGTCAAGACCGGTGCCGATGTCCTTATAACAGGCTCTTGCGGGCCGAAAGCCTTTCGGGTCCTGCAGACTTCAGGTATTGATATTGTGGTTGGAGCTTCGGGCTCTATCAAAGAAGTCATCGAACTCTATAATAAAGGCGAGTTGAAAGCGGCCCAGGGGCCCGATGTGGAGGGCCATTGGGTATGAAGATCGCTGTCGCTTCAGGAAAAGGGGGAACCGGGAAGACAACAGTGGCGGTCAACATGGCCTTGTCTGTGGATTTTCCCGTGACCCTGGTGGATGCCGATGTCGAAGAGCCCAACGGGATCTTTTTCCTTCCCCTGACCCTCGAGAAAAGCGGAGATGTCTCCATCCGGGAGCCGGTGGTGAATTCTTCCCGTTGCACGTCGTGCGGGGCTTGTGCCAAGGCCTGCCGTTTCAATGCTATTGCTATAACCCCCAAGGGGGCTATGATCTTCCCGGAGCTGTGTCACGCCTGCGGAGGGTGCTTTATGGCTTGCAGGGAAGGAGCCATTACGGAAAGAGAGCGGGTCATCGGGGCTCTTTCTCAAGGGAAAGCGGGCAATCTGACCTTTATTCAGGGAGAGTTAAACGTAGGCGAAGCATTGGCCCCTCCGGTGATCCGGGAGGCAAAAAAAAGGGCTGAGGAGGCGTCTCTCATTATCATCGATTCTCCTCCGGGGACAGCCTGTCCCATGGTCGCTGCTGTGGGTGATGCAGACTTCGTCCTCCTGGTCACAGAACCCACTCCCTTCGGCCTTAATGACTTGAAGCTGGCTGTGGAGACAGTGAGGACTCTCAGCCGGCCCTTCGGGGTGGTCATCAACAGAGATGGAATCGGTGATGAGGGGGTCCGTGATTATTGTGCCCGGGAGGGGATTGAAATAGTCGGAAGTGTCCCTGATGACAGGGCTGTTGCGGAACATTACTCCAGGGGAATCCCCGCTGTTGTCTTAAGCCCGGATTATAAAGCTCTTTTTAAAGAGATCTTGAGGAAAGCTAAAGAGGGCATCAGTTCAAAGGAGGACTTATGAAAGAGCTTGTCGTCATCAGCGGAAAAGGGGGAACGGGGAAAACAAGCCTGACGGCTTCCTTTGCGGCTTTAGCAGGCTCTTCAGTCATCGCCGATTGTGATGTAGATGCTGCAAACCTTCACTTGGTCATGGAGCCGGAGACCTTCCGGCACGAAGAGTTTTTCAGCGGCCATGAGGCTGTGATCCGGACACAGGATTGCATAAAATGCGGGCGTTGTCAGGCTTTATGCCGTTTTGAAGCGATCCGTTTTGAGCCTGAAGGCCGTATTTTTAGTGTCGATCCCTATAACTGTGAAGGATGCGGCGTGTGTGTCGACCACTGCCCGGTGGCAGCCATTGACTTTCCCGAGCGGCGTTCGGGGACCTGGTCTCTTTCCAAAACTCCTTACGGGACCATGGCCCATGCCAAACTTGACCCGGCCGGAGAAAACTCAGGACAGCTTGTCTCTTTAGTGAGAAAAGAGGCCAAGGAAAGAGCCCGGGAAGAGGGGAAAAGCCTTGTCATCACCGACGGGCCTCCGGGGATAGGATGTCCTGTGATCGCTTCTGTTACCGGAGCCTCTCTGGTCCTTATTGTGACAGAGCCTACACTTTCCGGACTGCATGACATGGAGCGTGTCCTTCAACTTTCAGCCCATTTCCGTGTTCCCGCCCTGGTGAGTGTCAACAAATGGGACCTGAATCAGGAGATGACGGTCCGGATCGAAGAAAAGTGTTTAGAATATAACGTAAAGAGCGCCGGGCGTGTCCGGTATGACAAGGGTGTGACTCAGGCCATGGTCAAAGGCCGGCCTGCAGTCCTGACAGATATTCCAGCAGCTACGGATATCCGCGCTGTCTGGAGCGAAGTCGAAAAGGCCCTGACAACATTGAAAAAGGAGGAGAGATGAAAATTGCGATTCCCTTGGCTAATGGAAAATTATCTATGCATTTCGGACATTGTGAGAAATTTATCCTGGTGGATGTGGACGAAAAAGAAAAAAAGATAAGGTCGACTAAAGAACTGGCTGCTCCGCCCCATGAGCCCGGACTGCTTCCCCGTTTTCTGCATGAAGCCGGTGCTGAAGTCATCATCTCCGGCGGGATGGGACAAAGGGCTAAATCCCTCTTTGAAGAGAAAGGTATCCATGTGGTGGTCGGGGCTGCTGCCCTGGAGCCTGAAAAGATCGCTGCTGCTTACCTCGACGGCTCCCTGGAAACCGGCGAAAACTGCTGCGACCATTGAATAAAAAAGGGCCCGTCTTACGGCGGGCCCCTTCAGAATAGTTTCATTGAAACTTAAGCTGTCGTCCCGGCTTTTTCTTCTTCCCGGATCTTCTTGAGTTCTCTGTAAAAAACAGCATTACTGGTCTTTACATAGGGGCTGAGCCAGAGAAAACCGATACCGAAGGTGAACAGGCATAGAAATCCCCATCCGATGAAGCTCAGCTGGAGCAGAAAATAATCTGTCTTATAGCCGCGCATCATCTCTGAACTCTTCTTTATGGCTTCCATCACAGGCACTTCTGGATCCTCTTTCAGAATAAAAAAGGCCTGTGCATAACGGATGGCAGCGATGATTCCCGGGACGATGAGAAGAAGACTCCATAAAAAGACAAAGAGGCCGCTGAAGAAATAGACGCCCATGGCCTTGACGATATTTTTGAAACCGTAGAAAGCTTCTTCAAAGATCAGTCGGTCTTTCTCGGCCAGATTGATGAAAAAAGCGGCTAACCCCAGTTCTACGGCTCCGCCCACCAGGAGCATGGGGATCCAGGCCAGGAAAAGAAAGATCTGGGACATGGAACCGGCCCCGGCGAGGATTATCTCCATGAGAAAGACTGTCCCCACGGCTGTGGCCCAGTTATTGTTGAGCAGCCGGCGGGCTTCCGCCCTGATTTCGTAAGCTTCCATCATAGTGGTCATGTTCCTCCTTTGTGTTGAACAGCCGACACTCTATTATAGACACACTCTTTTGATTAGACAAAAAGAATCTCTTCTTCGTTTCAATTTCAGGATGTCCGAGGGGCGTATTGACATCATCCGACATGTCGCTATGATAGAAATATGGAAAAAATCACGGTTACAGTCCTTGTGGAGAACTCCACGGATAATGTGTTTCTTCTTTCGGAACACGGGCTCTCTCTTCTTATTGAATCAGGCCCCTTTACTTTTCTATTTGATACAGGGCAGGGAGGGGCGCTGAAGAACAATATGGCTCAGCTGGGCGTCTCCCTGGACAAGGTGACGCATTTTATCCTCAGTCACGGCCATTATGACCATGGTAACGGGTTACCCGTTTTCAGGAACGTGAACCGCAGGATCCCTGCCTTTATTCATCCCATGGCTGTGCTTCCCCGGTATGCGGTAACAGAGGACGAGACCCGTTATATCGGTTTATGCCGGGACCATCTTCCGCTTTTGGAATCGTTCGAGATGCTTGTGAAAGAGGATTTTACTCTTTTTTCCCTTGATGAGCGTCATTTCATCGGGGGGCATTTTGCTTATGAGAATGACTTTGAGCTTACTTCAGGGCCCTTTTTTATCGATGAGAAGGGGACGGTGCCGGACCTCTTTGATGATGAGATCGCCCTGGGGATCAAGACGCAAGAGGGATTGATCGTGATTTCAGGTTGTTCCCATCACGGGATCGTCAATATCACCCGTCAGATGCTCCGCTACGGAGGCTGTTCGCATGTGAAAGCTGTCATAGGAGGATTTCACCTCTCCAAAGCTTCGGCACAAAAGAGGGAGAAGACAGCCCGTGAGTTAAAGAAGACAGGTGTACAAACGGTGTATGCCGGGCACTGCACAGGGGGAGAAGCTCTGAACTCCTTAAAGCAGGTCCTGGGAGAGGAGAATGTCCATTCCCTTCCGGCAGGCGCCGTGATTTCCATAGAGAATGCATAAGGAGGAAATATGAAAGTCGCCCTGGTTGTTCATTCCAAGACAGGCCATACCCTGATGTTTGCGAAAAAAATCGAAGAGGCCCTGAAGAGAGACGGACATGAGACAGACCTGATCCGTCTGGATTTTGATTCTCCCCAGGGAGACCAGCCCCATGGAGAGAAGGCGCAGGTCACCCTGAAAAATGCTCCCGATTGCACACCCTATGATGCTGTCCTGGCGGGGTGTCCTGTATGGGCTTTCTCTGCCACACCGGTGATCATGACTTTTCTGGAAGAAGCCCGCGGCCTGGCCGACAAGGTCTTTATCCCTTTTGTCACCATGGGGTTCCCCTTCAAAGGGTGGGGAGGCACACGGGCTGTCAAGATGATGACAAAGGAAGCTTTTGAGAAAGGAGCCCTTACCTCACCCGGAAGGATTGTCATGAAGATGGGGCATAAGATAGATAAACTCATGGACAAAGAAGCAGCCTCTGTTGCCGGGGAACTCAAAAAAAGATAATAGCTCTTGACTCTAATTGTTACTAACCTTATAATGTTTATAAGGAAGTGCGGATGTCCTGCAGGTCTTTGCAGGAGAGAGGAGTCAAAATGAAGATAAAAAGGTTGGAAGAGACCCCTGTCATGCCCACGGCCCACAATGTGGATGCCCGGAACCTGTATGACAGTAAAGACGCTATGGTCACGGTGATCACTTTAAAACCGGGACAGTCTTTGAAACGGCATATTACTCCTGTGGATGTGGCCTTTTATGTTTTGGAAGGGACCGGGATTGTGGAGATCGGGGAGGAAAAGGAAGAGGTCGCCAAAGATATCCTCATTGAAAGCCCTAAAGATATTCTCCACTGCTGGTATAACGAAAGTGAGACTGACCTGCGCTTCATGATCATCAAGGCGCCGAAACCCGATAAAAAGACAATTTTTATCTCTTAAGGAGGCGGTTTATGAAAGTGAATGTGAAGAATAATGTGGACTGGGTAGGAAAGATCGACTGGGAATTGCGCAAATTCCACGGCGACGAATACTCTACCCACAAAGGATCCTCTTACAACTCCTATCTGATACGCGAAGAGAAGACCGTGCTTATCGACACGGTCTGGAAACCCTTTGACAAAGAGTTTGTGGAAAACCTGAAAAAAGAGGTGGATTTGAAAACCATCGACTTTGTCATCGCTAACCATGGGGAGATCGACCACAGCGGCGCTTTACCGGAACTCATGCGTCATATCCCCGATACACCCGTTATTTGCACAGCGAACGCTGTCAAGTCTCTCAAAGGCCATTACCATCAGGACTGGAACTTTCAGACGGTGAAGACCGGGGAATCCATCGACATCGGCAATGGGAAAAAGCTTGTCTTCGTGGAGATGACCATGCTCCACTGGCCCGACAGTATGGCGACCTACCTTACCGGAGACAATATCCTCTTCAGTAACGACGCCTTCGGCCAGCATTACGCGTCGGAATATCTCTTCAACGACCTGGTGGATCAAAATGAACTGATGAACGAGTGCATCAAGTATTATGCCAATATCCTGACCCCTTTCAGCGCCCTGGCTGAAAAGAAGATCAATGAAGTCCTGGCCATGAACATCCCCATCGATATCATCGCCCCCAGCCACGGAGTCATCTGGCGGGAAAACCCGGTTCAGATCGTCACGCAATACATGGAATGGGCCAAAGACTACCAGGAGAACCAGATCACCCTTATCTATGACACCATGTGGGACGGGACACGGATCATGGCCGAACATATCGCCAAAGGCATCCGCAGGAAAGACCCGGATGTGAATGTAAAGCTCTTCAATGTCTCCAAATCGGATAAAAACGATATCATCACCGAAGTCTTCAGGTCAAAGGCGATCCTCGTGGGCTCTCCCACTATAGGAAAAGGAATCACCAGCGGTATGGCCGGGCTCATGGAGGAGATCAAAGGGCTGGGTTTCAAAAAGAAAAAAGCGGCAGCCTTCGGGACCTACGGTTGGAGCGGCGAAAGCCCGGCCGTCTTAAGTGAATGGCTGAAAAAAAGCGGTTTTGAGCTTCTGAACGAAGGGATGCGGGCGATGTGGAACCCCGATGATGAAGCCCGTGCTCACTGCCTGGCCTTCGGAGAAGATATCGCCCAAAAGACGCATTAAACGGAAACTCCCCCTGTCTCTTCTGCTTACCTCCTGCAGGGGGAGTTTCATTTTTAAAAGGAGACCCCATGAAGCCTCTTATCTTTTTTGATATCAACGGAACTCTCATCACCCGGGACGAAAAAACAGATCTTCCCTTTTCCCGTTCGGTGGACCGGTTTCTGGATAGTCAAGGAGGCATGGAGGGAATCGATACTTCGGCGCGCTCCGATAAGGATGTCTTTATGGAAGTCCTGGCCAATCATAAAATGCAGTTTACAGAACGCCAATGGGATTTTTTTCTTTCCCTTTATGAAGAGGAGCTCGCCCGTTTCGCTGGAAGTGACATCTGGCGGCCAAATGCCGACGTCTGTCCCTTTATACGGCACCTTTTTGAGAGGGACTATCCCCTGGCGCTAATCACAGGGGAGCTCTCCAGGGGAGCCGAATACAAGCTCAGAAAAATCGGCCTGTGGGATTTCTTTATCGCGGGAGGGTTCGGTGAAGACGCCCTTCACCGCTTCGGGATCGCTGAAGCAGCGCGAAGCAAGGCAAAGGAAAAACTGGGGGCTCTTCCGGACACCCTCTATGTCATCGGCGATACCGTCCTGGATATTCAGACTGCCCGTCACCTGAACGCCAAAGCTATTGCCATTACCACCGGCTCCCATTCCCGGGAGAAGCTGTTGAAAGAAAACCCCGATTACTGTATCGATAATTTCGAAACGATTAAGTCTCTTTTTAACTGAGATTCACGTCTCGTCATCATCTCTTCTTCTTGTATTGTGATGATCAACTATCCTTATGATGATGTCGAAGAGAAGAAGACCGAAAATCAAGAATAAAAAAATAAAAAATGAAGTTGACATACGACCTCCTGAAAACCCAAAAAACCCGGGATGAAAAATGTTGCAATGCTTTTCAGCTGATCCTGTGCCCGGTTTTTCCAGAGGGCTTCACTTTACTACTAACGAGCATGACAATCAAGCTTTGTTACGCCGTCCCTTAAATCCTTTACAGGATTTGAGGGACAATTCCTTTTTCTCTAAAAAAATCAGGAATGACAGATCGACGAACAGATGATCTACCGATCTTGTTCCCGGTTCTTTAGTGCTTCGCAACTAACGGATATATCAATCAAACTTACTCACCCCGTCACTTAAATTCCGTGAAGTATTTGAATGACAATTTCTTTATAGACAATATGAAATCCGACAAAAGCTTTGAGCTTTTACTCCTGTCATGGCACAACTGGCTCTGGATAGAACGTGATGAATAGCCTTGTTATCTTGCTAATTTATCCTATACTTATAGGATAAGCAAAGGAGGCTTATTATGAAACGACTGGTGCTGCTTGTTGTAGTGACTGTGATGGCTGTTGGTGTTGCCTTTAGTGCGGACATGAACTACGGCGTGCGGACAGGGCTGTCTCTGGCCAGTATGTCGTTGGACCCTGAACTGGACGAGTGGGGGCCGCCCACCGACGATGAGATCGCGGTCAAGTTCTATGCAGGACTCTGGATACAGTATCCCCTGGGAGAAAACATGGGCCTTATGGCTGAGCTCAACTATGTCCAGAAGGGCGACAAGAATAAGATAACAGAAACAACAGATGATATCTGGTTCAACTTCTACGGAAATTTCATTGAACTGCCCCTCCTCTTCTACTATGTGCCCATGGAGAAGATGCATCTTTATGCAGGCCCGGTCTTCGGTTATCTTCTGAAAGGGGGATATGTCCAGGTCGTTGACATTCCGGATCCGGAGATCAGCCAGTATATGGGATATGACATGGGGGAATTCCTGAACCGCTTCGAACTGAGCGCTGCCATCGGGGCCCGGTATCAGTTTGCCGGCCGCTACTTCGGAGAACTCCGGTATACCCTGGGCTTCAGTAATATGTTCAAAGAGGACGGTCTGTTTCCTGATGATCTCGAGGGCAAGACACGCTCCTTCTCCTTTGGGATCGGTGTCCAGCTGTAAGATCTCCTCAGAGAAAACACGTTTTCAGCCCCCGGGTCTCTTCCGGGGGTTTTTAGTAATATTTTACAAGTTCCTTGCAAACAGATAACTCGGTGATATACTTTACATTAAGGAGGTTTACTATGAAAAAAACGGTTGTGCTTTTGTTGACGTGTTTCATGGTTGTGGGTATGAGTATGGCGTTGGATTACGGTGTCAGGGGTGGTTTGTCTTTAGGGAACATGGCCCTGGACCCGGAGTTTGACGAGTGGGGGCCGCCTGATGCGGAAGACAAGATCAAGATGGGTTTTTACGGCGGCGTCTTTGTCCAGTATCCTCTGAGTGAGACCATGGGAATCATGGGAGAACTCAATTTCATCCAGAAAGGTGATAATTATTATTTTGAAGAATCCGGAGATGATATCAATTATATCTTCTACGGCAAAGTCCTGGAGATGCCGGTTCTTTTCTATTTTCTCCCCATGGAGAAGATGACCCTGTATGCCGGCCCTGTCTTGGGTTATGTGCTCAAAGGGGGTTATCAGTACAAGATTAATTATGATGATCCCGATGTTAGTCAATATCAGGGTCTGGACATGAATGAGTATATCAACCGCTTTGAGTTGAGTGTTGCAGCAGGCGGACGCTATCAGTTTGCAGGGAAATATTTTGGGGAAGTCCGCTATATTTACGGGTTCTCAAATATATTTAAGGATGATACCGATGGTATGTTACCCGATGAAATGGAAGGCAAAACCAGCACATTGACCATCGGGTTCGGCGTGAACCTGTAAGCGGGCTGGGTAAAAGGAGGTTTACTATGAAAAAAGTAATGATTTCTCTTATTTTAATTGTCGCTGTTGTCGCTATGGCGACAGCGTTGGATTTGAATTATGGACTACGCACCGGTTTGGCCATTGACAATATGGCCGTAGATCCTGATATTTCTGACTTGGAGCCCAGTTTGGAAAAGAAGATGAAGATGGGCTTTTACTGCGGAATCTGGGCCCGTCATATGATGAATGAGAAGATGGGGATCACCGCGGAGCTTAACTATGTGGAGCAGGGAAAGCGGTATGCTGACGAAGGATCGGGATACACGGAGTATTTCTATATGATTCAGAACGTCTTGGAGCTCCCCATTCTCTTTACTTATCTCCCCATGGAGAAGATGACTCTCTATGCCGGCCCAGTGCTGGGTTATGCCTTAAGCGGTGGTTATAAAATGGTCGCGGACTGGGATGATCCCGATGTGACTGAACACATGGGTTATGATTTCGGTGAATGGCTGAACCGTTTTCAATTCAGTGCGGCAGCCGGCATCAAATATGAGATTACGGAGACGTTCTTTGGAGAAGTGCGTTATACTTACGGGTTCTCCAATATCATAAACGAGGACCAGGAGCTTTTCATTGAAAATATTGAAGCGATTCCGCGTACCCTGACTATCGGTATGGGGATTAATCTGTAATTTTTAATCTGTCTTGCGGCTCCCGCGGTGAAGCGGGAGTCGTTTCAGAATCACAGTAGAAAAGTTTTTTATTTTTCCTTGATATTTTTCAAAGTGGTTATATGCTTATAAAATAAGGAGGTTTGCTATGAAAAAAATGATTGTGCTTTTGTTGACGTGTTTCATGGTCGTGGGCATGAGTATGGCTTTGGATTATGGTGTCCGCGGAGGAGTTGCTCTGGGGAACATGGCGTTGGATCCGGAGTTTGAAGAGTGGGGATCTACTGATTTTGATGATGTGATCAAGATGGGTTTTTACGGCGGTGTCTTTGTCCAATATCCTTTGAGCGAGACCATGGGCCTCATGGGAGAACTCAATTACATCCAGAAGGGGGACCGCTATTACAATGAGGAGTCCGGGGATGATGTTAACTACATGTTTTACGGAAAAATCCTGGAGATGCCGGTTCTCTTCTACTTTCTCCCCATGGAAAAGATGACCCTTTATGCAGGCCCTGTCCTGGGTTATGTCCTCAAAGGGGGCTACAAGTATAAAGTATCCATCGACGATCCCGCAATCTCCTGGTATGAAGGCCTTGATATGAATGAGTGGATCAACCGCTTTGAGTTCAGCGCCGCGGTGGGCGGACGCTATCAGTTTGCCGGGAAGTATTTCGGCGAGATACGCTATATTTACGGGATGTCCAATATGTTTTCGGATGACAACCCTGAACTGCCCCCGGAGACAGAAGGGAAGACCAGCACACTCACCATCGGGTTCGGAGTGAACCTGTAGGCTGAAAGCTTCTGAACAAGAAGGAGGGAATAAATGAAAAGATTACTTATTTCTCTTATTTTGATCATCGCCGTTGCCTCCATGGCTTCGGCGCTTGAGTTGAATTATGGATTAAGGGCCGGGATGGTCTTGGGGAACATGGCTGTGGATCCGGACCCTACAGAAGGTTCTGATCTGGAAGCAAAGATGAAGATGGGATTCTACTGCGGAGTGTGGGCCCGTCATATGATGAATGAGAAGATGGGGATCACCGCGGAGCTCAACTACTTGGAACTTGGAGACCGTTATTCTTATGAAGGTTCAGGGTATACCGAGAACATCTATATTTTTGGTAATGTCCTTGAGCTGCCTGTCCTCTTCACCTATCTTCCCATGGAGAAGATGACCCTCTATGCCGGCCCGGTACTGGGCTATGCCTTAAGTGGCGGTTATAAGATGGTCTATGATGTGGAAGACCCCGATGTCGCCGAATATATGGGGTATGATTTCGGCGAATGGCTGAACCGTTTTCAGTTCAGTGCTGCCGTCGGCGCTAAGTATGAGATCACCGGGAAATTCTTCGGTGAATTACGTTATACCTACGGTTTCTCTAATGTCATCAGCGAAGATCAGGAGCTGATGCCTGAAGAAATGGAAGCGATCCCGCGTACCCTGACCATCGGGTTAGGCATCAATCTGTAAAAAACTATCTTCGGCTCCCGTCTTAAAAGACGGGAGCCTTTTCTTCCTAATATTGATAGCCTGAGGCCTCGCCTTCAGGCGTCTCGACGCCAAGACCCATGGCGACCCTGTTGACAAAATTGAAATAGGAGACGATAAGGTTGATATTGAGGACCTCTTCATCAGAGAAGCCGGCCTTTTTCATCTGGCCCACTGAGCCCTTATCCACCGAAGAGGGATCCTTGGTTAAAGACCTGGTGTAGGACAGCATGGCAGATTGCTTCTCGCTCAAAGGGACAGATGAATAGTCAACGGTAAAACGTTCAAGTTTTTCCCTGTCTTTCCAGTAGTAGTTCAGAGCTTCTCCATGGTGACGGATGCAATAGGGGCATTGATTGGAGGCCGAAACGACCACAGCGATCATCTCCCGCTCTTTTCGGGACAGGCCCGAACGGCTGAACATGATCGTCATGTAAAGGTCCATATGGTTTTTCAACGATTCCGGGTTCAGGCTGTGAATCGTGTGGATATGCGCCAGTTTTCCGCGCGATTTTCTTATCTCCTCATAACACCTCTTCAGGGCTCCTTCAGCCTCTTCAGGGGGGATGACTTTGATCCAGGCCATATTTTTTTCCTTTTTTTGTTAGTTTAGATCATGTATTGGGAGAAGCCAGGATCTTACTTAAAAAAGCTTTGGTCCTCTCCTCTTCCGGCTCAGTAAAGATTTTGTCAGGGGGTCCCGATTCCAGGAAGACGCCTTCGTCCATGAAGATGACCCGGTCGGCGGCTTCTCTGGCAAACCACATCTCATGGGTCACCACGATCATGGTCATTCCCTCTCTGGCCAGGTCCTCCATGACCAGGAGGACTTCTCCCACCAGTTCAGGATCGAGAGCCGATGTGGGCTCGTCGAAGAGCATGACTTTTGGCTCCATGGCCAGGGCCCTGGCAATGGCCACCCTTTGTTTCTGCCCGCCCGAAAGGCTGGAGGGATAGGATCCGGCTTTATCAGACAATCCCACTTTATTCAGAAGTTCATGGGCCCGGGT
>JAFGWL010000041.1 GCA_016937175.1 Candidatus Mcinerneyibacteriota bacterium | reverse complement strand
TAAAGCTCCTCGGCCTCGGGCCCCACTATGGTGCGGCGGTTTGCAGCCAGCTCATCAATCGTCTCCGCTCCGAATATCTTGAGCGCTGTTGTATTGGCTGCCAGAAAGTGCATGCCTTCAATACACTCCCCCGCTTCATCGGGATGTCTGGAAAAATATTCTTCTAACGTAGTGAAGGCCTCTCCTTCACGGGCCTTGATCTCTTCCAGCTTTCTTTTGGTCTCAGAAAAATCCTGTTCCGAGATACCTACGGGAAAATGTTCAAATAAGGTCTTGAATCTCTTTTCTTCGCGCACGACACTGTCGTAAGCCTCTTTTTCCCTTGTGATGTCCCGAACAATAGACAGGAGGTAGGAGCGGCCCAGAAAACGAAAACGGTTGAGGCTCACCTGGGCATCAAAGGTCTTGCCCTCTTTATTCTGATGAACCCAGGTAAAATCCTGAGGTTCTCCGTTTAAAGCTTTTTTTATATATTCAAAAGCTTTTTCACGGGATGGACTGCCGTCGGGCTGAAAAGGAGGGGAAAACTCGTATGGGACGAAGTGTCTGACATCTTTTTTTGAGATCCCGAAAAGCTTCAAAGCGGCTTTATTGAGGTTCAGGGTCTTTTTGGCCGTCATGAGAAAGATAGGGTCCTGTGCTTCCCTGAAAAGTATCTGATAAAGAAAATCAGCCCTGGGGCCGGAAAAGAGAATCATGATTCCGGCAACCAGAAGAGCTGCTGCGGCAGTGGCCTGTGCCAGTAGGATCAAACTCACTCAATGCCTCCCCTCATAGTCTTTCTTGTCAATAGCTTTCTGCCATATCTTTTACGATCCCGAAAGACTCGATAATATAGGCATCTTTTTCCACATCCTTCAGCCACTCTTCATAAAGCTCTTCAGTGGAATTTCCCGACCGGCTCATAGAAGCGCTTCTCAAAACAGTGTAACTGTCGTTTTTCATCTTTTCATAAGCCTCATCCACCCGGTCGATCTCTTTATTGATATCCCGGCGTATCAGAAACTCTTTTTCCAGGCTCAAGGGTAGCCGGGACTCTTCCCGGGTCCTTTTGATGAGAGCGGCCTCATCTTTGATCATATCAAAGTAGGGGTTCTCTTCGACACGTTTATGGCTTTTTTCCCTCAGAGCGGCCACATCATACGAATAGAGGTTCCAGGGCTCATACTCCAGAGGTTTGACCTTATCCCATTTGAGAGCATTGGTAAAGTTGCGTTCTCCCACATCGATCTCATCATAGATACCGGGGAGGTTGATATCGGGCTCTATCCCCTTATACTGGTTACTTTCACCGGTGACCCGGTAGAACTTCTGCATGGTGACCTTGACAGCTCCAAAGGGCTTCAGAGAAGTGTAAAGCGGGTTGACGATCCGGTCGATATCCACGATATTCTGGACCGTCCCTTTCCCGAAAGAGTGGCCTGTCCCCACGATGACAGCCCGATTGTAGTCCTGGAGAGCCCCTGCTACGATTTCGGAAGCCGAGGCGCTGAAGGTATTGATCATGACCACAAGGGGGCCGGAGTAGTAGACGTCATCATCCCTGTCATAATCCACTTCAGGCGTTCCCGCCCTGGATTTGACCTGGACGACAGGCCCGGTACGGATAAAGAGCCCTGCCACATTGATGGCATCTTCCAAAGCTCCTCCTCCGTTGTCCCTCATATCCAGGATCAGCCCCTGGATGCCTTTTTTCTGAAGGTCGATCAAAGCCTTTTTCATGTCATCGGAAGAATTTCTGCCGTTTGGATCATAAAAATCGCGGTAAAACTTGGGAAGATAGATATAGCCGTATCGTTTCCCGCTCTCCTTGTCTTGCAAAATAGTATATTTAAGATAAGACTCTTCAATGATCACGACGTCCCGCTCAATGGGGATGACCATGATGCGGCCGTCCGGTTTTTTAACCGTGAGATGGACGATACTCCCTTTTTTTCCGCGGATGAGGGTCACTGCATCGTCCAGAGGCATATTGATGAGCTCTACGGGCGGCTTCCCCTCTTCGGCTACTTTGAGGATCAGGTCTTCGGGCTCCAGCTTCTTGGTCCTCCAGGAAGGGCCGCCCGGAACGATTGATTCCACTTTAATATAGCCCTCGGCCTCCTGAAGGATAGCACCTATCCCTTCAAAGGTACCGCTCATCTCCAGATCGAAATCTTCTTTGAGTTTTGGAGGAAAATAGAGGGAATGGGGATCGGTCATCCGGATGACGCTGTTGAGATAGAGATAGATCCTCTCCTGGGCATCCATTTCGTCATAACGGCTGAGGATCCATTCAAGCGAATGGGCCGCTTTTTGGCGGGCTTCCTTTTCGATCTCAGGATCAAAGGCAAAGTCGATATCCTCATAGGAGAAATATCCCTCTTCGTCCATATTGTTCTCAGCCAGGATCTCCAGGTAACGGTTGATGATATTCATGGCGGCGACCTTTTCCCAGACCGCTTTGAGTTCCTTCTTCCCTGAGGGGAAGCGGCGCTTATCCGGGTCTGATTCAAAGGCCTCTTCTGAGTTGTAATCCAGAGGCTCTTTCAAAAATTCTTCCACCCACCCCTGGATCTCATGGATATTCCTGTCCAACCGGCTGAAGACTTCCCGGCAGAAGGAGAAATCACTTACATAGAGCATATCATCCAGTTTTTTCCGATAATGTCTCAACTCTTTAAGGTCCTTCTCCGTGAGAAACCATTTCATGTAATCCACCTGAGTGATAAACTCATCAAAAAGGCCCTGGGAAAAGGAATCATTGATCTCCACCTTATCATAATGGAGCTTTTCAATGGAATAGAGGATCACGTCTGAAATGATCGTAGGTTTCTCGTCCTCTTTGAATCCTGCCGGTGCTCCGAAAAGGAGAGAGCCCTGGGAGATCAAAATTAAGAGAAAGAGAGTTATCGTTTTCTGCATGTCTTTTCCTCCGCTTGTTTTGGTTATATTTCGCCTCTTATTCCCATTTTCGCCAGTGCGTGAACAGATTCACTATAATCCTCTTCCCGCATCACTTCAATAACAAGTTCACAGGAGTGATGAAGTTCCCTGATCTTCGAAAAAAAGGCTCCCCACTCCAAATCGCCTTTGGTAAAAGCGAGATGTTCATCTTCAAGGCCATGATTCCCGTTAAGATGGACGGCACGCAGGAAAGGAGACGTCTTATCCAGCCAATACTCCTGGGAGCGGTCAGCCCCAAAGAGATGGACATGCCCGGTGTCCAGACAGATCCCGAATCCGGGATGGGCCAATTCCTCCACCAGGCCGGTCAAATAGTCCGGCCGGGGTTCACGGACATTTTCCAGCTGGATATCGACTTTGTTTTCTTCCATGAGAGGGATAAGCAGCCCCAAAAGGCCGGCGCATCTCTCTGTCCAGCTTTTACGCACATCTTCTTTATCGCCGGGATAGATGTAATGGGGATGAACCACCATGGAAGAAGCTCCTATTCTGCGAGCCAGGATGATCCCCTGCTTAAGGCGGGCCTCGACAGCCCGCTGAATAGAAGGATCCCGGCTGGCCGGATAGAGGTCATAAAAGGGGCCGTGAAAACGCACTGGAAGACTGAACTCTTTGATGAGAGAACGGAGTCTTTCAACTTCCTCCTCGGCCCGCAGAGGATCCTCCAGAAGGCCGGGGTCCGAAAAAGCAGAGACTTCCACTCCCATACTCCTCCCGGCAAGGGACCTGGCGATCTCTTCATTCAGTCGAAGGACATTTAAAAAGAGCCTCATCCTCTTCTCCCATTCTGTTTATTATAAAAGAGAAGAGGGTTACGGTCAACAGAATCCCCGTTTTTACTCAACTGAGACGTGTTCGTAGACAAAGTAGGCCGGAGTCTCGTAGGGGTGAGCCTCTTTCATGGCCCGGACAGCCCCGGCCAGGGCCTCCCGGGAACAGAAACAGACGATCATCGTCTCACGGACCTTTTCCAGGCGGTTCCACTCCCCGCGCTCCGGGGAGCTTCCTTCCAGGGGCATGAATTGTCCCTCCCCGGAACACTGCCAGGCGCACTTCTTGTAAGCCCCGAGTTTTCCTGCTCCCGCGCTGAAAAGCGCCTCTTTGACCTGTTCGCTGTGCTCTTCAGGGACAAAGACTGTGATACTGTACATTTTCCCTCCTTACAGGATCCTCCCGTCAGGGGCGATCACAACTTCCCGGATGGCCATGACCCGTCCCGCTCTCTTCAAGGCCTCTTCCACGATCCGGATGGTTCCGAAGCAGCAGGGCACCTGCATTCTCAGCGCGGTAACGCTTTTGATATCATGCTGAGCAAAGATCCGGGAGAGCTTATCCACGTACTCTTCAATCCCTTCGTCCAGTTTCGGGCAGAAGGTGATGACCTTTCTTCCTTTAAGAAAACGGTTATGGAAATCACCAAAGGCATAAGGGACACAATCGGCCGAGATCAAAAGATGGGCTCCCTCAAAGTCATTGTTATCGGGATTGACCAGCTTCATCTGGACAGGCCACTGGGTGAGTTGTGATAAACGGCCTCTTTCAGGACTCTCTTCCTTTTCTCCTGAAGCCTGAAAGGTGCGGGACTGAACCCCGGGACAGACAAAGGAGGGTGTCTTCTGCTCCTTTTCCACGTCCCCGTCCAACCCTTTTTTTCGGAGAAGAGCCACAGCTTCTTTGTAATACTCCTCCTGGCCATGGTCTTTAAGGTGTTTCAGATGGGCCTTGATGACATTCTCCCCTTTGGGTATGATCTGCTCTTCAAGGACCTTCTTTTCATTGTAGGCCTCCGCTTCTCTCTCCTCGACAAAAAGGGCTCCCTGCGGACATTCGCCCAGGCAGGCGCCCAGCCCGTCGCAAAAGAGGTCACTCACAAGAACGGCTTTCCCGTCGATTATCTGGAGGGCTCCTTCAGGACACTCGGGAAGACAGAGCCCGCATCCGTTACACTTCTCTCTATCGATAGCAATGATCTTTCGCTTCATATCGCCTCCTTAGGTTAATGCTTGCTAACCTCCGTGATTATAATCACGTTCCAGGAGGGTGTCAATATAAATGTTAGTGCTTTTATGCTATTTTATTTCTGCACCTGTAATTCACACAGAACGGTCTCGCCTTTGTCGCCTTCCTTGTCGAAGAAGGCCAGGACATGGCCTTCCGGAGAGACGCCGGCTAAAGTGCTCACGGTCTCTCCTCCTTCCAGGCGACACTCAAAGAGCCCCTGGTCTTCCCCATCCAGGGAGAAGGCGTGGACCTGGTTTTTTTCTTCTTCTGTGTTTTCGGAGTCTGTGAGTAATTTGATAAAAAGAGTCTCGCCTGAGACCGCATACCCGTTGATCCCGGGCCGGCCCGTCATGCTGATGCTGTTGCCGCTTGTCTTGATCTCATAATTATTTTCCACATAGACGGGACAGGGTATCATTTCTGTAATCAGGTGAAGCCCCTTCTCGTCCCGGGAGTAAAAGTGGAGCTCATAGGTCATAAAAGAGATGAACACCGCTTTATTTCCCCTGAAAGCGATCCATTTCATGGATTTGATGAGCTTTTCCGGACTCATAGCCCTCTCTTTTTCTTCAGCGGGAAGATAACCCTTGATCATCTCGCCCTCCGGAGAGAGTTCTGCCACGTCATAGGCACCCCCCTGGAGAGCAAGCCAGATATGGCCATCGGGATCGACAGCTCCTCCACGAAGGCTTCCTTCATTCACAGGGTATTCGTCCCTGAAAAGGATTTTACCTGATTTCACTTCAAAGGCCAAAACAGCACTCTTATCAAGAGCAGCCAGATAGATGCGGTTTTTGTCCACGCCCATGAGCTGAACGCGGTTCTTGTTGTATTCCCCGGGGCCGCTTCCCTCTTTGCTATACCGGTCCAGCAATCGGCCGTCTCTTGTAAAGATCCGCAGCGAGGCATCCGTCCAGTCCAGGCCGGCATACCCCCCTTCCCAGCTGTACAAGCGGTTGAACTCGCCTCCCCCTTCCAGGGTGATCCGTTTGACTTCCACAAGGTGTCCCCGGACATGATCCCCTGTCTTGCAGGCTGTAAAAAAAAGCAAAAAAACCGTCAGGACGGCAAGAGACAGAATTTTACATTGTTTTTTCATTTTTCCTCCTTTTTTCTGAAACAAAAGTCCTCTCCGATTGTTCTTATATTCAGGTTATGCTTCCCATACATAACCTCCGGGGCGGAGCGCGGAAAGTCTTTCGATTTTCCCCTTCGCCCTTTTTTTATCGCCCGCATATGTTACGATAGGGGCAATACTCACAGTCCTTGGTATCCTCGGTCTGTGCAAACGGGCGACTCTCATCCAGAATATCATCAAAGACCACATGGGCCATTCTTCGGGCTTCTTTGGCCAGGTCTTCTCCCCGCTTCTTTCCGGGCAGCCAATAGTAGGGGTTGGAAAGCGAGGTAAAGCTGATAAGGCCGGGCCGGATCTCATTTTGAGAGGGGTAGAGGATGGAATAGGTCAACAGCTGGACCATCTCTTTTCGGTTTTGATAAAAGGCCAGCTCCCCCGGATCTCTCCCCTTGGGCGGGTTTAGGGGATTGATCTGCCCGGTCTTGTAATCGAGAATAGTGACTGTGTTGTCTTTTTCATCCACCCGGTCGATAAATCCTCCCAGGCGCAGGTCTCGTTCCTGATGTCTGAAAGAGACTTCCTTCCACTCCTCAAGCCCGAGGACCTTGAAAGGGAGACGCTCTTTTTCATGGTCCAGGAGTTTACCGATGAGATGAGCCATGATGCGCCTGTTGATGTAGTTTTTGCCTTTGTCCTTCTCCACTCCGGGAAGCTGGGCGGAATAGGCGTCATCGATGACAGGCTCCAGGCGTTTCTTCATGCTCTCCAGGTCGCGTTCTGTCATGGTCTTCCCCGTGAAGGGCTTGAAGAGCTCCTGCATGCTGTTATGGATAATGGTCCCGAACAGAGAGGCATCAGGGTCATCGATGAGAGAGGCCGGTTCCTTGAGCTTTTCAATGTATTTAAAATAAAACTTCAGGGAGCAGCCCAGGTATTCATTGAACGCCGAAGCTGAATAAGTCAATCCCAGAAGCTGTGTCATCATCTCCGGTGTCTTGGAAACGGTGACCTCGGGAAAGAGGGTTTGAGAAGCGCCCATGGAGACCAGGCTTTCGGAGATGGCGCTCTCTTTGTTTGTATCGGCCCACTCATGAAGGAGCTGCTCGATAAAACGGCTCCGCTCTCCCTTTCCCATCTGGTCCATCTCTGTATTGTAATAGAGAACAGCTGTCTCAGCACGCATGAGAAGGCGGTAAAAATAGTACGCGAAGATGGCGTCCCGGCTTTCATAGGTAGTCAGGCCGGCGTTTTTTCTGAACTCATAGGGGATCAGCCCCTGTTCTGATTTCCCTGTGGGAAACTGTTTTTCATTGACGCCCAGAATAAAGACATGTTCAAAGGAAAGCCCCCTGGTCTCCAGCATCCCCATGACCTGCAAACCCTTGAGAGGTTCTCCGCTGAAGGGAACAGAAATCAGGGAAGCGATCTCCTGAAGGACACGGCTGATCTCGAGAAGTCCCATCCGGGGAGCCAGCTCTTTGAGCAGAGACTGGAAATCGCCCATGGACTCAAGCAGTGAAAAGAGGAACTCCTGCTCCAAAGCCAGCGGGTCCAAACGCCGGGCCGTCTCCATGATAAGGGACTTGAACCCCTCAAACAGGTCATAGGCTCCTTGGGGCTCATGGAAGAAAAGGTCTTCTCCCAGCCCCTCTGTGATCTCATCAAAGGAGATAAAAGGCCTTCCCTTGTCCCGTAATGTCTTCAAAAAAAGCTCCGGGGAAAAATCTCTGTAAAAATGCCGGCTCAGGGGATGAAGGAGAAAGGCATGAAGGTCTTTCACGTAATACCCCTCTCTTTCCCGGCGGGAAGGGCCCGTGAGAAGACGCAGGTATGATTCTGTAAAGGAGAAGACGGAACTTTCTTTCATGGAGAGTCCCATGGTGACGTTAAAGGAGTCCACCTCCCGGGGAAGGGAGCGTAAGAGAGGGAGGAGCATGCCTTCATCCCCGAGGATGACCGCTGTCTTCTCCAGAACATCCTCTCCCTGCTCGCGGATGAGAGCGCCCAGATCCCGGCCCAGAGCCTTGGCCTGCTGCACGATCCCCGGATAGCCGTATATGGAGACCTTTTTCTTATGGACACTCAGGTAATCAAAAACCTGAGGGGGCGGAAGAGGAGCATAGAGCTCTTTGATCCCCCGTTGGTAAAAGAATCCCGCTTCATGAAGGGGATCCTCGGTAAAATAGGCATCCATATCCCAGAAAAAGAGGGCGTCTTTATCTTTAAAATAGCGGAATAGTTCCCATTCTCCCCGGCTCAGGGCGTTAAAGGCGCAAAAGATGACTCTTTTTCCCTGGAACCGCGAGAGATACTGCTCTTTGTCTTCACACAGTTTTCGCAATGCCAGGCCGTAATAGGCTTCTCCCTGCTGAAGAAGGGCTTCACTGAAGAGGCGGTAGGAGTTCTCCATCTCATTGACTTTCATCCGGTACTTCTGCTGAAAAGGAGTCTCCTCCTGAAAATCAGCCCCCATCCAATTGCGCAGTTTTTCAAAGAGAGAAGGATCCTGGAGATTCTGGTCGATATCGTTAAAATCGTTGAGCATCATCCCGCCCCAGGGATGAAACTGGTCGAATCCGGGAGTCTCCCCTCCCTGGCGGAGAAAAAGAGCATACATCCGCAGGAGAAGCGAGAGCCTTCCGGGCTGCTTCAGTCCTGTCACATCAAAGACAAAATCGGTCATGGAAAAGACAGGAGGGAAAAGAAGGGGCTTGGGGACAGAAGGCAGGCGGCGGGCTGTTTCTCTGAAATAGAGCCCGGCCCGCCGTGAGGGAAAAATAAAGAGGGAGTCCTCCCAGCCCCCGGCAGCCCAAGTCTTTTCGATGATTTCTTCAAGCAGATCTTTTGTCTTCATAAAACCCTCTCGATGATTCCCTTACTCAGATAGAGAAGATACCCCTCGCCTGCCTGGTATCCGGCTTCCTCCAGGAGACTCCGGTAAGTCTGCACCTGTCGGCGGTCCTCTTCACGCGGTGACCCGGTCTTGTAATCGATGACCACCACTCCCCGGGGGGTAAAGAGAAGCCGGTCCGGACGGTAATCCCCTGAACCCGTGAGCAGGACCGCTTCGTTAAGAAAGGGGTAGACGCCGGAAAAGAAGTCCCTCACATGTCCCTCTCCGGCTGAAAGGCCCATGATCTTTTCCAGGCCGCTTTTGAATTCGTCATACTCTTTCTCGTTTAATACGCCCTTTTCGAAAAGAAGCGAAAGCTCTCGTTGAATATCATCTTCGTTTTTCGCTTTTTCAAAACAGCGATGCACGGCCAGGCCGCGTTTCACCGCCCGGTCCTCTTCCCTGAGCAGCGCCCACTCTTCCGGAGAAGCCCGTTTGATGTGGAGGCGCTCCTGCCAGGGCGTCGAGATAAAACCGAATGAAGCCTGGCTCTCTTCTTGCTCCCCGTGCTGCTCCTCCCCCTGCGGCTCCCGGCCCAGTTCAAGGCAAAAACCGCCCTGGGGAAGGGGTTTCAGGTCATCGGCATAGAGACGGGCCAGCCGCTCCCGGATAAAGGTGTGGATCTTGCTTGATGCGGTCTCATCGCCGCTGCCCTCTTTCATGGGAAAGACGATATAGAGAGCCCGGGAGGCCCGTGTAAAGGCTACGTAGAGAATATTGAGGTTGTCTTCATAGTTTTTCTGCACTTCTTCATCAAAATCATGTTCAAAAGCGCTTTTTTTCAGATACTTATGAAAAGAGACGGGAAGGGGAAGGCCGCTTTCGGCATCATCCACCCAGAGGGTGTTCTGGCGGAATCCCGTGGAGAAGCCGATCATCTCCCAGTCGGCAAAAGGGATAAAGACCACGGGAAACTCCAGCCCCTTGGCCTTATGGATGGTCATGACCTGGAGAGCATTCCGTCCGTGTATGGATTTCAAAGCGCATTTTTCACTCTCCTTGTTCTCTTCCCACCACTCTAAAAACGCGGCCAGGCCTCCTCCCTCACCCGAAGATTGAGAGAAAGAGTAGACCGCCTCTAAAAAGCCTGTCATAAAGCTTCCCCCCTGGACATGAAGGCCGAACTCCTGGAGACACGCTTCAGCTTTTTCATACAGAGAGAGCGGGCGGAGGCGGTTTTGCAGAGAGGCGATCCTCCGGGCCAGGTCCTCCTCTGAGCCCTCGTCTTGATCCGAAAGAAACAGGGTGAGTTCACGCAAATAGAGCTCTTCCCCGTTTTCAAGATAATTGAAGAGGCTGACGAGGAAGCGCACGCGCCGGTCATTGTTGAGCATGAGAGAATCAGGAGAAAGGACGTCGATGCCTTTTCTGAAAAAGTAATCCGCCGCCCTTGCCCCTTCCCTGTTGGTCCTCACTAAAACAGTCATATCAGCAAGGGGGATCATGCGCTCCTGTAAACGATGAATATTCTCCAAAACCCTATCCAGGGCTCTCTCCCGGAAATCATGCTCGTCGGGGAGAGACGAGACCGAGACATAGCCGCTGATCTTTTTCTGAGGCTTCTGCTCCACGTGGCCGGGAGAATAGAAGGGAGGAGCCTGAAAATCCCCCGGAGAGATGTCAGGAGAATCAAAGGAGAAGAACCGGTTGTTAAAGGAGACGATCTCAGGAGCGCTTCTCCAGTTTCCCTTGAGGCGTTCTGTCCTGACCCCGCCGGTGGGGCCGAAAAGCTCCGGAAGCTCCCGGATGATCTCCGGGTCTCCGCCCCTCCATCGGTAGATGGATTGTTTGGGGTCCCCCACACACAGGTTGTCCCAGCCTCCGGCCATGGAATTCTCCACCAGGGGAAAGAGGTTGCTCCACTGGATCCGTGAGGTATCCTGAAATTCATCGATGAGATAGTGTTCGAACTTTTCCCCGACCTTCCAGTAGATAAAGGGGACAGGCTCAGTTTTCACCACTTCAGCGACCTTTTTGCCGAAATCCGAAATGGGGATAAGGTTATTCTCCGTCTTATAGCGCTCCAGGCGTTTTTCGATCTCGCTGAGAAGAGCCACAAGAGGGAGGGTGTTCAGGATGGCATAAGCCGTAACGTAATCGCCAAAACCCCTCTCGATCTCTTCCTGCAGTTCATGGGCCATTTTC
>JAFGWL010000040.1 GCA_016937175.1 Candidatus Mcinerneyibacteriota bacterium | reverse complement strand
TCCTCTTTTTCAACGATAATAGCCAGATCGGGGCAGTGGTCCGCACACATCTGACAACCGATGCAGTCTTCAGGCCGGGCAGCCTTGCTCACAATGATCCCGCGGTCATCGATCAATCCCGCCTTTTCAAAGACGTTTTTCGGGCAGAGGGATATGCAGATATAACATCCCTTACACCAATTCTCTCTCACAATGACTTTATATGCCATAAGCCCCTCTCTTTCGCTAGACGGCTTGACCGTCTTGAAGCGCTTGTATTTCGCTTGCGCTATACCCAAGTTCTTTCAGGATCTCTTCTGTATGCTGGCCGAGAAGCGGCGGGGCCATCTCATAGGAGACAGGGGTCCCGCTCATCTTGATGGGACTGCCCACGAGCTTTACTTCACCGGCTGTTGGATGAGGCATCTTCACCAGCATCTCCCGGTGCAGGACCTGAGGGTCAGCGAAGACTTCATCCACTTCGTTGATGGGCCCGCCCGGGACAGCAAACTCCTCCATGAGGGCCAGCCACTCTTCCCGTGTTTTGAGCATCATCTCCTCCTGGATCAGGGGAATCAGGATCTCTCTGTTTTTCACACGGTCCTTATTGATATGAAAACGAGGATCGTCAGCCCATTCCTCTTTATGAAGCATCCGGCAGAAATCCTTCCACTGTTTTTCTGATCCTACTCCGACGATGAGATACCCGTCCTTTACTTTAAAGACCTGATACGGGACGATGGTGGCATGCTGGTTTCCATACCTTTTGGGACGGTTTCCGGAGACAAGGTAACTGGAGGCGACATTCACCAGCCAGGAGACCTGGCTGTCCAGGAGGGCCACATCCACCATCTGTCCTTCGCCGGTTTTTTCACGCTGTCTGAGAGCAGAGAGGATCCCAATAACAAGATACAAAGCCGAGGTCACGTCGACGATGGCCACGCCCACTTTCATGGGCTCCCCCTCCGGTTCTCCGGTAATACTCATGATCCCGCCCATCCCCTGGGCCACCACGTCAAAGCCGCTCTTTTCTGCGTAAGGCCCTGAAGTCCCGAACCCTGTAATGAGTCCATAGATGATCTTCGGGTTGATGGCTTTAAGGTCCTCATAGGTCAGCTTCTGTTTTTTTAAACTGTCGATACGCAGGTTCAAAAGGACGATATCCGCCCATTTCACCAGCCGCTCCAGGACTTCACGCCCTTTGGTAAAATCCAGAGTTATACTCCGTTTATTCCGGTTGGCGCACAGGTAGTAGGCCGCTTCACCACCGGCAAAGGGAGGGCCCCAGCCCCGCGTTGTATCCCCGCCATGGGGGATCTCCACTTTAATGACCTCAGCCCCCAGGTCACCCAGCACCTGCCCGGCAAAGGGGCCAGCCAGGACACGGGAGAGGTCCAGGACTTTGATACCTTCCAGTGAACGGTTATGCATGGGCTACTCCTTTTTTTCGTGAAAATAGTGTCACCAGGAAAACAGTAACCAGGGTGACGACAATTGAGACATAGACTTTATCAAATGTAAATCCGAGAAACTTGAAAATATACTGTTTTGTCCAGACAAAGACTAATATCCCCACAGTGGCAGCAATAATGGCTGCTGTAGCAGCATTGGGAGTGACAATGGACTTGCCGGTCTTTTTGCTGATTGCAAAGACTCCGAGAAGGACGACTATAGCGGCCGCGCCTCTGATTCCATAGGTAATATAGGCCGTCTCCAGAATACCTCCCGGAATAAAAATCGCCATGGGAATGGTCAACAGCCCAACAAATATCGTCAGGAGTTTGGACGCTTTCATGAGCTGCTGGTCCGAAGCCTCTTTATTAATCATCAGATGATAAAAATCTTTGACAAGGATAGTGCTCACGGCAAACATGACGGGGGCTACTGTAGAGAGAATCGCCGCAAGGATGCCCGCCGCAGCCAGGCCGCTAAGCCAGGGAGGTAGAAAACCGTCTGTCATCAATATAAAGGGAAGAGCTTCTTTTGCATTTTTCAATTGGCCGAATGCACCACTACGTGCCGCCATTCCCATTGTAGAGACGAGGATCCCTAAGGGAGCGATGAAAAGGGCACTCCAAAGAGCGCTCCTTTTAGCAACAGAAATACTCCGGGCGGCAAAAACGGGCTGGATCGAGGCCTGTGAAGCAAAACCCGCCAGGATACCCCCCAAAAGCCAGGCTGCCATTTCTCCAAAACCCTGGGAGAAGGGATTTTTGAATGAGGCCACCGTGGCTGCCGCATCCGGGGCTGCCATCCCTTCACTTATAAACTTATTCTCAAGCAGTCCAAAGAGTCCGCTGTAGCCGCCTACTTTTGAGAGGACAGCAATAAAGACAATAATAATCGTCGAAAAAAGCAGAATAATATGCATGAGGTTGGTCAAAGCGATGGATTTCATCCCGCCTTCATAGACATAAAAAATGACAAAAATGCCTGCGATGATAATAGCAAGACTGTAGGGCGCAAATAGCTGATAGAGCCCCGTGGCGCTTTGCAACACGCCGCTTATATTCTGGAGAAGACCGCCGAAAAGCTGTTTGACCAAAGTCCCGATGGCCTGCAACTGAAGATAGGATAAGATAACAAACGCTACCACAAAGGCCAGAGAGGCCACAATGCGGACATTCCTGTTGTAATACTTTTGAAGCATCTCTCCCACTGTATGGACATCATTTTTTCGGTAGACCGATGCTATGATCATCCCAAACAAAAACATCCCCACAGCTGTGGAAACATTGTACCACATAGGGAAAAATCCCGTATTGAAGGCTTTTTCCGAAGTCCCGATGGTGCTCATCCCGCCGAGCCATTCACCGACGATGGAGACCGTGACCAGGACGACACCCATATTCCTGCCCGCAATAAGAAAATCTGAAGAGGATTTTGCATACTTTTTCGCGATCTTCCCGACCACCGCCAGGAGGACAAAGTAGAGAATTATCACCGTTAATTGGACAATCTGCATAATTAACCCCCGCATTTCTCCACAATGGCACGGGCGGCCTTTTTAGCTTCACCCATGGCCAGGATAACCGTGGCCGCGCCGCTGACAATATCCCCGGCAGCCCACACCTTATCCTTTGTGGTCATTAAGTTATCATCCACGATCAAACGCCCTTTTTTATCAAATTCCAGCCCTTCGACATTCTCTCTGATGATCTTGTTGGGGCTCTGCCCGATGGCTTCCACCACCATATCTGTTTTGATCTCAAAGACCTCTCCCGTCGAGGCTATGCGGCTCCGTCCGTCATCGGCCACGCCGGTGACCTTCATCTTTTCCACACGGATACCCTTCACGCGCCCTTCATCATCCAGAAGGATCTCCACAGGGTTGGTCAACGTCTTAAAGACGATCCCCTCCTCTTTGGCATGCTCCATCTCTTCCCGGCGGGCCGGCATATCCTTCTCTTCTCTCCGGTAGCAGATGGTCACCTCGGCTCCCAGTCTTCGGGAGACACGGGCGGCATCCATGGCCACATTTCCCCCGCCTATGACCACCACACGCTCCCCCAGGATCACAGGGGTATCATATTCCGGAAACCGGCCGGCCTTCATCAAATTCACCCGTGTGAGGAGTTCATTGGCCAGAAGCACTCCGATCCCGTTCTCACCGGGGATCCCCAGATAACCGGGCAGCCCCGCTCCCGTGGCGATCAGGACTGCATCATTCTTCTGAAGAAGCTCATCGATGGTCAGGGTCTTTCCGATAAGAAAACTTGTCAAAAATCCGACCCCCATCTCTTTCAGCGTCTCGATCTCGCGGTCGATGACCTCATCGGGAAGACGGAATCCCGGAATACCGTATTTCAAGACACCGCCAAGCTCATGCAGGGCTTCATAGACAGTGACCCGGAAACCCGCCCGGCGCAATTCATAGGCTGCCGTGAGCCCTCCGGGGCCGGACCCCACTATGGCGGCGCGGCGTCCGGTTTCCCTGATATCTGGAAGTTTTTGATCGGTATAGTGATCAGCCAGGAAACGCTCCAAAGCTCCGATATTGATTGCCTTTCCCTTTTTTCCCAGGACACATTCGGCTTCACATTGATTCTCCTGGGGACAGACCCTCCCGCAGATGGCGGGAAGGAGGTTATACTCTTTGATGATATGCATCCCTTTTTGAAAATCCTCTTCCTGGACGGCTTTGATAAAACCGGGGATGTCGATCCCCACGGGACAGCCTTTGACGCAGGCTCCGCAGAGGACACAACGGGACGCTTCCAGAACGGCTTCTTCTTTGGTGAACCCCAGGCTCACTTCTTTAAAATCATGGATGCGTTCTTCAGCGGACCTCATCCGGGGTATGATACGCTCTTGTCCCTTCACTCGGCCCCCTTGCTTTTTTGTCTTTCTTTATACTGGCTCAAAGCCCGGCACTCGTGCTTTTCATACTGGCGGGAACGGATCAGGAGATCGTGAAAATTGACTTTGAATCCGTCAAAGACCGGCCCGTCCACACAGGCAAACTTCACTTCACCGTCATACTCAAAACGGCATCCGCCACACATGCCCGTTCCGTCCACCATGATGGGATTCAGGCTCACAAACGTGGGCAGCCCTTTGGCCTTGTTCTTTTCCACCACGGCTTTCATCATCACCAGGGGGCCGATGGCCACACAGGCATCATACGTTTCGCCCTGGCTGAAGAGCATATCCATGCAATCGGTGACAAAACCTTTCCGCCCCAGGGAACCGTCATC
>JAFGWL010000039.1 GCA_016937175.1 Candidatus Mcinerneyibacteriota bacterium | reverse complement strand
TATGTGTAGAAAAAATAGGTTCCATCTACAGCTGCTTCGACCTGCCCTGTCCAGCGGACAGAAAAAGTCTCCGGCCCGATGGCACTGTCCGGGGATGTGGCCGCTGTAACGCTTTGACTTTCGCCGTGGAAGCCGTCTCCGTCCAGATCCCAATTGCCTGAGAGATTAGCATAAAAGTAGTCTGTCGGACAATCCTGGTATGAGGACGAAAAACGGTGAGGCCAGCACATCTTCATAGGGATATCTCCGATGGAATCTGTGTCGTCTGCGGGGTTATCGGGGTCAGGGTTCCCGATGAGAAGTACCCATTTCGTCCCCAAAGTCAGATAGTTGTCGATGAGCCATTGCCGGATCTTTTCAGCGGTTCCGTTTGGAGCTTGCCCTACCAAGGTCCCGTAATCATCTTCGGTAACGACCTGGACATTATGTCCCAGATAAGTCTTGTGGTTGATAAAATCGGACAAGGCCGTACTGTTGGATACGATAGCATTGGTGGTGATGATGACATAATCTCCCGGGCCCACAGCCGGAGCCGGATCGAATCCTGCCGGCTTGTACCAGCGGAGTTTATCCACCTGCCTGAAATTGATGAAGCGGCTTTGCGCCTCTTTATCCATGACGCTATCTTTCAGCAGCTTCACCGGGGCGGGGGTTTTCAGGAGCCTGTAACTCACAGTGACGTTGACTGATTGGATATAGACTAGTTTCCCGGCTTCGGGGTAGTAGCGGACCGGCATAAACCGCACACGGACGAAGTTCCATTTTCGCATCTGCGAAAAGGCTTCCAAGGTGACCGGGTGCCGGGGAAAAGCTATATCTCTCTTGTAAATAAGCAGATTGCGTCCTTGAACGATGTTTTTGTTTGTTCCCCAATACTGGATGATCTCGCCTTTTTCCGTCAAAGTCTGAAGGGGAGGGGCAGGCTCGATGACAAATTGACCGGCGATCTCCTTAGACTTTGTAATATCATAGTGTAGAGTCACTGATTTTGGATCTACATCGGGGGGGAGAGCGGCTTCATAATCAATGAAGGGGAGCATGGGGTCTCCAGGAGAAAAGATCAGTTCAAACCCTTTGACATGGACCAGGGCAGTGTCTTTAAGGGTTTTGATGGAATATTGAGGTGCTTCGCACGTAAAAGTGATCTTTTCAGGCCGAGTCTCGATCACCTTAAGAGGGATCTGCGGAGTCCTGACCAGTGTCAGCGGATTCTTATCCACAATCCCCTGAGCAAACCCTTTGGGGGTAAAAAGGATAAAACACAACAAAAACAGTAACAACAAAATGCGCTTCCCATACACGACACTTCTCATACTAGACCTCCTTTTGGTTAAAAATACAGACTTCCTGGACCGATATAGATTGTAATAATTACAATATTTAAGCTGTAATTTATTTAATTATATGATGATATTTTATTACTTTGTCAAGAGCTTGACGAAAGAAAGTTACTTTTTCTTTTGAAAGCCTGAAAAGAACTCCAGCCCATGCACTATCGATCTTCTCTCCCCCCTCCTTTGAAAAACAGCAGAAAGCTGACTATACTTACAAAAAAGGAGCTGTTATGAAAAAAGCTGTCATTGTTGTGTGTCTTCTTCTGCTGTTCTGGGGACTGACAGAAGGCAAAGAAGTAAAAGCGCAGAAAAAGGAGAAGAAGCAAAAAGCCATGGTCGAGGAAAGTATCAGGGCCATCAAAAAGGAGCTCACAGAGATCGAACGGCGTTTCCTGCAGCATCTAACCTACTTTGAACGAAAAGAGTATGAAAAAAGGATGAATCGTATCGATCAATTGCTTTCCCGTATCGGGGAAGCCGAGTTTGAAGAGGATGAAGAAGAACCACTCCAGGAAAACCTTCCCATGAGTGAAGATGCCTTTGAAGATTCCGTTCGCGTACTCCGGGAAAAGTACAGCTTTGACAGAGACAGACTTTCCTTCATTTCAACCCTAGTCTCTGGCCAATGGGTGAGTGCTCAGCAGGCGCAAAGACTTCTCAAAGAGATCCAGTTTGATGCCAACCGGGTAAAGGCTTTTAAAGACCTCTATCCGAAGATCACCGACAAAGAGAATGTTTCCATGGTCTTGGAAGTCTTTGAGTTCAGCAGTTACCGCCGCGATGCTGAAGATTTCGTCAAGGCCTGGAACGAGCAAAAATAAGAAAAGAGATCCGGCGTCTCTTCATGGGAAACGCCGGATTTTGTCAATCAAAACTGAAGAGTTCTTCGATGGTGACATCAAAGACACGGGCGAGATGATAAGCCAGTAAGAGCGACGGATTATACTTGTTCTGCTCCAGGAAGACGATTGTCTCCCGGCGCACATGGACCTTGTCCGCCAGCTCCTGTTGTGTCAGGCCGAATCGGGCCCGAAACTCTTTGATCCGGTTATTCACTTTTCAAGCCCCTGAAGCGGAAATAACACCACACGACGATGTTTGTCAAAGCCATTCCGAGTATTCCGAGAGTAATCCAGCTTTCTGTGCACAGCTGGAGCCGGTTGCTGAGGATCATGATAGCCAGCCAGAGAAAAAGGGAGATGTAAAAAGAAACAGCTGAAGCTCTTTGGTTCAATGACTTGGAGTATTCATCCTCAGCGGGTTCTTTCCGTTTGTAACTCCTGTATCGGTCCAGAACAAAGATTGCTGTCCCGGCAAGAATCAAGACAATGACAACAAGCTGGATAATATCCAGAGTGGTGACAGGGCTTGCTAAAAAGAGAAAGAGAACACCGATGAGCAGGGCTGCTAAAATAAACAGGGGAATAAGAAACGATTTCATATGACCTCCTATGTGTTAGGTAAATCTAACACGATGTTAGAAATAGTCAACACTTTTTTTATTATTTTGCATTTTTTTTCTTTCCCTTTTATGATAAAGAGACTTGAGTTCAATGAAAGGAGATTTCATGGATGAAAGGGAACATCTTTCCAATATCCGGGATCTGATCAAATCAGAGTATGATCCGGAGCTGGCCCGTCATTACGGAGCCGATGAGTATGGCATGAAGAGATATATCCTGGCCTTTCTCAGAAGGGGTCCAAAAAAGCCCAAGACAAAAGCGGAGGCGGATCGTCTTCAAAAGGCCCACCTGGAGAACATCAGCCGTCTGGCCCGTGACGGGAGCCTTATCCTGGCTGGCCCTTTTCTGGATGAGGGTGACTTGAGAGGGATCTATCTCTTTGATACAGAAAGCCTGGAGGAAGCCCAAAAACTTGTGGAGAGTGATCCTGCCATACAGGCGAAAAGCCTGGTGATGGAGCTCAAAGAGTGGTACGGATCGGCAGCGCTCATGGCTGTCCCTCAGATCCATCCCATGGTAGAGAAGAGATCTGTTGCCGAATAGATTCAGGGCTCAAGAGAAAAAACAGTGAGGTCGGTGCGCTCTTGCCAGGAAGAGTGTGTCCAGAAAGCGTAACCCTCCCTGTTCTCTTTGAGGACGAAGAGATGGCATTTTTTGATTCCCGACCTGCGTAATCCCTCCAGTGATTTTTCCATCAAGGTAGCAGCAATCCCCTGGTGACGGAAATGAGGAGAGACACAGAGGTGGTAGATATAGCCTCTGCGGCCGTCATGGCCGCAGAGAATGGTTCCCGCAGTCTCCTCTCCGCTAAGAGCGATAAAACTCAGTCCGGGATTTCTTTTCAGGAATGAGGCGATCTCTTCTTTGCCGTCGCTTGTGCTGAGCCCGATGCCGGGGGTTTCGGACCATAAAGAATAGACAGTTTCATAATGGCTCATATCAAAAGGGACGATCCTCATCTTTTACTCCTTTTTGTGAGATTATAGATCTTCTTTCTGTTTCTTCAACAGGGGAAATAGAATTTCATAGACAGGTTTCTTATTTATGGTAAGATTGTTAAAAAATATATCTTCTAGGGAGGCTTTATGGATATGCGGCAAGCCAAGCCCCGGGAACTTCCTCTTATTACCCTGATCTACAAGAGGGCCATAGATGAGATGCTTTCCCGGAAGATCTACCAGTGGGACCAGACCTATCCCAATGCCCGTTTTTTCAAAAAAAGCATGGAAAAGGGAGAGCTCTATGTCTTTACAAATAAGCAGGACGTCGTGGGGGCCGTGATCC
This sequence comes from Candidatus Mcinerneyibacteriota bacterium, assembly GCA_016937175.1. Lineage (GTDB taxonomy): Bacteria > Macinerneyibacteriota > Macinerneyibacteria > Macinerneyibacteriales > DSCS01 > DSCS01. Next base: position 8,404 of record JAFGWL010000039.1, on the reverse strand, counting down.
TCAATAGTGACGAGTCAGAAGAGTGGGCGTTAATCCCCTGGAAGTATTCTCCTCCGGCTTTGGTGATCCATGCGCTGGCCATTGATCCTTCCGTTCAGGGCCAGGGGCTGGGAAGTCTGGCCTTGGCCTGGATCGAGCGCTTCGCTTCAGAAAATAAATACCGCTCCATACGTCTTGATCTGTTCCCGGGAAACAAGGCTGCTCAGCGACTCTATTCTCATCATGGATATGAATACCGGGGAGAAGTCACTTTTGCCATCAAGCCTCCGGGCCACCAGGTTTATCACTGCCTTGAAAAGAGGATCTGACCCCTCCCGGAAATCCCGGGAGGGGTTCAGATATCCAGATGGGACCTTACCGCCTCATAGAGAAGATGAGCTTTCTGCCCTATACCCACACGGATCACAGGATAGCCCTCTTCGCGGGCTTCTTTTTCCACCCGGTCTGCAAAGAGCATGTCCCGCTTCATCCAACGCTTGTAGGCGGTCCGGGGATCTTTGCATTCCCTGAGGAGAATTTCAGGATAAGGCCGTTTGGCGTAATGGCGGAGCTGAAACCTGGGGGTGGGGACGAGAAAAGCAGCCCGTATTGGCGGAACACCCAGGTGTGCCACCAATTTTGGTAAAAGCCCTGTCCCTTCGGCTATGAGCGGGGCCATTCCATAGATTTTCAGATCTTCCAGAAAGAGGGAAAACTCCTCTTCATAATAGAGAAATTCCTGTTGAACCTGAAAGAGGGGATCCTGCATGAACATCTCCTCCCAACTCATCCTGGCCATGGCAAACATCACCGGATGCCTTTGGGGATGGGCCCGTTTTAAATGGTCTTGAATAGTATCATCGCAGTGATGGACCTTCCATCCCGTATCCCGGGAGAGAAGGCCGCTTACGGTGCTTTTCCCTGCGCAGGGGGATCCCCCGATAAAGATTCGGTTTGCTTGTAACATGTGGTTTCCTTTCTTGTTCACATTAGGTTTGACCGGTTATCTTTAAATGTGAATAATCAGGAATCAAACACGGACAAGCTCCTTTCTGTTTTATCATAGGGACGGTTTTTCCCGGGAAAATGTTTCAAAGATCTTTTTTCTCTGTTAAAGAATCATTTTTATAACAAGCATTGAAAGAGGTGCAGAAGTGATTTATAATAAAACATAAAAAGGGAGGAAACATGAAACGGGTAAGAATATTTTTTGTTATCGTTCTGGCGTCGGTTTTTATGATGTCGTGTTCTGAAAGTACCATCAGTGACCTGCTCAATAATGAGTTGAACGGGCCTAATGAGTATTATGAGATGATGGATGGATACTGGGTCACAATAGGGGGGTCCCTCAATAGCCCGGCACAGGATATCTATGCCGAGCTGATCTCTGTTGCGGGTATGTTGGATGAGTTTTTCGGTAATGCCGAGTGGGACTCTGAAAACAGCCGCTGGGTCTATCAGTATACCAATGATACCGTGGTTACTACCGTCTATGTCATGGCAGGAAGCGAAAGTGGCGAATTTGATGTAGAATGGACCGTCTACGACGGGGACACTCTGCTTTGGGACGGGACCGGCTCCTATCATACAGGGAGTGACAGCCTGAAGACTGTCTTCACCACCTCCGGGCGGAAAGTCTGGTTTCAATTTGTCAAATCTACAGATGATACCGGATATTTTACCTATATCGTCTATGAAGACCTGACTGTCCCAGATGCTCCGGAAGTTTTTGTCCCTTCAGTCTTCATTGCAAAGATCTGGGCAGAGACAGACTTGACTCAGTTGAACGGACGTGTCAACATCCAATATCCTGCAGCAACACCTAGCTTTGAGACCTTTACAGCGGCTGCAGAGGAAATCTACAACAATCCGCCGACCTCCTGGGAGACCTGGAATACCATGCCGTTAGGAGATTTCTATTATTTCGATTATGTATCGGGAGTGGGGCTAAGCCAGGGCTGGGCTGCTCCTGCATTGTAAAAAGAAGCTGACTTTTTCGGGGGCGCGGTTTCGCCCCCTTTTTTTCACCATTTTTCGTTTCCTTCAATATTGCGAGGCTGCCGCACATCCTATATAATAAACCTATGCTGCCCTTTTCGATCGAAGTGCATGACCCTATCCTTCTCTTTGCCATTATCATGGCCCTGTCTCTTTTAGCTCCCAGGCTGGCCTTGAAGGCCAGGATCCCGTCGATTATCGGACTCATCGCCGCCGGGGTCATCTTCGGCCCCCATGTCCTGGGTATCCTTCCAGAGCATGAGCTCATCGAGGCTTTGTCGGAAGTGGGGCTTCTCTATATCATGTTCATTTCAGGCCTGGAGATCGACCTGCACCAATTGAACAAGCACTTCCACCACAGCCTGATCTTCGGCCTTCTGACCTTTTCCATCCCCCTCCTCATGGGGACCACATCGGCCATGGCTCTTCTCTCCCTCTCCCTGACAGCCAGCCTCTTGCTGGCCAGCATGTTCTCTTCCCATACCCTAGTGACCTATCCCATCGCCAGCCGATTCGGATTAAGCAAGACCCCGAGCACGACCTCCTCCATCGGAGCTACAGTAGTTACAGACCTTCTGGCTTTTATCATCCTGGCGGTGATCTCCAGCTCCTATCATAAGGAGATCTCACTGGCATTCTGGATCCATCTCATCGCTGCGATTATTCTCTATGTCTCTCTCATGGTCTGGCTCATTCCAAAGATCGGAAGATGGTATTTTAAAAATATCTCCCAGGACAATAATGTCGATTTCATCTTTATTTTCACTGTCTTCTTTTTTTGCGCCTATGGAGCTCGTCTGGCCGGGCTGGAGCCCATTATCGGAGCCTTTATTGCAGGGCTGACGCTCAATGCCCTGATCCCCGAAAACAGTCTCCTGATGAACAGGATCTCCTTCGTAGGGGAGACTCTTTTTATTCCTTTTTTTCTTATCTCCGTGGGGATGCTCGTCAATATCTCCCTTCTCTTTTCTGACCTGAAGACCTGGTCGGTCATCGCCTTTATGGTGATCATCGCCCTGGCCTCAAAATTTATTGCTGCGATCTTTACCTCAAAATTACTGAAATACTCCAGGCTGGAATCGTTCTACATCTTTGGCCTCACAGTCAACCAGGCGGCTGCAACTCTGGCAGCAGTCCTCATCGGGTATCAGATCGGACTCTTTGATGATGCCATCGTGACCGGGACCATCGTGATGATCGGCGTCACCTGTTTTGTGGGAGCCGTGGTCACTGAAAAGACCGGGCGCCGCCTGGTTCTTGAAGAAGAGAAACGCCCCTTTGCTATCCTGGAAAAGCCCCAGAGGATCTCGGTCCTTGTCTCTTCGCCGGAAAGTGCAGACCAGTTGATCTATTTTGCCATGCTCATACGCCGTAAGTCATCCCATGAGCCTATCTTTCCGCTGAATGTCGTTGAAGGGGCGGGAGACATCGAAGAAAAAGTCGCCAAGGCTGAAAAACTACTTTCCGGAGCCACTGTTCATGCTCTTTCCTCTGAGATCCCTGTCAATCCGATCGTCCGCGTCGACACCAATTTTGTCAATGCTGTTAAGAGAGCTGTTTCTGAGATCCGGATCTCCACAGTCATTATGGAGGGAAAGACAAAAAAGAATATCTTTGCTCCCTATATTTCAAAAAAGATCAATGCCCTTCTCATGAGTTTCAGCCAGATGCTCATCGTCCTGCGTTCTGTGAGTCATTTTCATACGGTGAAAAGGCTTCTGGTGGTCATTCCCCCCTTGGTGGAAAATCAAAACGGGCTTGAGGCTCCTATGACCAGCGTCAAGCAGCTTGCGGGCCAATTGAGCGCCGGTATTGTCCTGGTGGGTGAGGAAAACTCTGTGGCGAGAGTATTCTCCTATATGGAATCGATTCAGCCCTCTGCAAAGGTTGAACGCCTGGTTTTACCCCGCTGGGACGATCTTCTTTCATTGCTGGAAAAGGAAGAGAAAGAGGGCGATATGCTGGCTCTGTTCAATGCCCGACCTGGCCAGATCGCCTGGAGGCCTGCATTGAACCGCCTTCCCCAGACTCTGATCAGCCGCTTCACCCGGCTGAATTTGGCCTTGTTCTATGCGCCGACCTACATCGAACACGATTACAGGAATCTTTTCGCATCGCGCAACCTGCTCAGCCTTTTTACCCCGGAGACGACCTATTTTACTAAACATGAGATATCCCTGACGGAATGCCTGGATAAGCTCCTCTCCCGCAACTTTTCAGAGGATAAGAGTTTTAAGATCCGTGAACTCCTGTCCCGAAATAATTACGAAGGGCTTGTGGAGCTGCGCCCGGGAGTCGTTCTGCTTCATTCCCATACAGAAGAAGTGGAGGAGCCTGTGATTTTCATGGGATCGACAACTCAGGAAATTCAGGGGACAGAACTCTCTCCTTCAGCCCATACGGCCTTTGTCCTTCTCTCACCAGCTTCATTACCCCCCGAGGGGCATCTGAAGCTGCTGGCCCTGCTGGCCTCTTTTCTCCAACCTGAAGAAGTGGCACGGGCACTCAGGAAATCCGATTCTCTTACTTCTCTCCGCAAGGCTATTGGGGAACTGGAATAAGCAGTTCAAACTCAGCGAAAAAAGAGTACTTGCCAATTAAGGTAAAAACGTTACAATGAATAGGCTATGTTTAGGAAAATATTCGGTATTTTTTTAATTTCCGTAGGGGCTCTCGGCCTCATCATTGAATTCAGCGAAACAGTCTCTATCCATAGTACGGATTATTTCGGGTTGGGACTTGCTCTCGTTTTTATCTGTGTAGGCGGCCTCCTTCTAAATTATAAATCCCGGCAGCCGGCAGACAAGAGCACTGCGATTGCAGAAGAGAAAAAAGAGAATGAGACGGAGACTGAACAAGTGAAAGATATAAAGGAGAGCCTGGATAACATAAGCATGATAGGATTAGTCCTCTCGATCCTCCAGCTTGCGGCAGGGCTCGTCATCAGCCTGGCAGGGGGGATCCTTATGAGCGCTCTCTTTTCCAAGGGAGAACCCGGATGGGGGATCCTGGGGATCGGAATCTCTGTAATGGGTATCTTTTTTCTTATTTTCGGGGTCCTCAGGACTGTGGGATATCTTCATCTGAAAAAAAGGCGTTTTTCGGGATTCATCCTGGTCTTCATCTGTGAAATATTCGCTTTTCTGGGAGGACTCTTTTCCTTTATCATGGGGAACTTTTTCATGGCATCCATCCCCTTTATCTGGTCAGTCATCGTGCTTGTCTATCTGGTTCGAAACAGAAGCTATTTCCAGGCCTGAAGATATTTCGGTTTTTTTTACCCGATCTGATCCGAACAAGAATATTAAAGAGGAAGCTTGCATTTCCTCTGTTTCCCTCTATAATCCGTGGGTCGGATAAGGGATCCGATACAAAGGAGACTGTTATCCGTAATCAGACGAATATCAATTTCCCATTAAAATAAAAAAGATTATCAAAGGAGACAAGATGCAGACATTTGAACAATTGGGACTTTCGGCACAGACTTTAGAAGCCGTGAAACAGAAGGGGTTTGAAGAGCCTACGCCCATTCAGGCCAGAGTCATCCCTGCTATTCTCGGAGGTGAGAAAGATATTATCGGACAGGCTCAGACGGGGACGGGAAAGACGGCGGCCTTTGCCCTTCCTCTTATAGAGCTTCTGGAAGAGAACCTCGAAGAGGTAAGTGCACTTATCCTTGCACCCACACGGGAACTGGCCCTCCAGATCTCCGAAGAGATCAACTCACTCAAAGGGAACAAGAGGCTTGATGTGATCCCTGTCTATGGAGGACAGTCCATGGATGTCCAGCTCCGACGGCTGAAGAAGGGTGTGGATATCGTTGTGGGGACGCCGGGCCGGATCATGGATCATCTCAGGCGCAAGACCCTGAAACTGAAAAACCTCAAATACATGATCCTGGATGAAGCCGATGAGATGCTGAATATGGGTTTCATTGAAGATATCGAATTTATATTGGGTCATACGCCCCAGGAGAAGAGGACTCTCCTTTTTTCAGCCACTATGCCCGGCCCCATTCGGGACCTTGCAAAAAAGTATATGAAAGAGACCGTCTCTCTCAAGGTGGAGTCGGAAAACCTCACCACAGACCTGACGCGACAGATCTACTTTGAAGTCTCCCGGGATGATAAATTTGAGGCGCTCTGTCAACTCATCGATATAGAGGAGGAGTTCTACGGACTGGTCTTCTGTCGGACGAAAAATGACGTGGATACGGTTTCTTCCCGTCTTATCGAACGGGGCTATGATGCTGAAGGATTGCATGGGGATATGACCCAGGCCGTCAGGCAGAAGGTAATGGACAGGTTCAAAAAGCGCCATATCTCCATTTTAGTGGCCACCGATGTGGCTGCCCGGGGGCTGGATGTCCAGGACCTGACTCATGTGGTCAATTTTTCCCTTCCCCAGGGGCCTGAAGCCTATGTCCACAGGATCGGGCGGACGGGACGGGCGGGAAAGCAGGGGACTGCGGTAACCTTCATTACTCCCGCAGAATACAGGAAACTGGGTTTTATCCAGAAGATCGCCAAATCAGAGATCACAAAAGGAAAACTCCCCAAAGTGGAAGATATCATCGAGCGAAAAAAGAGTACCCTTTTTGAAGAATTAAGCGAAATCATCCAGACAGGGGAATGGGATGAATATAAGGCTTTTGCCCGGGAACTTCTGGAGACTCATTCTCCTGAGGAGGCTGTCTGTGCTCTTCTAAAACATGCCTTTAAAGAAGACCTGGACCCGGAGCAGTACAGGTCTCTTTCTTCCCCTTCCATGGCTAAAAAAGGAAAGACTAAGCTCTTTGTGGCTTTGGGACGAAAGAACGGTCTGGGGAAAAGAGAACTGGTCAGTCTCATTGAAAAGAAGAGCGGCGTAAAGTCCTCGGAGATCGATAATCTGCAGATGTTTGACGACTATTCCTTCATCAGTGTCCATTTCCGGGCTGCTGAAGCCATCCTAAAAGCGTTTTCGAAAAATGAGAAAAGGAACCGGCCTCTTGTTGAACTTGCATCTGAAAAGACAGGGAAGAGCAAAAAAGAGGGGTTTAAGACATTCTACAAAAAAAAGCGGTAATCTGACGGATTATTCTTCGTTTCAGAGACTGATTTCAAGAAAATACCACTGAAACCAACAAAAGGCTCGAACCGGGGCAGAAAAGATCTGAATTCTGCCTCTCACTTTTCCAAAAATAAGAATATACTTGAAATTAACACAAATAAAGGGTATAATATATTCATATTCACGTGGTAAACAGCTAAAAACAACAAAATATATCGAGAAAGTTATCTGCGAAAAGGAGTTGATATGGATATTTTTGCTTATTCAGAAACAGAAAGGCCCACATCGGAAGAACGGAAAAGCATCATCGATTTTCTCTATGAAAACCTGGAAGAGTTCGGGGATCCCCGTCCTGACATCGATAAAGCCGTGGCTTATGCCCTGAAAGAAACCAAGTCCTTCGGGGGCTTCGTCCTTAAAGCTGTTAAAGACGGAAAGATCGTGGGGGTGGTCGTCGTCAACCGGACCGGGATGAAGGATTATATTCCAGAGAATATTCTGGTCTATATCGCCACTCACAAAGAGTACCGAGGGCAGGGTATCGGTAAAGCTCTCATGAAAAAAGCCTCACGGGTCTCAGAAGGAGATATCGCCCTCCATGTGGAACCTGACAATCCCGCTCGTTTTCTTTATGAGAAGATGGGATTTACATCGAAGTATCTGGAGATGCGCCTTCATAAGGATGAGGAAGAATAGCCATGGCCTTTCTCACCATGGATACCCGGAAACTTAAGGATAATTTCGACTATCTGAACAAACTCTTTAAAAGACATCATATCAAGTGGACCGTGGTCTCCAAACTCCTCAGTGGCCATAAAGCCTATCTTGCTGAACTCTTGAAGCTTGGGATCACTCAGCTTTCGGATTCGAGGATCTCCAATATCAAAGCGCTTAAAAGCATCAATCCCGATATCGAAGCGATTTATATCAAACCTCCTGCGAGAAGGTCTTTGAAAAATGTGGTGCAGTATGCCGATATCAGCATGAACACCGAAGTGCGCACCATCCAGCTTCTTTCGGAAGAAGCCAAACGTCAGGGAAAGGTGCATAAGGTCATCATTATGATCGAACTGGGAGAACTCCGCGAAGGTGTCATGCGGGATAAGTTTGTGGACTTCTTTCAGAAAACCTTCAGCCTGGATAATATTGAAGTGGTGGGAATCGGCACGAATCTCTCCTGTCTTTACGGTGTCCTGCCCACAAAAGACAAACTGATCCAGCTGAGCTTGTACAAGGAACTCATCGAAGCCAAATTCAATGTTAAAATTCCCTATGTCTCGGGGGGCTCATCAGTGACTATTCCTCTTCTTCAGCAGAAGATCCTCCCCAAAGGAGTCAACCACTTCAGGGTGGGGGAGTCTCTCTTTATGGGAAC
>JAFGWL010000008.1 GCA_016937175.1 Candidatus Mcinerneyibacteriota bacterium | reverse complement strand
CCTGGCGGATTCCTACAGATCTCTTTTCCCGGTGGGGAGGCTCGCCGAATACAAGTACTACAATATGTCACAGGCCATGGAAGCGGCATATTCCGCGGCAGAAAAATATTAGACATTAAAAAAGGAGGTCTTATGATTTTACTGAAAAACGGAACAGTCCTGGACGGACGGGGAAAACGGAGAGAAAAGTGTGATGTCCTCGTGGATCATGGAAAGATCAAGGAGATCGGTGCAGGTCTCACGACTCCCCCCAAATGCCAGGTCATCGACTGCAGCGGGATGATTGTGACTCCCGGATTTATCGATGCCCATTGCCATGTGGGGATGTGGGAGGAGAGCAATGAATGGGCCGGATCCGACGGTAATGAGATGACCAACCCTTCGACACCCCACCTCCGGGCCATCGACGCCATCAACCCCGACGATATAGCCTTCAAGGACGCCTGCAAGGCGGGGATCACAGCTGTCTTTACCGGCCCGGGAAGCGCCAATGTGATCGGAGGGCAGTCTGTGGTCATAAAGACCGCCGGTTCTTCGGTGGTGGATGAGCTCGTAGTGAAAGATCCTGCCGGGTTGAAGATGGCTCTGGGAGAAAACCCCAAACGGGTCTACGGAGTGGGGAAGAACCAATATCCTTCCACACGGATGGGGAATGCAGCTGTCATGAGAGAGGCCTTTTATAAAGCGAAAAACTACCTGGAGAAGAAAAAGAGGGGAAAGAAGGATCCGGATAAAGCCCCTGAGTTTGATCTGCAGAATGAGGTTCTGGCCTCTGTCCTGGAAGGAAAACTAACGGCCCGTTGTCATGCCCACAGGTTTGACGACATCATAACAGTCATCCGTATTCAGAAAGAGTTCGGGTTCAAGCTTCGTATTGAGCATTGTACCGATGGCCATAAGATCGCTCCATATCTGGCGAAAAACAAGATCGATGCAATTATCGGCCCCTCTATGAGTGCACGGGTCAAAGAGGAGCTGAAAGATATCACTTTTTCCACAGCGGGAATCCTGGAAAAAGCTGGAGTAAAGGTCGCGATCATGACCGATGCTCCGGTCATTCCCATCGACTATCTTCCCCTCATGGTGGGCCTGGCTCGTAAAAACGGCCTCTCTGAAGAGGGCGCTTTGAAATCGGTGACTCTTCATGCTGCCGAGATCTGTGACTGTGCAGACCGTATCGGAAGCCTTGAACCCGGGAAAGATGCCGATATTGCTGTTTTTGACGGGGATCCCTTTGAGATGAAGAGTGTCTGCAGATTGACACTCATTGACGGAAAGATCGTACACAATATCCTTTCCTGATTCTGAGAGACAAGGAGGAGCATGGAATCTCTGCTGCAGTATGACCCTCTTCTATTGGCGCTGGCAGCGGGTATCTTTACCTGGCTGATGACGACCTTGGGAGCCGGAACGGTCTTTATGATGAAAGGAGTGAACCTTAAGCTTCACGACCTTATGCTGGCCTTCGCCGCCGGAGTCATGACGGCCGCCAGCTACTGGTCTCTTCTGGCTCCTGCCATCGAGATGGCCGAGGAGCTTCCTGTCCCGCCCTGGCTGCCTGCGGTAACGGGTTTTTTGGCGGGAGTCTTCTTCCTCTGGGGGCTGGACCGTATTCTACCCCATCTTCATCCGGGGCTGGATATCAATAAAGCTGAGGGACTCCACACGGGATTGAAAAAAAGTATTCTCCTTGTGCTGGCCGTGACACTCCATAATATTCCCGAGGGGCTGGCGGTGGGAGTGGCTTTCGGTGCTCTTGCCGGAGGAGTTCCCGCCGCTTCCCCTGCCGGTGCGGTAGCCCTGGCGCTGGGCATCGGGATCCAGAACTTCCCGGAAGGCGCGGCAGTCGCTTTTCCCCTCAGGCAGGTCGGGCTCAGCCGGAGGAAAAGTTTTTTTTACGGACAATTATCTGGACTTGTGGAACCTCTCTCGGCGGTGCTTGGGGCTCTGGCTGTTGTGGCGGTTAAACCTATTCTGCCGTTTGCTCTTGCCTTCGCTGCAGGAGCCATGATCTTCGTGGTCATAGAAGATGCTGTTCCTGATTCTCAGCAGCATGGGAATATCGACCTGGCTACCATGGGGTTTACGCTGGGGTTTGCCGTCATGATGCTTCTGGATGTGGCCCTGGGCTGAGCCGTTTCCCCTTTTGTTTGACATCAAAAGGGGATATGATATGATGGGCTTATGGATGAGATTACTTACTCCCGAGCTATTTCTGTGCCAGGGGCTGATGAAGAGCAGGCCGCCCGGATTTCAGTGAAAACAGGGACAGATTCTTCCTTTTTTCCTTCTTCCGGCCTCTCTTCTGAAAAACTCGTCCAATGGACAGATCGCTTTCTTGACACAATCGCTTATTCCATGGACGATATGCCGGGGCTCCTCCTGGAGTTTCTTTTCGATAAGATTCCTGCCACCCTCTGGGAGGCAGAAGTCTTTCTGAAGAGTGTCAGCGGAGAAAGTATCAGCCGAAGGGCTGTAGCCCGTCTTCACAGTGTGGCCCTGGCCCTGGGAAGCAATACAGAAAAGAGGGAGAATAATCTGGTGAAAGCTGTGCAGGAGCTGAAAAAGCGCAAGAGTTTTTTCTGTGACCTCTTCTCCTCTCTTTATGAATCGCCTCCTGCCGGGTTTCTTCAGCAGCCTCCTTTTTACAATATGGCCCTTTTGGGTAGGACACCTCTGTCTCCAAGGGCGCTTTTGTCTTATGTGAAAGAGATAGAAGAGGATATGGGGAGGGGATGGTCCAAGAGGAACAGGCCCCGGCCCATTGATATCGATATCATTTATTATGACGAAGAGATTTGTGAAGAGAAGGATCTGAGGATCCCTCACAGGGAGAGGATGAAGAGGGATTTTGTCCTCCTTCCTTTGACAGAGCTTTTAGGGGAGTTCAGGGATCCGGAGACCGGCCGAAGAGTCCGGGCAGGTAAGGGAGAAGGGATCCACAGATTAAAAAGTCGGGGGGACATATGGAAAAAAGATTGACCTCTCAGGATATGATCAAAATGAAAGCCAGGGGAGAACGGGTCACAGCGCTTACGGCGTATGACTACTCGATGGCCAGGGCCATCGATCGGGCCGGCGTGGATATGATCCTTGTGGGAGATTCCCTGGGGATGGTGGTCTATGGTGAAGAGAATACCCTGCGTGTGACCATGGATCAGATGATATCCCATGGGAGCGCTGTGGTCAGAGGGACCAGCCGGGCCTTTGTGGCGGTGGATATGCCTTTCATGTCATTTCAAGTCTCCGTAGAAGAGGGGATCAGAAATGCCGGACGCCTGATGAGCGCTACCGGAGCTTCCGCAGTCAAATTCGAGGGATCTCATACGGAACTGGCCGGCCGTCTGGTCGAGTGCGGTATTCCCGTGGTAGGACATTTAGGATATACACCTCAGTCCGTCAAGGCCTTCGGCCGGGAGATCGTCCGGGGACGCGCCATGGAAGAGCGGGAGCGTATCATGGATTGGGCCCTGAAACTCGAAGAGGCGGGAATAACAGCGCTTGTCCTTGAGTCGGTTCCCGAATCCCTTGGGAAGCAGATATCCGAGGAGCTTCGTATTCCCGTGATCGGGATCGGGTCGGGACGTTTTTGCGATGGAGAGATCCAGGTCTGTTACGACATTATGGGCCTTTACCCTGATTTTACCCCTAAACATACACGAATATTCAGTCAGGTGGGACGCACGGTGACAAGAAGTGTAAAAAAATATGTCCGGGCGGTCAAAGAAAGGACGTTCCCCGGGGAAGAGAATGTCCTGAGGCCGTGAAAGGAGAATATGAAAAGACTCAACAGTGTAGAAGCGATGAGATCCTTTCGCCGGGAGCTTGAAGGAGAAGTGGGGCTGGTCCCGACCATGGGCTATCTCCATGAAGGGCATCTCTCTCTTATCCGTAAAGCTGTCGAAGAAAATGACCATGTGGTCGTCTCTCTCTTTGTCAACCCTGCTCAATTCGGGCCTGCCGAGGATCTGGACAAGTATCCCCGGGATCTGGAACGCGATGCCCGATTGTGTGCCGAAGAAGGAGTGCAGGCTCTCTTTGTCCCCGCAACAGAAGAGATCTACCCTGAAGGATACCAGACCTATATTGAAGTCACCCGGTTGACGCAGTACCTGTGCGGCCTTTCCAGGCCTACCCATTTCAGGGGGGTCTGCACTATCGTAGCGAAGCTCTTCCAACTTGTCCGTCCCGGGAAGGCCTATTTCGGGCTAAAGGACTATCAGCAGTTTAAAGTCATCGAACGAATGGTGAAAGACCTCCACTTCCCGGTCGAGGTGATCCCGTGTCCCATTATCCGTGAGGAGGACGGCTTAGCTATGAGTTCACGCAATAAATATTTATCAGATAAAGGGCGTAAAGAAGCCCTCGTCCTTCGAAAAACGCTGAATAAGGCACGGGATGCTCTAAAAAAGGGAGTGCGCTCTGCAAGAGAGCTTGAGAGAATCATGGAAGAGTCCGTCCGATCTGTCCCGTCGGCCCGCCTGGATTATGCCCGGGTGGCAGACGCTGAGACACTGGAACCCTTTGAGGGGGATATCAATCCCGGAGGAACTCTCTTTGCACTGGCGGTTTATGTGGAAGAAACAAGACTGATTGATAATATGGTATGGAGTAATGGTCAGTAAAGTCTTATCAGCAGGTGTTAGCGGAATTATCCCTTATGAAGTGACCATCGAATCGGGTGTCTCCCCGGGCCTCCCCAGTTTTACTGTTGTGGGTCTTGGAGATACGGTTACAAAAGAGAGCCGGGAGCGGATCAGAGTCGCTTTCACCCATTGCGGAGTCAAGCTCATGAATAAAAAGATCGTGGTCAATCTGGCTCCTGCGGATATGAAAAAGGAGGGAGCTCATTATGACCTTCCCATGGCGGTCTCTGTCCTGGCGGCGCTGGATCTTGTCAAGGGCGATCTTTCCCGTTTCCTGATGGCCGGAGAATTGGCCCTGGATGGATCGATCCGAAAGATCAAAGGGATTCTGCCTCTGGCTGAGTGGGCGGCCCGGAACAGTCTTCACCTGATTTGCCCCTCTGAAAATGCTTTGGAGGCTTCCTTTGTGAGAGGGTTGAAGATCTTCCCGGTCTCTCATCTGGGTGAAGTCATGGGCTTTCTCAACGGGACCGAACCCATCTCCCCTTTGACAGGGGATGACGGCCGGATGGAGACGGCTCCGGATGAAGACAGCCTTGATATGAGCGAAGTCAGGGGACAGGCTGTAGCAAAGCGGGCTATTGAAGTCGCCGTGGCGGGGCGGCATAATATCCTTATGATCGGGCCTCCCGGGACCGGAAAAACCATGCTGGCCAGGCGTATTCCCTCTATCCTTCCTCCTATGAGCCGAAGAGAAGCCCTGGAAGTGACAAAGATATACAGCGTAAGCGGCCTACTGTCTGAAAAGGAACCGCTCCTGAGACGCCGTCCCTTCAGAGCGCCCCATCACACCATCAGTGACGTGGGGCTTGTGGGCGGAGGGCATCATCCCAAACCGGGGGAGATCAGTCTGGCCCATAAGGGAGTTCTGTTCCTGGATGAATTCCCCGAATTTAAAAAGGGGACCATAGAAGTACTCCGGCAACCCCTGGAGTCCAAAGAGATCCATATCACCAGGGCAGCTTATGCTGTGAGGTATCCTGCAGATTTTCTCCTGGTGGCGGCTATGAACCCCTGCCCCTGCGGTTATCTGGGAGATAAAGCCCGGGAGTGCAGATGTTCTCCGTCAGATATCTACCGCTACAGGAGAAGGATCTCGGGGCCTCTGCTCGACCGTGTCGACATCCAGGTGGAGGTGCCCAGGGTGGAGTATCGGGAACTGAAAGGGGATTGGCGGGAGGAAGATTCTGCATCCATCCGGAAAAGGGTGAGCCGGGCGGCGGCTGTCCAGAGGGAGCGGTTTAAAAAAGGGAGACTCTCCTTTAATGCGGAGATGCCTGCCTCCCTGGTGAAAAAACATTGTCCCCTGACAGCAGAAGCTGACCGGCTTCTGGAGGGGGCTGTCCGGGAGTATGCTCTTTCAGCCCGGTCGTATCACAGGATCTTAAAAGTAGCCCGTACCATCGCTGATATTGATGAGCGGGAGAGAATAGAGGATGTGCACATCGCTGAAGCTGTCCAGCATCGGCGGGTCATGGATGAAATATTAGAAAACTATTAAGGGGGGCGTATGAAGATTTTAACTATTAATCCCGGGTCGACTTCGACTAAGATCGCAGTTTTTGAAGATAACACGGCTTTATTTGAAGAGACGATACGGCATGACGCTGACGAGATCGCCGGTTTTCAACGCATTGTGGACCAGTTTGAATTCCGTAAAGGTTTTATCACTCAGGCCCTTGAGGAGAGGGGTTTATCTCTCGGTGACCTCGACGTGGTCGTTGGCCGCGGAGGGCTGATGAAACCTATCGAAGGGGGTGTCTATGAAGTCAACCGGGCTATGCTTGATGACCTGGCTGACAAGGGGATCTGGGGACGGGAGCATGCCTCGAACCTGGGGGCTTACCTGGCCAGATCCATAGGAGATGAAGCCGGGATCCCCGCCTTTATCACCGACCCGGTTACTGTAGATGAGATGTGCGAACTGGCGCGCTTTTCAGGAGTTCCCGAGATCAAGAGGAAATCCCTGTTCCATGCCCTTAATGTAAGGGCCTGTGCGAGAAAAGCGGCCTCTGAGCTGGGGAAACCCCTGGAAAAGTGTAATTTCGTGGTGATCCATATGGGAGGCGGGATCTCGGTAGTCGCCGTCCGGGAGGGACGATGCATCGATGTCAACAATGCCCTATTAGGGATGGGGCCATTTTCTCCCCAGAGAGCCGGGGCTCTTCCCATCGGTGATCTTATCCAGATGTGTTTCAGCGGAGAGTATACCCAGAAGGAACTGGAAGGCAAATTCGCAAAAAAGAGCGGGCTCATCGCCTATACGGGGACAGATAACGGATCGGAACTGGAAAAGAGGGCTGCTGAGGGAGACGAGACTGCGCTCTCCGCTCTCAAAGCCATGGGCTATCAGGTCGTCAAAGAGGCGGGAGGTGCCGCCGCAGTTCTTAAAGGAGAGGTGGATGCTGTCGTCTTCACCGGCGGACTTGTCTATGCTCAAAAGATCCTCATGCCTTTTTTGAAAGAGCATTTGAGTTTTCTCGGAAAACATATAGAATATCCGGGTGAAAAAGAGATGGAAGCCCTGGCGGACGCCGGAAGGCGCGTCATGGCGGGAGAAGAAAAGAGCAAAAAATATTCCTGACAGGGAACGGAGGTCATGATGAAGATAACAAAATTAGAACAGATGTTTGATGTCCTGAGAAATGAATCAAAGAAGGTGCTTGTGGCAGCTTGCGCCAATGACAGCCACACCATCGGGGCTGTCCATCAGTCCAGGGAGATGGGCCTTGTGGAAGGTGTCCTTGTGGGCGATAAAAAAAAGATCATGGACATATGCAAAGAGGAGAAGATCGACGCTTCTCTCTACCGGATCGTAGATGAGCCGGATGATGCGAGTGCCGTGGCCCGTGCTGTGGCTCTCATCAATGCCGGAGAAGGTGACATCCTCATGAAGGGGCTGGTGAATACCGACAAATATATGAGAGGGATCCTCAACAAGGAGAGCGGACTCATGGAGAAAAAGGCGGTCCTCAGCCATGTGACGGTCCTGGAGAACCCCAACTACCATAAACTCATGATCGTGGGAGATGTGGCTATTATTCCCCTGCCGGACCTGGACCAGAAAGTGGCTATCACAAACTATCTGATCCAGACAGCTCATGCCTTGGGAATAGAAAAACCTAAAGTAGCCTTGCTGGCTGCTTCCGAGACGGTCACGGCGAAGATCCCTGCCAACGCTGACGCAGCGGTCATCACAAAAATGGCCGAAAGGGGGCAGATCAAAGGAGCCCTCGTCGACGGGCCCCTGGCCATGGATCTTTGTATCGACCCTGAATCTGTGGAGCTCAAAGGCATTGTCAGTGATGTGGCAGGAGATGCCGACTGCATCCTTTTTCCCAACATCGAAGCGGGGAATGTCTTCTACAAGACCAATACCAAGCTGGCTAATGCCAATCTCGGGGCTGTAGTAGTCGGAGCCCGTGTCCCGGCGATCCTTTCTTCCCGTGGAGACAGTGTTGAGGTTAAGATGGCATCCATTGCTTTGGCTGCCATGATGGCCCGGGGAAAGGCATGAAACCCCTTCGGAGACTATCTGAGATAGCGCCCTTCTTGAAAGAGAAGGGCGTCTGTAAAAGAGTTGCCGTGGCCTGTGCCGAGGATCAGAACACCCTGGAAGCGGTGGGCCGGGCAACGAAAGAAGGACTGATCCATCCCCTCCTGTTTGGGCGTGAAATCCCGATACGCGAGGCTGCGCAAAAGTCGGGAGACGCGTTGGATAGTGCCGAATTGAGGCCTTGTGCCGATGAAGGAGAGGCTCTTGCACAAGCTGTGGCAGCCGTAAAAAACGGCGAAGCGGATATTCTCATGAAAGGGCTTGTGGGGACTGATAAATTTCTGAAGGCTGTCCTTCACAAAGAGCACGGCCTTATGAGGCGAGACGCTGTGATGAGCTACACCTGCGCTATCGAACTGCCTGCCTATCACAAGCTTCTTTTTGTAGCTGACACAGCGGTTTTGCCTTTTCCCGATCTGGGCCAGAAAATGGCCATGATCGACTATTCTGTCGAGATGGCGCATAAATTCGGGATAGAGACACCACGGGTAGCTCTCATCGGAGCGTCTGAAAAGGTCTCTCCTCATTTCCCCAATTCCATCGACTATGCATTAATATCCAGGATGAACGCGCGCAAGCAGATAACGGGATGTGTCGTAGACGGACCGCTGGATATCTTTTGCGCCTGCGATCCCGAAAGCCTTGCCATAAAGGGTGTTGCATCCCCCCTGGAGGGTGATGCGGACATCCTGATCTTTCCTTCCCTGGAGGCGAGCAATGCTTTCTATAAAGGGCTCATGCTATTTGCAGGGGGAGAACTGGCCGGACTTATCCAGGGGACAGAAAAACCTGTGGTGGTCATGTCACGGAGTGAAACGGCGTTGTCAAAATTTTATTGTATGGCGCTGGCCTGTCTTGTCGCGGAAAGCTGACGGGACAGGCCCTCCGGCCTGAAGCCGCTCAACTTTTCACTTTATTTCGGAAGAAAAGCTGATATAATCCCTATGAAAAAAAGAGAGGATAACCCTTTTTTTATTTATCCGCTTTCTGACATTAATAAGGGGGTTGATGAACAATGCTTAATACCTTGAGGTCAAAACAAAAATCAATACTTTGGTTCCTGGTGATCATTATCACACCGGCTTTTATCATCTGGGGAGCCGGCTCGGGATCCGGAGACCAGGGTGCGCCGGGGGTAGCTGCCAAGGTCAACGGGGACAAGATCCCCTATGAAGAGTTTTACCAGTCCTATTCCCAGGCTTATGAACGGATGGTGAAATTCT
>JAFGWL010000038.1 GCA_016937175.1 Candidatus Mcinerneyibacteriota bacterium | reverse complement strand
GAACCCGTAAAGGATTTTTGACGAACCGCCTTCCGGTCATAAACCTCATGGGCTTCCAATAAAGCGGTCCGGAAAGCTCCTTTGAGTGTGCTTCCCGGCACAATAGGGAACTTTCCCTTTGTCTTCAGGTGGGATTTCACCTCCGTTGATTTGACGATCCCTTTTTTGGACACCCGCCTGGAGACAAAAGGTTCATAAGGGATCTTCACCCTTTTAAAAAACTCTCTGAGCGATGAGGGATCATTCTGTTGTTTTGTCTTCAAATAAGACAAAAACTCTTCCAGGACGCTTTCCGGCATTCCCTCGATAACCTTTTTTTCATTCAAAAAGGCGATTACCCCATCTTCCTCGATGAAATCCATGGTTGGAGAATATTCTCCACCATTCCCGATAAAGACAGGAGAAAGAGTCTCCAGGGCACCTGTATAGACATTCTGTTTCATGACCGTCCTCCTATGAAGAAACCTTTAAGATAACAGTAGTTTGTTGCTCATCCGATCCCATAGGATTGAAGAGTCACCTTGACCGGGACATGACACACGGCTCCCTCTTCAAAGGCGCGGAAAACTGGTTTCCTGAAACTCCTGTACCCGGGACGGTAGGAGTATCCCGATCGCACAGTAAACCGATATGTCAGAAAGGCCTCCTGAACCAGGTCTGAACGGTCAGGCAAAGTGGGAGACAGGAGAAGGCGGTCTTCCCAGTCTTCGGGAGGAGTCCATGTCTCTTCCTCCATATGGCTGAATACTCCGGCTCCAGCCGTCCGCTTTCCTCCGATCCCCTCATCACAAAGAAGCCTGACACAGGCGCTCAGCTCCGGAGAAGGGGTCGTCGTTAAAAAGAAAAAATAGAGCCGTGAGTTCCCGTCTGCTCTGAACAGCCACTCATCTGCAAAAAAGAGGTTCATAGACCGTGATGACACTCGATGGAGGACATTTGAAGGCCGGCGGATCGGGCTGATATCGAACCGGCTGAACAAACCCTCGGCAGTCCTTTCAGCCAGGTATTGTCCGTTCAGGGGAAAGCACAACTCCGATGAAAGTGGCCGTCCTTTCATGACCTCATTCAGGAGTTCATACGCGAAAAAAGATGCTTTCTTTATCTTTTTAGCTGTCAGAGGGTCATCTCCTTTTGCTTGTATCCGGGGAGCCGGGAAGAACCGGATCTCTTCTTTATCATCACGGACACCTAAAAAGGCGGAAGAAATATGAAGGTCACCGATAAATTCTTCTGTCTTCTCTTCCCCGTAAATCTGAGCATGATTATTCACCAGAGCTGAAAAGAGGGTATCCGCCCCGATGGAGTATGGCCGCTCATGGGGCAGGTGAAAACGGGCCTGTTTCTTTAAAACCAATTTATAGAGGTGCATGGTTCTCCTTTAGTTTTTAAAAAACTCTCCCAGATCCAGAGACGGACTCCATTCCACCATTTCCCCATGAGTTGAATCGCTTTCATAAAAATCACGTGTCTTGATCTCCACGGAAAGGCCTGTAAAGGCAATATTCCCGCTTCCCCGTGTTCCTGATCCACCGATGAAATCATCCTCCAAAAGCTTGATCCCCCGCAATATAAGGGCAAAGTCATCGAGATCTTGCTTTGTATAGATATTATAGACAAATTCTGCGTCAAACTCAGCACCGGCGGGGACACGCTCCATGATCCGGGGGTTTGATGCTTGCGATGTCAAGCGGTGGATCGTGTTCTCCCATTTGCTCTCCGTATAATCCATCTCCAGTTCTTCGAACTCCCCACTTTTTTCATTCATCTCTTTTAACGTCTCTTCCGACAGATAAGCATCCCGGCAATAGAAACGTGTGGGGCCCATGTCTGAATCCGACGATGCCCCGATCCCGAAGATCTTGGCGACAGGACCTGTAAGGTTGATTCCGGTCTTTTCGTCATATTCATTTAAATGTTCTTTCTTGACCACCAATTCTTTCTTTCCATTTGTCTCAAAAGTATCTTCCGGGTATCCTTCATACCGCTCCAGAAGGCAGCGCATCTTTCCTTTCAAAGAGCTCCCCGGAATATACGGGCGTCCGGCGCTGTCTTTGATTACCGGATTGTCGATCCCCCCGATATCCAAAGCGTTGCTTCCGGCCCCAATATGCAGGCCCGAAAGGGCCTTGATTCTGCCCCGGATAATGACTTTCCCTAACAATCTCATCTCTTTCATATCTATCCCTCCATCATTCATTTATGCCTTTTCTCCGCCATGGTATTTCATATAGGCCACGATGGCTTCCACAAATTCATATACCCGTATGACATCCCGGTTTGTTTTGATCTTCTGAGCCAGCTCATCCAGATCGTTCATAAAATCCCTGTAAATAGTATTCTTGGAATTCCGGCCTGAATTATAGGCGAACTGAACCCGTAAACGTTTGACATCAGCAATGCAGCTGTCTGAATCAGGGTCTTTTTTTGCCAAGGCTTCCAGCTTTTTAATGCGGGAAAAGATATTCCTGATCTGGGATGTTGTTACCTTTTTATTATCCACCATCTTAGCAGAATAGTCACTGATATCGTTTAAATATGCATCCAGGTCACCCGGATGAAAAATATCAGGACACGGCGGCAACTCTCTTCTTACATAGTCACGGCTTCTTTCACCAGTCATGACTGTCCCTCCTTTCGTGTATCCATCTCGGCCAGGCGGGCTGCTGCCCGGGGCGCCGAAGGTCTGACTCCGTCTTTTTTCACAAAGGCCTCCTTATACTTTTCAATGATCGGTTCTCTCCTTTCGTCTCTTACTCCTCTCAGGTAATAGGCCAGACGCCAGAACCGGACCGGTTGAAATCCACCTCTTCCCTTCTCACCCAGGACTTTCTGGAAACCCCTGGCGCTATCATAGACTTTTCTAATCAGGCTTCTTGACTTTTCAGCTTCGCTCACATCCCTGACAAGGACTCTCAGCTCATCGATCCAATCCAGCTCATCCCATGTATAGACATCATCCATGATAAAGATTTTATCTTTGTTCTGATCAAACGACTTGGCCCGGTCCAACGTATGGTCAGCATAATCAGCCGCCATCCTGACATTGAGATGAGCATCTCCGAAATGGACAGAGGCTGAAAAGTGGTAGGGTGAAGAACCGTCGATTTTGTCATCTCCCGTGGTATAGCGCTGGAATTTACGACGCAGGTCCTTTGTGAAATCGACTACATCAGTCCATGAGCCGAAGATAAGGACATCATCTCCACCGGAGTAGATCACATAGAGGCTTTTTGCGTAGTCGTTCTTGACAAACCAGTGGATAAGCATATCAAAGAAGAGCGAGACCATTCGGCTCAAGTAGGTGATCCTGGATATGGTCCCCGGTCTCAACTCCCTGAAGAGCGATCCGAGGTCATCCACGTCAAGCTTCAAGACACCAAGCCGGGAGGTTCCCTTTCCATCATGGGACAAGCTTCCTTTAGCATATTCATCGAATGTCTTGATCTTTCCGTTTTCATTTAGGGGCAGGTGATTCATCAGATAGAATGGGGCATCCATCTTGTGTTGCAAAAAATCAAACGTGTTTATCGTATACCTTCTCACATCACCCTTGTCCTGTTTTAACGCGTCTTCCCCGAAGATGATCCCGTACCCTAATACCGAAAGAAAAGCCTTGTCTCTGGTGATCTTCAAAAACTCCTGATTTCCCCCCTTTTTAGCTAAGTCCACAAAATAAGAACATCTCCGGCAGACCTCTTTCCCCTCGTCATCTTCCTCCAGCTTGCTGTCTGAATACCCGCACTGGGGGCAGACATGAGAAGTAAGCGCAGGTTCTTTTTCAATAAAGAAGAGGTCTTCGTAACTCTTGTGAAACCCAAGCTCACTCCACGGCCGGCTCTTGGCCTCGGCGAGTTTTGCTCCGATACGTTCAAACGCCAGGCCGATTTTCGGGACTACTTCATCCCCGTCATTTTCCTCTCCCGTAAAATCATCCTGAGAAAGGGGGATCGAGTCCATGGCCAGATAGAGTTCTCCACGATGCTCTTTAAGAAGAGCCATTAGGATCTCCTCCCGAACCGACAGGAATTTATCCTGAGCCGACATGGGAGCCAGAATATAGAAATTCCCACCACCTCGATAGAGCATGTTCGCACTCTCCAGGTTCAAATCAAGAAGAAGCTTTAAGGCGGCCACTTCACTCAGCAGATTAATATAGAGAGAACGCCCTTTTAACTGACGTGCTGCGGATTTAGTGGCGATATTGAAGATAAAATCCTGTATGCCTGAAATATCCGATTTGATCAGCAAAAAATAGGGTGTTTGGCTTCCCTTCTTCTTGATCATTTCTCTGATCGCACTTCCCGAAAGATTTCCTGCTTTATACTCATCATAAAGGCAGAGTGCTATGGCCGCAGTCGTCTTGGAATGGTCGAACAAAGAGACTTGGTTCTTCACTCCCTGTGTGGATGAGGGAACTGCCCAGAGATATTTTTCTAAAAGGGATAAAAGCTGATCTTTATTGGCTACGTCATGGCTCTCCTCTTCAAACATCTGATAAAGCCGGCTGTAGGATTCTTCAGTG
>JAFGWL010000037.1 GCA_016937175.1 Candidatus Mcinerneyibacteriota bacterium | reverse complement strand
CAGGATATCCTTTTCGGCAGAGACACTCCTGATCCTCTCCAGGATCTTTTCTTTACTCCTGTCCATTCATCTTCTCCTTTTCTCTTTTCAACTCCTGCCAATGTTCAAAGGCCCTTCTGAGATGAGGGATTACAATGGATCCGCCTACGACGAGCCCGATATTCATGACTTCCCGATACTCTTCATCGGTCACTCCCTCCTCAAAAGCCCGTAAGGTATGGTAAAGAATACAGTCGTCGCAACGCAGAACGAGGGAAGCCGCCAACCCGATCAGCTCTTTGACCCTGGAGTCGAGGGCTCCTTCTTTGTAGGCAGCTGTATCCAGGTTAAAGAAACGTCTGATCGCCAGGCCTCCTTCTGCCAGGGCCACTTCATTCAGTCGCTCTCTTTCTTCACGAAAAGCGCTGATCCTGTTTTTACTGCTCATCCTGATCCTCCTTTTCCCGCGGTTTCATGGTTCGGTAAATGGTAAAGGCCATGATTCCTCCGTAAACAAGATAGACCAGGGGAAAAGCAAAGGAATGGGCCGAAAATGAAGGAAACAGTTTCAACACAACCAGTGGGATCATTCCCAGGATAAGGACAAAAAGAAGCGTGACCCACAGAAATGCTGCCATCTTTTTCCATCCGCTTTTCCCGGTACAGACAAACCAATGATAGAAGGATACAAAGAAAAACCCCCCGAAGGCATTCCCCACTGTCACGGGGACCAGGTTTTGAAAAGCCATCCCCCATGTCAAGCCTTCCCCCGGAAGAAGAGCTGCAGCAGAGAAGATCCACATATTGGCGATGCTGTGTTCGAACCCCATGGTAACAAAAGCAAATACGGGAAACCAGAGAAGAAAGAGCCTTCCGCCGCTCTCCTTTCCCTTCATATAGAGCCAGATGGCCAGATTTACAAGCCAGTTACATCCCACCCCGAGCCAGAAAAGGGAAAAGGTTCCCCCCGATGCTTTGCCAAGAGCGCCCTGAGTGACAACTTCTACGAGAAGCTTGTTTGAGGTAATGATCCCTCCGCCGGCTGTCGCCAGAAACGCCAGAAAAAAAGCACCGGCGAAGTTCCCCGTATAACTGGCTATCCAGTTATACAACGTCTTCCGCTTCCCCATCCTTCCCAGAAGAGAAGCTGTCCCCGTAAACTGAATATTCCCTGTCCAGAGTTCTGCACCGCCCACGACGACAGCAAAAAGCCCCAGCGGGAAAAAGAGCCCCAGGAGGATCCTGTAAAGCGAATAGTGGGCCTGGGGAGCCCAGGAGGAAAAAGAGGCCGCTGCTACGATGCTCAGAAAAAAACCGAACGCGATATAGGCTCCGGCCATAAAACCGCTGAAAAGAAGCCTGGAAAGAGAGGCGCCCCCTTTTTCATCTCCTTTTTCAGCGACTACCCTGATAATATCACAGGTATCATACAGGCTTTTTTCGTCCATAATTCCCTTTCTACACATTGAATTTGAAATTGATGATATCTCCGTCCCGGACAATATAATCTTTTCCTTCCAGATGTATGAGTCCGGCTTCTTTCAGCTTTTTCATGTCCTTCATTGAGACAAAATCCTCATAATGGACCAACTCTGCTTTAATAAACCCCCGTTCGATGTCAGAATGGATCTCTCCTGCTGCTGCACGGGCCACCGTCCCCTTTCTGATCGTCCATGCTTTTACCTCATCCTCTCCTGTTGTAAAAAAAGAAATCAGGCCCAGAAGGTCATATGTGGCCCGTACGACTTTTTCTGTAGCCGGCTCGCTGATATTCATCTCCTGAAGAAACGCTTCTCTGTCTTCACCGGGAAGCTGCATGATCTCCTCTTCGATGAGCACGGAAAGGGCTATGACCCCGGCCCCCTCTTCAGCGCCCAACCTTTCTCGCAGTTTTTCTTCCAAAAGGCCGGCATCGGGTATATCCTCTTCACGTATATTGATTACAAAGAGAGCCGGTTTCAATGTAAAGAACTGAAAACCTTTGATGGCCTTGATTTCATCTTCTTTCAGATCCAGGTTCCTCAAGGGAATATTCTTCTCCAGGGCCTCGTGAAGTTTTGAGAAGAGAGTGAACTCCTCCTTCTCCTGCGGGTTACGTTGATGCTTAATCTTTTCCAGTCTGTTTTCCACCAGGATCAGGTCATTGAGAAGGAGGTCGTCTCTGATATTCTGTATTTCCACGAAGATCCTATCCGGCTCCGACTTCTCTTCAAAAGCCCCCACAACAGCCAGAAGGCTGTCTGTATTGCGGACATGCTCCAGCATCTTGTTTTCTGACCCGTCTACTCCCACAACGCCCGGGACATCGATATATTCGATAGTGGCCAATGTGGTCTTTTTCGGTTGATAAAGCCTGCTGAGAAGATCGATACGCAGGTCCTTCACTTTGGCGATCCCGTGGACAGGCCCGAATTTCCCGCCGACCTCTTCTCCTGTCATCAATGTGAAAAGAGTGCTTTTTCCGCTGAAGGGTTTCCCTATAATTCCACAGCTGAGGTTCATTCTTATCCCTCCTTATGGTTAAACAGTTTCTGTAGTGTCTCCCTGAACAAAAGGTTTTCTTCGGGGCCGCCCAGCGTGATTCTGATAAAATCTTCATATCCCGGGACTCCGCCGTAATCCCGCACGTAGACGCCCTCCTTAAAGAGGGCTTCGGCCGGATTTTCTCCGGGCGGGAAACGCATGAACAGGAAATTCCCGTAAGATGGATAGGAGACCACCGGCGAAAACTTGTACAGGAACGACTCCATAATACTCCTCTCGCGGATCACCTTTTCCCTTATTTCCTGAAAAAGAGGCCTCTCTTCCAGAAGGATAAGGCCGGCCTCCACAGAAAAACCTGAGACATTATAAGGGACGAATTGAGCTTTTTCAACGACAGAAACCATATCGGGACGTCCGATAAGATAACCCAGCCGTAAAGACGGGATGGAAAAGAGTTTCGAAAAGGTCCTGATCACACAGAGGTTCTCATGCCTGTTTACCTCTCCGGCCCAGGTCTCCCCGGCATATTCAAAATAGGCTTCGTCCAGGACAAACTGACAACGGGGATGGCTCTCAATAAGTTCTTTGAGTTTGTCCGTCCGGAACAGGTTCCCTGTAGGATTATTGGGGTTGGCGATGAAAGCCACAGCACACCCTTCAAGAATCTCATGGGCTTTGTCGAGATCAAAATCAAAATCCTCTTTCTCAAGAGAAAGCGTTTTAACGGGAACCCCCAAGACCTGCGCAAAAAGGCTGTATAAGGGATAAGAAGGGTGGAAATGGAAGACATCGCCCCGGCCGATAGCGAAGAGAGCGATCAGAGTCTGGATCATAGCATCAGCTCCCGCTCCCACGGCAATGGACTCAGGGGACATCCCTGAATATCCGGAAAGAGCTCTTTTCAGCTCCATAATCCGCTCAGGGCGAAGGTAGCGGTGAAAAGGCATCGAGGATACCCGTTCTCTCAGGGCCTCCAGGATAGCAGCGGGAAGGGGATAAGGAGTCTCGTTCTGATCCATTTTCGCGTTCGGTGTTCCCGGATAGACGGGAAAGTCTTTCAGATCTCTCAGTTCTTCCCTGATCATCTCCCCTCCTTTTCCCCTACACTATAGCATAAAGAGTGCTTTCGGGCAATATTCACATCCTTGAGAGCTCCTTCAGCTCCTGCATATCCTGCCAGGTCATCCCCTCCCACCGGCAGGGCACGATGGATTTGTTCTGAAGAAGGGGTTCGGTAAGGTCAAAGGGCGAGACTTTTCTTGCCTCTTCGAAAAGCGGAGTCCCAGGGATCGGGGAAAATTCATTGGGGACAGGCCTTAAACCTGCCTGACGGACGATCTTGATATCCTCTTCGGCTTCCACACGGGGCTGGTTGGGCAATCCGGCAAGAAGATAGATCCTCACACGGTCCGTATCAAACCCGGCTTCAGAAAGAAGAGAAGTGGCTCTCTCCAGGTCTTTTCTGCTGCTTTTATTGTCCAGAGTCCTTTTTTCCTTAAAAAGGCTCTCCACTCCGAAGCGGAGCTCCCACTGGCCGGAAGCCATCATGAGATCCAGGGTCTTCCGGTCGAAATTGGCAATATGGAGTGCATTGGGAGTATGGAATCTGGCCTTCATCCCCTTATCAGCTGCCCACTCGAGGAAAGGGTGGAGCAGTGTTTCTTTTGAAAAGAGAAGAGCGTCATCATAAAAGACAAAATCCCTTATTCCGTCCATATACCATCGGCTGAATGTCTCTTTGACCGTCCTCAGACGGCTCTCTTTGTATTCAGGCTCGAGGAGGGGCCCCGCACAATAACGGCATCGAAAAGGGCAGCCCCTGGTAAACCGGAGAGGGATATAGGGGATCCCCGGATAAAATGTATAGTCCATGGGTATCTCCAGCCGGTTCAGGGGAAGCTCGGGAGAAGCGCCGATGGCCCTCGCCAGCCTCTCCCGGAGAAAGGGATAAGTCTCCTTCGGAGCGATCTCACAACTCCGGAAGACAGTCTCTGCATGATTTCGGCAGAGCTGTGTATAGATGCCGCCGAGGATGATAGGGACATCCGGATAGCATTTCCGAAGAAAGGCGATGGTCGTCTGCACCCCTGTATACCAGTATGTCATCACCGAAGTCATAAGTATCAGCTTGGGGTGCGGATAGCGTGCTAAAAGTCTTTCGGCATCTTCTAAGGAGACACCGAACCGATAGAACCTGCGGGGAATGGGGACATTCTTCAAAGGCTCAGGCCGGCTGATCTCCACCTTACGGTATTTTCCCCTTCCGCTCTTCGTTTGAGCAGGCTCTTTCTGTCCGGAAAGGTAATATTGATAAAGGAAGTCGACAATATCCACGTCAAAACCCCCGCGCCGAAGCCACGAAGCGATCTCAATGATCCCCAGCGGCTTGGCCCAGAGGTCATAAGCGCTGAAGTCCTCTACCCAGGGGTTGATACACAGGATCATGATATTCCGGATCGAAGACGGTTGTGATAATATCGGCGCATCTCGTTGAAGAGAATGATATAGCTCTCCTGATAATAATCGGGATAAGCCCAGGGGGAAGGGACATAAGAATCTTTCTGATAGGTATATTCCACTTCACCGTAAATCCCGTCTTTTAAGTAAAGGCGGTGAGCCCGGTCTTTTGTCGTGGCCAGTACCACTTTGGCCAGATCCAGATAACCCGGGTCAAGGTTGATAATTCTTTTTTCCCCGGACGGGGAGAGCTCTTTTTCAAGGCCGTTGGTCTCAATTTTGATATCAGCTATGGACTCCATGGAGATAAACCGGTCAAAGAAGAGAAATCCTTTATAGATTTCCTCGCCCAGCTCGTCCCGGTAGTAGTCTGTGACGGTAAAGGGAAACCCTCTGGCTTCCCTGCAGACAGGGCCGAAGAGTTCTTCCAGTGCCGTACGGGCCTTTTCAAAGAGATCGTCTGTGGCGTAGAGAAGGCCGCAGAAGAGAAACGCCTTCCCGGGGATCCTGACCTTTCCCATCTAGAATAGTTTCTCCACCGCCTTTTCGAGGTCTTCCGGAGCCAGCCCCGCCAGACGGTATACCTCGTCTGCTGTCCCCGAACGGGCATACTCTGTGACCCCCAGTTTGACAAGGGGACAGCTGATCCCCTCTTCAGCCATAAGATCAGCCAGAAGGGATCCGAAACCTGAATGGACATTATGGTCTTCGTAGACAATAAAAGAATCAGAATTTTCGGCTGATTTCCTGATCGCCTCCCTATCCGGATTCAAAGGCGAAGAGACATTGATAAGGGTAAAGGGCCTCCCCTTCTTGTTCAACCTCTCCCAGGTTTCCAGAGCATAGGGCAGCAGGGCTCCGTAGGTAAAGACGGTGACCTTCTCCCCTTTTCTGATTATGTCCATCTGGCCGTAGGTGAAACTATAATCTTTTCCGAAACGAGGTTTCCCCTTTTCATCTGTTATCACCGGAGTCTTGGCCCGTCCCATGGCCAGGAAGAAATTCCCGTCATGGACAGCAGCATAACGGACCATGGCATCTGTCTGGTTGGGGTCGGCCGGAGTAAGAAGGCTGAAGCCGTAGAGGCAGCGCAGAAGGCCCACGTAGTTCACCGCATGATGGGTCTTCCCGTCCTCTCCCACATTCAACCCGCAGTGTGTCGCTGCAATCTTGATATTTGTCTGATTGATATCATTGAGACGCAGCTGGTTATAGACTTCGTCAGCAGCAAAAACACCGAAATCGGCCCAGAAGGTCAGCAAGCCTGTTGCAGAGATCCCCCCTGCGATCGAAGCGGTGCTGTGTTCCTGGATACCCGCCTGGATAAAAGCATCGGGCCACTTTTGCGCAAAGCCCCCTGTTTTGACCGATCCTGCCAGGTCACAATCCAGGACGACGGTCCTGTCGCTGTTGACTTCTCCCAAAGATTCCAGTGCTTTTCCGAAAGCTGAACGGTTATCCGTCTTCTGCAAGGGGTCATACTCTATCCGTTTTCCAGGCTGAAAAGTCCCATACACCTTTTTAGCCTTGCCGGCGGGTTCCGGAGGCAGGTCCGCTCTTCTTTTTCTCATCTCTTCAAAACGATCTTTCACCCCCAGTTCCTGAAGAGCCTTATGCAGCTGCTCTTCTCCCAGGGCCTGTCCGTGCCATTTTTCATCATTCTCCATGAAGGAGACACCTTTCCCCATGACTGTGCGGGCCAAAATCATCACCGGCCCCCTCTTTTGACGGAGAGCCTGATAAAAGGCCCTGTATATCTTCTGAAAATCATGCCCGTCGATCTCCAGAACCTCCCATCCCGATGCCTCATACTCCCGGACAAGGTCGACTTTCATCACTTCATCCACATCTCCTGAGATCTGTAGGCGGTTATAATCGATGATGACCGTGAGGTTGTCCAGTCGGAATTTTGAAGCAAACCGGCGTGTCTCTGCGATCTGTCCCTTCTGCTGTTCGCCGTCTCCCATGACACAGAAGACATGATTATCTTTTTTCTGAAATTTGAGCCCCATAGCGATCCCTGCTGCCGTCGACAGCCCCTGCCCGAGATTCCCGGTGATCCACTCCACCCCGGGGACCTTGGTATCCACATGTCCTTCATAGGGTGTCCCGGCTTTCCTGAAACCTGCCAGAGCTTCTTCATAAGGGAAAAAACCACTTCTCCCCAGAACAGCATAAACAGCCGGAGAGATATGTCCGTTGGATACGATGAGGTAATCCCTGTTCTCATTTTTAGGGTCATCCGGAAAGCGGGCCATCTGATCATAGAGAAGGGTCAGAAAATCGATGGAGGAGAGGGAACCTCCCGGGTGACCGCTCCCTGCCACCGTGGTCATGGTAAGGATATCTCCCCGGCATTGACGGGACATCTCTTCCCATCTCTTCAAATCACTTTCCCGGCACTCTTCGGTCTTGAACGCTCTTAGGCTCATATTTCCCCCTTTTTTTCAAGACTATACCCCGTGAAAACGGGAAATCAACTCTTTTCTCTCTTCTCTCTTTTCCGCTCCCTGCCCTCCATAAAGAGAACAGCCAGCTCCATATCCAGGGCCGTGGTATCAAAATGAATAGACCCCTCCCGGATCAGAAGAAGAGCAAAGAGAGCCAGCGCTGAAAACCCTCCCAAAAGAAAGAAAAGAGAAAAGTGCGGGCTCAGTGTCCAGTATGCGGAAAGAAAAATGGAGAGGGATGTCACGATGAAAAGCAGCAAAGCGATATAGTTGATCAACAGGGCATTCTTCAATATTCGGCTTCTCCGCCTGAAAAGGGCCAACTGTCTCCTATAATTGGCACAGGCTTCTTCCGGAGCACTGTCTTTTATCAGCAAAACATTTATTTGCCGGATCCGGTCGATGATCCTTGAGTTTCTGTTGGCTGTGGAAAGGAGTAAAAGTCCGCAGACGTT
>JAFGWL010000007.1 GCA_016937175.1 Candidatus Mcinerneyibacteriota bacterium | reverse complement strand
CGCTCCACCGTAATAAGCAGACGGTCGAACTCCTGATCAGGATCCATAAGGCTCATCACCAGCTCTTCTGCACACGTGACCTCTTCTCCGTTGAGGGAGATGATCTTGTCTCCGGGAAGGATACCCGCCTTATCGGCCGGGCTCTTTTCACCGACAGAACGGACCACGGCAGGATGGCCGGGAGCGGCCCCGAAAAGGACCATCCCCGTATAAGGATCCCGTTCCAGCGAGAGTTCAGCACTTACGGTCTTCTCTCCGGAGAGCCAGGTGATGGTCGCTTCTTCTTTGGAGAAGATAAGCTTGTCGGTAAAATCCTTCCAATTCTTCACGGGTTTGCCGTTCAGGGCTGTGATAGTGTCCCCCGCCGTCAGCCCCGCCTGTTCAGCGATACTCCCCTCTTCGACCCAGCCGATCTTCAGGTCTGTCTCCCGTATGGGCTCATTGACCCCGATGATGAGAGCCAGCCAGATCACGGCGAACGCAAGTATAAAGTTCATCAGGGGGCCGGCGAAGACCACCTGAAAGCGCTGCCAGAGGCTTTTGGAAGCAAATTCGTCAGGTTCTCCCTTGCGGTCTTCGAGCTCTTCCCCGGCCATGGCCACATAGCCCCCGAAGGGGACTGCCGAGATCCTGTACTCTGTCCCTTTGTACTCCCTGCCCCAGATCCTGGGACCGAAGCCGATAGAAAAAGTATAGACCTTGATCCCGTTCTTTTTGGCCAGAAGAAAATGGCCCAGTTCATGAAAAAAGACTACAATACCCAGAATAAAAACAGCAATGAGAATATAAAGTATCATGTCAACTCCAAATCGTTCCTGATCCGTTGGTAAATTTCCTTATCCGTCTCTTCCACTTCTTCAACACTCCCCGGTATCCGGTTGTTCCCGCTGTACTCTCCCAGATAACGCTCGATTGATCCGGCGATCCCGGTGAAGGGGATCTTGCCTGCCAGAAAGGCCTTGACAGCCTCTTCATTAACCCGGTTATAGACCAGAGGCAGGATCCCTCCCCCGTGCAAAGCAGCCCGGGCAAGGGGCAGAGCGGGGAAAGCCTTCTCATCAGGAGCTTCGAAGGTCAGCGGCCCCAACCGGGTGAGGTCGCAATGTCCCCAGCCGTAACGTTCCCTGCGGGGATAGTCAAAGGCATAGGCCAAAGGAAGACGCATATCGGGTTCTCCCAGCAGGGCCTTCAGGCTACCGTCCCGCATCCGCACCATGGAATGGATGATGCTCTGGGGATGCACCACCACTTCGATACGCTCTTCCGGAAAGGAGAAGAGGCAGGAAGCCTCGATGATCTCCAACCCCTTATTCGCCATTGTCGCTGAATCGATGGTGATCTTTTTCCCCATGGACCATGTGGGATGCTTCAACGCCTGAGCAGGAGTCACACGGGCAAGCTCCTCGGCTCCGAACCCCCGAAAAGGGCCGCCTGAAGCTGTCAAAACCAGGCTTTCCACATTTTCCCGCTCTTCACCCTGCAGACATTGGTAAAGAGCATTGTGTTCACTGTCCACGGGATAGACGGAAACCCCCCTCTGTAAGGCTTCTTTCATAAAAATCTGCCCGGCCATGACCAGGGTCTCCTTGTTGGCCAGCGCCAGCCGCCTCGCCCCCTTGAGGGCAGCAAAAGAGAAAGCCGTTCCTGCAGAACCCGATACCGCCGAGACAAAGATATCCGATGGGAGCGAGGCAGCTTCTGTCAACCCCTCTCCGTAAAAGACTTCTTTTAAAAATGAGAACTCCCTCTTGATGCGCAAGGCCGTCTCTTTTTCCAGACATCCCGCATAAGAGGGTCTTAACAGGGCGATCTGCTCACGGGCCTTTGCTTCGTTACGCCCGAAGATCAGTGTCTTACATGTCAGGTGTTGTGCCTGGCCGAGAATCCGGCAGGCCGACTGCCCGATGGAGCCCGTTGAACCACAGAGGGAAACGGTTTGCATCACTGACTCCCGGGCCGGTTTCCCAGAGATAGAGGAATCACTCCTCTACCTTGAACTCTTTGCTTTCGCAGGGAATTACATTTCCCAGTATGACTTCTTTGATGGCCAATGTGGTTATTTTATCCCCTTTGGTCTCAATAGTGGGAGCATGTCCCTCATCATTCAATTGTCTGGCTCTTTTGAAAGCCAACACCGTACTCCTGTACACGGAGTGGGTGGCTTTGACAAAATCTTCAATGGTAATACGCACCATGAACGCACCCCCCTCTTCTCACCCTTCCTGCGGAAAGGCGGCAATCATCTCCAACTCCTTCAAGGCTTCTTCCAGGTCATCATTTACGAGAAAGTAGTCATACTTATCCCTGGCTATACTAATCTCCTTTTGGGCGTTTTTCAATCTTTTTTCAATGGTTTTTTCATCATCTGTCTTTCTGTTCCGAAGGCGGCGTTCCAGCTCCTCCATGGAAGGAGGCAGGATAAAGACCAGAAGGGTCCTGTCGGGATAGGCTTTATAGATATTGACCCCTCCCTGGATATCAATATCAAACAGGATCCCCTTCCCTTGGCCGTGGAGCCGTTCGATCTCCGAAAAAGGAGTCCCGTACCAGTCATCATGCACATGGGCCCATTCAACGAACTCTTTACGGGCTATCATCTCCTGAAAGGTCTGCGGATCGGTGAAATAGTAATGGATCCCTTCCTTTTCCCCTCTGCGGGGTTTCCGGGTCGTGTAGGAGACCGAGACTCCGAAATCGGGATGTTTTTCCAGGAATTTCCGGGCCAGGGTCGTTTTTCCTGCCCCGGAGGGAGCTGAAAGGACCAGGAGAATCGGATTAAAATTCTTCTGCGGCTTTCCCTTCATAACGTTGAATGAGCGTTTCAGACTGTATGGCAGACAGAATGATATGATTACTGTCTGTGACAATCACAGCTCTTGTCTTTTTCCCCTGAGTGGCATCGATAAGAAGGCCCTTTTCCCTGGCACCCTCTTTCAGCCTTTTCATGGGAGCCGATGACGGGGCCAGGATCGCCACGACCTTCTCTTTGGGAATGGCGTTCTTAAACCCGATATTTAAGAGCTCACTCATAAATCCTCCTTTCTACCAGACATTCTGTATTTGTTCTCTCATCTTTTCAAGTTCCTCTTTGGCATTGACCACCAGCAGGGCCAGGTCTGAATCGCGGCATTTGGAGCCGATGGTATTGATCTCCCGGTTCATCTCCTGGAGGAGAAAGGAGATCTTCTTCCCTTTTTCCGGGCTCTTTTCAGCCAGAAAATCACTGAACGCGTCACAATGGCTCTTCAGACGTGTGACCTCTTCGGTAAAATCGGCCGATTCAGCAAAGAGCGAGACCTCTTTGTAGAGCCGGGTCTCATCCACGATATCCCCGGCACCGGCCTTCTCGATCCGCTGCAGGAGGAGTTCTCTATAGCGCTCTGCCGTCTGGGGGGAACCCTTCTCCAGAGACTTAATGATCCGGACCGTCTCCTGGAGCCGGCCCTTCAGGTCTCTCTCCAGCTGAGTCCCTTCCCGGTCGGCCTCCTTGAGGAAAAGGCCGATGAGTTCGATGATCTTTCCCTGAAGCAGATCCCAGGCTCCCTCGTCGATCTCGGTATTGATGCTTTCCACAGCGTGGGGAAGCTTCATCAGGTCCCCGATAGTGATGTTGATGGGAAGCTCCAGGGCATCGATCTGGGAAAAATAAGAACGGATCAGGTCCCCGTTGATGGCCACATTCTCTTTAAGATATTTCTGGGTGAAGGTGATCTTGGCCTGGAGAGTGACCTTCCCCCTCAAAAGATATTCCTTGAGCAGGTTTTCCATCACCCACCGCTTAGGCGCCAGGAAATCGGGGGTCTTGACTGAGATCTCCAGATAACGGCTGTTCACAGATGAGAGGACGAGTTCATACTCAAAATCCTCCGTTTTGGTAAATAGCCTTGAAAATGCCGTCATACTTCTTAACATAGGTCTCTATTATACAATAAGAGAGAATAAAAGTCAATGACGAGGAAAACAATCCGTTTTTCAGAGTTCCAGTTCGATTCCCACAGGACAATGGTCAGAACCATAGACCTCATCCAGGATAAAGGCCTCCTTCAGGGCGCTCCGAAGTTCTTCTGAAATGAAGACATAATCGATACGCCAGCCGATGTTCCGCTCCCGGGCCCGGGTCTTGTAATCCCACCAGGAGTAACGGCCCGGCTCAGGATGAAGATACCGAAAGGAGTCGATAAAGCCCGCTTCAAGAAGCCGGTCGATCCAGGCCCTCTCTTGGGGCAGGAAGCCGGAGACAGTGCTGTTTTCAGCGGGACGGGCCAGGTCGATCTCCCGGTGGGCCGTATTCACATCTCCGCAGATGATCACCCCGCGTTTTTCCCTGCGAAGACGGAGAGCTTCTTCAAGGATCATCTCATAAAAGCGCATCTTATAATCCAGTCGTTCCGGAGAAGCCTTCCCGTTGGGAAAATAGATATTGAACAGAGTCAAACCGCCCCGGTCCAGGCGAAGGATCCGCCCCTCCCGGTCAAACTCTTCATATCCTGTTTTGAGAACCACTTCATCAGGCTCCTGCCGTGTCCAGAGGGCTACTCCACTGTACCCTTTACGCTCGGCTGAATGAAGATAGAGATGATAATCCGGAAGCCTGACAAGCTCCTCCGGGAATTGATCCGGCTGAGCTTTTGTCTCCTGAACCGCTACAATATCGGCTCCGGTTCCCCCCAGCCACTCTGAAAAGCCTTTTTTGGCTACAGCCCTTAACCCGTTGACATTCCAGGAGATCAGCTTCACAGAGACTCCTAAAAGGTGATGACTTCGTATCCGGAAAAGAGATACGCTGAAAGCGAAGGATGCCCCTCCATATCACCGGCCAACTCGATCCCCAGAGCCCTGGCGGCTTCCGTAGCGTTCGTCTGGGCGGAGCAGGCCCGGCAGGCACAGTCGATGAGGCCCGCATCGCGGACTTTCCTGAAAAGATCGGAAAAAGGAGCCTGTTCATCGGTCAGTTTCACAAGAAGCCCTGTAGCTTTCCCTTCGATGACCACCTTCACGTCAAACCCTTTCCCGGCCATATCCAGAGCATTGAGCAGGACATGGGCAAAACACATCATCTCACCGTTGAAGGCCACAAGGGCCATTTTCCTTTCATTCATCTTCTACCTCCTGACGGTCAGATGTTTCCACTATAAAGTGTCCTGCTTCATGTGACAATAAAAATCTGGATGTCGCAGACATTGGTCCGGGTAGCTCCTGTCTTCAGAAGGCCTTCGCAACGTTCAAAAAAGTGATAGGAGTCGTTCTCCTCGAGAAAACGTTCAGACGAGATCCCCTTCTCACGTGAGCGTAGGTAGATCTCCCATGAGGCATAAGCCCCCGCGGCATCGGTGGGGCCGTCGTTGCCATCTGTAGAGGCTGCCAGGAAAAAGAGGTTTCTATTGTCTATGCCCTCCTTGCGCAATTCTTCAAGAAAAGCCAGGGCCATCTCCTGGTTCCTCCCCCCCTTTCCCTTTCCTTTTAAGGTCACCGTGGTCTCTCCCCCGGCAATGAGGCAGAAGGGCGCTTTCCCCAACAGCCCATGCTCCTGTACACCCCGGGCCAGGCCGAAATAGAAGCGGGCGGCTTCTCTGGCTTCACCTGTGATACGGGGGGAAAGGATGAGAGTGTCATAACCCAGCTGAAGCGCTTTGTCGCGGCACGCTTCCAGACTTGCAAGGTTCGTTCCCAAAAGGATATTGTGTCCTTTTTCAAAGACGGGACTTCCCGGCTCAGGGGTCTCTTCTGCCTCTCCGGCTTCTCCCTTTTTCAAAAGAGAGAGGATGGATGCGGGAAGACGCTCTTCAAGGGCATACCGCCGGACGATCCCGAGAGCATCCCCGTAGGTGGTGCTGTCACCCACCGTGGGTCCCGAAGCGATGGCATTGAGATTGTCCCCGACCACGTCAGAGAGGATAAGAGTGACAAAAGCTGCGGGAAAGATCCTCCGGGCCAGGCGGCCTCCTTTGATGGATGAGCAGTGTTTCCGGATACAGTTGATCTCGTTGATGGTAGCGCCGCTCTCCAGAAGGAGTTTTGTGGCAGCCTGTTTGTCTGTAAGGGTAAGTGGCTCGTCCCCGAAATCGGCAGGGGAAGCCAGGAGTGACGACCCTCCTCCTGAGATGAGGACGATGACCAGGGTAGACTCGTCAGCTTCGTCTGCCAGCTCTCCGATCTCCTGTGCGGCCCTGAGGCTGGCTTCATCCGGGATGGGGTGGCCCGCTTCCAGGACCTCGATATGGTCCAGTTTTCCGGAAAAGCCGTATTTGGTCACGACCTTTCCCCGGGTGATCCGTTCTCCCAGGATCTTTTCCATCGCAGAAGCCATAGGGAAAGCGGCTTTCCCGGCTCCCAGGACTGTGATCCTTTTGTAGTCAGACAGAGAGTAGACGAGAGGCCCCTGCAGAGTCTCGATACGCAAGGTCTCCTTTGAAAGGGAGATCGTGCGTGTGATCATCTTTTCCGGGTCGGCCCGGTCTACCCCTGCCAGAAAGATCTCTTTCAGATCCTTCATGGGATCCATACTACTCCTCCTTATGTGCCTCCCCGGCTTTAGCCAGGTTCCGTCTTATCAAAGGGGTATCCGCCAGGGCGAAGGCCTTATTAAAACAGTTCAGGGCTTTCTCCTTTTTATGCAGTTGGTTCAGATAGAGGGTTCCGAGATTATTCCAGGCCACATAGTTGGTCCCGTCTTTTTCCACAGCTTCTTGGAGATGGGAGAGAGCTTCCTCAAAGGACCTTTTCTGCATAGCTTCACTCCCCTTTTCCAGAGCTGTGTAGGATTCAGCTGCCATCTTCATCTTGTCCGGTGAGAGACAGTGCTCCATCCTCTGCTCGACGAGCCCGGGTTTGAGAGGGCTCCGGTTTTCATCCCAGTTTCTATACCGTGATGAAGCCAGTGCGCCTTTCCCCCAAAAGTAATAGAGCTCCGCCAGGAGATTATTGACTTCCGGCCGGTTCTGTTCCGATTCGGCATCCAGGAGATAGCGTTCAGCCTCTTCAAAACGGCCCAGAGCCATCGACGTAAGTCCCAGGTTATAGCTGATCCCCTTCTCTCCGGAGGAGAGTTCCCGAAGCTTTAAAAAAAGATTGTGGGCTTCTGAAAAATCTCCCGAAACAAAGGCATTAAGAGCCCTCCGCCTGCAGAGGGCTGATTTCAAACGTTTAAACATGATCCCTTCCTTGCTTTGAGGGGGGCAAAGCCCCCCGAACTACTTAAAAAAAGAGGCTCAACAGGGCCACGATGATGATGGAGACAAGCCCCTCGAGAAGCGTGGCGGTCGTGTAGGTCCTGTAGGCCACAGGCACCTCCATGTCTGAAAACTGAGAGACGACCCAGAAATAGGAATCGTTGGCATGGGACACCGTCATAGCCCCGGCGCCGATGGCCAGAACTGCCAGGGCCGGGCTCAGTCCCAGTGTGCCCATAAGAGGGGCCATGATGGAAGATGTGGTGATGATGGCCACGGTAGACGATCCCTGGGCTGTCTTCAGGGCAGCAGCTATGATGAAGGGCAGAAAGATTCCCAGGTTCCAGCCGGACATGGTGTTCCCCAGAAAATCTCCCATGGGAGAACTCTTGAGGATGGCTCCGAAGGCTCCGCCAGCACCGGTGATGGCCAGGATGATCGCAGCATTTTTTATCCCGTCGGCCATCCAGCCGTGGACGGCCTCCCCCAGCATCTCCTTTTTGACTAAAAAGAGACTGAGAAAGACACCGATGAGAAGCGCTGTCACCGGGTCGCCGATGAAGTTGAAGAAGTCGGCCCATTTCCCCGGAGGGATGACATTCAGCCGCGGATTGGACAGAGATTTGAGCAAAATGAGCAGAATGGGGATAAGAAGCGGTATGAAGGAGAGCCAGGCAGAAGGAAGTTTGCCGTACTTCTTCATAAGAGAGTCATAACTTTCTTCCAGGACAGGTTTGATGTCATATTTTTTAGCAAAGAGAACAGCCCACAGATAGCCTGCGATCATGGCAGGGATAGAGACGATAAGCCCCAGCCCGATGACCATGCCCAGGTCAGCGCCCAGGATCCCCGCAGCAGCGATGGGGCCGGGAGTCGGCGGGACAAGACAGTGGGTAGCATAAAGGCCTGTGGCCAAAGCCACGGCCATCACGGCCATGGATTTGTCGGTCTTCTTGGCCAGCGCTTTGTTGAGAGGGGTCAGGATGACATACCCCGAGTCACAAAAGACCGGGATGGAGACCACATACCCGGCGATACTCATGGCCAGGGGGGAGCGCTTGCTTCCCACGAGTTTAAGAATGGCATTGGTCATGGAGAGGGCTCCGCCGGTCTTTTCCAAAATCGTCCCGATAATGGTCCCGGCAACGATGACGATCCCGATATAACCCAGGGTACCGCCAAACCCGCTGCGGATATTCTCAATGATCTTTCCCAGGGGGAGACGGACAGCCAGCCCATAGAGGAAAGAGATTACCAGCAGCACAATGAACGCGTTCATGCGAAATCGGGATGTCAGAAAGATGATCAGTAGAATCGCAACAATCAGATAGATAACTGCTAAACCGCCTGATACCATACACGACCTCCTTATTCATCTTATCATTATAAGGAAGTTCGGTGAGATGTGTAAAGTTTTTTTTTAAAAAGAGTAAGGACTTACATCTGAAGTTTGTCTTTCAGCAGCTTGAAGTAGCGCTTACTCACCGGAAGGGCCGTTCCCTTGCTGTCGCTCATGATGGCAGTGTAATCCCCCATAAAGAAACGCTCCAGACGGAGGATCCGGGTGATGTTCACAAGGGTGGAGCGGTGGATCCGGATAAAACGGTTCTGAGGCAGGATCTCTTCCAATTTTTTGAGAGAGTAATCGTAGAGATATTCTTTCTTGTCGGTGACCACCGTCACATACTTGTTGTCCGCCGAGCACCAGAGGATATCCTCCACAGGGACAAACTGGATCACATCGTTGACTTTGATGGGAAGGCGCTCCACCGTTTCAGCCTCTTTTTCAGCTACCATGGCCAGGAGCTTTTCAATGTTCTTCTGCTCGGGCCGGACAAGGGAGACCAGCCTCTGAACCGTCTTGTCCAGGCGCTCGTGTTGGATAGGTTTGAGAAGATAATCCACGCTGTTTACGTCAAAGGCCTTGATGGCATAAGTGTCATAAGCCGTCACAAAGACCACATAGGGGAGATGAGCCACCCTCCGCAGGACTTCAAAACCGTCGAAGACGGGGATCTGAATATCCAGAAAGAGGATATCCGGCTCTAACGCATCCGTCTTCTCCACAGCCTCTTCCCCGTCTACAGCCACATCCAGCACCTGAATATTGTCATACTTCTGAAGCATCTTCACCAGCCTGTCAGCGGCGAATTTTTCATCTTCAACGATGAGAGCGGTCATCTTCATACGGAATCTCCACGGTTATCAGGGACCCTTCCCCCCGGTTGGAAGCGATGGAAAAATCTGCCCGGCCTCCATACTGTAATTGTAGCCGCGAGCGGACACTTTTCAAGCCGTAGCTCTCATTCTTGTCCGCCTGTCCGAACCCTACGCCGTCATCTTCCACCATACAGAGGACCTTGTCCCCTTTCCGGGCCACCAGGATCTGCAGGCTTCCCCCCTCTTTTTTGGGGCTGAGCCCGTGGATCACGGCATTTTCAGCCAGTACTTCCAGAAGAAGCGGCGGGATAAGGGCGTCCCGGGCATCACTCTTACACGTGATCTCATACTGAAGCCGCTCTCCCATACGCGCTTTCTCGATGGCACAGTATTTCCTGATGATGTCAAGCTCTTCTCTTACGGGGATCAGCTTTTCATCGCTCTTGGAGAGGATGAAACGGTAGATCTCAGAGAGGTTTAAGACGATCTCCTCTACCTTCTCAGGGGACTTGTAGACCAGTTCCGTAATGATGTTCAGGGTGTTGAAGAGAAAATGGGGGTTGAGCTTCGATTGTAACGCATGGAGCTGGGCTTCGGTATGTTTCAGCTCCAGGGAATCGATCTTCTGCTCTTTTCCCTCGATAGTGTAATGCATCTTGTAGTAGATATACAGGAGGAGCACGACGATGGAGACGATGATGGTGTTCATGACGATCATGACAAAATGGCCCATGAATCCCGAGTAAAAAGGAATATGAGTGAACTGCGTGATGATGAGGATAGCGATCTCGGTCCCGATAAAGGCCGAGATGATCCCCAACAAAAGCGAGACCCACTTTTTGTGCATAAACCGGATAAAATAGAGCTCCACGGCTGAAAAGGCCAGGGAAGTGACAAATCCGATACAGTTGGAAATAATTGCCGAGACCAGAAGCGTCCGCCAGAAATTCTGAAAACCCACCCCCAAAGAGATAAAGAAGGCGATGAGGACGGCGATCATCTGATTGATGACCGCCGTCTGCGCCAGGGCTTTCAGGACCGAAAGAAACTTACTTGCTCTCATGCAGCTTTTCGAGCCTTTCCCGGGCTGCCTGCCCGTTCTTTGTCTCAGGATCTAGTTGAACAGCCCTCTTCCAGAATTTTTCCGCTTTTGCATTCTCTTTTCTTTCCAGGGCCACATGCCCGGCATAATAGTAGCAGAATTGTCTTATCCGAAGGGCAAAGGTCTTGCCTGTGTCGTCAGGCCGCTTGAAAAGAAGAGCTCCTTTTGTATGAACGATCTCCTCATCACTCATCTTATCCATCTGACGGGCCAAAAATGCAAAGTCCTCTTCGGCGACTTTGAACCGGCCCAGAAAAGAGGGAAGGTAAAGGCTGTTCTGTCCCCGCTCTATGCGAAGGAAGATATTTTCCGGGAGAGTCTCCAC
Source organism: Candidatus Mcinerneyibacteriota bacterium (assembly GCA_016937175.1). GTDB lineage: Bacteria > Macinerneyibacteriota > Macinerneyibacteria > Macinerneyibacteriales > DSCS01 > DSCS01. Next base: position 4,675 of record JAFGWL010000007.1, on the reverse strand, counting down.
GGCTGTGTCAAAACTCTTGTTGGCCTTTCTCACCCAGTTCATCTTAGAGAGGGGGGAAGAGGCGTCCCGGGCCTTGAGGGTGTAGACACTTCCCTGATAGGCCTTCACAAAGGGGTCTTCGGGAAACTCTTTTGCCAGTTCCTCATAGTAGGCCAGGGCCGCGTCGGTCTTTTCTCCGTCCCGGGCGGCTGCATTGTAGAGCTCCTTCCCTTCGTTTATCCGTTTCATGACCTCTTCTCCCGAAAGGAGAGAGATCGTCATAAAAAGCGCTGTGATAACGATGACAAACCGTCTCATCCTAATCCTCCCTCCCCTTCAGAGGATTGGAAAGGAGAAGAAGAGCTGTGTCTGAAGAGAGTCTGTACTTTTCTTTCAGCGCTTCATCGGTGGCTATGAAGAAAATATAATCGTCTGTAGCTCCGATGACGACTCCTGAATCCAGAGAATCCAGGCCTTCGATCTTAACGACCTGGATCTTTTCCCCGGTCAGTGTGTCAAAGATGTAGAACTCCAGAGGGTGTTCGTTGGTGACAAACTCCCCGTCTTTGATGTCATATCCCCCCACGGGTGAAGAAATAAACCACTTTTTGTACATGGCGCCGCCGCCGACCATGATATCCCCTTTGGGGAAAGGCATGCCGAACTCCAGGGTCCAGACGCAGGGCTGTACCTTTCTGTCCATTTTATACTCTTTTGCCATGATCTGCTCCCCCTTTTCATCGAAAAAGGTAAGGCGGTACGGAGCATTATAATAACCCACTACGATCCGGTTGGTCTGGGCATTATACCGGACACACCCGCCGGGAAAGGGAGTCCCGTCATCGGGCATCATCTGGACATTCTTATACTTGATAAGCTTTTCAATCCGGCCCTGATCGTCCACGATGGCCAGCTCCGTCTGAAGGCTGCCGTTAAAGAGGAGTTTATCCCCGGTCACATCAAAGGAGTGGGCAAACCCCACATCCCCCTGGACCAGCTGCTCATCGATATAGGAGCCGTCCATGCGGTATTCAACAGATTTTCTCATCATCATATCGTAGATAAGGAAGCGGTCTCCGCGCAACCGCATGGCCATGGGGTAATTCACTTCTCCGGGGCCCTTCCCTTTTGCGATCTGGACGATCTCAGACTGGTTTCCGTCAAAACCGGTCTTATAGACGGTCACTTTTTCGGCTTTGTTATGGTAATGAATGATCCCCTCTTCTGTGACCCTGCACATCTCCCCGATATTATCGGCAGGATTAATATTCTCCAGGGCTACGATCTTTTCCGGTTTCACAGTCACCATCTCTGTCTTGGGAGCACAGGAAAAGAGAAGCGCCCCGGCGACAATAACAAATAACATTTTGTTCATAAGAACCTCCTTTTGAATAACTATACGTGCTGAAACCGGAAAGTGCTCTTCTTTTCCGACAAAAGGCCCTATCCGCTGACAAGCGTCCTCATGGAGGGATGAAAGGCTCCTCCCCTCTCCTTTCAAAAGATAAAGACTCCTAATATTCCGCAGGCCAGGACCACAAGGATAGGATGGATTTTCCCTTCCAGGAAAACAAGGGTAAGAAAGGCTCCCGCTGCCACGAAAAACTGAGTAAGGCTCCCCACAGCTGCCGACCCGTATGACCAGGCAGCGTAAAAAAGAAGGCTGAGGACTCCTACCTGTAGCCCCTCCCGGAACATGGCCGCATGCCGGTTTGTCTTCACCCGGTCGATGAGAGGCGCTCCGAAAAAGAGGATAGAGAGAGCCGGGAGGACCACACCGAAAGTGGCCACAGCCGCCCCGGCCGATCCCGCCACACGAAAACCGACAAAAGTCGCCGCATTGACGGCGATGGGACCCGGCGTCATCTGGGCTATGGCCAGAAGAGAAGCCATCTCGTCAAAAAGAAGCCAGCCCCTCGTTCCTACGATCTCATGCTGTATCAGGGGGATAGTCACCAGCCCCCCGCCGTAAGCCCCGATCCCGATGATCATAAAGCTTTTTAAAAGCTGAAACAGAAGACGCATCACTCAGCCCTCTTTTCACGGTGCCGGCAGAGGAAATAGCCTAAAACACCGGCGCTTACAACGGCAAAGACCGGATGCGCTTTGAAGACAAGGAGCAGGACAAGGCCCAAAACACAGATAATGATATTGTGCAGCGTATTGAGATATTTGCGCCCGAAGACAAAGGCTGCATAGGCGATCTGTCCAGCAATGGCCAGGGAACATCCCTTGAGAAAGGCTTTCACATGGGGATTCTGAAAATAGGGCAGGGCAAAGAGGGCGATGAGAAGGATGATGAGAAAAGAGGGAAGGATCACTCCCAGTGAAGCTGTAAAGGCCCCCCGTTTCCCCCGCAGGCGGCGCCCCTGGAGATAGGCCATATTCACAGCTACTGCGCCGGGGATGAGAGTGGCTGTGGACATCTCCGACATGAATTCATAGTCGCTGATCCAGCCGCGTTTGAGGACCAGTTCATGGCGCAGAATCGCCGCCATGGCGAAACCGCCCCCCAGAGTGAAAAGCCCGATCTTGAAATAGGTCCAGAAGATCTGTAAAAAATCGATCCTCTCTCCTGCTTCGCTTAGGGATGTTGTCCGCTCTTCGGTCATCCTTTCTGCTCTCCTTTGAAAGAAAGTATACAGGAAAAAAAGTCATCCGTGAACGGGGAGAGTGGCATGAATCAATTTTTTACAGCACTATAGGGCCGAGCCGTTTAAATCGCCTTCTTTCCCGATAATCACTTCCGGCTGGTCAAACCACGATAGCCCGGTTACTGTTGAGAAGCTGCAGCATATTCTTTTTTCAAAGCGGAGATGACTTCAGGGACAGTCCCGATGGAATCGATACGATAAGCGTTTTGCCCGCAAAAGGCAAAACCTTCGTTCAATTTTCCGTTTTTAGCATTGGTCAGGGCCAGTGCGATACAATAAGGGACTTTGTGATAGTCACACGTCTTCAGGCATTTCCAGGGACATTGAAACGGTTTTTTCTCCCCCCGGGATACGTCTGCTAAAAAGCTGTTTTTGATGGCCCGGCCGGGAAGGCCCACCGGGCTGTCGATAATCACAATGTCTTCTTTGCGGCATTTGATGTAACTTTCCTTGAACTCGTCAGAAGCATCACATTCGGCTGTAGCCACAAACCGGGTCGCCATCTGCACGCCTGACGCACCCAGCTCCAATACCCGGTGAATATCCTCTCCGGTAAAGATCCCTCCGGCAGCGATCACAGGGATTTTCTGTCCGAATTCCTCTTCATAAGAACGGATCACCGGAAGCACTTCTTCAATCAATCGGTCCAGGGCAAAGTCCGGGTCGGTGAGCTGCTCTTTTTTAAAACCAAGATGCCCGCCGGCCAGGGGTCCTTCCACCACAACTGCCGCAGGGACATGATTATAATGACGGGCCCAATATTGAAAAATGATCCTGGCAGCCCGCCCGGAGGAGACGATGGGACAGATCTTGATTTTCCCCTCTTTGGAGCTCTCTATAATCCGCTGGCCGATCTTCAGGGGAAGCCCCGCCCCCATAAAGATGATATCAGCCCCCTCTTCCATGGCCACCTCGGAAAGGGCATCATAATCGGAAAGAGCCACCATGATGTTCACTCCGATCACTCCTGTTGTCTCTTCCCTGGCTTTACGGATCTCTTTCCTTAACGCCCTTTTATTGGCTTCCCGGCTGTTTGTATTAAAATCGGGCTCCAGCATGCCGATTCCGGCAGCGGCGATGACGCCGATCCCCCCTTCCTTAGCTACAGAAGAGGCTAACCGTGAAAGTGAGACCCCCACACCCATTCCTCCCTGGATCACAGGGAGCGTCATGGTCAGATTTCCGATCCTCAGCTCAGGCATTTGTACGTCTTTCATAAAACACACTCCTTATACAATAAAAAAGGGATTATCTGAACCATCAGCCAGGCTCCCCGGGGAAGATTCCATCGGATAACCTGCAGGAAATAAATGAAGAGAAAGAAGTGGCTTTTATTTGATACTCTTTGTTCAACACAATTGTTCCCATCCATGGTTCATAAAAACCTGTCTTCATTACTCTTTGTCTTTTTCTAAAACCGCATCCGTAAAGGGAGAACGTTGTGCCGTCATGAGACATCGGGGAAATCAACTTGAGGTAAAATAGAAAAGTTTAATACTCCGTTCCGACCTTACTTATTCATCATACACCACATCCTGAAAAAAGACACCTTTTTTTTAACTTTCTTCAAAATTACACCTTATCTGAAGCCCTGCTCTCCCCTTCCTTTTTCAGGGTGGACAAACCCCGTTTCGTTTCTTATACTCAATCTGCCCATAACAGGAGGTACGAATGGAAATCAAAGACCTGAAAAAAATTTTGAGAGATATTACCCTAGAGCTGGAGCAGGAAGTCCCTTACGCTTCGGCCTTTGCCAGCTCTGTGACCGGGCGCGGGATCCGTGTGGGGACCTATGAGCAAAACGTAAGCTTCCAGTCCCCGGCCAAAGGCGTGACCCTCACAGCCTTTACAGGATCATTTTTTATAGAACAGTCCACAAACATCCTCACAGAAGAGAATATCAGGAAATGCGCAGCAGAACTGCTGAATACCTGCCGTAAAGAGGGAATCAATAAAAATGCCGGCCTCACCCCCGACCCGGGAGAAAAGTGCGAAAAAGACTTTTACGGTCCCTTAGAGATCGACCCCTTCTCTCTGAAACT
>JAFGWL010000006.1 GCA_016937175.1 Candidatus Mcinerneyibacteriota bacterium | reverse complement strand
AGACGGCAGCGATAATGACAAAGGCGGGAGGATAGAAAAGCAGGACAAAGGGGCCAACCCTCCGGGCCACATCCCAGCCCCTCCCGTCGGGAAGGGCCAGCTGAAGGAGTATCATGAGAATATGGACGATGAGTGAAGAGAACCAGAGGAGAGTGATCTTTTCCCACTTTTTATCTCTGAGCCGCAAATAAAAGTGAACAGACCCTATCAGGGCCGCTTCCACGATCACCCCTACCCCCACCCAGGCCCCGGCTCCTCCGATATGAAGGCGGAAAGCTCCCGCCATGAAGACGCTGACCAGGGCCGTAAGCGGGCCTCCTAAAAATCCCGCCAGGCTGATGATAATAGACCGCCCGTCATATATCAATCCAGGGGCAAACCGTAACGGAGTCATCATACCGGCGATGGCCGTCAGGCCGAAGAAAAACCCTGCAAGCAGGTCGAATAATCCGCGGCGACGTTGTATGCGTGAGGATAAAAAATGGATAAGGACTCCGAGACTGACAAGAAGAGTGATATTATGAAGAAGCTCAAGTATCACATACCCCCGCTTTCATTATCGGGTTCTTTTTGATGATTGTAACTTTTCCAATTTTCTCTTTTAACTATAACAGAAACTATCAATTTGAAAAGAAATTTTAGAGAAATCATCAATTTACTGGATATCCGCCCGGGCCCGGGGCAGAAATATTCGCATGACCGTACCTTTTTTCCGGCGAGATTCCACTTCGATACGCCCATCCATATTCATGATGTTTTTCTTAACGATAGCAAGGCCCAACCCGGCTCCCTTTTTCTTTTTGGAGTAGAACGGAGTAAAGATGTTGTTCAACTCTTCGGGGTCAATCCCGATACCCGTATCCCTGACTTCGACCAGGCATTCATTCCCCTCTTCCCGGATATCCACCAATACCGGCTCCTCTTCCTTGTCTGAAGCTTCTACGGCATTCCATATCAGGTTGTTGAAGGTCTGGATAAGGAGGTTTCTGTCTCCCACCACCGAAAGATCTTCACCGGCAAGCCGGATCTCCTTTTCAGTAAGGACAGAGAGCATAAGGATCACCTCACGGATAAGTTCTTTGATGGGGACTGCCTTCTTTTCCACGTGTTCACCCTTAACAAAATCGAGAAAATCGGAGACGATCTTATTGAGCCTCTCAGCCTCCCTTAAGATCAGACCGTAGAGATGTCTGTCTTTTTCGTTGAAGGGGCGCTCATCCAGAAGCTGGATGCTTCCGTAGAGAGAAGCCAGGGGGTTTCTGAGCTCATGAGCCATCCCTGCCCCCAGGGTTCCCAGATAAGCCAGTTTGTCCATTTCCAGAAGTTTCTCTTCCAGGGCCTTTTTGGCTGTAATATCGTGGACAAGGACCATATATCCGATATCATTGTCGTTTTTACGGATGGCGGATATCTGGATATTGAAATACTGCTGCCCCCTCTTGAAATCGTCCCCGTAATTCTCTACGTGGTGTTGATAGACCTTCTTCATGGCAATGGCGATCTCATCCGGAAGGACCTGGCTGTAGGGGAACCCCAGCCTGAGCTTTTTCCCTGCGAAGGCTTCTCCCAGGGAGTTCCAGCGACTGAGAAGCCCCTGATGGTCAAAGACAAAGAGAGAAAAAGTCACATTCTCAAAAATATCGTCCAGGAGAATCCGCTGGACTTCGAACTCTTCCCCTTTTTTCAGATAGGCCATCCCCAGGTTGGAGATGACGTAGCTGGCGATATAGAAGAGGACAAGGTTGATGAAGAGGGTCAGAAAGGCCATCTCCTGGGTCTGGGCAGGATTGATGAGCGTCCCGGTGACATCATGGGCGGGAATCTGTTCGGTAAGGAGAAGCACAAAGGAGCTTATATAGGATATGCTGACGATTGTCGCGACAAGCACCGAGCCCCTGTCGTAGAAAAAGACTCCTGCAGCCAGGATGATGAGATAAAAAAGGAGGGGGAGGTCACTGTCCACGACTCCGCCGTCGAAAAAGCTCAAAATCGTAATGAGAAAGACATCAAAGATAAAATGGGCGTAGAGGAAGGTCTTGATACGCTCCATACGCTGCAGCAGAATGAGAGAAAGGAGGAATAGAAAGTTAACGGCGATCAGAGTTCCCAGGAAAAAGCTTTTGGACAGGTTGGGGGTGGAGCTCATAAAAAAGAGAAAGCCGGAGACGAAATTAATGATGGCGATCCGGACAATAAGATAGACAAGGGTCTTTTTCCTAAGATCAGGATTCATAAAAAGCTCCTTGGATATGGATAAGCGTCTCGTCGGAAATCCCGATGGCGTCAAACCGGAATGTCGTTTTCGAGGGCCATTTCTTTTCATGAGTTTTGATATAAGCGTAGGCTGCTTTGATGATCTTCCTTTGTTTTTCCCGGGTGATCACTTCCAGGGAGGGAGGATCCGCACCTTTTCTGTATTTCACTTCGCAGAAGACGATATCTTTACGGTCACGGGCGATAATGTCTATCTCCCCAAGAGGGGTCATGTAATTTCTCTCCAGGATCCTGTATCCCTTCTTTTCCAGATATCCGGCGGCTTTTGTTTCTGCTGAAAACCCGATATCCCGACTCTTATCCACGCTTCACCCCAGTGACTTTGTAGACGGTGACAGGCTCCACCCTGTTTTTGACGATAAAATCCCCGAGAGGGACACATTCAGCCAGATCCTTCACTTGTTCATAGGTTGCCGCTGAAATAAGAAGCTCATTTTCTCCCGCCAACCCTTCCAGGCGCGAAGCGGTATTCACTGTATCACCGATGACTGTGTACTCCGTTCTCTGCCCTGAACCGATGTTCCCCACCAGGGTATCTCCTGAATTGATTCCGATCCCCAGGTAAATGGGTTCCTCTCCCCAGGAGAGACGCTGTTTGTTATATTCCTTCATATGCTCGATCATGGCCAATCCCGCCTGTACAGCGTGATAGGCATGGTTTTCATCAGGGACAGGAGCCCCGTAGATAGCCAGCAGGCCGTCCCCCAGAAATTTGTCCAGGGTCCCGTGATACTGGAAGACGATATCCACCATGCGTGTGAGATAACTGTTCAGAAACCGGACGATGTCTTTCGGTGGGAGTTTTTCGCTGAACGAGGTGAACCCTCGGATATCAGCAAACATAATGGATAACTTAACGACTTCTCCACCGAAACTGACCTTATCCCTGTTTTTTAAGATATAATCGGCAATATCCGGGCTTAAATATTTTGAAAACATATCCCGGATGATCTCTTTTTCTCTGAGGCTGGCGACCATGTTGTTGAACTCCCGGGTCAGATCCCCGATCTCGTCGTTGCTCTTTACATTCACCGTCGTCTGGTAATTTCCCCGGGCTAGCGCCTCGACTCCCTGATGCAGCTGGTTTAAAGGCTTCACGATGACCGTAAATATCAGATAGACAAAAAGAACGACGATGACCAGGTCGGCTGTGGTGAGTCCGATGGTCTTGAAAAGGACCCTCTGAAGAAGCTTCCCGATGGCTTCCCGGGAATACTCCACGGTAATCGTGCCCCTTGACTCCCCGCCCCATCTTCTGATATCTGTCCGTAATGTATAGATCCCATTGTGGTAACGGGTCTCCGATCTCTCCCGCTGCAACAGAATCTCTCCCCTCCCCGGTTCAGTTGATTCAAAGACACCGTTTTTCAGGCGTTCGATATCCGAATGGGCGATAAGTTCCCCTTGATGGTCCACAATGGCAGCCATCCGGACATCGGGATTTTTCTGGATATTGACCACTATCTGCTGAAGGGACAGGAGGTCTGACTGGTTGAGGGCCATATACTCCTCTGCGATGACCGCGGCGTTTTCAGCCACTGTCGCCATGGTCTCAAGCCGTTCTTTTTCCAGATTTTCGGCGACCTCTTTGAAAATAAGGATATTAAAAAAAACAAATGTGGGGAGGAATGCCAATAAAAAACCGATGAGAAATTTGGTCTTCAAAGAGATGCGCGGATGTTCTTTCATGGAGTGATCCGCTTTCGCGCCCTTTCCAGGTAATCCGAGACATTCTTATATCCGGGGATCAGGGATTCCGCCTGTTCCCATGCTTCGATGGCTTCCCTGAAATGGCCTTCTGTGTAGAAACGGATCCCTTCCAGATAGAGGCTTTCGGCCTTTTCTGATTTGATATTCTCTTCCAGCAGCCCCAGATCTACAGCCCGGGCGCGGGCCCAATTATCTCCCGGACGGATAAAGAGGATATCATTGATGGCCGCTTTCATAGCTGTGACGTTCTGGTTCAACTGATGGAGGAGATACTCGTCCTTTAATCCCTGGACTGTCTCATTCTCCCGCCGGGAGGTCAGACGAAGCAGATAGGCAGCCTCCTTTTTATAATCATCATATCCCAGAGCCCTGTTGAAATAAGAGCGGGCCCGCCTGAAATTATTCCTGTCCAGAAACATACGACCCGTATTGAGCAGAGAACGGGCCGTTCTCTTCTCCTTCTTCTCCTCCATGGAAAGGAGTTCTTCTCTGTACTTTTGGATCATCTCCTCCTGAAGAAGAGGCGTGTTCTCTTCTAATGTCTGTGAAGCCTTTGCATAATCTCCCGAGGCGATAAGCTTGTCCAGGTTAGAAAGCAAGCGCTCCTGCTTCACCTGATAGAGGGGGTAGAGCCTGATGTAGAGGTCTTCTCCCTCCGGGTTGTGGGGCCAGAGGTTAAGCCCCTTGACCAGATAGTGATAGGCCTCTCCGGGTGAGCCCTTCTTAAAAAGATCTTCGGCCAGGCGACAGTAGACTGTGGAGGCTTTCAGGCGTTTTTTCCCGCTTTTTTCATTCCAGAGACGGAGCAGCTCGTTTTCTCCCTTCAGACTATCTTCACTCTTCACCGGGTCTGGCACAGTCCCTGCGATCTCGGCCTGGATATATTCGGTCAAAAGGGCTTCTTCGGTATTCCCTTCTTCAGTCAATCGTTTCTTCTCCTCCTGTAAAGAGGCTTCATATTTTTCCCTGATCGCCTGAAAGCGGCTTACGTTTTCTGCATTCTGCTCCCTCTCCATGGCTTTTTTGGAATAATAATAGGCAGGCTCCCACTCCCTGATACCTGCAAAATAGAGGGCGATGTTTTTCATCACTTCCAACGGAGCATCCATGGTGTTCATCATGATCCCGTAGATCTCAAGCGCTGTATTGAGGTCATCGGCTTCTGTCAGCCCCTGGGCGGCCTGTTGAAGAAGTTCTTCGATCCCCGGATAGTTAGGCTCATATTCAAGCAGCCGGGTCAGGGCATTCACAGCCTTTCCCCACTCCTTTTTTTGAATATGATATCCCGATTCGAAAGCCAGGATCTCCGAGGCTTCCCGTACACGCCGCCCCCTGTTCCCTATAAGAAAGAGGATCGGCTCCCTGGCTTTTTCGAGCAAAATCTCGCAGCTCTTCTCCTCTCCCCTGTAATAATCAAAATGGATGAGCCTGTTATAGGCTGTCACTAAAGCTGAAGCAATGTCGTGTTTCAGCTGCTCCGGAGCATCGACAAATGCCTGTTCATAATAGCCCACCGCTTGTTCATCATGTCCCTGATTGACAGCGATCTGTCCCAGATAGTATGAGATCGACGCTTCTTCAGGATGCACAGAGAGGGCCTTTTCAAAGACGAAGCGGCTGGAGTGATATTCCCCCTCCTCATAGAGTCCCTGCCCCAGGGAGAAGAGGAGGTCATAGAATTTTTCCGTATAGGGGCTTTTTTTCATCTTGTCATAGGGCAAAAAATAGAATGAGGCTCTCTCATAGTCCTGCCTTGCCAGATAGGCTCTGATAAGCAGTTCCAGGGTACGCTCATCATCTTCATCCTTCTCGATCATTTCGCGGGCCAGGGTGATGGCATCAAGGAAATATCCCGAGGTATAGTAGGCTTCCAGGAGGGTCCTTTTCAGGGTCAGGTTCTGAGGTTCAAGGGAAAGCCCTTTTTTCAATGTATCAATATCAAGGGCCCCAAGAGAGAGAGTAAGGATCAGGAAAAGAAGGAGGGTGAAAGCCGAACGTCTCATAACGTACGGATCACGTCATTGTTCTCCCCTAAAATAATAATTTTCGGTCGATTGGTCCGGGCTTCTTCAGGGGTCATAAGCGCATAAGCGATGATCACGACTTCATCGCCTACCATGCCTTTTCGGGCTGCTGGGCCGTTAAGCCCCACCTGTCGTTTTCCGCGTTCTCCGACAATCACATAAGTCTCAAGCCGCTCCCCGTTGTTCTTGTTCACGACCTGCACCTTTTCACCGGGCAGAAGCCCTGCCAATTCCATCAACTCTTCATCTATGGTAATACTCCCCTCATAATCGAGATGAGCATAGGTGATCGTTGCTTTGTGAAGTTTGGATTTCATGATCTGTATGAGCATAATTCCCCCTTTCACACAACTATAATGAATCTTGCCTCATTTTTCAAGAGCTATTTATCTCCTTGAAAGCATAGAGAAGCCTGCTATTCTGAAGAGGATGATAAAAAGCTTTCTTTCACTTATTTTGATTTCTTTTTGTGTACAGGCCCTTTTTTCTGCTGAAGTGTCCGAATATAAGGTCACAGCTTACGGGATCTCCTTTGCCCGGGCGACGATAACAAAGGTCGAAAGGAACGGGACTCTTTACCACTATGTTCATGTGAAGAACAGTTTCCCCGCTTCTCTTATCCGCTCTGTGGACAACCGCTATCTTACGCAGATCGATCCAGCCACCCTCCTTCCCCTGAAACAGGAGAAATATTTAGGCGGGCTGAACGGAGAATACCACCTGAATGTTTTTACTCCAGGAGAGTCGAAGTTCTTCGGCGACGGAACGCTATATCCGGCTCATGAAACTCCCCTGCATACCCTCTTTTCCCTCATGGAGACAATCGAACGGGCACGTCCCGACAAAACGATTCACTTTTCCGCTGTCTCCTGCAATACCTTATGGACAGTGACAGCCACCCCTCTCTCTTCCTCCTCTTACCGGCTGACTTTTTCATCCGACGATCCCATCAACCGACTGAAAGAGCGCTATGACGATATCTTTTTAAAAGAGATCTTCTGGAATTCAGGAGAGGTAGACCTCTTCTTCAATCCCCTCGGCCACTTGGAAAAGGCCGTTTTGAACTCTTTTTCACCTCCCGTGACACTCTCCCTTTCCCGATGGAGCCGGTCTGCTGATAAACCTTGACAGAAGTGGCATTTCCAGTATATTTGTCAAAAATGAAGGAGTGATGGTATGAGAATGAGTCATTTTGTGGGAAAACAGCTGAAAGAGGATCCCAAAGACGCCCAGATGGTCAGTCATAAATTTCTTATTCGCGGGGGCTATATACGTCAGCTCTCTACGGGGATCTACTCTTTTCTGCCATTGGGGTTCCGGGTGAAGATGAAGATCGAAGAGATCATCCGTGAAGCGATGAATGCCGTGGGCGGCCAGGAAGTAGTCATGCCTGTGGTCCATCCCGCCGACATCTGGAAAGAGACAGGCCGCTTCGACGCCATTGACGAATCCCTTCTCCGCTTCAAAGACCGTTCTGATAAAGACCATGTCCTGGCTATGACCCATGAAGAGGCAGCCGTGCATCTGGTCCGCAATGATGTGAATTCTTATAAGCAGCTCCCCTTTATGATCTATCAGATCCAGACCAAGTTTCGCGACGAAGCCCGGAGCCGGGGCGGGCTCATCCGCGTACGGGAGTTCACCATGAAGGATGCTTACTCTTTTCATTCAGGTTCCGCTTGCCTTGAAGAATTTTATGCCGTTATGCATGAAGCCTATATGCGAATTTTTAAACGAAGCGGACTGAAGAACTTTATCTCGGTCCAATCCGATTCGGGCATCATGGGGGGCGGCGTCTCCCATGAGTTCATGTCCGTTAATCCCGCAGGCGAAGATACCCTCTTCCTCTGTGAATGCGGGTATAATGCCAACCGGGAGATCGCCGACGGACGCTTGCCCCAAAAAGCAGTACAATCAGACCGTCCCCTGGAAGAGGTCGCCACCCCGGGCAAAAAGACCATCCAGGATGTCAGTGAATTCCTTAAGATCACACCCCGGGAAACCGCCAAATGTGTCTTCTACACTTCTGAAAAGGGATTGATCCTCGTGGTGATCCGTGGGGACCGGGAAGTAAACGAAACGCGATTGAAAACCCATCTTCAAATAGAAAAACTCAGCTACGCTGACGACGAAACCATCCGGAACTGCGGCGCTGTCCCGGGTTATGCTTCCCCTCTGGGGCTGGATAACGATAAAATCTCCATTGTCCTGGATTCTTCCGTGGCGGAAGGCTCCTACGTCTGCGGAGCTAATAAAGAAAACACCCATATAAAACACTTCACGCCGTCACGGGATATGAAAGAAGTCCCGCATACGGAAGCGTCTGTCTACACCACCATGGAAGGAGACCTCTGCCCGGAATGCGGAAAACCCCTCTCCATGGCCCGCGGTATCGAAATCGGAAATATCTTCCAGCTGGGGACGAAATACTCGGCACCCATGAAGGCTCTCTTCCTGGATGAAAAGGGAGAGTCCAGAGAGATGATCATGGCTTCGTACGGTATCGGTGTGGGGCGGCTTATGGCCACCATCATCGAAGACAATCATGACGATTACGGCCCCATCTGGCCGGCTGCTGTGGCTCCTTTTACCGTTCATCTGAATGCCCTGAATCTGAAAGAAGAAGAAGTGCGCAAGACGGCCGAAGCTCTCTATGAGACTTTTATCCAAAACGGGATCGAGGTACTCTTCGATGACAGGGACGAGCGTCCGGGAAGCCAATTCAGCGATGCGGACCTTATCGGAGCCCCTCTGCGCGTCATCGTCTCCATGCGTAACCTGGAAAAGGGAGAGGTGGAGATCAAACGGCGCGGTGAAAAGACAAGCACGACTGTTCCTGTAAACGAGTCCCTCTCAAAGGTCAAAGGACTTTTGGCAGAGCTCTTGTCCTCATCGGAGATTTGAGCGGGCGATTATTTTAGCGATCCATCCAAGGGGAAGGACCCGTGTACAAGATACCATAATCTTATTCAGGAGCCCGGGGATGATCACTCTTTTCCCCTTCGTTATTTTCTTCAAAGCGTAACGGGCTGCTTTTTGCGGCGACATAATGAGAAAAGCAGCCCGTTTTCCCTTATCCCCGCGCATTTTCAACATCTCCGTGTCCAGGGGCCCCGGACAGAGGACGGAAACTGTGACCGGCTTATTCTTCCGCTCAACGGAAAGGGCCATTGTAAAATTCAACACAAAGCTTTTGGAAGCATAATAGAGAGATGCTCCCGGCCCCGGGATGAAGGCTGCCGTAGAGGCCACATTGACGAGGTGGCCCTGCTTCATGATGCTTAGCGCCAGACGCGTCATCGCTGTGATTGCAAGGACGTTGAGCCGGATCAACCCAGACTCTTCTTCCGTTGCCGTCTGGGTGAATCTTTTAAAATACGCCTCTCCCGCGTTATTTATCCAGATCTCCGGGATGATCTGTTTTTCCTCCAGGGCCTTAGAAAGACGAGGAAAAGAGTCTTCCTGCGAGAGATCCAGGGGGAGGATTTCCACACGTCCGTCCCCTTCAACCCTCAAAGTGCCTGCTGCCTGCCGGAGGGCCTCTTCTGTCCGGGCGATGAGAAACAGGTGATATCCCTTACGGGCACACTCCCGGGCCAGGGCAAACCCCAATCCCCGGGACCCTCCCGTGATCAAAGCCCATGGTTTTTCTACGGCTGACAGCTTCTGCATGGCGATAATCCCTCCAGATAGGCATCTTCCTTAGAAAAGAAGAAGCGGATATTTTCATATCGTATAAAACGGGCCCAGCGGCATCGAGGCCGGTGAAAGACATGCGACTTGTCTGATGAGATATAATAGTGTTCTGTCTCAACAAGCTTCAATTTCCACAACCCCCTGCGAAGGAGAATAGCTTCCCGCTGGGCCAGGAGAAACTCTTCACGATGCCGTTCCCGCTTATTTACAAAGTAGATGTGTGCAAGCCCCCGGTTCAAGAGTTCTTCGTTAATGCATCGCCGATTACCTCCCTGTTCGACCCAGACATAAGCCAGCAGGCGTCCGTAATCGTCTCTTACTTCCGGCCCGTATTCTAAGGTGACCCGTTTCCCTAAAACGGTTTTTCTGACATAGTCTTTGGCCTTGGCATAATATTCCTGTCCCTTTTCAGGAGTATCGATCCCAAGAAGACGGACGAAATTACCTGTCTGAAGCTGGATCGTATCCCCGTCGGCAACGAAAATGACTTTCGAATTACTCGGGAGAGCTTCCTGCCCTGTTACGAATCCGTTCAGAAAGGCTGTCGTAAGACATATAAGGGAAAAAAGACTACAGAGTCTTCTTATCATAACGGCACTCCTCTATTAAGAGACAATCACTGCACCGGGGTTTTCGCGCCGTGCAGAAGTATCGGCCGAAGAGGACAAGCCCGATGCTCAGCAGGTTCCACTCCTTTTGGGGAAAACGAGCCATGAGGTCCTTTTCAATGTAATCGGGTTGTGAAGACCGGGTAAGTCCCAGGCGAAGAGAGACACGTTTCACATGTGTATCCACGACGATCCCGTCAGCTTTCCCGAACCAGGCGCTTAGGATCACATTGGCCGTCTTCCTCCCCACTCCGGGGACCCGGAGAAGCTCCTCCATGGTCTCCGGAACCTTCCCCCCGTGATGCTCTGTCAGGTACCGGGCTGCCCCGATAATATGACGGGCCTTGTTCTTGTAGAAACCTGTGGAGTAGATGAGAGGCTCCAGGTCGCTCCCGTCCATGGTCGTATAGTCTGTTATATCCGGAAATTCGGAAAAAAGAGCCTGTGTGGTCATATTCACGCGTTCATCGGTGCACTGGGCCGACAGGATGACCGCCACAAGTAGCTGCCAGGCGCTCTTGTAGTGAAGCTCCACCGCAGGGGTTCCGAAACGCCGGATGATCTCTTGGATGACTTTGTCTTCGATTTTTTCCGCCATAAAATAAAAAAGGGAAGGCCTTGCCGGCCTTCCCCTCATTTTTACATGATCAAGAGAAAAGACTCATCAATCTTCTTTTTTCTCTTCGCCCTCATCTTCGGGAGTCTCTTCAGGAGTCTCTTCAGCGGGCTCTTCTTTTTTTACTGTTTTCTTTTTCGGGGCAGCTTTGGCTTTCTTTTCGGGTTCGCCAGCCAGATTATCCATCATCTCTTGTTCGATGACATCTTTCAGGCTTACTTTGTCGTGATTTCCCGCTTCCCCTTTGATCTCGTCCAGGATCTGTTTTTCTGTATCCTGTTTCAGGGCTTTGATACTGAAATCGATCTTTCTCTCATTCTTCTGGATCTTGATGATCTTCACTTCGATCTCATCGCCCACATTGACCACATCTTCCACCTTTTCCACATGCTTGGTATCCAGCTGTGAAATAGCCAGAAAACCTTCGACTCCGTTTTCCATCTTGCAGATGGCGTTGTTTTTCGTGATCTTGGAAACGGTGACTTTGACGATGTCGCCTACCTTATATCCGCTCATCATCTCATCCCAGGGATTGGGGAGAGTCTGTTTGATGCCCAGCGCTACTTTTCTCTCATCTTCGTTGATCTTGAGGATCATGACTTTGATCGTGTCGCCCACGCTGAGGACATCCTGGGGTTTTTCCACTCTCTCCCAGGAAATATCGGAGACATGAAGCAACCCTTCTATTCCGGGGACGATTTCCACAAAGGCGCCGAAATCGGTGATATTCTTGATCTCACCTTCGACAATATCTCCTTCTTTGAAATCATCACGGATCTTTTCCCAGGGGTCGCCGTCCACCTGTTTGATCCCCAGGGAGACTTTACGGTTCTCCACATCCATCTTCAGGATCATGACCTCGATCTTGTCCCCTTCATTGAGGATCTGAGCGGGGGTCTTGAGGTTTTTATCCCAGGACATCTCAGAGATATGGACCAGCCCCTCTACACCGGGGACGATCTCCACAAATGCGCCGTATTCAACGATGGAGACAACGGTCCCCTCGACGACATCGCCGTCTTTGAACTTCTCTTCGAGGATATCCCAGGGGTTCTTCTCCATCTCTTTCAGGCTGAGAGAGATGCGGTTGTTCTTCTCATCATAGTCCAGGACCTTGACATTGACATCCTGGCCTACAGCCAGGACATCGCTTGGATGACTGATCTTCTTCCATGTAATATCATTCATATGGAGAAGGCCGTCGATCCCGCCCAGGTCGATAAAGGCGCCGAAATTGGTGATGTTCTTAACACGTCCCGGCAGAACCGCTCCGGCATGGATCTTGTTGTCTAACTCCTCTTTGACCTTTTTGAAGCTCTCTTCCAGGATGACACGGCGGGAGACGACAATATTACGCCTTTTCTTATTCATCTTCAGGATCTTCACATCGATCTTTTCACCGACATAGGCATCCAGGTCTTTGACCAACTTCACATCCAGCTGGGATGCAGGCAGGAAGGCCGGGACACCGATATTAACGATGAAACCGCCTTTAACGCGTTTCTTGATGGTGCCCGAAATGACCATATCTTTGTGATATTTGTCTTCCAGAATCCCCCAGGCTTCGATATAGTCGGCTTTGATTTTTGACAGTTTGACCAGGCCTTCCTGATCATCTGTCGATTCAAGAAGAACTCGGACACTGTCCCCTTCTTTCAACTCATCTGAATTATGGAATTCATTCAGGGATACGATGCCTTCGGCTTTGTATCCGATATCCACCAGGACTTCATTTCCCATGATCTTGACGATCACGCCGTCCACGACGGATCCGGGCCTCAGGTCTTTGAAGGATGCTGCATAGAGCTCCTCCATGGTCATTTCATCATGCTCAAGTTCTTCGTGTTTCTTGTTTTCTTCCAACATAGTGTTTTACCCCCCAAAATAATTTTTTAGCCGGCTGGTCAGCTCCCTGATACTGGTATCAGGTGTCGACGCCCCAGCAGTTATCCCGATTGTATCATACTTTGTCAGTTCGTCAACTCTTAGTTCATCCGCCGATTCCACGTGAACAGCGGGTTTTATCTCTCTCACTATATCAAAAAGTTTCCTTGTGTTGGCACTGTTTTTTCCTCCCACGACGATCATAAAATCGGCCTGACGGGCAATGCGGACGGCATCCTCCTGGCGCTCTGTGGTGGCCAGGCAGATCGTGTTGAAGATGCGAAGCTCCTGGCTCCTCCGCACCGCTTCGGCACAGAAGCGGGAGAAGGCAGCGTTGTTCCGTGTGGTCTGCGAGACGACCCCGGCCTTTTTGAATGTCGCATCCTCGAGTTCATCGGGGCTGTTCATCACACGCGCTGTCCCTTCTGTATAGGAATAGAGAGAACGGACTTCGGGATGCATCTTCTCTCCGAATATCAGGACCTGGTATCCCTTCTGATGAAGAAAACGAGCTTTGTTCTGTGCATTTTTGACAAAGGGACAGGTGGTATCCACGATCTCCAGGTTTCTGCTGCGGGCCTCTTCTTCTGTCTCCTTTTCCACCCCGTGGGTTCTGAAGAGGACGAGGGCTCCTTCCGGTACATCATCGAGGTTTTTTACTACCTTAACTCCCCGCTCTTCCAGTTCTTTCACGGCTCTGGGATTATGGATGAGCGGCCCCAGACTATAGACAGGTCCTTTTCCGGCAGCCCGAGCGGCCATCTCCATGGCCCGCTGGACCCCGTAGCAGAACCCCGCAAAGGATGAGACTATGATCTCCATTCCATTTCTCCTATGATCGATGTCACGGCTTTGCCCAGGGCCTTGAACCGCGCTGTTTCGTCCAGGGACTCGAACAGTGTCCTGTTGATGCAAAAGGCTCCTCCGTAGAGAATATTGAAATAGCGCCTTTTTCCTCTCTTTCCTGTCCAGAGGCGAACGGGCAACACAGGAGGATAGCCGGTCTTGTCCAAAAGAAAACCAATACCCGGCTTCCCGGGCCGAACCGCGTTATCCCGGCTGCGTGTCCCTTCGGGAAAGATAAAAACCCGCCCCTTCTTTTGCAGGATCTGTTGCATAGCCGTCAAGCTTTTCATGTCAAAGACGGCTCTGTTTACGGGAAAAGACCCGACTGCTTTCAGGATGGCTCCGGCAACAGGATTTTTGAACAACTCTTTTTTAGCCATATAAAAGTAAGTCTGGAAGGAAAGGACTCCGACCAGAGGCGGGTCGAAAACAGTCCTGTGATTACAGGCGACTATGACAGGGCCTTGATGCCACCGGGGCCGGGTATAGATGATTTTTAACCTGAAAACTATAAAGAAAACGGGGATAAGGATAAGACGTGCCAGATTTTGAGTAAACGTAACAACGTGTTTTGATATCATGTTTTAATGTGAGATAAGATCTCTTCGACGACCTCCTCTATAGTCAGATTTGTGGTATCGACCACATGGGCCTGGTCAGGAACCGTGAGAGCTCCCCATGGCCTGTTTTTATCGGCTGTATCCCTGCGGATAATATCGGCTTCGATCTCCTCAAGAGAGGGCGGGGCAGTCTTCTGCACCAATTGATCGTAGCGTCTCCGGGCCCGCTCTTCCACAGACGCGTCCAGATAGAACTTGAACCGCGCATCGGGAAAGACCACAGACCCTGTATCGCGACCTTCCAGGACGATGGACCGTCCCCGGGCAAAAAAGCGCTGTTTTTCAATAAGATGTTTTCGCACCTCCCGGATAGCCGCTACTCGGGAGACCTCTTTATCGGCTTCGGGCGTCCGGATCTTCAGGGTGACATCCTCCCCGTCAGCCAGGATCCGCTTTTCCCCCGATTCGGAATAGATGATCTCAAATCGAAGAGTTCTCGCCACGTCGACGGGATCACGGCCGTCACGGGCTGCCAGCAGTCCTACCGAGCGATACATAGCTCCGGTGTCCAGATAAAAAACACCTAGGGCTTCAGCGACTCTTCTGGCCACTGTGCTCTTCCCTGCTCCGGCAGGCCCGTCAATGGTGACAACAAAGTTTTCCATGTGCAGAATATACACTCCTCAGGCTTTTGTGCAAGCTTTATCCTCCATCCCCGAAAAAAGAAGACTCACCCGGGTTCAGCACTTCCCTCTTCATAATAACGGTCGAACCGGTCTGATGAAAAATCGGTCTCTTCCACGATATATTTCATAAAATGGCGCAGCCGGCTCATGGTGACCTTATGAAGATAGTGCTCGATGATGCAGGCATCCTCTTCTGCAATATTCATGGGGACTTTCAGGATTCTGGTAAAGAAATTCATAATGAGCACATGGCGGTCGTAGACGTTCCGGGCATATTCCGTTCCCCGGGTCGTCAATTCGATATACCCATAGTGCTCATGACGGACCAGGCCGTTCTCTTCAAGGCCCCGCATTGCTTTGATGACGGAGGGATTCCTCACTTTCAGAAAAGCCCCCACATCTTTCACCCGGACGACTTTTTTGTTTTTGGCTATCACAAAGACCGCTTCCAGATAATCTTCCATGCTTTTGGACAGTTTCATGGTTTTCTCCTTTACAATATCTCGCCGAGAAGGAGCCTTTCCCGCTTCCCCTCTTCGCTCATGACCGAAAGGGAAAGATCCTCATCGACCTTGAGGATCCGGGCTATCAGCTCTCCTCCGGGAGTCTTGAGCCGGGCATACTCTCCTTTGTTCCATAGATGGGCATTGAGATACTCCACTATCTCAACGCGGGAGAGCTCCTTCTGAAGGAGATCCGTCCAGGAGTAAAAGAGCTCTGAGGGAGCAATCTTCTTGCAGTCCGCGACTTCTTCAAGGGAGACAGCTTCCGAAGGAAGCGGATT
>JAFGWL010000036.1 GCA_016937175.1 Candidatus Mcinerneyibacteriota bacterium | reverse complement strand
GCGATGATAAAGCTGGTCCTCCCTTTCAGGACCGTCGTGATGGCCTTTTGGATCAGGGACTCGGTTTCCGTGTCTACAGACGACGTCGCTTCATCCAAAACAAAGATAGCCGGGTCAGCCAGGATGGCCCGGGCAAAGGAGATCAACTGCTTCTCTCCGGTGGAGAGCCTCCCTCCGCCTTCCCCCACTTCGGTTTCATACCCTTTTTCAAAACGCATGATGAAATCATGGGCGTTGACCAGGCGCGCGGCCTGCCTCACCTCGTCATCTGTAGCGTCCAGCCTTCCATAACGGATGTTTTCAGCGATGGTCCCGCTGAAGAGATGGGGCGTCTGAAGGACATAGCCGAGGTTCGAATGGAGCCACAGGAGTGATCTCTCCCGGTAATCCGTCCCGTCGATGAGGACGGAGCCCGAAGTCGGTTCGTAAAAGCGGCAGGCCAGGTTCACGATGGTACTCTTCCCGGACCCCGTCTCTCCGACCAGGGCTACCGATTCACCGGCGGACACCTTGAGGTTGAAACCCTTCAGGACATACTCTCCTTCTTTATACTTGAAATCCACATTCCTGAACTCGATAGCTCCCCTGACCGGAGCCCAGTTCTCCTTCCGGGGATCAAAGTTATCTCCGTAAAGGGCAGCGACTTCAGGGTCATCCTTTAACGAGGGCTCTGTATCAATGAGTCCGAGGACACGTTCAGCGGCAGCCTGGGCGTTCTGCATCTCTGCAAATATCCCGGCCAGAGCCATGACAGGGTCGAAAAACTGGACCGTATAGGAAATAAACATAAAGAGAGTCCCGTAGCTAAGGACTCCCTCCAGGACTCTGGCTCCTCCGTAGTAGAGGGCAAGAGCCGTCCCGAAGCTTCCCAGGGTCATCACGACAGGGAGAAAGAGCGAAGATACGACGGCAGCCCGCACAGAGGAACGATACATCTTTCCTGTAAGGTGCGTGAACTCCTTGAGGTTTTTCTCCTCCAGAACGAGTGTCTTTGTGGTCTTCGCCCCGGTGATCCCCTCATTGAACGCCCCTGTAATACGGGAGTTTGTCTTGCGTACTTCACGGTAGCTGTTCAGGATCCTGCGCTGGAAATAATAGCTTATGATCCCCAGCAGAGGAACCACAGAGAGAGCCATGAGAGTGAGCTTGATGTTCAGCACAGCCATGAAGGCAAGCATGGCGGCCATGATGGTCACCGCCCAGGCTACATCCACCATCCCCCAGGAGATGATCTCTCCCAGCCGGGTCACATCCGATGTCATCCGCGCCATGACCCATCCCACGGGAGTCGTGTCATAATAATCGTAGGAGAGTTCCTGCAGGCGCCGAAAAGCCCGTTTCCGGATATCATAACTGAGGCCCATCTCTATACGGCCTGCTGTCCTGATAAAGGCCCATACAGCCAGAGCCTGAAGAGAGACAATGGCAGCATAGGTTACAGCCACCCATCCGAGCCCCTCAAAGGTCCCGCGGGCGACGAAACGGTCGATGACCACACGGTTGAACTGAGGGTACAGAGCATCCGCCCCGGCACAGAGGATCATGAAGAAGC
Organism: Candidatus Mcinerneyibacteriota bacterium; assembly: GCA_016937175.1. Classification (GTDB taxonomy): domain Bacteria; phylum Macinerneyibacteriota; class Macinerneyibacteria; order Macinerneyibacteriales; family DSCS01; genus DSCS01. Next base: position 53,237 of record JAFGWL010000036.1, on the reverse strand, counting down.
CCAGAAGAAGGCACTGTTTTTTATAAGGCTTAAGGTATATCAGAAGCTTCTTCCACAAGGCGATATCCAGCTGCCGGGAATAAGTCGTCTCTTTAAATTGTGTACTCATGGCCTCTCCTCTCTTTTTCATTCTCTCCCGCCATGACATGGGAGAGCTCTTCGGCCAGGTCACTCTGCAAGGCGGCGATCCTCTTGTAGAGTCCTTCAGCCGCCAAAAGCTCCGCGTGGGTCCCGGACTGGACGATCCGCCCCTTCTCCATGACCAGGATTATATCCGCTTCAGCCAGAGTGGTGATCCTGTGAGAGATTATGATCGTCGTGGCACGCTTTTTCCGCCTTGCGAGGGCTTTGCGTATGGCTGCATCTGTCTCCGTATCCACCGCACTCAGCGAGTCGTCAAAGATGAGGATGGGATAGGGGGACATCAATGTCCTGGCCATGGCGACTCTCTGTTTCTGGCCGCCTGATAATGTCACTCCTCGTTCACCCACCGCTGTCTCATAACCTTTCTCCATCTCCATGATCACCTCGTGGATAGCAGCGTCTCTGGCAGCCGCATGAACATCCTCGTCCCGGGGAGTCTCCTCTTTGATACCGATATTCTCCTTAAGCGACTTCGAATAGAGGAACGGCTCCTGAAGGACAAGTCCCACATGGCTGCGAAGCCACGCCCGGCGGATCTTCTCTACCGGGGTCCCGTCGATGAGGATCCGTCCCGAATCGCAGGGATAGAGGCCGGCGATAAGGTGGACAAAGGTCGATTTCCCGCAACCTGTGGGGCCCAGAACCGCCACTGTCGTCCCCTTCGGGATCCGGACGGAGACTTCATTAAGGACCTTATTGCCCTCTTCATAGGAAAGAGAGACCTGTTCAAAGAGGATCTCTCCTTCGATGGGCGGAGTCCCGGCACCGGGAAGGTCTTCTTCGGCGGGTTCTTCCAGGATCTCCATGATCCTTTTCACCGAGACAAAAGTCTTCCCCATATCGGTTAAAATCCGTCCCATCTGCCTGACAGGCCAGAGAAGCCGTCCTTCGTAAAGGACAAAGACAGCCAGTGTCCCTACAGTCATCCCTCCCTGCAGGGCCAGAGCCCCTCCCATGAAGAGGACAAACCCGATCTGGAGCAAGCAGAGGAAGTCTGAGACCCCCCAGTAAAGGGCCAGAAGAGAGATCAGCCGGTAAGTCAGCGACTGATATTCCCTGTTTCTCACATCAAACCGTTCCACTTCATAACTCTGGCGGCCGAAAGCCCGGACCACACGGACCCCTGTCAAGTTTTCCTGAAGAGTCGTGGAGAGCCTCCCTTCCGCCTCATCCGATTTCTTAAAAGCCCCCTTCACTTTCATAAAAAAGACGAAGGAGAAGAGAAATATCAAAGGAACCACAGCCATGGCGTAGAGCGTCATCCCCTTATGGAGCTGTATCATAAACGAGAGTGTGAGGCCCACCATAAAGAGGGCCCGGCCGATCTCCACGAATTGCGAAGCCAGAAACTTCCGGATCGTCTCCACGTCGGATGTGGAGCGCTGGACCAGGTCCCCGGTCTCCGCCCGTGTATGATAGGCATAAGGAAGTCTCTGGATATGGTCATAGAGCTTTTCCCGTATCCCCCGGGCCATGGATTCTGCCGCCATAGCCGCCCATCTCCCTTTAAGATAGAGGAAAAAACCCCCTGCCAACGAGAGGGCGACAAAGAGGAGCCCGGCCTGGGGCAGAGTAAGCGTTCCGCCGAACATCGCGGTAAAGAGACTGAGTATCCCGTCAAAAAGGGGAGGGGCTGTGACCTCCTGCCCTCCGATGACCGTATCGATGGCATATCGGATGACCAAGGGGGTCAGAAGGCCGAAAAGAGTGGCAGCCCCGATGGCCAGGACTGCTCCGGCATACAGCAATCGTCGTCCCTTCATAAATAGATAAAGGGAGGAAAAGGTGTTCTTCATCTTATCTCCTTATGTTTCCGTCTGTAATGGATTCGAAAAAAGGGGGAAATCAAATTATCAATCGTGAAAAGGTGGTCATTGTTCTCCTTTGCGAAAACAAGTCATTCAGCAACCTGGTTTCCATGAGACACCTGAACAATCAGAAAAGTTTCATCTTCTTTTGTTCAAAAGATTGACCAAAAGCCCCGCCACGATGAATAAGGTTCCCAGAAAGAAGAGAGGATGGTACTTCTCGTCAAAAAGAAAAAAACTGGCCCCCATGGTCAGCGGCAGAGAGGAGTAGGCGATAATACTCCCCCGTGTGGGGTGAATATATTTAAAGCCGTAAGACATGAGAAGCTGCCCTGCCAGAGAGACAAGGCCCACCCCGATAAGCAGAGGGACAAGGGGCCATGACAGGGTTACAGCGCTTCCCGCTGATGGAGCTGTAAAAGCCAACCCGAAAAAGGCCGCCGCCATATAGACGATGACCGTATGGTCGGACTCCCTTGACCTTTGGAGAAAATGGATGGAGACCCCGGCAAAAAGAGCCGAAAACAGCCCGGCGGCATCTCCGGCAGGCCCGAAATCACTCTTATCATGGAAGACGAACCAGACCCCTGCTCCACAGAGGATAAGGCTGGCCATATGGCCCCGGTTCATCTTTTTCCCGAAAAAGAGAGCCCCGGTGAGAGCGACAAAGAGAGGATATGTATTGAAGAGAAGCGTCGCCCGGCCGCTGGAAGAGAGGCTGATGGCGATAAAGTAGAGGGCCATGGAGCCCGCCCCGAAAAACCCCCTTAAAAGCCAGGTCCTGAGATCTTTCACCCGGAACTTTTTTTTCATGAGAATAAGGAGAGAAAAACAGAGGGCGATCTCCACCCCGAAACGGAAAAAGGCTATGAAGGATCCTGTGAAAAAGGAAGAGGCTGCCTTAACGGCCAATGCCGTCAGGCTGAAAAAAAAAGCCGATAAAAAGAGGGCGACTTCCCCCCGGGCGCTCCTCCAGGCCGGGATCATACGTCCCCGGCCCCCATGGTCTTCACCGTGAGAGTGACAGCCTCCACCTGAAGGGAGAGGGGCATGGTGGGCCTGTTCCGTTGATCCAGCCCCTGTGAAGGAAGAGCAGGCAGATGCATAAACCCTGCCGGGATCAGGGGGCGTGATTTGTGGGCATATTCCATGAGAAGATAGAAGAGATGATTGCAGAGAAAAGCACCGGCGGACAGAGAGATGAAAGAGGGGATCCCCTTAACCCGCAGGGCCTGACGGATCTTATCTAAAGGTAATGTGGAAAAGTAGGCGTCAGGGCCACCCGGGGTAATGAGAGCCGCCCTTCTTATCAGTCCCCGGTTATCAGCCAGAGGAGCATCATCCAGGTTGACGGCAATCCTTTCCAGCTCAGGAGCGCACCGGCCCGAAGCAAAGCCCAGGGAGAGGATTCCGTCGGGCTCATGCAAGCGGATAAGGGAGAAGAGCTCCTCTTCCGCTTCTCCATAGGCCACAGGCAAGAGCCCGGGGATGACAGTGATGTCTCCGACGAGAGGAGGAAGACTTTTGATTACCTCCTCCGACGGATTGACCTTGTCTCCGCCGAAGGGCTCGAATCCTGTTACGAGTATTCTCATGCTCTCTCCTTTCTGAGAGAATAGAGAGCCCCTCATCAATCGTCAAGCACTCTTTTCCCTTGTGAAAAGGGATTTCCTTTTCTATAATAGAGTATGACACTTTTCCCGCCGCGGTTCTCATGGAAGAAAGATGCACTGAAGATAGCCCTTATTTTTCTCTTCACGGGCTTTCTCTGGATACTCTTTTCCGATTATCTTTTGAATCTTCTCCTTCCTGCCCCGGCTCTCTACGTCAAGGGGCAGCTGTACAAAGGGTGGCTCTTTGTCCTGGGAACGTCCCTTCTCCTATTTCTTCTTTCAGCATCCCATCTGAGGAAACGCGACCTCCTTCATCAGCAGATCCGCCGGGCAGAGGCTCATTACCGCTCCCTTTTGGAGATACTTCCCGACCCTCTGCTGGTCCTGGACGAACGGGGGAGGATCGAATACGCGAATTCCTCCTTCAAGCAGCTTCTGCATTATTCGGATGAGACTCTTTCGGGCCGGCCTCTTTCGGATATCTGTATTTCTGATGTCTATGAGGATCACTTATGGGGGTATCTGAAAGACCTGAAGGAAGGAAGCCCTCCGCCGCCTCTTTTTCTCACACTGACCACGGGCAATCAACAGACTCTTTACGCCCTTTCACGCTGGCGGATCCAGAGGGATGAGTCGGGCCGGTTAGTCCATGTCATCGGCGTGATGACAGATCTGAACCTCCTCTTAAGGGCTGCCGGAGACCCTGCTTCTGATCATCGTTCAAAAGAATAATCAGACAAAGGATAGAGAACTGGTGGCATTGAGTGAGAGGAGTTTTTCCCCCTCCAGGAAGGCTCCTTCCCGGAAGAGATCATTTCCCAGAGCAGCCACCATAGCGGCATTATCCGTGCACAGGCCTACGGGAGGGATAAACAGGGGAACGTTGTACCGGGCGGACAGGGAAGAAAACTCAGCCCTAAGACGGCTGTTGGCGGCCACGCCACCGGCAACGACCAGGGGATAGGGCTTTTCCCCGGTGAAAAAGAGTTCCACCCGCTGGGTCAGAGCCCGGACAGCTGTCTTCTGAAACGAAGCGCAGACATCCTCCTTTTTGACACCGGGTGAGCGGGCGATCAGATTTCTCACTGCTGTCTTGAGGCCGCTGAAACTAAAATCCATCGGGTTGTCACGGAGGACCGGGATGGGAAGTTCCATAGCGTCTTCATCCCCCTGTGCAGCGATGCGGTCCACGGCAGGCCCCCCCGGATATCCCAGTCCCAGCATCTTGGCGACCTTATCAAAGGCTTCTCCCACGGCATCATCCCGGGTCTGGCCGATCAGACGGTATGACCTGGGGCTCTCTACCAGGACCAGGTGAGTATGCCCCCCGGAGACGATGAGGCCGAGAAAGGGAAAGGGGATCTCTCCGAAATGGAGCATATTGGCATATAGATGCGCTTCCACATGATGGACGGGGATCAGGGGTTTCTGCCAACTATAGGCCAATCCCTTGGCTGTGTTTACCCCGATGAGCAGAGCCCCCACCAGCCCCGGCCCCCGGGTCACAGCAATAGCATCAGCCTCACGAAGCGACATCCCTGCCTCTTTTTCCACAGCATCAAGCACTTCGAAGATCTTGATCACATGATTCCTCGATGCTACTTCCGGGACGACCCCGCCGAATTTATGGTGGACCTCCTGTGTGTGGATCACATTGGAGAGGATGACCCTGCCGTCACGGACAAGAGCCGCTGAGGTCTCATCGCAGGATGTCTCGATCCCGAGAATGATCATCGTCCTCCCTTTTCCGACAGAGCCTCCCTGGCTTTTTCAATCACCGGGTCATCCCCGGCCAGAAAGAGACGCGCTGCCTCTTCTCCGCTGTCCCTGTAGATCAGACGGTACCGGATCTGGCGGATCAACTCTTCTGCGATGGCATCAAAGATCTTTCCCTTCCAGTCCGGGACATATTCTGTGATCAGAGCCGCGTTGACTCCATCCCCGATAAAATGCTCTTTAAAGTCATATCCTTCTTTCTCCAGATTTTCCCGAAAGGAGCTGAGAATGGTCTTGTCTCCGTCCTCTGCGGTGATATCTGTCCGCCTGGCAGTAAAATCTTCAATATGGTTTCCCCGGAGAAGGTCGACAAGCTGGACAGGGAGAGGCCGGCTTTCCACGGTGATATCCGGCTCGATGCCTGTTCCGTCCACACAGGTCCCTCCCGGTGTGTAGTAATAGGCGATGGTCATCTTCAGGGCCGACCCGTCTCTGAGCGAATAGATCCGCTGGACAGACCCCTTCCCGTATGTCTTCTCTCCGATAATGAGTCCCCGCTTCAGGTCCTTGACTGCTCCGGCCAGGATCTCCGAAGCCGAGGCTGACCCCCGGTCGACGAGCAGAGCCAGGGAGATATCGGCATACGGCGTGGGGTCGGTAGACCTGTACTCCTCAAGCAAGACCCCGTCACGGCCACGGGTAGAGACGATGACTTCACCCCGGGGTATAAAGAGATCGGCAATCCCGTGGGCGATCTCCAGGATCCCTCCGGGATTATAACGTAGATCCAGGATAAGCTTTTCCATTCCCCCGGCTTTCAGGCCGGCCAGGGCTTTTTTCATCTCTTCAAGGGAGTTCTCCTGGAAGTGGATAAAACGGATATAGCCGGTGGTCTCATCGATCATAAAAGTCCCCGCCAAACTGGGCAGCTCGATCTTTTCCCGGACGATCTCAAAGGTAATCAGGTCAGCGACCCCGTCCCTCTGGATACTGACCCGGACCTTTGTCCCGATGTCTCCACGCAGCATGCTGATCACTTTTTCAAGGGAGAGCCCGACGGCGGATTCCCCGTCGACTTCCACGATCCTATCCCCGGCCTGTATTCCCATACGATAGGCCGGTGTCCCTTCGATAGGCGAGACTACGACGACAAAGTCTCCTTTTTTATCGATCCGTATCCCCAGTCCTCCGAATGAGCCTTCAATGTCGGTGATCATGTCCCGGCTCTCTTCCGGGTTGAAAAAGGCCGTGTGAGGATCCAGCCCTTCCAACATTCCTTTGATGGCCCGATAGGCCATATCCTGGTCCCGGACATCGCCGGGTTCCACATAATGTTCCTTGACCATGGTATGGACATCGTTGATCATGGCCAGTCCCTTAAAAAAATCTCCTGCAGAAAAGACAAGGTTTACTGAAAAAAACAAAAACAACAAGATTGTGACAGCCAGTAATGCTTTTTTATACATCTTAACTCCTCCCGCTCTATTATACGGACCACTATGAAATAAACAAGTATTAACTAAACAACCTTAAATGAGGGGATGTTCCTTTTCCCTTGTTATCCCACCTTCCCTCTGTATAATTAAAAAAGCACCTGTTTTGGGGGCTCACCCCGCAAAGGAGACTGTTTGATGACTGCCGATGTCCAGACCATGCGAGACCTCGAGTTGTTCGAGTCCTATGACGGGACACCGGGGGTCTTTGCGCTTTTCGACTACACCAGGACGGAAAAGGGAAGGGAACAGCTTCGCTCCTTTTTTATGGAAGACTTTCAGACCCTGAAACAGGTAGAGGAGAGGCAGGACTCCTTCCGTTTTTTCCATGAGCTGGAAGAAGAGGCGCCGCCGGTCCACAAAAATCAGTTTCTCTTCATCACCCAATATTTGCGTTCGAAACTTCCCATGATCCGAAACAGGAGCCCACTTCATCTGGCAGGAATGTGGCTTCGCCTTTCTTTAAGGCACAAAGGGACAGGCCTCTTCAGCAACATGGAGTTTATTTCCGAAGGAGTGACCCTCATCGCCGCTTTTGCCCATGCTTTGGAAGGATTTCTGGATAGGATCGGACAGGCTCCCCTCCCCGGTGAGGTCAGGGCGCTCACCCATCGTATCGAAGAGTCTCTGGGCCCTGTCCTGGCCCATATTTCAGGACTCTCCTCTCCCGGCCGCCATCCGTTCCGCCTTCTGGACGCTGACCGCTGGCTCAGGACAAGAGGCCAATTTTATATCGATTCTCTGACCGAGTCCTTCGCCCTTCTTGACGCCTTCTTTTCCGTGGGGGCCGCTATGAAAAGCCACCTCATGTGTTTCCCCCGGGTCATGGAATCCGAGAAGCCTTTTTTTTCAGCCCGGGGCCTCTATCACCCGTTTCTCCCCCACCCTGTGACACAGGATTTCCAGACACCCTGTTCCTTCCTTTTTCTGACCGGCCCCAATATGGCCGGGAAAACGACTTTCCTGAAAGCTCTTGGAATAACCGTGCTTCTAGGCCGCGCCGGCCTTCCCGTCTTCGCCCGGGAATGTCGTATGGATCTCTTTCAGGGCTTGTTTACCAGCATAAATACGGAAGACAACATACGCAAAGGATACAGTTATTTTTTCAGCGAAGTCAGGCGTGTCAAAGAAGCCGGCCGGCTCCTTCATCAGTCAAGCCACCTTCTTTTCATCTTCGATGAACTTTTCAAAGGGACCAATGTCAAAGACGCCTATGACGCCTCCCGCCTTGTGATCCGGAAATTCACTCTCTGGCCCGGCAACCTCTTTATACTTTCGTCTCATCTCATTGAACTGGCCGAAGAGGTACGGGACAACCCCTCCATCGCTTTTTACTCTTTTGAATCTTCGGTTGTTGACGGGCGGCCGCTTTTCACCTATAAAATAAATGAGGGGATTTCCCGGGAACGTCTCGGACTCCTCATCTTGCAAAATGAAGGGATCCCGGATCTCCTGGAACCGCCATCCCCTTCAAAGGAGTGATACTATGTACTATTTCTATGACTGGACCATGATCCTTCTGGTCCCGGCCATCCTTCTCTCTCTCTATGCCCAGTTCAAAGTCAAATCCACATTTTCCCGGTACTCGGGGATCCGCTCTTCTCAGAATATGACGGCCGATGCCGTCGCCCGGGATATTCTGCTCAGAACTGAAGTGGATGTCCCCGTCGAGCGTGTCTCGGGACATCTGACCGACCACTATGACCCGCGACATAAAGTACTCCGTCTTTCTGAGGCCGTCTATGGACAGACAAGTATCGCGGCCATCGCCGTAGCAGCCCATGAATGTGGCCATGCGGTCCAGGATGCCCGTGATTATTTTCCCCTCAAGATCCGAAACGCGCTGGTTCCCGTGAGCACCTTTGGGTCCAATCTGGCCATCCCCCTGGTCTTGTTCGGCTTTATCTTTCAATTCCCGCCCCTGGTCAATATCGGGATCATCCTCTACGCTGCAGCCGTCTTTTTCACAGTCATCACCCTCCCTGTGGAGTTCGATGCCTCCTACATGGCCTTACGCGTGTTGAAAAAAAGGTCATATCTTACCCCGGAGGAATTGACAGGAGCCCAGAAAGTCCTGAAAGCTGCAGCCCTGACCTATCTCGCCGCCGCCCTGGCCGCACTGATGAATCTGCTGCGTCTGATTCTCCTGTCCCGGAGACGTTAAAGAACGAAAAAAGAGAGTGAAAAAGGGGGCAAAGCCCCCTTTTTTCAATACTCGAAGAACATGGTCTTGACCTGGACTCCCTGGACTTCACACAACTCTTTTTCCAGGGCTTCCCAATCCTTTTTGTCTCCCACAAGTTCCAGGACGACAAAGCCCTTTTTGTCGCAATAATCCTTAGAGACTTCATGCATCCCCAAACGGGTTTTAATGGAGCAGCCATATCTGGTCAGGATCTCCTGGACTCTTGTCGCTTCTTTCACACGGTCTGTAAGCAACAATCCCATGATCATCATTTCCTTCATAAAACCTCCTTTTTACTTCTTCAATTATTCATATTTTACTGAAACAGCTCTCCGGTGTAAAGGATGATTTCACTTCTCAAAAAAAGGAAGTTGCAGTACCATAGGACAGGAGGGAAAGATGTTTACCTATTACAGAGGAAAAGTCGCCTATGACGGAACGGACTATAAAGGCTGGCAGCTCCAACGCAAAGGGATCCCCACGGTTCAGGGCATGGTGGAAACAGCCTTCAGCGGGATCTTCGATACAGAGCGCATCAAAGTCCAGGGAGCCAGCAGGACCGACTCAGGTGTTCACGCCCGCGGACAGGTCATCCATTTCAGGGCCCACAAGGATATCCCGCCCCTGAATGTCCTTCGCGGCGCCAACACCTCTCTTCCCAGGGATATCCGCATCCTGGAGCTGGATTATTCCGACAAGTCGTTTCACCCGATCTTCTCCGCCTGTGGAAAACACTACTCATACACCTTTATCTACCCTGACGACCCCCTGAGAAACCGCTATGCCTATCGTCTTCCCTCTCCTGTCGATTTTCTCCGCATGGAAAAGGCCCTCCCCCTCTTTACCGGCGAGAAGGACTTTTCCGCTTTTCGTAATATGGCCAGCCGTGATCCGGAAAAATCACCGGTCTGTATCATCCGCTCCTTTTCTCTGGAGAAGGCTCAGGGGGTGTATACTTTTCATATCAAAGGCAACCGGTTCCTCTATAATATGATACGGATCATCATGGGAACACTTCTCTATCTGGGCCTGGGCAAACTCCGCGAAGAGGAGATCATCAGGGCCTTTGAAACAGGGGACCGCCACTCCATAGGAAAGACACTGGCTCCCGATGGACTGATCCTGGAAGAAGTCTATTATAGGGATGATTATTGAATCTTTTTCACGATGACTTTGGACGTCTTTTTCCGTTCGAACTGCTTCATAAAATGGGAAATAAAGGAAAAACTCTCGGCCAGGTTCTCATCCTGGACAAAAACATCCTCGGGGACCTGAAGGCGTGCAGGGGCAAAATTCCAGATAGCCTTGATCCCTGCAGCCACCAGCCTTTCCGCCACAGACTGGGCAGCCTCAGCCGGCGTCGTAATTATCCCTATCCTTATATTGTGTTTCGGGACAAAGGAATCGAGGTTTGATAACGGCTGGATCTGAACCGTTCCTATCTTTTCTCCGATCTTGGAGTCATCAATGTCGAAAAGCCCGATGATCCTAAGCCCGTAAGCTTCAAAACCCCTGTATTCAGCAATTGCTGTCCCCAGATGTCCTGCGCCGACCAGCAGGGCGACATTAAGGTTGAAATAACCGAGATAGTGAGCCAGTGTGTTGCGGAGCTCTTCGGCGTTATAGCCTACTCTTGGTTTTCCGCCGATATCCAGATACATCATATCCCGCCTGACCTGGGAATCGTCCATACTGAGACATTCAGCCAGATAAACCGAAGAGATATAGGGTTCACGGCTTTTGTTCAGAAAAGAACTCGCCACCTGATAGTATTTGGGGAACCGTTCCAATGTCGGCCTGGGAATCTGCTTTTCCAAGGCATCTCCTTTCGTGCTTCCCTTCACGATAGTATTATAACGGATATCAGAAGAGTTTCAAATGTTTTTTAGATGTTTTTTTATTTTTTCCGCCAGGGCAGGGCCGATCCCGGGGACTTTAACAAGGTCTGAGATCTCCGCCCGGCGCACCCCGTCCAGATTTCCGAAGAAATCCATGACCAGCCCGGCTTTGCTCTTTCCCAGGCCAGGGACTTCTGTCAGTGGGTTGTTCAGAGCCTTCTTGCGTTTTTTTCTCCGGTTATAACCGATGGTAAAGCGGTGGACTTCATCCCGGGCCCTCATCAGCAGAAGGCGGGCTTTTTCGTGTTCTTCTGCCGGAAGATGGATTCCCTCCTCACTGATGACACGCTCTTCGGCCTTAGCCAGCCCTATGACAGGGAGGGAAACTCCTGCCCGGGCGAGGGCGTCTGCTGCAAACCTGACCTGAAGAGCCCCCCCGTCAATGAGGACCATGTGGGGAAGGCTGTTTTTTTTATAACGGCGTTCCACGATCTCTCCGATCATACGGAAGTCATCAGGGTGTTCCCCCTGCAGGGCAAAGGACCTGTAGAGGCTCTTGTCAAACCCCTTTCTTGTCAGCCGGATACATCCGCCAGTGAACTGTTCTCCTCCGTAGTTGGATATATCAAAGGCGTCAAGGGGGTCTATGGGGCTTATGCCCAGAAGCTCTTCAAGGTCATCGAAATAGGCTCCGGGATCCATGAGGAAATGTTTCCTTAACAGAAAATGGGCATTCTCTTCACACCGGGCCAGAAGGCGGGACTCCTCTTCGCCGGCCGGCCTTCTGATGCGGACGACTCTTCCCTCCCGTTCCTCGAACTCTTCTTCCAGAAGAGGGATTCCGGGGGAAATATCATTGACAATGATCAGGGGAGGCACAGAGGGCTGAGCTCCGTAGTGAAGGCGGATGAAGGCTTCAAAGACATGAGCGGGTTTCTCCTGACTCTCGAAAATATCCCCTGTCTGCTCCACCACTTTGCCCTCTCTCATGGACAAGAGATAGAGACCGTAAAGAGAACCCACTGCAGACAGAGCCATGGCGTCGCAGTTTTTTCCGCCGGCTGTCTCCATATCAGGCATCAGGAGGAGCTGTTTAAGCCCGGTTAGCTGTTCCCGGCATTGAGCCGCCTTTTCAAACTCAAGGCCCGATGCAAAGCTCTTCATCTCCCGCTCAATACGGCTGAAAAGCTCTTTCCCCTTCCCTTTGAGAATATCCACGATGGCTGCGATGTTCTTCCCGTATTCTTCCGGTGAGACCTTCTCTTCACAGGGCCCGCCGCAACGGCCCAGATGATACTGAAGGCAGACATGCCGAGGCATCGTCCTGCAATGGCGGTAGGGGAAGACAGCTCTCAAACGGGAAAGGAGAGACTTCACGGATGAGATGGAGGTAAAGGGACCGAAATATCGGGCTCGGTCTTTACGGATTGTCCGCGTGACGGTGATAAGGGGAAAAGTCTCCCGGGTCACTTTGATATAGGGATAGGTCTTTCCGTCTTTCAGGTCCACATTGTAGTGGGGCTGATTCTCTTTAATAAGGTTATTCTCCAGGATAAAGGCATCTGACTCCGATGCCACGACGATATATTCCACATCATCCACATGATGCATCATCACCCGTTTCCGGTAATCCAGCCCCTTTTCATTTAAATAGGAACGAAGCCGGTTATTGAGGTTTTTGGCCTTCCCCACGTAGAGGATACCGCCTTTTGCGTCTTTAAACAGATAGACTCCCGGAAGACGGGGAGCCTGCCTTATGATACGGCATACTTTTTCAGATATCATCAGACAGATTCTCTTTTTCCGCCAGCCTGTTGAGAGCTTCCGCCACCCGGCGGCTCTGTTTGCCGGAGAGGGAACAGAGAGCGACCCGTATCCCTTTGTTCAGAGGAACGAGAAAGATATCCTCCTCTTTGAGCTTTTCGCACACCCCGAAGGGATCGCTGCTGGCAACGGCCGCGAAGAACCCGTCGCGATAGGGCATGGCCAGGCCCGGGTGGAGCGTCTCGAAAAAGATCCTGGCTCTCCCGGCGAGAAGATGCCTCCATTGCTGAAGCTCCTCTGTGTAGCTGTCCGAAAGAGGCTTCTTCTTATACAGGGCTTCCAGAAGAAGCTGGCCTGTCGAAGAGACACTCCCGTAAGTCCCCCGGTTGGAAAGGAGCATGATCTGCACAAACTCCTCCAGGACCTCTTCGTCCCGGTGAAGGGCGAAGAGAGCCGCTGTCCTTAATCCGTATTTGGCGAATCCCTTGGATATACTGTAATCCACCAATGTCAGGGTATTCCCGGATAAGCGGTCCAGCAAACGGAAGATATTCTTTCTTTCAGGGGAGGCATACTCGATATAAGCCACATCGAGGAAAAGGACCACGGGATGCTCCAGCTTGTTGCAAAGAGAAAGCATCTGAATAAACTCCCCGTCCGTGAAGGAGTAGCCGGTAGGATTATGGGCGGGAGTATTCATCAGAAGAAAGATATTATGCTGCTCACACGCCAGCTCTTTCATAGTCTCTTCGAATCGGGCCCAATCGGGCCCTCCCGAAGCCAGAAGGGGGAATGTCTTCAGTTTCCGTCCGGTTTCGTCGGTGATGGACTGATAGGGACCCCAGTGCCAATCGGTGGTCAGGATAAAATCGCCTGGTTCTGTATAGTTGAGGATGGCATGGTGGATCCCAGCCAACCCGCCTGAGACAGCGACTCCCCTCAGGGGCAGCGAGGGGCGGTTCTCCCCGAAACAGTAGGCTTCTGCCGCCTCGACGAAAGCGGGATATCCGCCCATGGGAGCATAAGGTGACTGGGCCCGGACATCCAGAGCCCCATGGGCTCGGTCTACGGACTCAAAGGTGACAAGTTCTCCGCTGTCGTCCAATAGGGCTCCGATAGTGCCGTTTACGACAGCCCCCGCCCCGGCTGAGCGGCTTCTGGCCCTGGCCTGGGCATTATTGATAAAAATGATGTCGTTGAATGTCAGACCCCGTTTTGATTGAGATGCAAACATGAACGGTCCTCCCTTTGTCGAAGATAAAAAAAATGCCCGGGAGGGGATTCGAACCCCTACAGGCGTATTGCCCACTAGATCCTGAATCTAGCGCGTCTACCAATTCCGCCACCCGGGCTACGGGACCAGACAGAGTATAATCAAACCCGATGAGAATTCAAGAAAAAAAATAACAAATAAGTTCAGGTCACGTCAAGGAGTTCGGCCAGTTCCCGGGCCGTCCTGACGCCTTTCCCTCTCCCCCCGGGAGTAAAAAGAAGAGATTTCAACCCGTACTCATCCGGAAAGCGGACATCGTTCTCTTCGTCGTTCCCTACGAAAAGACACTCTCCGGGTGCAAGTCCCTCGCTTTGGATCTTTTGCTTCAAAGTCTCGTAAAAGAGGGGATCGGGTTTCCCTGCGCCGATCTCATAGGAGAGGGCCCATAACCCGGGATCAAAGAGAGAGGGAAAGATCCCGGGATAGGCTTTTGTCAAAAAATGGAGAGTATAAAACTGGGAGTTGGATCCCAAGCCCATCTTTATCTTCTTTTTATGAAGGCCCCTCAGAAGAGAGGCCATCCCTTCCACCGGGACAACGGGGTTGACCGTCTCCTCGAAAATGAGAGCCCCCTCCCTGACGGCTTGAAGGGGGACCTGGAGACCATAGTGACGCTGGAAGAATTCCTGCCAGAGAAGGATGATATCGATCTCGGGATATGTGATCCCGTGCGCCCTTCGCCGGGCTTCATGCTGTTCTGATATGAGGCTGAAATAGGATGAGATGTTATCTTCTTTCGGGGAAAATCCGATAAACTTTCCCAATACCTCGAAACCCCGTCTCAGATACGTATTCTTGTCCGCTTCAGGAGGGATCCCCCCTCCCGGGGTCAGGAGGAGTGTCCCGTAAATGTCCCAGATCAGCGCTTTAAACACCGTTGACTCCGAAAAAGGACGCAAGAATGGATTTCAGGTCGCGTCTTAAAATATCAAAGGAAAAATGGGCTTTCCCCAGGCGGAAGTTCACATCCGCCATCATCTCCCGGTACTCTGTCTCCTCCATGACCTTTCTCACGTGGTTTACCACCTCATCGGAGATGAACCCGTCCATGGAAACCGTCCGGAACCCTTTGGGCTCTATATCGGCGATAAAGATGGAATACCGGTTGACCAGAATGGGTTTTTTAAAATAGATGGCCTCCAGAAAGGCATTGCCGAAACCTTCGAAAGAAGAAGGGTAGGTGATAAAATCAGCATAGGGGTAGACATCCCAGATGGTATAGATCCTTTCCCAACCCTGTCGGTACTGGTTAGGGTCATGGAGCTTATTGTTGATGAAGTAGATGTCGATCCCCTGGTTCTTGGCAAAATCGATGATCCGGTTATAATAATCGAGCCCCTCGTCTGAAGAGGAGTGGGTGATGACAAGCTTAATGCGGGGGTCTTTCAAACGCCTGACCAGTTCCACCGCATGCTCGATCCCCTTCCGGGCTACGATCCGTGTCGGTTGCAAAAAGATTATATCGTCTTCACCGAACCCGAAATCCTTACGGAAGGCTTCCCTCCCTCCCCCGTTCAGGGGCATCTCCTTGGAAAAATCGAGGACATTGGGAATGACCAGCGAGGAGATCCCTTTTCGGGCCGCCAGTTCCTTCTGGGCGATGCTGTTGATGACCACATGTTTGACCGACGGGAGATCCGGGGGAAAGGCCATGGCCAGAAAATCTCCTGCGGCATTATGAAGATAACGGTTCCTTTCCCAGAAAAAATCGTGGTGATGGCCTATCACTGGCAGGGCCGTCTCGGCGATCATCTCGGTGAGAGCCATTCCCAGGGGGATGTTCATGGGGATGCTGATGCAGTTTTCTGCAATGATCAGCTCCGGGTCAAACCGGTCTAAAAAAGCATACAGATGCTTTTTAATGACTTTTTTCATCTCATGGATCTTTTCGGTCGTATGGGGGCTTCTCTGATAGGTATTGGAAATGGAACCGTTGATATCATCGATATCCAGTGACTGAAAATGGGCTTCCGGACAGAGATAGCTTTTTGCCTCCTCTTTATCCAGTTCTCCCCCGAACCAGAAGATCTCATGTCCCATCTCCTCCAGAACACGGCTCCATTTGGCCGCTTCCAGGGAGACTCCGTCCAGTCCGGAAAACCGCGTCCCAACAAATCCGATACGCTTCTTCATCTCTCTTCTCCTTTGTAATCCAGCAGGAGCCTTATCCTGTCCGGGCTTAAAAAACGGCTTAATACATCCCCGCGGTCAATATCCCAATGGTTTCCACCCCCTCCCCCCCCGGAGACCTTCTCCAGAAGGGCTGCCACTCTCTCTTTATGGGCACGGAAAGAGAAGGGGGTAAGCTCCATTCCCTGGCCCTGGTAAGCTCCGGCCAGCGTGAAAATCTTTCGGACAAGGCTTTGCCCGGCCTCCCGGACACCTTCCCTCGCCGCGCTCTCTTTAAGGATAGCAGCCTGCCGGGGAACATCAAGGCTGGCAAAATCTATCATCCCGCTTGAAAGCCCCAGGACAGTCTTCTCTTTTAAGCCCCTGGAATATTCTTCCGGAAGAGGAAGGCGCTCGATCTGTCTCAGATATTGTGCCGTCAGGGCCTGTCTTTCCACAAAAGCCGCAGGGACATCAAGGGTATCATAGACTCCTTCGCGGTCAAGCCCCGGAAAGTCATCCAGGACATCAAGCGCCCGGGCTACGAAATTGGCGCCCCGCATCTTGGCCTCCAGAAAGAAGAGCCCGAACCCTTCCATGACCGAGGAGGAGAGGACAAGGTCAGCAGCTTTCAAGACCATCGGAAAGGAATCGGGAAAATCCCGCGAAAGCGCCCAGGCCCCGCGGAAAAACGGTTCCCGGGAGAGTCCTTCCACTACTTTTTCGTACGGCCGTTCGGGAGCGGAGTTAGCCGGAAGGGTCACAACAATATTGCATCGGGCCATAAAAGCGATAAGAAAGGCCTCAATAATATTTTTTCTTCGGATGGTCCGAACCGGATAGGCCAGAAGAGGAGCCTTATCGTCAAAGGGGAACCCGCTCTTCAGGCAATAGTCCCGGACCGCCTTTCGGGCCTCCGGACGCGAAACAGGCCTCTCTTCCGACTCCTCATCAGGGAAAACCGTGTTGGGGAGGTAGAAAAGGCGCTCCCGTGGAATGCCGCTTTCCATAAGGATACGTTGATCTCTCCGGTTGATGACAGCATACCAGACTTTATCTCCACGGGGATACCACTCCTGTGTATACTCCTCCAGAAAGGCATAATTCTCCCACCTTCCGCATTCGGGGAAATCATGGATCTGGAGAAGAAGGGGAGACTCTCCGTTTCGGGCATACTCGGAAAGGGCCGCCGTAAAGGCGGGGTTCTTACCCAGATGATGGTTGTGGGCCCAGAAGAGGGTCTCCGGTCCCTCCATCTTCCTGAGGGCCTTCAGGATCTCCTTTTTCTCCCGCTGAAAGCTTGCCCGGTCATAGGCTCCGCGTCTTCTGTATCCCATCTCAGGGAGGTGGTAAAAGTGAAACGGAGGCATCCCGGGAGCAGAAGCCAGGCCTGATGTCCCCATCCGGGTATCACAACAGAGGAGGGCCTCTTCGATCCCTCCGGCTGCCCAAAGGATATTTCTTACTACCGTGGTCACCCCTCCGGGCAAAAAGTGGTAATGAAAGAGAACCAGCCTCTTCATCCTAATCC
Source organism: Candidatus Mcinerneyibacteriota bacterium (assembly GCA_016937175.1). Taxonomy (GTDB): domain Bacteria; phylum Macinerneyibacteriota; class Macinerneyibacteria; order Macinerneyibacteriales; family DSCS01; genus DSCS01. The sequence continues at coordinate 35,763 of JAFGWL010000036.1, read as the reverse complement.
CGGCCCCCCTTGAATTTTTTACGGTACTCCTCCAGCGTCATCATGGGAGGACGCTCCAGAGGGACCATGGAGGTCTTTTCAAGGATATGCCTTTCCTCTTCCACATTAATAGCGATATGCTCTGTATTGACTTTCTCGTTCAGAGTGATCTTTCCGTAAGCTTCCAACCTTTTTAAGACCGTATTCAATAAAGCAAAAGACATTCTGCTGAGTGACCGGATATCCTGATTACGGTGTATCCTCATGTCCAGGTCCACCTGTCCCAGGACTTCGGTCCCACGGGTCTTGAAGATATCCAGGAGGTGTCCGATCTCCACGCCGTACCCTACAGAAAAAGAGAGTTTTTCCAGAAGTCTTCTCCTGCCGGCATATTCCCCGCTGAGGGGCTGGATCAGAGAAGCCAGTTCGGGAAAAAATGTCGAAAAAACAGGCCGGGTGAGGATCTCCGTGACCCGTCCTCCGCCGGAGCGCCGGATCCCGTGTTCTCCCGTGATCGGCCTTTCATAAAAGGCTTTGACATACTCCAGTTTTTCATGATTCAGCAATGCTCCCAAAAGCCCGTAAACGAATTTGGGATGGATATTGTTTATGTCGGCATCGATCCATACGATAATATCTCCCTCCAGGACATAGAGGCTTTTCCAGAGATTTTCGCCTTTCCCCCGATAAGAACCGTACTGCGGCAGGATCTCTGAAGAGACAAAGACATTAGCTCCGAACTCCGCAGCGATCTCCCGGGTCGCATCTGTGGAATCGGAATCGATCACGGCGATCTCATCCAGCAGGGGATGGCGGTCCACTAACTCGTTCTTGATGATCAAAATCTCCTTGCCGATGGTCTTCTCTTCATTCAGGGTGGGAAAAGCCAGGGAGATCTTCAAGTTCTGCTTTTCTTTTAAAGCCACCAGCTTTTTGATGTCACCGAAATCTGAATGGTGAAAAGTGTTTTTAAGGATATTATCCCTCATCAGGGTCACCATCCTTCCGTTCGTTCATATAGAGCTGCGTGACGGCAATCAGTGAGGCAATGACTTTGAGCCCCGTCTCCAGTGGTTGGATCTCGATATACTCTTCTTCAAGGGCTACTTCTCCCCGTGTGACTCCCGTGGAGATGCAGGGGATCCCGCGGGAGAGCAGGACTGTGGCCTCATCGTTGATCAACCCCAACTTTGTCCGGACATTGTTTACCTTGAATGTCTCAATGGCCTTTTGAAGGAAGGGGTGGTTTTCCATCATGGTGTTGGAAGGGATATGCATCACCTCTTTCATCTCTATGACCGTCTTCAGCTCTTTGGACAGCTTGGCCACAGTGGCATCTACGACATTTTTCGCAAAATCGAGGTAGCTGTTGTCATGGGCCATAATATCCAGGCGCATCATAGCTTTACTGGGGATCTTATGAAGTTTCATATTACTGGTCAGGTTGGCTATATTGATGAAGACTCCCGATTTCCCGGGCCACCCGATACTTTTGAGACGGGAAGCCAGCTCAGTCAGCACATCCATGGCTGACACGGCGTCGATCTGTTTGATGGTATCGCTCCATTCCATCAGCGGAGTCCTCGACCTGATGTCCAGGGTATACTCTCCCACAGACCGATAACCGATCTCTCCCAGAGCGATCCCGTTCACCTCCACCGCCGCGGCAAGATGATGCTGGTGTCTCTCCACAAAGCTTTCCAGGGCAGAAAAGCGCCCTTCATATTCCGGGGCGGGGGAAAAGAGAAAGATGACATCGGCCCCCAAAGGAGGCGCGGCGCTTCTCAGAAGATGGAGGAGATTGATCAAAACAGAGGCCGCCAGAGCGCTTTCCGCGATCCCTGCGCCATAGGCGCGTTCTGCCGAAAGTTCGATGAACCTGTCTGCGATGGAGAATTTGTTGCGGTGGATCTGGACAAAGAGAAGCAGGCTTTTATCAATGAGGTCCCGGGTCGTATTGAGATGGACAGAGACATTTCCAGCTTCATCGACCTCATAATCATCGATGTTCAGTTCTTCCAGTTTCCGGGTAATGAACTCCTGTTCAGGCTGTTTCGCCCGCGTCTCAGACGTAAACTGGTTAAACATGATCGCATCACTCAGAATAGAGTCCCGGATCCCCCCAAGGCGTGAGTAGAGCCCCTCGAATGTATCATGCATGACATCACCTCCACCCCATATGATACTGGAAGGGAGGGGAAAATGCAAATTTTTTCCCCCGGAAGCCCTTCTTTAAGGGATTATCATTAATTCCCCTTGAAAAAGGATTCAACTCTTGCTATCATATGATTTAAGTTCTTATTTAATGAAAGGAGTTTGGGTATGAAAAAGGATGAGTTTATCACACGGGTAGCTGAAAAGCACGGTCTGTCCAAAAAGAAAGCCGGCGAAATTGTCAATGGTGTCTTCGATGAGATCTCTGATGTCCTCAAAAAAGAAGACAAGATCAGTTTCCTGAATTTCGGGACATTTAAAGTCTCCCACAGGGCTGCCCGCACAGCACGCAACCCTCAGACCAAAGCCACGATCAAAGTCCCGGCCCGCAAAGTCCCCACTTTCAAAGCCGGAAAATCCCTTAAAGACAAGTTGAATTAATCACGCTCTTTTCCCGGAGGAGTCCGCTCCTCCGGGAAAAATGTTTGCGCACCTTCCGTCTCATGCTATAATCTCACCGGGGGTATTATGGAGAAATCTATCGCTGTCTTGCTATCCGGAAGCGGAAGGACACTCGACAACCTCATCAGACGGCTTGATCCGTCCATAACGATCGGCCCGGTCGTCTCATCCCGGGAAGATGCCGGCGGAATAGGCATCGCAAAAGAGCACGGCCTTCCGGCCTTCGTAGTCCCCCGCACGGACTACTCTTCCAGCGAAAGCTTCTCACAAGCCATCAATGACATCCTGGCTCCTTTTGGCCCAGGGTTGATCATTCTCGCCGGTTTTCTCTCCTATTATCATTATCCCGATACCTACGAAGGAAGAGTCATGAACATCCACCCGGCCCTGATCCCCTCCTTTTGCGGTAAGGGCTATTACGGGATGCGCGTCCATGAGGCTGTCTATGAGAAGGGCGTCAAGATCACAGGATGTACCGTCCATTTTGTCGACCGTCACTATGACCAGGGGCCCATTATCCTTCAACGGGCCTGTCCGGTAGAAGATTCCGATACCCCCGAGAGTATCGCCCGGAAAGTCTTTGCTCTGGAGTGTGAAGCCTATCCCAGGGCGATCCGTCTGTATTTCGAAAACCGGCTCATCGTTCGCGGGCAGCGGGTTCTGACCTCTGATTAAGGCGAGGCCATGGATAAGTTCAAAAAACATGCCCTTACTTTTTCGGGACTGGCGGCTTTCCTCTTTTTCGCCTTTCTTCTTTCCCTTCCCCGGCCCGAGACCCGTTTTCAAAGAGTTCAGAAGCGGGAAGACCGCCTGGTCTTCAGCGGCCAGACTTTGGACCTCTTTACTTTCTCCCATCCCCGCTGGGCCAAGGGGTTCAACGGAGGAACGGGACATGTCAGGATCAACCTGACAGCCCGTGACGGCCACAAAGGGCGCCTCTATCTGTATGTCCACTCTCTTCAGGATTTTACAGACTACAGTTTCTACCAGGAACTCTTAGAGATCCAGGTCAAATATACTTCACGGAAAGGGACCGTCAAAGAGACGTATGTGGACGGATTCAGAATCGGAGACAATCTCTCGGGAGTTCTGCTGGACAAAGAGCTTCCCTTAGGGCCTCTCACTTTGCGCCTTCTCATCCGCCGTGACCATGTCTCTTCAGAGGGAGCTTGGATCCCGGAGACCCAGGTCGAATTCCGCCTTGGCGAGACCCCGCTGAGCCCTCTGACCCTGGACACAAAGATCTCCTACGAGTGGGCCCCCGAAGAAGAGAAAATGCTGTGGCTGGGACACTATGACCCCTCGGATGAGTCTTTCACCATCACAGACGATTTCAGGGAGGACCTCTTTTGATAAACTACAGAAAAGAGCGGCGGTGTCTTGTCCGTACGGCTCTTCAGTTATGGGAAAGGGGACTGGTCCAGGGGACCTGGGGAAATATCAGTCTTCGGGTAGGTGAAGACCTTCTTCTTATCACTCCCTCCGGGGTCGAATATACTTCTCTTCGCCCCGGGGACATCAGTCTTGTAAATATGGAATCGGACAAATGCATCAAAGGGATGAAACCTTCTTCGGAATACAAGCTTCATAAAGAGATCTATCTTACAGCAGGTGATCTGAAGGCCCTGATCCATACCCATTCTCAGGCCCTTTCGGCTGTCTCTCTTATCGGAACCCCGATTCCCCCTCTCACCGAAGACCAGGCCATGATCATAGGGGAAACGATCCCCGTCTCCCCCTATGCCCTTCCGGGCACAACAGAGCTCGCCTGTCAGGCTGCACCGTTTTTCAAAAAGTCCTGGGGCTGTATCCTGTCTCATCACGGTTATATCGGCGGGGGACGGTCTCTGCAGGAAGCTCTCTTTAATTGCTCCGTCGCAGAAAAGAGCGCGTCGATCTACCTCTCTCTCCTTTCCGCCGGAAAAGAAGTCAAGGGATTAAGCAGCGAGGATGCGGCGTTCTTAAGAGAATCCTACTTCCATTACCGGCAAAAAGAATAAAGGGAAGCGGGATTTATCTCCCTCTTCCCTTCCCTACAGATGAGCTTTCAGCCATTGGACCATCTCCGCCAGGACATGGAGCTGAGATTCCCGCGCATAGTATCCGTGCCGTTCCCCCGGGAGAAGGACAAACCTTGCTGTCCCCCCGTTGCCTTTGATGGCATCGAACATACGTTCAGACTGCAGCGGATAGGTTCCTGAGTTGGGGTCCAGCTCTCCGTGGATCAGCAGGAGAGGTTCTTTGATCCTGTCGGCAGCCATAAACGGAGAGACCCGTATATAGAAGTCCGTTGCTTCCCAGAGGGTCCGTTCTTCACTCTGAAAACCAAAGGGGGTAAGAGTCCTGTTATAGGCTCCGCTCCGGGCTATCCCGGCCCGGCATACATCACTGTGAGCCAGGACGTTCGCCGTCATAAATGCGCCGTAACTATGCCCTCCGATGGCCACCCGTCCGGGATCGGCGATCCCTCTTCCGGCCAGATAATCCACAGCGGCCCGGACACTGTCCACCGTCTGTTCGATGAAGGTATCATTCACCGTCTGAGCATCTCCCACAATGGGGATAGAGGCATCATAGAGGACGGCAAACCCGGCCATGGCCAGGAAGATCGGAGAATCTCCCCAGATCTTGGTGAACCTGTTGGGAGAAACATCGGCCTGCCCGGCTGTGGAGGGATCCCGATACTCTTCGGGATAGGCCCAAATGAACAGAGGGAGCGGCTCTTTACCGTCGTATCCTCCGGGCAGATAGAGAGTCCCTGAAAGAGGGATTCCGTCTTCTCTTGTATAACGGACAGTCTCCTTCTTCACATCCAAAATCCCTTCATACGGATCGGGATAGTCGGTCAGAGCTTTCAGAGAATCTTTTCCCCTGTCATAAAGATAGTAATTTCTTACCTGTTCAGATGATTCAGAGGCCAGAAGTATCTTCTCAGTCCCCTCTCCGGAAAATCCCAACGGGGTCTCGTGAAATCCTTCCCGGGACCGATAAAGGACCTCTCGCTTTCCTGTCCCCAGGTCAAAACTGGCGATATAGGGCTTGTTCCCCCCGGGGGTAGCTCCCTTGTCATCAATAAAAAAGATCTTGCCTTCTTCCTTGACAAAAACGGTTCCGTCATCTGTCCGGCGGGTCACCAGTTCACCAGCCCTGTTATAGATATCACGGATGCTCTGGTCGATGATGGTCTTGTCGACCCCGGCCTCTTTATCGATATAGCGGGCCGTATACCAGAGTCTTTCCCGATCAAAATCAAAAACAATGAACTCACCGGGTTCAGACGACCAGGTTATCCCTGAAAATCTCTCGACTGTCTGGGTGACCGGAGAAGCAGCTCCCTCCAGAGGCTCCCGAAGGCGCATGACGCGGTCCCGGAAAGGGACATCTTTACGCGGGTCTCCTTCATCCAGAGCTTCTACCCAGACCAGGCTGTGGGGGCAGGCAGGTTCCCACTGATAACTTCGCGGTCCGGTAAAGGTCCCGCCTATGGGGAGATTCTCCTGAAGCGGCCTTTTATGGAGGATCCGCTCGTCTCCTTTTTTAAGGTCTTTCACAATAAAATGTTTAGGGAAAAAATACCAGGGGACATGATAGGAATAGGGACGTACGATCCGAGAATAAAAAAGATAACGCCCATCCGGGGAAAGGGCCGCGTCATCGATAAGGCCACTGACCCCGGTCTTTCTGACGTAACGCTTCCCGGGGTCTACCAGGACGAGTTCTGTAGTAAAATAGTGTTCGAAAAGAGATTCGTCATAACTGTTCTGAAGAAGGTTCTGATATGTCCTCACCATACTCTTTTCGCCTGCTGTCTCCCGTACCACAGGCCCGTCCGGGATAACCGGAGGTTCGGGGGCTTCCTTCTGCTGAGAGAAAAGGCTCCGGACAAGGAGAAGCCCGCTCCCTGTCCACTGAACGGCATCATCACCGAAGGCAGTCCCGACACGAAGGCCTTTTAAAGGGTAGACTCTGCCGGATGAGGTGTCCGCCAGCTCCAGCCGGATGCCCTCTTCTCCCTGGATGACGACAGCTGCCCAGGTCCCGGCCGGATTCAACTTGACAGCCTGGACTGTCCCGCCTTCCGGAAACTTCGGGGTAACCCTCTTCCCCTCTTCAGGATAAAAGAAGGAATAAGCAATGATGGGAGTCAGGTCTCTTTCCCCGGAGAGTCTTTTCGATATCCGCTCGCCGGCCAGAGCCAAAGACGGCTCCATCATATCCTTCAGAGAGGGATAGGGGTCGATTCTGGTGGAGACCCCGATATCGCCGTTTTGCTGAAAGACAATATAATCTGCCGGATACGCCTCAAAGGCCCTTTCGATACTTTCATCGGGTTTTTTATATGAGTCTCCCCATACCAGCCCAGCCAAAAGAAGAACAGTCGGAATCAACAAACATCTTTTCATCACAGGACTCACCTCCGGGTCACTTTTCGTTTAACAGATAACGGACCTGATAATAGAGTTTTTTATACAGGTCAGGAAAATAACCACTATGGACAAAACGGATCATCCCTTTCTTGTCCACGATAAAGAGGGCAGGTATCGTGCGGACCCCATACTTCCCTGCCACAGAATCCCGATCAAACATCACCGGAAAAGAGATCCCCTTTTCTTGTACAAATCCGGGGACATCCCCGCGTGTATCGGGCCCGTCCACGGCTATACCGAAGATACCCGCCCCTCTGGGCGCGAACTCTTTATAGAATTTTTCCAGAACTGGCATCTCCCGGTTACACGGGCCGCACCAAGTGGCCCAGAAATCTATCAGCAGTACCTTATACCCGCTCTCTTTAAGGCTATACTCGCTGCCGTCTACTCCGGGAAGGGTAAAAGCGGGCGCCGGCCTGGCTGTGACCTCTTCTTTCAGCGCTTCTGCTTCCATCTCTTGATCCACCTGGGCTTTGATCTTGTTCTTCAATGCTGTCGCACTCCAGTCTGCAGGGATCTTCGCCTCGATACGCTTAAGAGCCTCTTCAATATCAGGGCTTTCAAAAAAGGCATACCCTCGGGCATAAAGGAGCTCTTCCCAGGCTTCTTTAAACCGCTCCTTCTTTTCTAACGCAAGCCCGTAGTGATAACGGATATTTTCATCCCCGGGCCGAAGGGCCGCTGCCTCTCCAAGCCACCGGACAGCCTCATCATACTCAAGCCCCCTGTAAGCTGCCCATCCGACTGTATCTTTGTAACTGGCTTCCAGGGCCTTTTTGATCTCCGGCCATTGATCCCGGGGGATCCCCCGGGGGACATCCTTCACAGAGGCCAGATAGTCCAGTGCTTTTTTCCCCAACGCAGAGGCTTCATCCGTATATTTCAAACTCTCAGCAAGGATAAAGGCCGCCTGATTGCACAACTGAGCCTTCTCCACGGGATCCCGCTCCTCCATAAGGAGGAAATAATCGGGCAGCATGGCCCATATTTCATCATACTCTTCCATCTGATGCAGGGTAGCCAGGTAGATACGGTAGACATACACGAGAGCCGCTCCGCTCTGTTCATCTCCGGCCAGAAAATCCCTGATCCGCTCAAGCCGGATGGCATCATCTTCGGTTTCATAGATCTCCTTCACCCGACCCATCTCATCGGCTGCTCCGGGAGCTTCTTGTGAAGCCCATCCGGAAACTCCCGGGATCAGCATGATCAGAATAATGAATATAATCTTTTTCATAAAGGCCTCCTTTTCTCTTTAAACATTAACATACTATTTCTGTTCCCGTAAGAAAAGAGTTCCCTTTTCTTTCCCGTTGACCCGTTGCCCCCTTATCCCTATAATGAAAGCGAGGTGGTTTTATGAAAACAATCATTCTGGATGCCATGGGAAGCGATTCCCGCCCGAATTCCGAGATCCTGGGCGCTATTGCCGCGCTGAAAGAGATAGATGATATTACCATCGTCCTTGTGGGCGATGAAAAAAAGATCCGCCCCAAGTTGCAGGGTTTTCCCTTCGACCGAAAGCGGCTTCGCCTGGTCCATACGGCTCAGGAAGTGGAGATGTCCGAGTCTCCCGTGAAAGCCATGAAAGAGAAAAAAGACTCCTCCATGGCCGTGGGGCTGGACCTTCTCAAGGCAGGGAAGGGTGATGCCTTCATCAGTGCAGGAAATACAGGGGCCGTCATGGCCCATTCCCTCATGCAGATCGGGAGGATCCCCGGTATTCAGCGGCCCACCATCGCCACGACCATCCCCACCCTCTACGGAGAGACTCTTCTGGTCGACGCCGGGGCCAACGCCGACTGCAAGGCCTCCCAACTGGCTCAATTCGCTGTGATGGGTGATATTTATGCCAAACTGGTCCTGGGGAGAAAAGAACCCAAGATCGGCCTTCTCAGCAATGGAGAAGAACCAGAAAAGGGGAACGAACTCACGAAAAAGGCTCATCTCCTCATAAAAAAAGCTGCTTTCCTCAATTTTGTGGGAAATGTTGAGGGACGGGACATTCTGTCGGGTGATGTCGATGTGGTTGTCTGTGACGGGTTCACAGGTAACATCGTCCTGAAGACCGTTGAAAGTCTTTTTAAATTCCTCTATCGTGTCTTTAAACATGAGATCTCAAAACATTTTTTGGCGAAAATCGGAATCCTTTTCCTTATCCCCTCTTTGAAAAAACTCATGAAAAAAATGGATTATACAGAATATGGCACAGCTCCACTTCTGGGGATCCGGAAACCCATCATGGTCTGTCACGGCAGCTCCAACCAAAAAGCTATCAAAAACGCTGTACTTTTTACCTACCGCTATCTCCAGAAGGATTTCAACAAGACCCTCAGCGCAGAGATCGATAAACTAAAAGGGATCTGAGTTCATTTTTCCCCGGAGTCCAGGACACTCTTCAGCTTTATGATATGCTCACGGAGAAACTCCTCCTCAACAGACGGGAGATCGATACGGTTTAAATACTCTCTGCTTTTCTCCGGTTCCTTCAGATAACGAAAATGAACATAAGCCAAAGCGTAAAGAAGCCGGTTATCCCCGGGTTCTTCTTCGAGGGCTTCGGTATAGGAGAGGGCCGCCTTCTCATAAAACCCCGCATCCAGATAGAGGTCTCCCGCTTTACGGGGGTTGTTCACCCCGCCTGAATCGAGCTGGTCCAGTGCATTGATCACAGGAAGCATCTCTTCGGGGAAGACCTCCTTTTCAGGGTCTTGTAAAAGGATATCCTGAAGATCCTGTTCCTTCACTTCTGACCGGGGCTCGTTCCCCATCCGAAAATCATCAGCCAGGGTCTGCTGGCGGACATTTGTCGACATGACCGTGATAAGAAGTGAGTTAAAGGTCGTGTCAGGATCACGGTAAGTGATAATGGTGTCACTCCCATAATCCCCGGCAGTCTCGTACTCGAAGAAATCCTCCACGACTTCGGGAGTCTTGGGGACGTCGATAAGGCTCAGACGTTCCGTTGAGGATTGGAAATCAGCCAGAAGGGCTTTCGCCGGCTTTTCATACTCCTGAAGGGGATCCCAGAGGAGAAGTATCTTGTACCGCCCGGCATCGAAAGAAGTGAGGACGTAGTCGGCCAGAACCACAGGAGCTGCCGCATACTGCTCTTTCCAGGAAGGATCCGGGTCATTGATATCCAGGGTATAAGCCATGGTGTTGTTAATATCCCCCTCTTTCCCTCCCACGAGGATCAGCCATCCCAGGCGTGTGAAATCCAGGACCGTATAGCCGCTCACCTGGGGAAGCCACCCTTTGACCTCGATCTTTTCTACAGTGACCTTGTCCCGCCCTCGGATATCTCCCACAAAGAAGGATCCGATGCTATCAAAATAGTATAGCTTTCTGTTATGGTAATAGAGCCTTTCAGGGAGAAGCCTGGGAAGTTCGTCTCCTTCCAGAAAAATCGTATCCCATGAAAAATCATTGATGTTCAGGGCAAACCATTCTTCTTTCCCCTCGGCGATAAAGAGCCACCTCTTGTTCAGAGCGTCCCAGACAGTTATAGAATACTCTTCGATCCCATCAGGGGGGAGGGCGGCATTGATCTTCTCCCATCGGCCCTTGACCAGCTGATAGACCTCATACTCCTCTGTATAGAGGTAATGGCCCCGGCCGTCTGTGAGATACCCCTTCCAGTCTGTCGGAAGGTCCGAATAGGCCACGGGCTTATTGGTATTTACGATGAGCGCCATGGTGGGGACAGAGGAACCCTGCGAACCTGAGAGAGATTCCATCTTAAGGAGAGCCATTTTGGCTTCATAGAAACGTCCCTGTTCCACAAAAAGGCGAAACAGCCCCCTGAGAAGAAAACGCTGCTCTTTCTGTCCCAACCTGTCGATCTCGTCCAAAACCGCCTGAAAAGAGGCTGTATCTCCTCCGGGGGTCAGGACTTCGACGGGTGCCTTATACCGCTCCTGAATCCCGGAACTCATAAAGGGGACAAAAAACGAATCGCATGTCAGCAAAAAAAAGATGCGCGCGAGATACTGACTTTTTTCAGGGGCCTCGAAAGCCTTCAGAAGTTCACCCGCTCTCCGCCGGTCTCCCCTCAGGAGCGAAGCATAAAGGGCGATCTCCCGGCCGATGTCCGTTGAGGTCCCGTAGTCACGGGACAGAGACTCCAGTTCTCCGGCATACTTCCGAAGATAGAGGAGTTTGGCAAAGGCCACATCCATTTCCGGAGTCCTGTTCTCCTTATCGACCTGGGAATAGAGGGTATAGGCATTCTGATAATCCCCCCCGGAACTATAGAGGGTAAACAAAGCTCCACGGGCCTTCTCCTGATATTTGGATTCTGCCGGCTTCTCCAGAAGCATGGAATAATACTTAACGGCCTTTTCCCTGTCTCCCGTTTTATGATAGATCCGGGCTTTTAGAAAAAGGGCATCGTCGTGGAGTGCTTTATACTTCTCTCCGGAAAGGATCTTGTCACATTTTTCCAGCGAAGTCTTATAATCATTCTTTTCATAATATTTTTTAGCATTATAGAACGTATTGTAGTAGCCGCATCCGGTAAGGAGGAAAAGAACAAGAAGCGTGAAGAGGAGGAGGGATCTTTTCGTTCTCATAAGTTTTTCAACAGGTCCTCGGCCATGTCTGTCTGCTCCCAGGTAAACTCCGGAAGATTTCTTCCGAAATGCCCGTAAGAAGCTGTTTTCTTATAGATGGGGCGTTTAAGGTCCAGCCGGTCGATGATCGCCGCCGGGCGGAAATCGAAGACCTTCCGCAGCGCAGCTGCCATCCTGGCATCATCGACCTTCCCCGTTCCGAACTGATAGACCATGACAGAGACAGGCTCAGCTACTCCGATGGCATACGCGAGCTGTACCTCGACCATTTTGGCCAGCCCCGCAGCCACGATATTCTTGGCTACATAACGGGCCGCATAAGCTGCAGACCGGTCAACTTTTGAGGGATCCTTGCCTGAAAAGGCTCCGCCTCCGTGTGCAGCCATCCCTCCGTATGTATCTACAATGATCTTTCGCCCGGTCAGTCCTGTATCAGCCTTGGGGCCTCCTTCGACGAAAAGGCCTGTGGGGTTGATGTGGACGACCACATCATCATATTCCACCTGTTTCTCCTCCCACTCTTCCTGGAGGATGGGATTGATGACATATTTTTTAACAGCTTCTCTCAGCTCCCGTTGTTCGATATCAGGGTCATGTTGCGTCGACAGGACGATGGTATTGACCTTTTTTGCCGTGTAGCCGTCATATTCTATGGTCACCTGGGTCTTTCCATCAGGCCGGAGAAAGTCCAGGATCCCTTTTTTTCGTACTTCAGCCAGGCGGCGTGACAGCTTATGGGCATAATAGATGGGAAGAGGCATCAAAGCCGGGGTCTCGTCATCGGCATAACCGAACATCAACCCCTGGTCCCCGGCCCCCTGCTCCATATGTTTCTCCCGGTTTACCCCGCGGGCGATATCCCCTGACTGTTCATCGATGGAGGTAAGGATTGCACAGGTATTATAATCAAATCCGTAATCTGCACTGATATAACCGATCTCCTTGATAGTGTTCCGGACGATACCCGGGATATCCACATAAGCGTTCCGGCTACTGATCTCTCCGGATATCATGGTCAGTCCGGTGGTGACAAGGGTCTCGCAGGCTACATGAGCTTCGGGGTCCTGGGCCAGAAATTCATCAAGGATGGCATCGGAGACCTGATCGGCCACTTTATCGGGATGCCCCTCTGTTACTGATTCTGAAGTAAAAAGATATTGCCCTTTTGGTTTTTTCATCTTCCAGCCTCCTTTATTTTGTTCATTCTCCCAGCTGCGTATCGGGCCCCGTATTCATCCGGCTGAATACCCCCCGGACTTTACAGTTCGTTCCGAATAAACTCTTCTCTGCAACCACGCTGCGGATATCGGCCCCGTCATAGATGATGGAATCCCTTATGATGGAATCCTTTATGGTCACATGGGCTCCCACTGAGACGTCAGGCCCGATGACGGAATCTTCCACAACAGCCCCTTCTCCGATAAAGAAAGGGGGGATGAGGACGGATCCTGTGCCGGCTTCCTTCTCCGGAAGTTTTTGTTTTTTGAGCAGAAAGCGGTTCGTCTCGAGGAGCGTTTCTATGGTACCGCAGTCAAACCAATTGTCAACGTTAAAGGTCCGCATCGTGACCCCGCCTGAAATCATATGATTCAAAGCATCTGTGATCTGATATTCGTTCTTTGTCTTGATCCCCCGGTCCATGATAACTTTGATGGAATCAAAGAGAACCTTTGCTTCCCGGATATAATAGACACCCATAAGAGCCAGCCGGCTGGGTGGGATATCTGGTTTTTCCACAAGCCGGGAGATCACTCCTTCACGGACTTCGGCCACCCCGAAGCGTCTTGGATCCTCGACTTCCCGTGTCCCCAGGGTGGAACATCCCTGGCTCACCATGGCGGGCAAGTCCATATCGACGATGGTATCTCCCAGGATAATAAAGAGCTCGTCATCGTCGTTTACGTAGGGAGCCGCAGTGAAAACCGCATGCCCCAATCCCAGCATCTCTTTCTGCTCCACAAACCGGACGGGTAGATCCGGATAGGACCGATGCACCCAATCCATCAGGGGTTCCTTTTTGTAACCTACGATGATGATGATTTCACTGGCCTCCAGGTCCCGGGTCACCGTATCGATGATATGGCCGATGATGGGGCGTCCTGCCACTTGAAGCATGGCCTTGGGCAGGAGGTGAGTGTGAGGGCGGAGACGTGTCCCGGCCCCGGCGGCAGGTATGATGATCTTCATCTCTCCTCCTTGTCTAGACTAATATTTTGACTGCTTTGGGACAGATCGCGATTTCAACCGATTCCATTTCACCCGAAGAAAAGTCCCCGTCTACCTGGGCCGGCGCTCTTTTTGTGGAAAGCCTGACACGGGGCACCTGATGATATTCCACATCCTGGGCGTTGATATGGGTCCCGCGTAACACATCAATGGCAAAAGATATGGACTTCAAGACCCCTTTTTCTTTGAAAATACAGACATCAAGGAGCCCGTCATCCATTTTGGCCAGAGGCGTCATGCTGTAGGCCCCTCCGTAAAAAGAGGCATTCCCCACCACGACGAAATACCCTCTCTTGGGCTCCGACCCGTCCATCAGGTCCACATAGACGGGTTCGGGCTTATAGGTGAAGAGAGTGGAAAAACCGGCCAGTACATAGGCGTATCGCCCGATGATCTTTTTCAGGTTGAAGTCGACTTTACTGATCGTGTGGGCGTCAAAGCCGTAACTTACCATAAGCCCGAAGTAGTTCTCTCCGATCCGCCCCACATCATAAGCTTTGGGCTCGGCGAAATTGGCCAGATAGTAGGCGGCTTCAAACGGGTTGATGGGAATGCTGAGCTCCATGGCCAGGACATTGGTCGTTCCCACAGGAATGATCCCCAAAGGCATATCCTGCCCGGCGAATTCGTTGATAGCCAGGTTGACCGTCCCGTCCCCTCCGCAGATGTAGACATAATCCACTTCTCCGGAAGCGTCCTTCAAGGCCCTGACAATCTCTTCTTTCTCCCGGGCAATATCCACATCCACGGCATACCCGTTGCTTCCCAGGATATACATCACCTTGGGAAGATACTCCTCCATATGTCTCTGGCCCGAATCGGGATTGACGATCAGCTTGATCCGTTTTTTCATCCTCAGATAATACCCAACTGTTTTCCTGTCTCTTCAAACTTATCCAGAGCGTACTGCAGTTCATCTTTTTTATGTGTCGCCATGAAACTGGTCCGGATAAGGGCCTGACCCTTGGGAACAGCAGGGGAGACAGTGGGGTTGACAAAGATGTTGGCTTCCTCAAGCATCTTCCACATACGGAAACACTGATAATCATCTCCCACGATGACAGGGATGATGGGGGTCTCCGCATGGCCGGTGTTAAATCCAAGCTTCTTGAATCCGTCCAGCATAAAGGTTGTGTTCTCCCAGAGCCTCTCGATCCGTTCCGGCTCTCTTTCCATAATATCCAGAGCGCCCATGACAGATCCGGCCGAACCCGGAGGAAGAGAGGCACTGAAGATAAGCGACCGGGCATTATGCTTGATGAAATCAATCACCTTTTTCTCTCCCGCTACGAATCCCCCTACAGATGCCAGAGATTTGGAGAAAGTCCCCACGACCAGATCAGCCTTTTCGGTGAGTCCGAAATGTTTGGCCGTTCCCCCTCCGTCTGCAGAAAGGACCCCCACGGCGTGGGCATCGTCCACAATGACACGGGCTCCGTACTTTTCAGCCAGGAAAGTGATGGCAGGAAGGTTGGCAATGTCCCCGTCCATGGAAAAGATCCCGTCTGTGACAATGACTTTGGGATGGTTCTTATGCAGTTTCAGGACCTTTTCCAGATGGTTCATATCGGCATGATTATATCGGACCATCTTCCCGAAGGAGAGTCTGATCCCGTCTAAAATGCTGGCGTGGTCCAATTTATCTGTTACGATAATGTCGTTTTTCCCGCTGGCTACAGCTGAAATAGCTCCCAGGTTAGCCTGGTAACCTGTGGCAAAGACAAGGGAAGCCTCTTTCCCGACCAGCGCGGCCAGGCGGTCTTCCAGCTCCAAATGAATATCGAGGGTCCCGTTGAGAAACCGGGAACCGGCACAGCCTGTCCCGTATTTTTCAATGGCCTTGACAGCTCTTTTCTTGACATGGGGATGATTTGTAAGGCCCAGATAGCTGTTGGACCCCAACATCAGGACCTTTTGCCCGTTCATGATCACTTTCGTATCCTGGTCCGACTGAATGACACGGAAATAGGGGTAGATCCCCGCCTCCCGGGCTTTATCCGCCAAATCATACAGATAGGCTTTTTCAAAGATGTCCATAATGCTCCTTCCACCCTTCTACGGGTCTATTTTAAGTTAATTTTTATCCCCTGCAAGGATTATTTATCCTGTAGGTATCCGATACCCCTTCCCGCAGGGAATAGCGGGGCTTTAGTCCCATCCGTTCGAAATCATTCCGCTCATACCCCCAGTCCTCATTTATTTCTCTGACCTTTTCCCGGTTTAAGATCTTGTTTTTCCCACACAGCTCATTGAGCCAGGCGACAAACAGAGCGGCCCAGTAGGGGACATGGACTGTGAACAAGCGTCTCCGCCCGAACGCAGCAGCAGCCTCCCGGTAGATCTCCATTTGCGTCAGGGCCTCGCCTCCGTGGACATGAAAGATCGGATCCTTCTGGGGAGGACTTTTCAACGCTGTCAGGGAGAAACGGGCCAGGTCCCGGGCATGGATCAGCGTCACCTTTTTCGGCTTCCATCCGATCACCGGGGCGATCCCCCTGCGGGCCCATTCAAATGTAATCTTCATATCCTTGTCCCGGGGGCCGTAGACCGCCGGCGGCCGGACGATGACGATATGAAGCGAGGGGTCATCCAGCCAGGGCCAAAGCAAAGACTCTCCTTCGAGCTTCGAGATCCCGTAGCGGGAGACAGGCCTGCATCCGCTGCGGATACAGGGATCGGCGTGGGACGCACGGCGCGGTCCCGCCACAGCCAGGGAACTCATGAAGAGATATCCTTTGACGGTCTTCCTGTGCTTCAGATAAAGGCTTAACATGATCTCTGCAAGGTCTCTGTTCACCTTTCTGAACATCTCGTCCCGCCTGGCCTGGGTCAGTCCTACAAGGTGAAGAAGATAGCGGCTCTTACTCACCGGGCCCTCCATGGTCAGGGGGTCTGAAAAATCGACCACAGCTGTTTTCACCCCCCTGCTATGAAGATAGGTGATATCGCTGCTCTTTCTCACCAGGCAGAGGATACGGGCCTCAGGCTCTGTTTCCAGGATCTCATCGACAATATTGGAGCCCACAAAGCCTGTGGCTCCCGTTATACAATAATCATAATCCCATTTCATAGATCCGATACCTCTTATAGATCTTGGCTCCCATGTTTCCCAGCTCCCTGTTCATGAGGTCGTTATTTTCCAGGATCCAGCCCAGGTCGGCAAACCGATACCCCTTTTTCATCCCCTGGCGGATAGTCTCAGCGATGAGCATAAGTTCAAGCCCCCTTTTTCTGAACTCCGGAGCAACGCCCAATATCAGCGTCCTGACTGTATCGATCTCCCTGAACGCCTTTTTGGCCCTGAACAATCCCCGCAAGGTCACCCTTCCTTTGAGGGTTTTTAAAACCTGATTGATATCCGGCAAGCTCACAGAAGCTCCGATGGGAACCTCTCCATCAAGCAGGAGAAAGGCCAACCCCGGTTCGAGGACATCCCTCAGCTGTGCTGCCAGGTGATCCATTTCCGCAGGTGTCATAGGTACAAATCCCCAGTTCCTTTCCCAGGACCTGTCATAGACTTTTTTAAAATCCTCCAGGATCCGGAAGACGTTTTTCTTCGTTATGGGCCGGAGGCTGTAGGAATGTCTGGCCGAGACAGCATCAGCAAGCCTGAGTATCCTTTTTGTATGGGGATTCTCTGCATCATACAAATAGGAGTAGAGATCCATGGCCTTTTCCATACCGAAACTCTCTACACGACGGGGATAATAGGCCGGATTATAGGGCATCATGACCACCGGGTCCCGTTCAAAACCGTCCACAAGCATACCGCACGTCTCATTGGTAGAAAAATTCATAGGGCCGCGGAGGAGTTTCATTCCCTTTTCACGTGCAAAATCACAGGCAGCCGTAAAGAGGGCGAAAGAGGCCTCCTCTTCATAGTCCGCTTCATAAAAGCCAAAAAAGGCTGCCTTTTCCTGATGAAACTCATTATGCCGGTGATTGATGACAGCCGCAATACGGCCGCAGGGGGTTTGGTTCCGAAAAGCCAGGAAAAGAGCCACTTCCGCATGGGCGTAAAAGGGATTCCGGCCCGGGTGGAACATCTGGTATTCTTCTTTTAGGAGGGGCGGGACCCAGTGGGGGTCTCCGCTGTAGAGAGCAAAGGGCAGTCGGACAAATGTTTTCAAATCTTCTTTATTCTCGACTCTTTGTACTCGGATCATGAACTGTCCCCTTTCTTGCCTTTAATACATAGAGACCGACTGTTAAAAACTCCACACAGTAATCCAGGAGAAAGACCGCGAAGAGAGCCCCGGAATAGCGCCTTACAAAGAGGAGATAGATCAAAAGAGATGCAAAGATCTTGTTGAGGACGGGGATCCTTTTCAAGACGACTTTCTCAATGATGAGACCGGCAAAAGAGAGCCCTGTCATCATAGCCATCCAGGGATCATAAAAGATGAAGAGGCAGAGAGAAGCCAGGACGACAAGGATCACGGCGATAATATTGCTTTGCCGGCTTTTGAAAAAATAAAAATAGATATTAAAGATAAAATGGAATATAAAAAAAGGCGCCAGGACGCTTATTATATGAAAATAACCTTCGTTCATCATAATTCGATAAACCCGATTATAGGGGAGAGGAGGAGAAGCGTCAAGTCGAGAATAGGTTTCATCTCAGGACTCCCCGTTCCTTTTTCCCTCTCCGGCCAGTTTCAGGGCCAGGGCGACACTTTTGTCCCAGAAACATGCCCCCAAAAAGCGGCGGGAAAAAATAAAAATCCGTGAATGGGCCGGAACGGCATAACGCCGCCTGGGGAACCGTGACGCGGCAGCTTTCCAGATTAAAGCAGCGACCTTCTCCGGAGTGACCCCTCTTTTGTAAAACTCACGGAAAAGAGACCCGATCTGCCTGCCTGTCTCTCCATAAGGGCCTTCCCCTGAGCGTTCTTCCATCTCCCGGAGAGCCTTGTCAGGCCAGGGGGTCTTTACCGCTCCCGGCTCCACAAGGACCACCCGGATCCCGAAAGAAGCCACCTCCTGGCGGAGGCAGTCGCTAAGCCCTTCCAACGCGAACTTCGAGGCGTGATACCACCCCCCCATGGGAAAAGAGATGATCCCGGCCATGGAAGATACATTGATAATACGTCCCTGCCTTCGCCGGCGCATGGAGGGAAGGACAACCCGGATGAGCCGGGCTGCAGCAAAAAGATTGATGTCAAATTGATGCCTGGCTGCTTCATCGGGAATATCCTCCACGGACCCGTAGAGGCCGAAGCCTGCATTGTTCACAAGAAGGTCGAGGGCGCCCTCTTCGTCCAGGACTTTTTCTACAAAGGCCTCCGACGAGGAGCGGTCGGCCAGGTCGAAAGCTGACACAACAGCTCCTTCGGCTTCCAGTCTGCGGAGTTTCTCCCTGTTCCTTCCACAGGCATAGACAGACCACCCTCTTCTCAAAAACAAAAGAGCCGTCTCATACCCGATCCCTGAGGATGCACCTGTTATGACAAGGACTTTCTTTTTCACTCCGGAACTCCGAAGATCATGTATTGAGTAATGTGGAGAATTTATAGTCCAGGGCTTTTTTGAACGTCTCTTTGAGAGAAAGGCTGCCGGTCTTGATCCACAACATCATATAGCCTTCAAAAAGGATGATGAGCTCCCCTGCTTCCTGTTCAGGATCAAAGAAGGAACGGATGCGCCCGGCATCATATTCCTTTTTAAAAATAACCGTGATACGCTCATGAACCTTCCTATAGCGGGCCTCAAGGGTCTTCAAAACCAGGGGAGTCTCTCTCTTTCCCTGGATGATCATATGCAGGAATCCTGCATCGTAATCTTTTTCATTGAGAAAATCGACGGTTTTGGCAAACAGCTCCACCAGGTGTCTCTGAAGAGCTTCTGCGCTATCGACTTCATCGGGGATCAGGTCCTCATACCTGGCATAGATCTGCTGGAGAAAAAGGTCCACCGTCCTGAGAAAGAGGTCCTCTTTCCCCGTGTAGTGATAATAGAGGCTTCCCTTGGTGATCTCCAAAGCATCTGTAATATTTTTGATGGAGACGCCCTCGTATCCTTCCCTGAGGAAGAGGTCAAGAGCGATCTCTGCGATTTCCTTGCGTGTCGGCATTTGGAGAGTATAAAGGGTTTTCCGTCTTTTTCAAGCTTTTTTTGTTTCTCTCTGAAATAACATGGCATACCGCATTTCTTTTGGTATACTCCTTCAAAGGAGAATAATGTCTGCCTCACGACTCTGGAAACAACTCTGGGCCATCGCTGCGCCCATCGCCCTTCAGAACCTCATCCTGAGTTCGATCAACCTGGTGGATGTCTTTATGATCAGCCGTCTGGGGGATATCTTTATCGCCGGGGCAGGAATCGCCAACCAGATCTATTTCCTTTTTGTCCTCACCCTCTTCGGTATCAACAGCGGGGGGGCCATCTTTATCGCCCAGTTCTGGGGACGCCGGGATGAATCGAACATCTACCGCACCATCGGCCTGGCCCTTCTCTTAAGCCAAGGGGCAGCGCTCCTCTTTTTCGCTTTTGCCTTCTTCGCCCCCGAACGCCTTATCGCTCTCTATTCCCCCGACCCTGCCGTAATATCCGCCGGGGCCTCCTATTTAAAGACCGTCTCCTGGAGCTACTTTGTCACAGCCCTCTCCTTTACCTTCTCCATGGCTCTCCGGGCGGTGGCCAAACCCCTCGCGTCCCTCTATGCCAGTGTCGCATGCCTCCTGGTCAATATCTTTCTTAATTATGTTCTTATCTTCGGCCACTTTGGATTCCCTGCCCTGGGGCTTCCGGGAGCGGCCCTGGCCACCCTGGCTGCACGTATGGTCGAATCAGCCCTTCTTCTTCTTTTCATCCGGTGGAAACAGATCCCGGTCCTGGCCCCTGCACGAGCCCTCTTTTCCCTGACCCGCCCTTTTATCACGCGTGTACTGGCTATCTCCCTCCCGGTCATGTTGAACGAGATCCTCTGGTCTCTCGGGGTCACCCTTTATCATGTCATCTACGCCCGAATGGGGACTACGGCTATAGCCAGCATCCAGGTTGAAAACAGTGTGGAACGGCTCGCCTTTGTCTTTTTCATCGGGATCGGAGCAGCCACAGCCACCCTCATCGGCCATTCCATAGGCCGGGGAGACCTGGAGGAGACAAAAGGTCTCGGGTTTAAGCTCTCCCGTTTCTCCTTCCTCCTGGGACTAGGCCTGGGGACGATATTAGCCCTTTCGGCTTCCCTCATCTTCTCTCTTTTTGATATCACCTCCGAGGTCCGAGACAATGCCGTCCTCCTTCTCCGCCTTTACGGAGTCATCCTTCCCTTCCGGGCGTTTAACGTGACCAATGTGGTCGGCGTATTCAGGGGCGGAGGAGACACAAGATATTGTCTTTTTGTGGATCTTGCAGCGCTCTGGATCGTCGGGCTGCCCATGGCGGCTTTGGCGGCGTTTCTTCTGCATCTTCCGCTTCCCGTTGTGTTTATGGGAGCCGGGCTAGAAGAACTGGCTAAATCCTGGGTCGCCTTCCGCCGGCTTCGGTCGGGGAAGTGGATTCACTCTCTCTCTTCAGATAGCTGACTCTCCCGGGATAAAGGAAGCCTGTACAGTTCATAGAAACCGTCGCGTCCCTGAATATCCGAAGAGGTGAGATAGAGAGACCGGCTGTCTTCCGCCAGAGAGTCGGGCCAGGAGACAGAAAACCCCGGGAAAAGGTCTTTGGCTCCCTGATGAGGAGTCACACCCCAGATCCGTCCCGTCTCGACTCCGGTGATCCAGAGACGCCCTTGGAGATCAATAATCATCCCGTCAGAAGCGGGAATCCTCCCTTGTGGTTCTACAAGGACGCTGAAAAGCGCTCCATGGACAAACGGTATCTGAAAAGCCGAAACAGAGATACGATAGAGAGTATGCCCCGATAAGGCTGAATAGTAGAGAACTCCCTTTCTCTTATCCAGGGCGATCCCGTTCACATGGCTTGTGATTCTGAAGGGAGAGCCCCCGATAATCAGTGTGGACGTTTCAGCGGTCACGGAAGGAGTCCCGTCCAGATAACGCCGGCTTTCCCCGCTCTCCAGATCCATGACGACGATCCCTCCTGTTCCCGAGTCGGAGACATAGGCCTCTGCCTGTTTTGTGCAGATGCAGAAATCATTCAAATAGGAGTTCTTTTTATAAGACTCTCTTGAAAAGCGGTATTCCGAGACAAGAACCCCGCTCTCTACATCCACAGCCAGCAGCCGCGGCCCCGGGGAACGGACTCCTTTGAAATCGGGATTGGCATTGTCCAGGATCCAGATCAGGCCCTCTGCGCCTCCCCTCAGACTCTGGGCATTGGACAAGGTTATCCTGCCCCCTGTCTTTCGATCCCTCGGTTCAAAACGACGGACTTCTCCTTCGACCACTTCTCCCAGGGGAAAGAGAAACCCTTTACCCCAGGCGGGAAAAGAGACAAAGAGACGCCCTTCCCCTGTCACAGCCACGCCGGTCCATTGAGACCGGCTTCTTGCTATTAATTCAGGGTTCCCGGCATAAAGACATACCGGGAGGGATATGAGAAAGATAAGTAAAAAAAAGAACGGCTGGAGGCGTTCTCTAGAGCCCCTCAGGAAGGGCATACCCCTCTTTTCCCGGCGCCCACTCCACAACACGGACAATGGCCTCTTTGCTGATGGGCCCGTAGACATGGACAAAGGCTTCCCCCATCCCGTAAAGGTCCTCCTCCACCACCTTCGAATTCAGTTTTTTCTCATCGATACAGAGCAGAATGATCTTTTCCGCTTCCCTGTAATTATCATTGGCGATTTTGAGAAGCTGATCTTTTTTGAGACAATGGATAAACCCTTCCCACTCCATTGTGGGCGTTTTATACTCCCCTTCAGCTTTCATGGGTTCGTAGATATCAGGCATGGTGATATGATAGATCATACAACTCTCCCCGTTTTGGTCAGGACTTGCACCATCATTCTATTATGACATGAAATCCTGCTCTTTACAAAGAAGAAAAGAACATTATATTGGTCTATACTAAAAAGTATAATATTGGCTCTTTAATAATACCGATTCAGGTTTAGACTCTCCTTCGGAGGTTGAGATGCTTTTACTGCACATTGTTCCCGACTCGTCCCGCCCTCTTTACAAACAGGTTGTGGACGAAATCATGACGAAGATCGATTCAGGGCAGCTTCTTCCCGGAGACCGGCTCCCTTCGACCAGGTCCCTGGCTCATACTCACGGGATAAGCCGCCTTACTGTCCTCAAAGCCTATCAGGAGCTCTGGAGCCTGGGATATGCAGAAAGCCGTCCCGGATCCTATACAACAGTCCGCCGCAGAATGAGGCCCGCCGGGCTTCCGGTTTCTTTCCGGGGGAAAGAAAGCGAAGGGACCTCCCGGCAGGAGGAAAGCTCCCTCCGCCAGTCTCATCTCACCGCTCCAGGCAGCCCCGTAAATTTTCGAAACTTTTTCCTGGATCCCCGCCTTTTTCCGATAGCCGACATCAGGCGTTGCGCCAATGCCGTCCTGCAGCCTCATCTGGCTGCGCTGCTCAACTATATGCCTCCTTCAGGGTATCCTCCTCTCAAGGCTTCTCTGGCTGCCCATATGCAGGAGTACGGAGTCGCTGTCTCCCCTGACGAGATCATTGTCACTTCAGGCAGCACCCAGGGGTTGAAACTCCTGGCTTCCTTCCTTCACCGTCCCGGCCGGCACGCCCTGGTGGAATCCCCGACCTATAACCGCTTTCTGGCCCTTCTTCAGGAAGAAAAGATCCCTTATGTCCCCGTCCCCATGGGTCGGAAGGGATGTTCTCTCTCCGCCCTGGAAAAAGCCTGCAGAGCCCTCCCTTCCTTCTTTTACACCATGCCCTCTCTTCACAATCCCACAGGAATCACCACATCTCAGAAACACAGAGAGGAAGTCCTCTCGCTTTGTGAAGAGTATGGAGTCCCTGTCATCGAAGACGGCTATGATGAAGACATGAAGTATTTCGATCGCATGATCCTTCCCATAAAATCCATGGATAAGAAGGGCCATGTCTATTTTGTCGGCTCTTTTTCAAAATCTCTGGCCCCGGGATTCCGGATCGGCTGGATCGCCGCTCCTTCGGAGGCAGCAGCCCCTCTCACCGAAACAAAATTATTGGCTGACTTCTCATCCGACTCCCTTTCCCAGCTCTTTTTAAGTGAGATGATCCGCCGGGGGTACCTCCAAAAGCATCTTCGACGCCTTAACCGTATCTACAGCCGCAGGATGAGACTCTTTCTCTCTCTCCTTGAGGAAGGATGCCGCAACCTTCCTGCATCGTTTCATCCCCCCGCCGGCGGATACCTTGTCTGGCTTGCTCTTCCGGGCCTTAAGGCGCCTGCCTCAGGCTTCTCAGGCCACTTTCTCGATTATGGAGTCCTGGTCGCCGAGGGGGAGGACTACTTCCCCCATTCGGCCAAGCCCCCCTTTATCAGGCTCTCCATATCTCTCCTCGATGAAGAGGAGATCCGCACAGGAACCCGCCGTCTAATCGACGGATTAGAATGTCTCTATGAAAGGAGCTGACATGCACATCACAAAAAACCTCGTTCCGGAAAAGGAGAGAAAACCTCTCTATGATGACATCATGACGTTACCCTTCGGCGAAACGTTTACAGACCACATGTTCATCATGAAATACTCGCCGGAAAAAGAGTGGCATGATCCCCGGATACTACCCTACGGGAATCTGGCCCTTGATCCAGCTGCAGTAGTCCTTCACTATGCACAGGAGGTCTTCGAAGGCCAGAAAGCCTATAAAAGCCCTGCAGGAGAGATCCTTTTATTCCGACCATGGGAAAATGCCAGGCGTTTGAACAAATCGCTGGCCCGTATGTGTATGCCGCTCCTGCCGGAGGGACTCTTTCTTGAAGCAGAGGACGCCCTTCTCCGGGAAGAGGCCCGATGGGTCCCCTCTCAGCGCGGCGCCTCTCTCTATGTGAGGGCAGCTGTCATCGCCACTGAACCTGCCATCGGGATCCGGGCCTCACGCTCCTACCTCTTTTTCATCATCTGCTCTCCCGTGGGGCCCTATTTCAAAGATTTCGCCCCCATCCGAGTCAAAATCAGCTCCGCTTATGTCCGCGCGGTGGATGGAGGGACCGGTGAAGCCAAGACCGGCGGCAACTACGCTGCAAGCCTGCTGGCCACCATGGAAGCCAAAAAAGAGGGCTACAGCCAGGTCATCTGGCTTGACGGTCGACGCAAACGCTTCATAGAGGAGATGGGAGGGATGAATATCTTTTTTGTCAGGGGCAAAACCCTTCTGACCCCTCCCCTGACGGGAACGATCCTCCATGGGATCACCAGAAAATCTATCATCGAAATGGCAGGAAGCAGAGGCCTTCGGGTACAGGAGACACGCCTGGATGTCGATGATGTCATGAGGATGATCTCCCGGAAAGAGATCACAGAGGCCTTCGCCTGCGGGACAGCAGCGGTCATCTCTCCCATCGGGGCCATCGCTTATGAAGGGAAAGAGTTCACTGTCTCCGAAAAGACCGGACCCGTGACACAGGGCCTTTACACAGAGCTTACTGCGATCCAATACGGAGTAACTCCTGACCCGCGGGGCTGGGTTTATACGGTTAATCCCTGAACAGCGTTTATTTTTCGGAAAGCTCCTTATCTTTCCCGTGGAACTCCATGAGTTCCACGGGGACACCGTCCCACACGATCATCGCCACCCGAACCCCTTCAGAAGGAGAGCTCACGGGAGAGAGAAGAGTCAACCCCTTATCAGCGATTTCTCTCTCAAGGTCTTCCACCACAAAAGCGATATGAGGGACTTTTTGGATAAGCTCGTGGACGGGAGAGTCAGGTTCAAATCGCATCCGTTCGGCTCCGAAGGGGTTTTCGGAAAACCCCGAAACATAAAACCTGAGTCCGTCAATATAGGCTTCGCCTTCCCTTTTTTCCGTAACAGGGATCCCCACGTGGTGAAATGCCCATCCCCATTCACGGATGCATCGGGGTAGTTCATGATCTTTTCGCTTGTCCTTTAACTCCCTTTTCATATCTTCTCTCCTCCAGGGCTGATCAGACCAACCGGGATCTTGATGACGATCTTTTTGACACGGCTCTGTTCCGGAGTCCATAGCCCCGGGCTGTGAGCATCCCGTGGAGAAAGAAGGATGAAAAACTCTTCTCTGAAGAGGAAGATGTCTCCCTTCCCCCGATAGAAAGCAATATCTTTTTCTTCATCATAGGGGATCTCTTCTGTGAGCCCCGCCAGGGGAGCCCAGCCGAAGCGCTCCTCTCCCGAAACCAGGAATTGCAGGTCATAGAATCTCCTGTGCGCCTCCCACGATGTCTCTTTTTTCTCCGCGACATAGGAGGAGGCCAGTGCTTTGGCTCCATCCTCCCCTAAAAAAGAGACCTCCTGTTTCGGAAAATCACGGAGCGCTTTTTTGAGAAAACCAAACAAAAGTTCTCCCTCTTTAAGAAATCCCAAAGTCTCTCTCCATCTGGAAATGTGGTCTATGATCACAATGACCTCCTTTTATATTCCCATTGTAAGCCGGATTTTATTCTCTGCAAGGGTCTGTCATGAAACTTGTCCTCTGCCTGGACTGTCCCATTGAAAAAAGGAGGAATATGACAAACAAGCTCTTTACTATTTTTCTTCTTATCTTCCCGATACTCTTCATCAGTTGCGGAAAACTCACAAGGGAAAACGCTGAAATCGTCTCTACCTTCTCCTTCGAAAAGGCCAACCAGCAGAACAGTTATCAGACTGCAGGAGTCTACAAAGACGAGATCTATTATGTCCAGAGCAGCGGTGATCATTACGCACTCTGCTTTCTCTCCCCTGAAGGAAACCTTCTCCGCTCCTTTCAGGTACCCAGGGGCAACGGCCCGGGGGAAGCCCGACATACCATGGGCGTCCGGGTCATTGACGGAAAAGTCTATTGGGTGGACCTTGCTCTGAGCAGGCTGACGGTCTTCTCCCTCGACGGAGAATATATCGACCAGATCAATTTTGATGAAGAGACCGGCCTCATGGCAGCTTTTGACGTCGCTGAAGGCCTTCTCTATTTCCACAGCCTGAACAAGACCTATATCGGAGTCATCGACCTTGCCACCGGAGAACTACTGCAAAGTATCCCTCATCCCATTCAGGGAGTCCCGGAGCCGGGAGAAAAAGTCCCCGGCGGAATTCTTCGTATCGACCCTTATACAGGTAACATCCTCATCGGCAGAGTCTGCCGTCCCTTCCTCATCGAAGTCTGGTCTCCTCAGCTTGAAAAGATCGACGAACTCTCCTATCCGCTGGAAAAAGAATACAATGACCTTACTTATCTTCCCAATATTAATATCCAGGGCGATATGCTTATCGGTTCTCTGATCACAACGGAATCAGCCATCTATGTCCCCCACATCACTATACGGTATGAGGTCAAAGGCAACAGTGTCGATGCTCCGTCCTATCCTCTCGAGGTCATCGCCTTCGAAAGGCAATCCCATAAACCCCGCGTCTATTCTCTCGATTCTGTATCTCCGGCCAAAGGGTTCTTTTATCTTTTGGGTGTTCTTGAGGGGAACCTCGCTGTCATGCATCATGGCACATCAGACATAGAAAATGAGAAGGCTCCCTGGACATTCAACGGCTATATTCTGGACATCCTCCGATAACCCAATCAAGAGGGGGCCCTCGCCCCCTCTTGATTTCTCCGCTTTTTTCTGTATAATGAATGATAAGGTGTATCATGATGAAAATTAAACTGTCTGTCCAGAACCCCCAGCTGTGTGTCGGATGTCAGCTCTGCATGTACGCCTGTTCCAGGCGATCAGGCAGCGGAGGTTTGGGACAGCCGGCCATCAGTGTCCGTTCGTCCGGAGGAATGAGCAAAGGGTTTACCATCATCGTCTGCCGCTGCTGTGAAGAGCCCCCCTGTGTAGAAGCCTGCCCCGCAGGCGCCCTGGTACAGGTCAAAACAGGCGGAATCCGCCTACAGAAGGACAAGTGTACAGGCTGCGGCCTATGCCGTGATGCCTGTATCATCGGCGCTGTCTTCTGGGACCCCGTCGCCTGCCAGCCCGATATCTGCGTCCAATGCGGCCAATGCGCCCTCTTCTGTCCCCATGATGTCCTCGTCCTCTCGAAAAGCGACGAAGGAGGGACATGAAGACTCTGCACCGGGTCCTCATCGTCGATATGTCCGCACAAAGCTTCATTGTGGAAGAGCGGCCGGATCTCTTTTCTGATTTTATCGGCGGCTCCGGGGTCTCATCGGCTCTTTTGAGAGAATATCGGGGGCGCTCTCCGGAAGGCCCCATCGTCTTTGCCGTAGGTCCCTTCACCGCACTCTACCCCATGGCTTCCAAGACAGTGGCTTCTTTTCTCTCACCCCTGACCGGGAATTACGGGGAAAGCCATGCCGGAGGGCGCAGCGCCGTATCTTTACGGATGGCCGGATACGGAGCTCTCGTCGTACTGGGCCAGGCTCCTTTCCCCCAATATCTCGTTGTGGATGAAGAGGGAGCCCGTTTTAAAGACGCCCGTTCTCTTTGGGGCATGAAAAACTGCTCCACACCGGCGCGTATCATGCGGGAACAAGAAGGAGGCGCCGGTCTGCGGTCTATTTTAAGGATCGGCCCCGCCGGGGAGAAGAAAGTATCTTACGCTTCTGTAACGACAGAGACCTATCGGCATTTCGGGCGGATGGGGCTGGGAGCTGTCTTTGGCATGAAAAAGCTGAAAGGAATCGTCCTGAAGGGAAACCGCGGGATCCGGGTCTCAGATCCCGCCCGATACAAAACTCTTTATCAGGAACTCTATAAAGAGATGACAGAATCCGATATCATGAAAAAATATCACGACCTGGGGACTCCGGCCAACATCCTCCCCCTCCACGAGATGGGAGCTCTTCCTGTCTGCAATCTGACCAGAAAGAGCCTGACCGGCCCTGAAGCCGATTCCCTGTCCGGAGAAAAAATGGCGGCCCGTTTTCTGAGCCGGAGACTGGCCTGCGCCCACTGCCCCGTCGCTTGTATCCATCTGGCAGCCCTCCGCCTTGAAGCTCCCTCGGAGCCCTATTTTTATCAGACATCTTATGTCTCCTACGATTATGAACTTCTCTACGCCCTGGGATCCATGATCGGAGTCACTGAGGCCCGTGATGTCCTCCGCCTGATCGACCGCGTAGAGCAATACGGTATGGATGCCATGAGTACGGGAGTCATCCTGGCCTGGATAACGGAGGCCGGGGCAAAGGGGCTCCTTCCTCCTGGAGCCTTCGTAAAAAATCCCCCCTCCTGGGGACAGACAGAGGCCTATCTTGATCTGATCGATAAGATCTGTTTTGCCCCGTCACCTTTCTTTGAAACGGCCCGGAAAGGATGCGCTGCCCTGGCAGAAGTTTACGGAGGGAAAGATTTCGCCCTTGTCTTCGGGAAGAATGAGATGCCGGGATATCATACGGGCATCGGAGCTCATCTCGGGTTTCTCCTGGGAATCCGGCACAGCCATCTGGACAATGCCGGGTATGCCCTGGACCAAAAAATGGACAAAGAAGTCTTCTCGTCTCCGGACCATCTCGCTCTGACTCTTATCAAAGAAGAGTCCTTCCGTCACATACTATCCTCCCTTGTCGTCTGTTTTTTCGCCCGAAACATCTACTCCCCTTCTTTGATTTCGGAACTTTCCCGGGCGGCAGGCTTCAGCCTGCCTGAGTCCCTTCTCGAGAAAGGGCTGGAGCTTTACCGTGCCAAACTCTCCCTCAAGGAAGAACTGGGGTTTCGGTGGGAGGACCTTTCGCTTCCCCGCCGGGTCTGCGAGACACAGACACCCGGCCCCCAGCCGGATCAGGCTTTTGCCCGAGAAACCCTGCGTGCAGCCCGGAGACTTCTTCAGGATACGCCTGCAACCCTTTTTGAAGAGTGAAACTTTCCCGACCCTTTCCTTGTCTCTTATTTCATCAAACGTGAAACGAGGTGTTCGATGATCATCATAGCCGGATAGACCTGTTCTTCAGCAATCATCAAAGAAGGAGGTTTTCTATGGCTATGGTCTCGTTTCACGATATCTCATTTTATTATTCAGATCCCTACCATCCTGTTTTCGACGGGTTAAGTCTGAGCCTGGATACAGACTGGAAGACCGGGCTTGTGGGCCGGAACGGAAGGGGAAAAACGACTTTTCTGAATCTCCTCCTCGGTTCATTGAAACCTCAAAAGGGGATTCTCTCTGCTCCAGCTTCTTTTTCACCGGTCCTCTTTCCTTTCCCCGTCCCCGCCCCCAGCCTGAAAGCGCATATTATCATAAAAGATAGCATTGCCCCCTTCTCCCTCTGGGAAGAAGAGATGAGACAAGCCTTGCTCCGGGGAAAACCGGAAGACATGATTCTTTATGGAGAAGCCCAATCCCTATATACACAATTCAACGGATACGAAATCGATGCAGCGATCCTCAGAGAGGGGGCTCTTCTTGATATGGATGAAGAGCTCCTTGACAGGCCCTATGAAACCCTCAGCGGCGGGGAACAGACCAAATGCCAGATCCTTGCCCTCTTCCTCCACCCGTCACCTTTCCCTCTGATCGACGAACCGACCAATCACCTTGACCGGGAAGGACGGGCCTGTGTCGCTGCATATCTCCGGCAGAAAAGAGAGGGATTCCTTTTAGTCTCCCATGACCGCTCTTTTCTGGATGATGCCGTCGATCATATCATTGCACTGAACCGTGTCGACACGCGTATCGTTCATGGAAACTTTTCCGTTTATGACCAGGGGAAAAAACGCGCCGACTCCGGGGATATAGACAAAAACCGTCGTTTAAAAAAAGAGATAAGACGTCTCACGGAATCTTCACGTGATAAAGAGGAGTGGAGCCGGAAAAAGGAGAAGGAGAAGATCGGAAGCGCGGACAAAGGGGCTGTGGGAGCCCAGGCTGCCCGTCTTATGAAGCGCTCCCTGGCTATACAGAGGAGGGCTCTTGCCCGTATTGAAGAGAAGAAAGAGCTCTTAAAGAATATCGAATCAGCTCATACCCTGAAAATGAACATCGCCTCGTCCCTGCCACGCCAGATTCTGACTGTCTCGGGCCTTTCGGTTTCTTACGGGGGAAAACCGGTCTTTTCAGGACTTTCTTTCTCGTTGGAAAAGGGAGGTCGGCTGGCTGTTACCGGGCCCAATGGATCTGGAAAGACAACTCTTCTCAGGGCTGTTTTGAAAGAGATCCCCTTTCCCGGGACAATCCGTCTTCCCCGTCACATCTCCCTTTCCCGGGTCTCGCAATTCCCCCGCTGGCACAAAGGATTTCTCCGCCCCCTCCTGGAAGCCTCCGGCCTGGATGAGACTGTTTTTAGAAATGTGTTGGGTATTTTAGGCGTATCCGGGGAGATCTTCAGCCGCCCCTTGGAGACATTCAGCCTGGGCGAACTCAAGAAAGCTGAACTGGCCCGAAGCCTTTCCGAAGCAGCTGCTCTCTTTGTCTGGGACGAACCGCTTAATTACCTTGACCTTGTCTCCCGGGAACAGCTGGAGGAGGCGATTATCGCTTACCAACCCACGCTCATTTTCATCGAACATGACAAAACTTTCATTGATAGATGTGCTACTTGTATGTTATCTTTGAAGTAAGAGGGCTTGCCGAAGGAGGCCATGATGAGATGTCTTATCCCCCGCTACAGCACAAAAGAGGATATTGAAACACTTTTGAATAAAAACGGTATCCACGGGTACTCTCTCACAGAAGAGGAGAACGGCCTTCTTCTCGAACTTCCGGAAAAAGGGCTCTCCCGGGGAGAAAAAGAAGCTGTCTTACGCCACTTCTCATTTTACAACCTCTTTCACTGGAGCGATAAGGGCGTGGAAAACGTCGTCCTCTGGGAAGATCCCTCTTTCTACCCGTCTCTGCTCAGAGAAATGAAGATTTTGTGGGAAGGAGTCTCCTTCGACCTTATCGCATCTCTGGAATCGCGGGGATTTATCCTCGGAGGGCTTTTCAGTCTGGCTCTGGAAAAACCCTTCCTCCCCATAAGAAAATACAAACACATCTTTTCACAGCTTCCCGGGAAACAAGCTGAATATGTGAACTGGAAGGGCGAGACGGAGACGCTCTATCTCTTCACTCCTGAAGCTTCGGGAAAACGGATCCTTTTTATCGATGATATCCTGGAGACAGGCCGGTCCCTCAAAGCATCGGTTGCTCTTTTGAAAGGGTTCGGTTTTACACTCGCTGGGGCCTTCTACCTTCTGGATGCAGCCTCGGAGGAGACTCGCTCCTCTTTCCCTTTCCCTATCCGCTCCCTTCTCCGCTTCGATCAGATGACAGAGAACACCCCTCTGCAAGCTTTACCCAATAAATAAGCTTCTCCTCCTCAAAACCCAACTTGAGTGCAAGGGAATAAGAGGCCCGGTTGCCGGGTTCGATGTTGAGAAAAAGCGGTTCTCTTCTTTTTTGTTTTTCCCTGATTAGAAACCGGACAAGGTTTTCAGCCAGATGTCCCCGCCTCCATGGAGGGCGGACATGGAGGACTCCCAACGCCCCGTCATCGTGAGTCATGGCCCAGGCAGCCAACTGCCCCCCTTTTCGGATACAGACAGCAGGGCCGGCAAGTATCCGCTCCCTGATGTATGAGACATCGGCATAGGCCTGATAATCACTCTCTGCATAGATGGTTTCAGCATCCTCAGGTTTAAGAACCTCCACATGAATATCCGGCTTCGCGGCATGCCCCTCGTCAGGGAAAATAAACCGGGTTGTGCTCAAAACCCATTCCACTTCACTCTTCTTTTTGAGAAGAGAGAGCATCCACTCTTCAACAGCAGCAAAATAAAGGGTCTTCTCCACGATCTTCGGCAGAAGCGAATCGAGTTCCGCCACAGAAGAAGAGAAGATATAAGCCCAGAGATAGTCGCTTTTCCCCAGGAAAACCTCAGTTTTTCCCTGGCGGAAAATCCCGGCCGGAGTATTCTTCATAAAAAAAGAGTATCCGTTGATATTGAGTCTCCTGCGCTCCTTATCAGTCATCTTCGGGCTCCGATTTCTTTATACCAGAGAAATTGAACATCCCCTTTTACTTTTATTTCCCTGTCATAGGCGTGAAAATTTAATCCTTCCAGCCGGCAACCCATGGCAGCATAAAAGCGGCAGGCCCGCACATTTGTATTTTGTGTCTCGACTTTCAAAAGGCAGCATCCCTTTTCCCGGGCCCAACACTCTGCATGGTGAAAAAGCTTCTTTCCCAGCCCCTTCTGCCGAAAGGCCGGGACCACCCGGATATCCCAAACAAGAGCCAGGTCATGTCTCTTTTCAAGCAGATGGACTTCGTCTGTATTCCATGCCACGGTGACCCCGCCGGCCAGCTCTTCTCCCGCATAGAGGAGAGCGACCTCCCAGTTGGAGATATCAAAAAGACGTGGCCAGTCACTTGGAGACTCCATTTCATCATAATCTTTCTGATAGGGCTTCCGGAGCCTCTCCTCGATAAAGCGCAACCCCCCCAGGCCGCCTTCCTCCGGGGTAACCCTAAGCAGAGCATCCACGGTAAACGAGATGGGAATTGTCTCATAAAGGCCTAGAATCTCTTTCCCGCCTGATAGGATGTTTGTTTCTTGCATTACTCCTCCTGTCACTTACCAGAATAACTCATCTCCCCCTCCGGTTCAAGAGCCTCTCAGCCGGATACCTTGACATCTTCATTCTTTTTCGATATACTTCGTTTAACGAAGGGAAACATGAAAGAATATTTTCGCGCCTATAAACTGATTTCAAGAAATGCAAAACTCTTTCTGCTGGGAGGAGTCTTCAACGGAATAGGGATGTCCGTTTTCCGCCTTCTCTTCAACCTTTACCTCAAAGAGGGAGGAATGGGCGAAGGGAATATCGGGACGATCCTGTCCGCCAGGTCCCTGGGAGCTGCCTTGATCGCCTTCCCTGTAGCCCTGCTTCTCCGCAAGGTCCACGCCAAATATATCCTTATCACGGCGACCTTTATGGCTTCGATCTTTTATGCTCTTCAGGTCCATACAGGGAAGCTCTTTTTAATCGTGACTTTTGCCTTTTTTGCCCATATGTTTTTTATGATCTACCGCCTGGTGTCTGCCCCCTTTTTCATGCAGAACAGCACTCCCAAAGAGAGGATCTATCTCTTCAGTCTCCATTCAGCTGTCTTCGTGGTCTCCCAGTTCGCCGGAAATATCATCGGAGGGAACCTCCCCCATATCTTTTTAAAACTTTCTCTTGCCGGCACCCTTCTCAAAGCCTATGAGATCACCCTCTATGCCTCCATCGGTGCGACCATGGCCTCGCTACTCCCCTATCTTGGCATTAAGGAGAAACCGATTATCAAAAACGGGCAGACCCTCTTTTCTGAAATGAAGCACTACAATTGGGAACGTATCCTCCGCCTTGTCATCCCCAGGTTCCTTGTGGGGATGGGCGCCGGGCTTATTATCCCTTTTATGAACCTCTATTTCCGGAACGATTTCGGGCTCGGGTCAGATACTATCGGCCTCTATTTCTCCATCCTTCAGGTATTCATGTTCATCGGAATGATGAGCGCGCCCTTCCTCGCCCGGAATTTCGGTATGGTCAACGGGATCGTTTTGACTCAGCTCCTCTCTCTCCCCTTTATGCTGATCATGGCCCTGACCGATCATCTCCCCCTGGCTGTAGGCGCCTTTTTCATCCGGACCACCCTTATGAACATGAATCAGCCTCTGAACCGTAATTTCGCCATGGAGATCATGCGAAAAGAGGAACAGCCCATGACCCATTCCATCACCATGATCGCCTGGAACCTATCGTGGATGGTCAGCGCTTTTGTCGGCGGACGGATCATCGAGGCCCACTCCTTCAAGTACTCCTTCTTTGTCACTATTATCCTCTACATCCTTTCCACAACAGCATACTATATCCTCTTCCGCTCCTTTTCCTCCGTGGGCAGGCCGGATCAGGAGAAACCTGTTCCCTCCGAAAACCTTTGACACCCTCCTCTCCTTTTGTTATGGTAACCGGGCAGGGGTGGTAGAAATACCTGAGATCATACCCTTAGAACCTGATACAGTTCGTACTGTCGTAGGGAGCTCTTCTTTAAACTTCTCCATCTCTGCATAAAAGAAAGGATGGAGAGACCATGACCCAGTTAGAATCAGCCCGGAAGGGACACATCACACCTGAAATGGAGACCGTAGCCGCAGACGAAAGGGTCAACCCTGAAGAGATCCGCCGCCTGGTCGGAGAAGGGCAAGTCGTTATCCCGGCCAATCCTTATCACAACCGATTACATCCGGCCGGAATAGGCTCTCCTCTGCGAATAAAAGTCAACGCCAACATCGGGACTTCTCCCCAGAATACGGATATGGGCATTGAACTTGAAAAGATCCGTCTCATCGAATCCCTTAAGGCTGAATCCCTTATGGATCTGAGCATTGCCGGTGATCTTGATGAGATACGCAAAACAGTAATCAATTCAACATCCCTCATGGTGGGAACGGTCCCCCTCTATCAGGTTCTCACAGAACACCCTGAAGATGTCGCCGCCATAACGCCACAAATGATTTTAGAGACTATTGAAAAACAGGGACAACAGGGAGTCGATTTCATCACTGTCCATTGCGGCTTAAAAAAGGAGGCTCTGCCTCTTGTTGAAAAACGTGTCATGGGCATCGTCAGCCGGGGAGGTTCTTTTCTGGCCAGGTGGATGCAGGAAAAAAATGAGGAAAACCCCCTCTATACTCATTTCGACGAACTGTGTGAAATCGCTCGTTCCTATGACATGACCCTGAGCCTGGGAGACGGCCTTCGCCCCGGGGCCATCGCTGACGCCACAGATGAGGCTCAGCTTCACGAACTCAAAGTCCTGGGAGAGTTGGTCCTGCGGGCAAGACAAAACGGTGTCCAGGTCATGGTAGAGGGGCCGGGGCATGTCCCTCTGCAGGAAATCCGCAGAAACATGGAGATTCAAAACGAGTGGTGTCACGGAGCGCCCTTCTACGTTTTAGGCCCTTTGACTATTGACAGTGCT
>JAFGWL010000035.1 GCA_016937175.1 Candidatus Mcinerneyibacteriota bacterium | reverse complement strand
CACTTCCGAAGAAGTTTTCTCGCTCGACTTGCATGTGTTAAACGCGCCGCCAATGTTCGCTCTGAGCCAGGATCAAACTCTCATTGAGTTGATTGAATTCAAAAGAAATTAATTAATTGAAACCCGCTCTGCTATCTATTCCATTTCACTACAACAGCCTTTAAAAGGCAAACACCTTCCGGTGCGAAAGACAATATACACACGTCATAGATTATTGTCAATAGAAAATAATAAAAAAATTTCGATCAACTCTTATTTATTAACACTTATTATACACCGGGTGTTCCGGCCTTACAACAAAAAAATCAAACTTCGTCTTTTGCTGTGACGATCATACTGATGCTGTACCCCGGGAAAAGTTTTTCCAGGTAGGCCTGGATGGTATCGACCCCTGAAAACTCTGCCTTATCCAGTATCCGTTTGTCCCGTGCGATCCGGTAAAGCCTGGCTTTCCCGAAAGCCATGATCTGATTCCGTTCTTCCTCGCTTATGGAAAGCCAGAAGGTCTTGGATTCGTTCATAAACCTGTAATCGATATCCGTTGCAATGAGTTCCGGAGCCGGCAGCGTCACTGTAATGGTTTTGTCAGTCCTGTTCAGAAGAAAGTCCTCTTCCTCCATCTTCTTCAGGTCAAACCCTACTGTCATCTTGCCGCGCACAAGAAGATCCATCTCCTTGTTTCCGATATAGACAGGGAAAGAGAGGATATTGACGAACTTCTCCTTCCGGCTTTCCACGATATCGGAGACATTGACTTCCAGCACAGCGAGCTTCAGAATCTCTTTGATGTCATTGATGATCAATGTGTTGATGATCTTTTCTTCTTCTGTCGGGGCCGGAACGGATTTAAGATGAACTATATACGCTAAGAGCAAAACGATGACAACAAGTTCAATAATGATAACAGCGGTTTTAATCTTCCCCACATGTTCTCCTTTTTTTTAACAGACGCTCGACGACTTCCCGGTCATTAAAGGGAATCTCGTAACGGTCGAATATCTGAAATCTTTCGTGCCCCTTCCCCGCTATTAATACCATATCTCCGTTCCGGGCTTTTTTCAAGGCTGTCCGGATAGCTTCTTCCCGATCCACCACCACCTCATAGGGGAAATCGCTCTTCATCCCTGCTTCTACTTCTCTGCAGATCTGAAGGGGGTCTTCACTGTGGGGGTCATCTGAAGTAATGATGACAAAATCGCTGAAGCGTGAAGCGATTTTGGCCATTTCCGGCCGCTTCCCTCTGTCCCGGTCCCCGGTGCACCCGAATACAGTGATCAGCCGTCCCTTTTTTTCCCCGGCCAGCAGAGAAAGGACTTTATCCAGGCTGTCCGGAGAGTGGGCATAATCGATATAGATATCCACACCATGGCCGTCTACGCGTTCCAGCCGCCCCGGTACTCCGTTGAACCCCATACTCCACTCCTTGGATTGCGACCCGGCCGCTTTAAGAAGAAGGGCCGCAAGGATAGCATTATAAGCATTGAACTCCCCCGGCATCCCGAGCCTGACAGCCCCTCCGTCAGACAGAGTAAGAAGCGCATCGCCCCCTTCCCCTTTTTTCCGAAACCGGACATCTCCGTTCTTCTGCCCGAAACAGAGGACTTGCCGGCTCTCCAGAGATGAGCAGAGTCTTCTCCCCCACGGGTCATCACAGTTGATGACAGAGGTTCCTTCATTATAGGAGGTAAAGAGCTTTCTTTTTGTATCAAAGTATGTTTCCATGGAATGATGATAATCCAGGTGATCCCAGGAAAGATTTGTAAATCCGGCTCCCTGGAAACGCAGTCCCCGAATCCGCCCCTGATCCAAAGCATGGGATGAGACTTCCAGAACACATAAAGAGTGTCTGAGAGAGGCGAGCTGCTCAAGAAGAGCATAGAGTTCATAAATATCAGGGGTAGTCAGCAGGGTACGCTTTAAAAACCCCTCTTTGGTATAGACTCCCACCGTCCCGATATAGGCAGCGGCCCTTCCCTCCTTCAAGGCTGCTTCATAAAAGAAGAAAGCTGTCGTCGTCTTTCCTTTGGTCCCGGTCACACCTATGAGTTTCATTTTACTCAGGCTCTCATCATAAAGCCGGGGCAGGACCGACTCCTCGAAATACTCTACCGAAGGAACGACTAACGTGGCGACTCCCGGAAGAGCTTTTTCGGAGATGACAGCAATAGCCCCTCTCCTGATGGCATCCTGCACATAGGCTTCCCCATGGGCAGTATGCCCCTGTTTAGCGACAAAGAGGGATCCCGGGCGGCATCTTCGTGAATCAGAAGTCAGCAAGGGGGAAATGAGAGTTTCCCGGGACAAACCCCAGTTGGTCCCGCCGTACTCAAGAAACTTCTCACGTTTAAGATCCATCAGCCTTGAGCTCCCCGCGAAGGATCCTCTTCGCATTATATTTCTCGGGAATAAAAAAGATGTTTTTTTTAAGAAAAGCTTTATACTCCTCAATCGGCACCTGGTCTCTTATCAACGAAGCCGCCTGAAGAGTCGCCTCCCTCTCCTCGAGGGTCATCATGTAGGGATATCTTTTAAAAATTGTCCCCAAAACCTCCTGAGCTGAAGCCGCATCCCCCTTTTCAAAATAGAGCCGCCCCAGGAAGAGAAGCGTTTCCACCTGGAGCAGTTCATTCTCTTTCCCTTTGATGATCGTCCGGGCCACCTGCTCGGTAAGGTTTTCTGTATCCGCTTTCAGGTAGTCCAGCTTCATGGCCTCGATATCCCTGAGCATCTCCAAAGCCCTGACGGAGACGGCGACATCATTGTCCGTCTCCACGGGATAAGAGTAGATCAACTCTTTAAAGGTCTCCACCGCCTTTTTGAATTGCCCTCTGTCCATCTCTATGCGTCCCCTGTAAAAGAGGATAGTCGTGTGGACCGGAGAATAGATATGCTGCCTCAGCATCTCCGAGAAGAAGATCAGGGCCCAGTCAGCCGCGACCCGGTTTTCGCGGCCCATCTCATAGATACGCTCCAGCGCCAGGAGCCCGTAATCGTACTTGACACCGCTTCCGTTTTCCCAATAATATCCCGAATATCGAAGAACCGTCCTCTGATAGTTTTCAACAGAGCTTTTAATGCCGAAAAGGGGCCCGCTGAGCTCTCCCATATTGAACTGGGCTTCAGCCAGCACATGCCCCATTGTGTCATTTAAAAGATAGTGTTCATCAAGATAGTGAGCATATTTCTTATGGATCCGGCTATATTCCCAATACGCCATGGGCACATCTTCATAGTAGTATTGGTAGATCTGAGCAATAAGAAGATGGGCCAGCGGAGCAATGTGAAAACTGTAACCCTCTTTATTGGACAGCGGGCTCACCGTCTCTTCGGGATAGCGGTCGACGATCTCTTCAAAGAGAGTCTTCGCCTGTTCATAATCCCCCATGTCAAGGTAGAGTTTGCCGGCCATGAAAAGCGCATCATCGGCATATCTTGAATCGGGGAACATCTCAGCGAGAAGGAGGAACTTGCCCCCCACATCATCAACGACATCCCGGACAAACGTTCCTTCTTTCCACATCGACTCATATTGAGCGACATAATATTTAAAATAGGGAACGATATCTGACGAGTCGATCAAAACCGGCTCCACCACAGGAACCCGGCGTGCAGAAGAAGTCTCTTCCGGATGACGCGCACAAGCTGTGATCGTTGCTATAAAGAGGGCTAAAAAGAAAAGTTGCTTCATCATCACCCCTTACTCCTGCCTGGTTTTTTCACACTATACTCCACTTTCCCGCTCTTTTCAATGATTACTCATCCTCTATTGAAATCTTCGTAAAAGTATCGTATAGTAAAATCGACTGGAGGTTTAATATGGAGTTAGATGTTCATTTTCTCAATTTGCTTTTTCAGCTTTTCAGCCAGGGCTTTATTGTGACCGCAACGGTGATTTTTCTTCTCATAGCGGCGGCAGGAGTCATCCTGGCAGTTAAAGCTCATAAAAGAACGACACAGACCGGGATCGATGGGTTGTTGGAGGCCAGGGGAGTGGCCAGGACAGCTGTTTCCCCCCGGGGAGGCCTGGTCTTTGTCCATGGAGAAATATGGCATGCCGTCAGCAGGGCCCCTATTAAGAAGGGGCAGAAAATCGCGGTAAAAGGAGTCAAAAATATGGTCCTAATTGTGGAAGAAACGGATCATACGATCCTGTAAGGAGGTATTATGTTTATCTATGTCGTCTTATTCATTCTTCTCATTCTTCTGCCGTCCATGTTCCGGGTCATCAGAGAGTATGAGCGGGC
Source organism: Candidatus Mcinerneyibacteriota bacterium (assembly GCA_016937175.1). Taxonomy (GTDB): domain Bacteria; phylum Macinerneyibacteriota; class Macinerneyibacteria; order Macinerneyibacteriales; family DSCS01; genus DSCS01. The sequence goes on along the minus strand of JAFGWL010000035.1, from coordinate 37,294 downwards.
CGTCATCTTCCGTCTGGGGCGTATTATCCCTGTCAAAGGGCCGGGCCTGATCTTCCTGTTCCCCGTCCTTGATAAGATGGAGCGGGTGAGCCTGCGCCTTCTGTCCATCGACGTTCCCGAGCAGGATGTCATTACCCGTGACAATGTATCTGTTCGGGTCAACGCTGTCGTCTACCTCCGTGTGGTCGACCCCATCAAGGCTGTGATCGAAGTCAAAAACTACGTCTATACGACCCAGCAGCTGGCCCAGACAACTCTGCGGAGTGTCCTGGGGCAAGTGGAATTGGATGAGCTGCTTTCCAAAAGGGACAAGATCAATGATGAACTCCAGACCATCCTGGACCAACTCACAGATCCCTGGGGCGTCAAAGTGACCGCGGTGGAGATCAAACATGTGGACCTGCCCCAGGAGATGCAGCGCGCCATGGCTCGCCAGGCTGAAGCCGAGCGAATCAGAAGAGCCAAGATCATCAATGCGCTGGGAGAACAGCAGGCGGCGGAAAAGTTAGCCCAGGCTTCAGATATGCTGACAAAATCTCCCATGTCCCTGCAGCTGCGTTATCTGCAGACTCTGAATGACATCGCTTCGGAAAACAACTCCACCATAGTCTTCCCCATTCCCCTGGATCTCATCAAACCGTTTCTCAAGAAAGAGAAATAGAGTGTAGACAAGGCGCCTTCGGGCGCCTTTCTCTTTGAAACTTTTCCCTTTGCCGGACTGTCTTTTTCAAAACCGATAAGGGGGGTTTATGAGAACACTTTTTGCGTTAGCCCTGGGACTGGCCTTTGTCGTGATCTTCTTCCCGGCTCTTTTCTCCGCTTTCTTTTTAGGGGGGATCCTCACCTTTATCATCTTTTTTTTCACAGCTCTTTTCCTGGTCCGGCTGCTGGCCTCCCTCTTCTCTCTTCTTGCCGTTTTTCTTGTTATTCCCCTGGCGGCTCTTTTAGCTGTTTTTATTCCCGTTCTTCTTCCATTTCTTCTTCTTTATTTCATCTGTGCCCTCTTTTTCGGGTTGTTCAGAAAACGCACCCCTTCCGGAGAACGGTCATAGGCTAAGCTAAAGAAAAAAAGGTGATTCCAAGCAGAATAAAAAAGAGGGCCATAAATAGTTTAGCCAGCGGCAGAAACCGCGTGTAGGCCCCTCGGAAACGTCGTACTGAGAATCCGGATAAGACAGCGCCCCCCACAGCAAGGAGCGGCAGAATAAACATGATATTGTAGAGAAAAAGAAGGCCGAGTCCCTCTGCCGGGCTTCTTCCGGCTATGGAGAGGATGACCGGGAAATAGATCTGCCCTGTGCACCCCAGCTCCAGCCAGGCCACAAGCCCTCCTGTCAAAAAAGCCCCGGTCCAGAAGAGCCCTGCTTTTTCTTCCAGGCGGGTGATCCTCTTTTTCAGTTTATCCGGGATCCTGATAAGAGGCAGGCGGTTTTTTCTCATCCTCAAAAAATCAATAAACGAAAAGAGGGCCAGCACGAAAAGAATTATCCCCGCTCCGGCATAAAGCCAACTCTTGATCCAATGATACCGTGCCGCTTGGCGTGCGACTTCCCTTAACCCCAGCCCCAGGGCCAGATAGACAGAAAAGACCCCGGCGGCAAACCCTGCCACCGTTCTCATCATGACCTTTTTCCGTTTCGGGGCGGCTGCCATATAAAGGATCAAAAAGACAAAAACAGAAAATGCACAGGGGTTGATCCCGTCCAGGAGCCCTGCTGTGATCACGAGCCAGGCCGATAACTCCCCCGGCCCCCTGTTGTTCTCTTCCAGAAGAGCCCCGAAGGTATCTGTCCGCCAGCGTGAGAGGGCCTCCCGGTATACTGATTCAGGATGCCCCCCTTCAAGGATTTCCTCTCCCACAAGGACAATGGGGATCTCTCCGGGGACATAACCCCGCGACTCCCTCAGGGGACGGAGCCTGGGCAGAGATTCCTCCGCCTGATATTCGATGATTTCCATTTCATACTCCTTGCTCAGGTCGGCAAGGATCTCTTTCACTTGAAAACATGTCTTGCAATGAGGGTCTGAAAAAAAGTAGACAGGGATCCGCCTCTCTCCGGCTTCCAGGGAGACCGTTATCAAAAGAATCAAAAGAAAAAGGGCTGAAAATCGTTTCATAAGAATCAGCCCCTGCCGTTTGTCTGTCGGAGAAGAGAAAGAAGGACGGACACCGCTGTCTCCATAGATCTTTCATCGATATCATATTCCGCTGTATGGGGATCATAGGCCCGGCCTCCTTTTCCCATGGCCCCGATGCCGAAATAGAGGGCTTTCCCTCCATGACGGGCCGATTCCCGGGCCAGGAGACTGAAATCTTCAGACCCACCCAGGGAGAAGGGCGCCGGATAGATCCGGGCTCCCGCCTCCTGAACAGCTTTTTTTATCAAAGCTGTCAGCATCTTATCTTGCATAAAAGCCGAAGATTGCCCTCTTTTCACCCGCTCTGCACGGCAGCCGTAGAGGGAGGCTGCTTTCAGGGCTCTCTTCCATGCCTGTTCGCTGATAAATTCGTTCAGGCTGTCACTTTCCCCCCGGCTTTCCATGGCCAGCTCCGCATAATCAGCGATGATATTCCGTCCCCGGCCGCTGTTGAAAAGGCCTACGTGAACACGTCCTTTCTCTGAAAGCGCTGCACTCATCTCATAAATATCCACAACAGCCCGGGATGCAGCCAGCAAGGCGTTTCGGCTCTTTTTCAGATCACCTCCCGCATGGGCGGCCTGTCCGTAAAAACAATAATCATATTTTGTCGTGGCCAGGATCCCCCCGATAGATGGGACCACCATCCCCTCCGGGACACTGCTTAAAAAATGAAATCCCAGGACATTCTCCGCCTCTTTTAGATGAAGCAGGGAGAGAAGGGAAGAAGCACCCCTTACGCCCTCTTCAGCCGGCTGAAAAAGGAGTACGATCTTGCCCCGGTACAGGGCCTTAAGACGGCTTATCCCCAGAGAAAGGACTGCTCCCGCAGCGGCATGGCCGTCGTGGCCGCAGGCATGCATCACCCCCGGGTACCGGGAGACAAACCCCTCCCGTGCCGGGCGGTATTCCTCTCTCTGTGACTCTTCAATCGGGAGAGCATCCATATCGAACCGGATCAGCGTCACCGGGCCCTCACCAAGATCCAACGAAGCCGACACAGCCGTGTGCCCGTCCTCCAGAAGAGAAAGAAACGAGGAGGACGCTCCGTCCCGGCGGGCCCGCTGAAACTCCGCAGCCCTTGTCTCAGCAGGCGGAAGGCCCAGACGATCCGATCGGCCTGTGAGCTCTTTCCCGCATTTGACGGCCCACCCGCTTTCTGACAGAGCCTCGGCTATAAGGGAAGCTGTCCTATACTCATTCCACCCTGTTTCCGGGTAGCTGTGAAAAGAACGGCGAAGATCCACAGCCCGGGGGAAAAGCTCCCGGGCTGTTTTCCGTATCAGATCATTGACCTTGTTCATAAAGGGGATTGTCAGTCACCACAAAGGCAAAATGCATCTTCAGCCCCATCTGCCCCAATAATTCCACCTGTTTTTCTTCCCCTTCCAGGGAGACATCTTTCAAAGTATCTTTAAAATCAGCGATAAGAAAGACAAGATGCTCTTTGGTCACGCCCACAAGCCCAGCCACGCCTTCAAGGACAGGAATAGCGTCGATCCGGATCTCTTTGACACATTGTCCGGACGCCTTGTCGAAGACAGAGACAAAGAAGGGGCGGGGCATGGCTTCGATCTGCATCCCTCCCCCGTCGCGGGAAGTCTTCTGTCCCCCTCCGAAAGAGGCGTAGATATACTTCTCGTCATTCTTCACCGAGGAGATAAGAAGGTGACCCCCTCCCAGGCCGCCCACCTTCATATTCTCATACTTCTCCTTCAGCGGGCGGGACATGGTGCGCACAAGCTCCAGGTTCTCATCATATTCCTCTATCCGGTACGGAGCATTGTAATAGCCCAGATAGATATGGCCGCCGGACTGATCCACATTGAGGGATCCTGTCTTGAGGTCAGATCCCATGATCTTGGTCATATCTGTAATCGGGTCTTCATATTCCACCCGCTTGATGAGAGAGCCGTCCTTCAGGTCGATGGCTCCGATCCTGTTTTTAAAGAGTCCGGTAAAATAGAGCCGGTCTTTGAACGTGTCCAGGGAATAGAGGAATCCCATCTCATCATTCAGCTGGATATCATCCATATACTTGCCTTCTGTATCAAAGAGGGAGAGTGTCCGTGCGGCCAGATTGACTATATAGATCTTCTCGTTGACGATCTTGAGAGCAGACACGGAAAAGGGCTGGACTTCCCCCGGTCCGTTGCCTGCGGGAAAGGTGATCCGACGCCCCTTCTCTCCGGTGACTGAGTAAAACTGCAGGCCGAAGGTATTGCCTTCCATCACGGGATAGTAGATCTCTCCCTGGTACATAGCCGCTTTCGACTGGGGGTCGTTGGGGGCCATATAATCAGGCATCCAGGCTTTTATCACGGAGACCGTTTCCACCGGGACAGCCCCTCCTTTTCCGCAGCCTCCCAGAATAAGAGGAATAATCGCAGCAATAAGGATCAGACTGATTTTTTTCATCATTATTCTCCTTTCCCGTTCTGTGAACGGTCAGATTTTTTACGCTATTCTACCCTTTCCGGTCCGGGAGTCAATAAGTTTCCGTTCTGCCTCGAAACCAGAGTCGCTCATAGGCCCGCCATAGAGCGAGAGCCATTTTTTCCGGGGTCACAGGGTGGATCAGAAAGCCGGCAGCTCCCTTTTCAAAGGCCTTCACTCCGAGAGCCGGATCCCGGGAGACGATGATGACTTCCCCCGGCCATTCGGCCTCCTCTATAAGAGCGAAGGACTCCTGCCCGTTGATACGGTCATTCAAGAGGAAAAGGTCTGCCCTTGCTTTCCGTACTTGTGCAACACTATCTCCCGTTAAGAGGATATCCCTGGCACAGAAGAGGGGAAATGTCTTGAGTATTCCCCTGACCCGACAGCTTTCTCTATCGTCAGGCAGGAGACAGATAACCTGGACGGGAACCATAGAAAAGAAACGGGGGCCGGAAAAGCCCCCTGAGGTGATCAGCCTCTTCCCATGGATGCGAAAATACCCGCCAGGGCACTTCCCATAACCAGGGAAAGCACAAAACTGATGACGATGAAGATCAAAGTCGCTTTAGCCCAATTGGCCTTACTTTCGTTAGCATTGCCTCCGAATCCCCAGATCACCAGTAAAACGAGATTGACGATGGGGATCACCATGAGAAGCATGGTCACGATCCATTCCCCTAAAGTTACTGTTCCTGTCTTTGCCATACGGCCTCCTTTCCTATAGTATTTTGATATTACAGGAAGCTTGCGGCACAGGCAAGAAAAAACTCTTTACATCTCACTTTTTTCTGTTTTGCCCTGTCAGGACAAGGGCCAGGGCAATGATTCCGGCAAAGATGATTATTCCGAAAAGGGACATTCCTCTCTCCTTCTTTTCTTTATTATGAGGATACTCTTTGAACATCAGGCGAAGAAGAGATGAAGAAGTGATGAAAAAAGGGGGGAGGGTCACCCCCCCCCTTTGTGGTTACACGCAGTCTTTTGCTACTGTCTTTTCTCTTTCAGCGCAGCATGGGCTGCAGCCAGCCGGGCAATGGGAACCCGGTAAGGAGAACAGGAGACATAGTTCATACCCGCTTTATGGCAAAACTCTACAGATGACGGCTCTCCGCCGTGCTCTCCGCAGATCCCCACCTTCAAACCGGGCCGCTGAGCCCGTCCCCGTTCGATTCCCATTTTAACCATCTCTCCCACGCCTTCCTGATCCAGAGCCTGGAAGGGGTCACGGGGAAGGATCTTCTTGTCTACATATTCTTTCAGGAATTTCCCTGCATCGTCACGGGAGAAGCCAAAAGTCATCTGGGTGAGGTCGTTTGTCCCGAAGGAGAAGAACTCGGCTTTTTCAGCGATCTTGTCTGCTATGACACAGGCCCGGGGGATCTCGATCATGGTCCCCACACTATACGGGACTTCTGTTTTTTCTGCTTCAAAGACCTCTTTGGCTATGCGGTCCACCATCTCCCTCATGACGTCAAACTCCGCTTTTGTCCCGACAAGGGGGATCATGATCTCGGGGATGACTTTCTTGCCGGATTTAGCCACTTCACAGGCGGCTTTCAGAATAGCCCTGGCCTGCATCTCATAGATCTCGGGATAGGTGATCCCCAGCCTGACGCCGCGGTGGCCCAGCATAGGGTTGAATTCTGAAAGTTGAGCGACCTTCTCTGCAATCTTTTCAGCGCTGACCCCCATCTGACGGGCCATCTCCTCCTGCTGCTCCCGGTCATGGGGGACAAACTCGTGAAGAGGCGGATCCAGAAGGCGCACGGTAACAGGAAGGCCTTCCATGGCTGTGAAGATCCCGATAAAATCTTCGGTCTGCATGGGCTCGATCTTCGCCAGGGCTTTCCTGCGCCCAGCTTCGTTTTCCGAAAGGATCATCTCACGGACGGCGGTGATACGGTCCCCTTCGAAAAACATATGTTCTGTCCGGCAAAGGCCGATCCCCTCGGCTCCGAAATCACGGGCCACTTTGGCATCATGGGGCGTGTCCGCATTGGTCCGGACCCCGATAGTCCTGGCCTTATCAGCCCATTCCATAAGACGTCCGAAATCTCCCGCGAGTACAGGGTCGATGGTGGGGACTTTCCCGGCCATGACTTCACCGGTGGACCCGTTCAAGGTGATCCAGTCGCCTTCTTTCACCGTGGTGCCTCCCACTTCGAAAAGTTTTTTCTGATAACTCAGGTTGATGGCCTCAGCCCCAGATACACAGCACTTTCCCATACCCCGGGCGACTACAGCGGCATGAGAGGTCATCCCTCCGCGGACAGTAAGGATGCCATTAGCGGCGGCCATCCCCTTGATATCTTCCGGTGAGGTCTCCAGGCGGACCAGGATGACATCTTCACCCGACTCAGCTTGTTCAAAAGCATGTTCGGCGTCAAAGACGACCTTTCCTACGGCTGCTCCGGGAGAAGCGGGCAGACCTGTAGCGATGACCTTTTTCTCCGCCTTCGGGTCGATCATGGGATGGAGGAGCTGGTCCAATTGTTCCGGTTCCACACGAAGAACCGCCTCTTCCTGGGAAATAAGGCCTTCATCCACCATATCCACAGCGATCTTGACCGCAGCCTGGGCAGTCCTTTTCCCGGTCCGGGTCTGAAGCATGAAGAGCGTCCCCTTCTGAATGGTGAACTCCATATCCTGCATGTCTCTGTAGTGTTTTTCCAGCCGCTTGTAGATCTCCACCAGCTGTTCGTAGGCTTTGGGCATAGCCTCTTCCAGGGATACCTCATCACTGCTTTTCTTTTTGCTCTTGTTGATCGGCTGGGGAGTCCTTATCCCGGCGACAACGTCTTCTCCCTGGGCATTGATCAGGTACTCTCCGAAGAAGACATTCTCTCCGGTAGCCGGGTCACGGGTAAAGCAGACCCCTGTGGCTGAATCATCTCCCATGTTCCCGAAGACCATGGTCTGGACATTGACAGCTGTCCCCCATGTGTCGGGGATAGAGTGGAGCTTTCTGTAATGGACAGCCCTTTTTGTGTTCCAGGACTTGAAGACGGCCTCTATGGCCGCCCAAAGCTGTTCCATGGGATCCTGCGGGAAATCCTCCCCCTTCTCCTTCTTATAGATAGCTTTGAACTCCTCAACAAGGGCCTTCAGGTCCTCGACAGAAAGGTCTGTGTCCACTTTATAGCCTTTCTTCTTTTTAAGGCCGTCCAGGGCGTGTTCAAAGAGGCTTCCGTCTACTCCCATGGCCACATCGGAAAACATCTGAATAAACCTGCGGTAGGAGTCGTAGGCAAGACGGGGATTAGACGTTACAGCGGCCATCCCTTCCACTGCGTCATCATTAAGCCCCAGGTTGAGGATCGTGTCCATCATTCCGGGCATGGAGACACGGGCGCCGCTCCGCACGGAGACAAGGAGAGGATTGCTGTTGTCCCCGAATTTGATCTCCATGGCTTTTTCCAGCCGGGCAAGATTCTCCATGACCTCCTTTTTCAACGTATCCCACAACTGCTCTCCCTGGTTGTAGTACTCCACACAGCTTTCAGTGGTGATGGTAAACCCCGGGGGGACAGGAACACCCAGGTTGGCCATCTCGGCCAGGTTGGCTCCCTTTCCTCCCAGAAGGTTCTTCATGTCGGCTTTCCCCTCGGTCTGGCCGGCACCAAAAAAATAGACATATTTACCCATAATCATCCTCCTTATTCATCATGTCACGACAATATGGTCGAAATTAACAATTCCTCCGAAAAGAGCGGATATATCCTGAAGAAGAGCCAAACGGTTATTCCGCAAGGACTCGTCTTTATCCATGACAAGAACCGTATCAAAAAAGGGATCCACCAACGTCTTGAAATAGAGGATCGCATTAAAGATACGGTCATAATCATCCCCCGCCCTTTGGATCTCCTCTTTGACTTTGACCCACTCCCGGCTCATAGCCTTTGTCTCTTTCTCCACAAAGAGATCATCCCGGGGCGGCCCGAAATCTTCTACCCTAAGTTCTTCACGCGCCTTTTTAACAATATTATTCACCCGCCGGAAAGTGGCGGCCACATCCCGGAACTCGTCTCTTCCAGAGAGGGCCTTGAAGGCAAGAGCCTTCCTGTATTTCACTTTCAGGTCCTTTTCAGGGGTATCGCAGACAGCATCGACTATATCATAGGGGATACCCAGGGCTCTCAGCTGCGCGCGGAACCGGTCTTCGAAAAAATCGTTGACCTGCCTCAAAAGTTCAGGTTCTTCCTTCGGAGGGAGAACCTCCACCCCGTAAAGCCGGGCTGTCTTTATGAAGAGCTCCTGGACAGATTCAAGATCGAACCCTTTATCTAAATGGACCTCTCCCTTCTCATAACCCAAAATCAGCGCGATCATGCTGTTGGCCTGACGGCGCAAAGCATAGGGGTCTTTTGTCCCTGTGGGGATAAAACCTTTAAGGAAAGCCCCGATAATATTATCGGCCCGGTCGGCAAGGCCCACGGCGGCAGCACGGGGGCGAGGCAGAGAATCTCCCCAGACCCTGGGCCAGTAGTGCTCCTCGGCGATACAGGCGACTTCTTCTTCCCGGCCGTCTTCCAGAAGGTAATACTTGGCGATGGACCCCTGAAGCTTGGTAAATTCTTTTCCGTCTTTGATCATTTCAGACACGATATCGATCTTGGACATCCTGGCCCCGGTCCGGGCTGTCTCATCCCCGTCGAAAAGAAAGGCGGTGAGACTTTCCAGCCTGGCTGCCTTTTCACTCAGAGACCCGAGCCCCTCCATCCACGTCACTGTATCCAGCAAATCGAATAATCTTTCCACACCTCTGGATGTATCCTCTTTCCAGTAGAACATGGCATCGTCAAGCCGGGCTTTAAGGACTCTCTCATTACCCCGGATGACCTTTCCGGGATGGACAAAGCTGCCATTCGCCACAAAGGCAAAGAGAGGAAGGACCTTCCCCTCTCTGTAAAAGCTGAAATAACGCTGATGCTGGCTCATAGCCGCCGAAATGACTTCAGGGGGCAGGGCCAGATAGTGTTTCTCGATCTCCCCGGTTAAGACAAAAGGAGCTTCTACTAGGTCCACGACTTCCTCGACCAGGGACTCCGAATGAAAGGAAGAGGCCCCGCTCTTCTCGAGAACAGCCTGCAGACCCTCCAGAATCACCTTTCTCCGGCGCTCCCTCGAAAGGATAAGGCCGCTCTTTTCCACTACCTCAAAATAAGTGGCAGGGCTGCTGACGCGAGCCCTTTTTTCCGGGCTGTTCCGAAGAAGGAATGTCTCCTGCCCCACTGTCACCCCTCCTGCTTTCAGAGGAAGTATCTCTTCCCCCCAGAAAGCCAGCAACCAACGCACGGGACGGGCGAAAAGAAGGCCGCTGTCATCCCAACGCATTTTTTTGGGGAATTCCACAGCACCCAGGATCCCGGGCCATGCCTCCGTGATAATCTGCCGGGTCATACGTCCGGGGACAAAGCGGTGAGCCGCAAGATAGGCCCCTTTCTCCGTCTCTTCCCAGAAGATATCACTCTCAGTCAAATTGTTTTTTTCCAAAAACTTTTCATAGGCCATGGTGGCTTTACCCTCTTTGATACAGATGTTCCGGGGCGGCCCCATGACCTTTTCTGTCCGGTCCTCTTCCTTTTCGGCTACCCCACGACAGAAGAAGACCAGCCGCCGGGGAGTAGCCAGGGCTTCACTTGATCCCACAGTGATGCGGTTTTCTTCAAAAAGACGCCGGAACTGCGCTTCAAGGGACGCTATGGCGCCGGGAATATAATCAGCAGGGAGCTCTTCCACTCCGATTTCAAGAAGCAGATCACGCATTGTCCTCACCCCGGCTCTCTTTTTCCCGGTAAACCCTGGCGCAAGCCCGGGCCAGCTTCCTTATCCTTCCTATGAAGTTTGTCCGTTCCGAGACAGAGATGGCTCCCCGGGCTTCCAGGACATTGAAGAGATGCGAGTTTTTGATGACAAAATCATAGGCAGGGCGCACCAGCTCCTCACTGACAAGCCGCAGGCACTCCTTCTCATTGGCCTCAAAAGTATCCCATAAAAGAGCGGTATCGGCTGCTTGCAGATTATAAAAGGAATTTTCCACTTCATTCTGGTGGTAGATCTCCCCATATGTCGTCTCTTCATTCCATTTCAAATCAAACATACTCTCCACATCCTGGATATACATGGCCAGCCGTTCCAGCCCGTAAGTCAATTCGACCGTCACCGGATCCACTTCCAGCCCCCCGACCTGCTGGAAATAGGTATACTGGGTGACTTCCATCCCGTCTACCCAGACTTCCCAGCCGAGTCCCCAGGCTCCCACTGTGGGAGATTCCCAGTCATCCATGACAAAACGGATATCATGTTCTTCAGGAACAAGGCCGAGACAGGCCAGGCTCTTGATATAGAGGTCCTGAATATTTTCCGGGACCGGTTTGAAAACGACCTGATATTGAAAATAGTGCTGTCCCCTGTAGGGATTCTCTCCGTAACGTCCGTCTTTGGGACGGCGGCAGGGTTCCACATAAGCTGCTTTCCAGGGCCTGCGATCCAGAGACCGCAGAAAAGTATGGGGGTTGAATGTCCCTGCCCCCTTCTCCATATCATAAGGATAGAGGAGAAGAGCCCCCTGTTTTTCCCAATAATCATTCAATGTCCTGATCATCTGCTGGAATGTCATTACGCCTCCGATAGTTAACAACGGTCCCCAATGGTGATGATTATTTCATATCTTTCAAGGCATTTCAAGAAGAATCACAGTCTCTCTACCTCATAGCCCTTTTGTTTCATTAACTCCACGAGCCCCTCATCCCCTATAAGATGGCCGGCTCCCACAACGACAAAAAGGATGGAGATCCCTTCCCCGTCCAGAGCCTTCTCGATCCCCTCTGCCATGCCTCTGTTTCTGATATCAAAGAGGGCCTGATAATAGGGTTCCAACTCGGGTTTCTCCAGGCGGCTTTCAAAGATATTCTCCTCCAGGGCAAGCCGCTCCCCTTTTTTCCACAGACGGGTCAACTCGTTGAGTGATTTCACAGGATCTTCTTCTTTATCGATCCCGTCCAGAAGGGCAAGGATCTGGACCTCCTCGGGGATATCGGAGAATGCTTTTAACTGGCCCTCCATGGTTTCCAGGGAGATGATTCCGCGCTCCCGGGCTTTTTCCAAAAAATAGAGGTCCAGTCCCCGGGAAGGGTCGATTCCCGCTTTCTGGATCATGACCTGCGAAAGGACCATGGATGCCATCCAGGGCCGCATGGGATTCAGCTGCTGCCAGGGAATCCCCACCTTGTCACAAAAGGCTTTCAGTTTCCATGCCTCATCCCCCAGGGCTTTTTCCAGGGTCTCCCCTTCAGGATACATCCCATGGGCAAAGACAAATCTGGTGATCTCCATCTGGTCGATGTTTCTGATATCCGCCTCCACAGCCAGAGCCTGTGATGACTCGAAGGCTGTCTCGATCTTTTCCGGAAGGGGATAGAAGCTCTCGTCGGCGGCATGGATAGACCCGAAGAGATAGACAGTCTCTCCATCCTTTTGGGCCGCATAAAACAAGGGATTAGGCGAGGTCCCGCACGACTGGACGACAAAAAGGGCCAGCAGGGCCACAAGAGTCAACGGAAAACGTTTCATAGTTCCTCCTTTAAAACAGAGAACGGCAGCCGCCGTCGCATTTCTGTCTGAGGGGCACTTTCCCGCACAGGCCGGTAACTCATCCTGTGAATCGGCGTCGGCCCCGCCGTTTTCAGGAAAAGCAGATGCCCTTTTGTGGGATATCCCCTGTTTTGTTCAAATTGATACCCGGGGTAACGGAGCGCAGCAGCTTCCATATACCGGTCCCGGACCTCTTTGGCCATGATAGAAGCACATCCCACGGTATAGGAGAGACTGTCTCCTCTGATCAGGGATGAGACATTCCTTCCGGGAAGGCGGAGGCTCATAGCATCGACTAAAATCCGGGCATTATCAAGGATCCATCGGGGAAGGGAGAGAAGCAGCTCTTCCATCCCCAGGCGTGTAGCCTGGTAGATATTACGTTCATCGATGACACGCGGCGGGATGAGAGAGACAGCCCACATGGTGAAAGCCTCCCTTTTCAGACGTGAAAAGAGCCTCTTTCTTACCGAAGGGCTCATCTTCTTGGAATCGTTCACCCCGTCTGCAAACTCCGCCTCCCGCGCCTGCACAAAAAGGCCAATAGACAACGGGCCGGCCAGGGGCCCCCGACCAGCCTCATCCATCCCGATCAGAAAGCGGGCCTGCCGGTCCTCTTCGAATATCTTCCGGTCAAACGCCTCATTATCCTTCATGAAGCCTTAAAAGTCGCGTTTCTCCTTAAGCCGGGCTTTTTTCCCGAAACGCTCTCTCATATAGTAGAGTTTTGAACGGCGGACTTTTGCACTCTTTTTGACCTCGATCTTGTCGATGAGGGGCGAATTCACAAGAAAAGTCCTCTCGACTCCGATCTTCCCTGTCACGCGGCGCACAGTAAAGTTGGCGTTCAATCCGGAACCCTGACGTTTGAGGACCAACCCTTCGAAGAACTGGATCCTCTCCTTGTTTCCCTCTGTGATCTTCACAAAGACCTTGACTGTATCGCCCACTTTGATATCAGGCAAATCCGTCCTCAGGTTTTCACTGTTGATCTGCTTGATTATTTCATTCATAACGACCTCCCGTTTCCAAATAATCTGTCTAACATAACAGCTGCGGCACTTCGTACCGATAAGTGGTTAAAACCTTCACCTGCGCCCTTCACCGGCGCCAACCTAAAATCAGCTCTATTTGTAACGTCATCGGAAAGGCCCCATCCTGTCCCGAAAAGGATCATGAGAGGCTTTCCTTTTTCACTCTGAAGCATAGAGCGCGCTTCGGCATATCCAAGGGTCTCCCCCTCGAACCGGGCGCTTGTGGCCCAGATCTCAGGAGACTCCCCCTCTTCCCGTGTGACTCTCTCTGCAGCTTCATCGATGCTTTCAGCCAGACGGGCCAATGAAAGGGCTTCTGCCCTGTTGGCATTATACTTTTTCCCGGCGCCCTCTTCCCAAAAGTCCAGCATCTTCCTGATGGCTTCATTTTGAGCGGGATGAGGAGAAATGACAAAATACTTCCTGATCCCGTAGGTCCGGCATGTCCTGGCGATATCATGGATATCGATGGGGGTGACCGATGTGCTGACCACCTCCCCCGTCTTGTCTTTGACGGGAAAATGGACTAACCCGCAATATACAGGACGCCTGCAGACCAGGTCAGGCCTGACCCGAAGGGTCTTTTTCAAGGCCTCTTCCTTCCGCCAGGCAGCGATCCTGGCGTGGTCCCCTGATAAGAGGACCTCGGGGACAGCCCGGCCCCTGAATTCAGCAGGACGGGTATACTGGGGATATTCAAGCAGCCCTTCGCTGAAACTCTCTTCAGCTGCTGAATCTTCGTTTCCCAATACCCCGGGAATAAGCCTGACGACAGCGTCCACCAGGGCCATGGCGGCCAGTTCCCCTCCGGAGAGGACAAAGTCTCCCAGGGAGATCTCTTCGTCGATAGCCAATTCTGTGACACGCTCATCGACCCCCTCATATCTTCCGCACACAAGCATAAGCTTTTTCAGCCCGGAAAGACGCCGAACCGTTTCCTGTGTAAGAGGCTTGCCGCGGGGAGTCAGAAGAATCCGGTGATGCCCCTTGTTCAACGATTCGATGGCTGACACCAGAGGCTCGGCCTTCATCACCATACCGGCTCCGCCCCCGTAGGGGTAATCATCTGTCACCTGATGTCTGTCCTGTGCATAATCTCTGATATTGTGGACATCCAGCGAAAGATATCCCTTTTCACGGGCTCTTTTAAGGATACTCTCCTCGAAGGGTGAGGTGAACATCTCGGGAAACAGGGTGAGGATATCCACGATCATTCTATCATTCCTTCGATGAGTTCGACCAGGATCTCTTTTTTTTCAATGTCGATCTTTTTGACAAAGTCGGTGACCGCCGGGATCATGACAGTCCGGCCGTCGCCGGTCTCGGCGACATAGATATCTGTCCCTCCGTTAAAAAAGATCTCTTTGACAGATCCGATCTCTTTCCCCGCCTGGATCACGCGGCAGCCGATAAGGTCGTGGTGATAATACATCCCCTCTTCCAGGGGAGTAAGCTCCTCTTCCGTTACGACCAGCGCTTCGTTTTTGTATCGGACAGCCTCTTCTGGAGAATCGATCCCTTGAGCTTTCAAGACCACGACTCCGTTGTTCAAGTACTTGACCTCTTCCAGGGGAAAACTTCTGTATTCCCCCTTATGCTCAATGATGATACTCTCATCACGGGCAAATCGTTCGGGAAAGTCCGTCTCGACGAGGACTTTGAAAGCGCCCCGGATACCGTGAGGTTTTAAGATGCGTCCGATCCGAAAATAACTCATATGACTTCCAGGCGTACCTTCTTCCCTGTTTTGAAGCCTTCCATATGGATGACTTCTTTCAGGGCTTTGATCCGTTTCCCATTCACCCCGATAACAGCTCCGCGGTCTTTTTCCGCGAGGTGTATCTTCAGGATGATCGTCTCCCGGTCTTCCTCCAGGTCGATGCGGACGGCATCCTTCTCTTCGACGAGTTCCCGGACGAAAAAGGCCAGGTTTTCCTTCATTTTCTCTCTCATACCCTTATTTTTTCCCTTCGGCGAACTTGGCCCAGGTCCCGGTCTTTTTCAACAGATTCCTGGCGATAACCGTAGGCTGGGCTCCCTTGGCGAGCCATTCCAGGACCCGCTCCTCCTTGATGGAGATATCGGCCGGCTGGGTGTTGGGATTATAATATCCCACCTCTTCAATGACGCGGCCATCTCTCTTAGTCCGGGAATCCGCCACAACGACCCTGTAATAGGGCTGTCCCTTTTTTCCGATACGTTTCATTCTGATCTTCACTGCCATAACGACCTCCTGTCATCACGTTTACTGAAAAAGCCCGGGAATCCCGGCGTTCTGTCCGCCCTTTCCCAGTTTTTTCATCATCTTCTTACTCATCTCATACTGCCTAAGCAGCTGGTTTACTTCTGCCACACTCCGCCCGGACCCCCGGGCGATCCTCTTCTTCCGGCTCGCTTTGATGATCCCGGGATATTGCCTTTCCCGTGGTGTCATCGACTGAATGATCGATTCCACCCGGACAAGCTGTTTTTCATCCACATCAAGATCCCGCGGCATCCCCGGGATCATTTTCAGAAGTGTACTCAGCGAACCCATCTTTTTAATCATCTTGATCTGCTTCATAAAGTCTTCCAGCGTGAATTGGGCTTTAAGAAACTTGGCCTCCATATCCCGGGCTTCATCTTCCGTCCACTGCTCCTCAGCTTTTTCGATGAGGGTGAGGACGTCTCCCATTCCCAGGATACGGGATACCATCCGCTCAGGCTGAAAGGTTTCCAGATCATCGCTTTTTTCCCCCACACCGATAAACTTCACAGGCTTTCCTGTGACCATCCTTAAAGAGAGAAGAGCTCCTCCGCGGGCATCACTGTCAACCTTTGTAAAGATGACGCCGTCTATCCCGATTTTCTCCTGAAACCCCGAAGCGACATTGACGGCATCCTGCCCCGCCATGGCATCTACGACTAAAAGGGTCTCCTGCGGCCGGATACTTTTCTGAAGGATGTCCAGTTCATCCATCAGTGCCCCGTCGATCTGAAGACGCCCTGCTGTATCAAGGATAATGACCTTTGCGAATGACCTTTTCCCGGCCTCCACCCCCTGTCGGGCCACCTTCCCGACATCTTTACTCTCTTTGTCGGCATAGATGCCCACTCCGATCTCATGGGCAAGATGTTCCAGCTGGTCGATGGCAGCGGGCCTTTGGAGGTCAGCTGCTATCAGAAAAGGCTTCAGCCCCTCCTTTTTGAATTTCTTAGCTATTTTAGCTGCAGCAGTAGTCTTCCCGGAACCCTGAAGGCCCACAAGCATGATGATAGCCGGAGAGGCTGAGGTATCCACCGGAGCCGGTTTTCCCAAAACGGCAAGCATCTCATCCCGTACGATCTTGACGATCTGCTGGGCCGGGGTGAGGCTTTTCAGCACCGCCTCTCCGACAGCCCTGGATTCCACGTTCTGAATGAATTCTTTTACCACCTTGTAATGGACATCCGCCTCAAGAAGGGCGATCCTGATCTCACGGAGGCCTGTTTTGACATCTTCGGGGCGCAGGATCCCATGGCGGGAGAGCTTTTTAAAGACAGCATCAAGTTTCGCTGACAGAGAGTCAAACATAATCAGCCTCTCAGCCTTTCCGCCAGTTGCGAGATCTCTTTAAAACATGAGGCCCGGCGTGTCAAGCCCATGAGCTCGTCAAGAGCCCTGTTTCTCTCCTCTTTTTTTCTGTAAACAGAAAGCGCTTTTTCAAATCTCTGAAGATTATCGTTGCATTTTTGCAAAGCCGTCTGGACGGCCTGACGGCTGACACCAAAATTTTCAGCGATCTCACTCAGGCTGTAATCCTCGTAATAGTAATATTCGAAATACTGCCTCTGCCTTGACGTGAGGAGCTCTTTATAGATCTCATAGAGGTCGATGATATATTCTCTGTTTTCCATCTGTTTCATGAGACAGAGCCTACCATGGCCCGGGAAAAGTGTCAAGCGAAATTAGTTGACAGAAATAAAAAAAAGGGCGGGAAACCCGCCCTGCGGCTTTAGGAAGCCTATTCTATGGAAACGGCTCTGGGGCCGGATTGTTGTCTCAAAGGTAACCGGACAGAGAGAATCCCGTTTTCAAATCGTGCAGAGACATTGTCCACGTCGACGGACTCTGGAAGGTAGTACTCTTTTTTCATCTCGCCTTGAGCCAGTTCCCGCCGTATCTCCCGTCCTTGGGCAAAGGAGGACTCTCGCAGGGCCTTGATCACCAGACGTCCGCTGTCCACAAAAAGAGTGATCTTCTCTTTGTCCACACCGGGCAGGGCTGCCCTGACCTCAAAGCCTTCATCGGTCTGTCCTACGACAGCCTCGATCTCTGCTTCTTTTTCCCGTATTCCGGGATAACACCTGTTCAATGCGATAACAGTCATATCTGCTCCTTACCCAGGGTCAAAGGGGCTCAGGCCCCTTTGACCTTGATCTCTTTTTTGGACATCCCTTTTTCTTTTTTCGGTAAGTCGATATCCAGGATGCCGTTTTTGTAACGGGCATCGACCTTGTCCAGATTGACATTATCCGGGAGGCGGAACCGGCGTTCATACCTTCCGTACCCGATCTCCCGTCGGAAATAGCCCTTCTTCTCTTCACTCTCCTCTTCTTTCCGCTCCGCCTGAATAGAGAGGACGCCGTCTTCGACACTCACTTTGATGTTCTTTTCATCCATGCCGGGAAGCGCCGCCCTGACCATATATTTCTCATCATCTTCCCCTATATCTGCATGGATCAAAGCCGGGGAATCTTCCGTCCGGCTTACAAGGCCGGGACGGAAAAAGTCCTCGAACATCGATTCGAATTCGTCGAAGAAGTCTCTGAAAGGGTCATACCGACGTGCCACATCCATCCTCTTTTCATCACTTCTCTTGACAGGTTTCATAACACACCTCCTTTTTTTCTCTTATAATTTAGCAAAGACCGTGCCAAATCTCGGCCTTCTGGATGAATAAGCTAATTATAAGAATATAAAGGAGATAGAAGTAATAGTAAAATTAGGGTTAGTTTTACCCGTGCAAACAACTGTCCGAAAAATAGACAATTAGTCCAAATACAAGACAGTTGTCTAATAAACGGACATTACGTCCGTCCATATCGGTCTTCAAGGCGGACGATATCGTCTTCACCCAGATACTCGCCCCTCTGGACTTCGATAAAGACCGTCTCAGTCACTCCTTCGATTGTATGGGTCTCTTCTCTCGGGATGTGGACATGGTCTCCCGCCTTGACGGGAAAGGTACGGCTGCCCAATGTCATCAGGCCTTCTCCCCGGACGATGATCCAGTCTTCGTCCCTCTGATGATGATACTGGAGGGAGAGGCGTTCCCCGGAAGAGACAACGATTTTTTTAACTTTAAACCCCGTTTCTTCATCCAGGGATGTAAAACTCCCCCAGGGCCGTACTTCATCTTTATGGGCTTCCGCTGTCCCCGGGTCTCTTTCCTGTACAAGGGAAGCCAGCTCTTTCACGTCCTGGGAACGTCTGAGGTCTCCGACCAGAAGAAAATCCCCGGTATCGATGACAGCGGTCTCCCGAACGCCGATCAACCCCACGCTTTTATCCCTCGTGATGACAAGATTGTCATGGCTGTCCATGGAATAGAGCTCTGTCTTCAGCGCGGCATTCCCCTCTTCCGGCGCCAGAAATCTTTTCAGGGCCTCCCAGCTGCCGATATCGGTCCATCCGAAATCCCCCTCTACGACAGCAGCTTTTTCTGTCTTCTCCATAACAGCATAGTCTATGGAGATATCCGGAGCCTTTTTATAGATCTCTTTCCAGTCCTCCGGGGAAGCCCCTTTAACGGCAATATAAAAACGATACAGATCCGGATGAAGGGCCCTGATCTCTTCCACCATGGCCCTTTTCTCAAAGACAAACATCCCCGAATTCCACAGCGTGTTTCCCTCTTGAAGATACTTTTCCGCTGTTTCGGCATCGGGTTTTTCCTTAAAGGCGCCGACTTTGAATCCTCTACTCAGGGGTGCTCCTTTTTTGATATAACCGTATCCCGTCTCAGGCCTTTCGGGAGTGACCCCCAAGGTAGTGATGTAACCGGCTCGGGCCAGCTCTACGGCGTCCTGAAGAGTTTTCCAGAACTTTTCTGTCTCTTTGATGAAGTGGTCCGAAGGGATTACCGCAACGATATCATTATCAGGGATACGGGAAAGGCCCAAAAGGATGGCAGGTGCTGTATTCCTCCCGAACGGCTCTGCGATGACTTCGCCGCGCTTGTCGGCCTTCATCTTCTTCACTTCCTTCCGGAGGAGGTGAAGGCTTGCCTGGTTCCCGATAAGAAGAAAAGGCTCCTCACGCGTCCGGAGAAGAGTCTCCCCGAGGAGGGAATTCTCTCCTGTCAGAGAAAGGAACTGCTTCGGGAATTTATCCCGGCTCAGGGGAAAGAGCCGTTTTCCGCTTCCTCCGGCTAAGATAAGAAATGTCATGTGGTCTCCTTTCTTTGCCTTTCTCTATTATAAAAAGAAATAAAAAAAGGTAAAGCCTCTATTCCCTATTGATGAACCGTACTTTTTTGATATGATGAGAATATGATACGCATGAGCCATCTCTACAAGACCTATTTAAAAACATGGCCTGCTTTGAAAGATATCAATATTACTGTGAGCGATCGTGAATTCGTTTTCCTCACCGGGCCCAGCGGAGCCGGTAAATCGACTTTCCTTAAACTGATCTATGGAGAAGAGCGCCCTACCCGGGGAGAACTCTATGTCTTCGGGAAAAAAGTCCGTAAGATGTCCCATCGAGGACGGGCCCTGCTTCGCCAGAAGATCGGCGTGGTCTTTCAGGATTTCAAACTCATCCTGACGAAAACGGTCTATGAAAACATGGCCCTGGCGGCTAATGTCGTGGGGCTCTCCCCGTCGGTGGCCCACACACGTATCCTTGAGGTCCTCTCCACATTGCATATGGGGCACAAGATCAAGACTCCTGTCTATCAGCTCTCCGGCGGTGAGCAACAGAGAGCGGCTATCGCCAGGGCTCTCGTCACATCACCCCGGATCATCCTGGCCGATGAGCCCACGGGAAACCTGGATCCTTCCCTCTCCTCCACCATCATGGACCTCCTTAAACAGATCAATGCTAACGGGACTACCGTGATCATGGCTACCCACGATTACAATCTTGTCGACCGTTATCCTTTCAGGAGGATAGAACTGGAGGAGGGCCGGATCCGTGACTAAGTTCTTTTTTCTCATAAGACTGGGGCTGAGAAATATCGTTCAGCACCGCAAGACATCCTGGCCGCTTATACTATCTCTTTTTGTCTTGATCTCTCTGAACCTCCTCCTCCTTCTGGGCAGAGCTAATATCAATACGGGACTCGATTTCTTGGCTTCCCGGGCCCGTCTGGAGATCATCCTCAGGAAGGGATTATCCCAGGAAGAGGTCGCATCCCTCATCGGATGGGTGCGGGACAATCGTTTCGTGAGTGTAAGAAATATCACATTCCGGGACGAAACGGAGAATCTTAATGACTTCGCCGCCCAAGATGAGACTCTCGCCCAGGCCGTTGAACTTCTGGGAGAGAACCCCCTTCCTCCCACACTGACGGTGCAATGCAGCTTGAGCCTCGAGACGCTTAAAAACATCGATGGTTTTGCAGGAGCCCTGGAAAAGAGAGGTGAAGTCCTTGCCGTGATCTACCCCGGGGAATGGTTCGCCCTCCTCTTCCGTATCACACGCGGGGCCGAGCTCTTTTTCCTTTTTCTTTTGGGAGCTCTCTTCCTGGTAACTTATATCCTCTGGGTCTCCATCTTCAAAGCCACTCTCTATCCCCTTAAGGAAGAGATCGAGATCATGGAGATCGTAGGCGGGACCAAACTCTATATCCGGACCCCCTTTTACATCGAGTCCCTCTTCTATGCTCTCCTCTCCTTCGGAGGAAGTCTGGCGCTTTTCCACCATCTGTTCTCCATGGCCCGCATCCCTCTCCCGGGACTCTCCTTTATCCCTCCCGAAGATCTGGCCGCAGCCGGGGGGCTTACACTTCTTCTGGCAATTCTGGGAACAGAAAAGGCCATTAACCGCTTTTTCAGGTAGTATGAGGGCCCTTTTCATCCTTCCCCTCCTCCTCTTCTATATGTTTATTCCTCTTTTCCCCCAATCCCTTGGAGCCGATATCCGGGCAAAACAAAAAGAGCTGGAGGAGATCGAACGTCAGCTTCGGGAGAGCCGCGAGAAGACAGAATATTTTTCTTTGAAGGAGGGAGACCTCCTGGAGCAGCTTCAAAAGCTTCAGGCAAGGATCGACCGGGGACGCGAAGAAAAAGCCCGGCTTGAAAGACACGTCAGAGAGACGGAGAAAGAACTGGTCACACTGGACGAAAAGGGAGCTGAACTCCAGGCCCGTAAGGAGAGTCTCTCTCTCTTTTTGAAAGCAGTCTTCTCCCGCTCCTTCATCAATTGGAAACAATCACAACTTGAGGCTTTTATTCCCGATACCGGGGTCCGGGCCGGACGCGACTCTGCCCTGCTCAGGATCCTCGGCCATTTCAACTATTATGTCCTCATGGAAAATATAAAGACTATGAAAGAGCTGGGCTATATCCGGGAAGAGACCTCATCCGCCCTGGAAAGGCTCACATACAATCTTCTTAGCGCTAAAGTCGCTGAAAAGAGATTGGTGCGCCTGGACCGGGAGAAATCGGCAGCCCTCACTTCCATCCGGTCAAAAAAACAATACTACCTTCAGCTTGCCGAAGAACTTCAGAAACAGAAAGAGGCTCTTACCGGACTTATCCGGGACCTCGAAAAGAAAGGGTCCACCTACAGCGCAGACGTGCGGTTCGCCGACTTAAAAGGCATCCTCGCCTGGCCTGTCCAGGGGGCCCTCTTTAAAAATTTCGGAAAGAATATCGACGCCACC
Organism: Candidatus Mcinerneyibacteriota bacterium; assembly: GCA_016937175.1. Taxonomy (GTDB): domain Bacteria; phylum Macinerneyibacteriota; class Macinerneyibacteria; order Macinerneyibacteriales; family DSCS01; genus DSCS01. The sequence continues at coordinate 15,237 of JAFGWL010000035.1, read as the reverse complement.
TACAAGACAGTCCTGACCAATGACGGGATCGACATCACAGCTGCGTTCAAGTCCCCTGTAAGAGCTGTAGCCGCCGGCAAGGTCATCTATGCCCGTTCCTTTAAAAGCTACGGTACCATGGTCATCCTTGACCACGGAGAAAACTATTTCACAATCTATTCCAACCTTGCCTCAGCCCGGGTGACCGAGGGAGATGTCGTCTCCCCGAGGGACATTATCGGACTGGCAGGAAGAGACATCCTTTCAGACACCCCGCTGATTCATTTTGAGATCCGCAAAGAAGCCAGCCCCCTCTCTCCCCTGGATTGGCTCTCTCCGCGCTCATGAAACAATCTTCTGCCCCCATCTGTCTTATACGTTATAAAGGAAAGGAGCATGTATGAAAAAAATCACCTTGGCAGGATTTCTTTTGATATGCTTTTTGCCGGCTTTCGGAGCCAGCACTGTTCTGACACTTAACGACCCCTCATACAATCTTGAATTTAAGAATATCGGGAAGATCGAGTCCATCCTCTTTGAAGAGACCAACAGCATGACCATCGAGAGCGGCCCGCTCAAAGCCAGAGTCACCAAAGAAAAGATCCGCCTGGAAGGGGAAAAGCCGGACACTGTCATCCATAAGCTTATCCTCCCGGCGGGATCGAGCTTTACTCTGCTTCGCCCTGAAGGGCGGATCTGGTTTAAGAACGGAGAATATAAGATCGAGACCGAGGATGGCCATAATATTATCGAAAAGAGCGCCTCCGGCCTCTATATCCGTAATGACGGGAATGTGGTCAAGGTCACCGACAAAGGCGTCTTCATCACATCAGAAGATGAAAAAGTCGATATATCCGGAGAGGGGATCGTCATCAAGGATAACGGGGAAGAGGTCCGGCTGGGCCTTCTGGGAAAGCTGATCAGCCTGATCACCCGAAAAGCTGTCTCACATTCTTTGGAATCCGCTTTCAGGGAAACGGACATCCTTCGCAGCTCACTTAACGACCTTCTCTCCGAGAAGGTCCCCGACTTCACGATCATCAAAGGAGATAACGGTATCCGTATCACCACATCAGAAGATGAAGAGGTGCGCGTGCCGGTCATCGAGACCTACTATTATAAGGACATAGACGAGATCGACCTCTCTCTGGCCTCCTCTTCTGTCGCTTTTCTTCCGGCCGACAGAGATGAGGTCAAAGTGACTGTCATTAAAAAGTTCGTACCGGAAACAGGATATAAGATCGTCATGAAGCAAAAAGGAAAGACTCTTGAGATGAATGAGCAGATCTCCCGATCCGTCAAACGCCTCTCGGTTAAATTCATCTTCGAAATCCCCGCTATGGAAAAGATCTCTGTCAAGGGACTCTCCTCAAGCATCAATGTCTCCCGGGTGGATTCTTCCGAGCTTTTTTTGGAAAGCCTCAGCGGAAACATGACCCTCTTTGAGCTGAAAGGACAAGAGATCACTTTGAAAAACACAAGCGGGGACCTTTACATCAAAGATATCCGCTTTTCTGACAGCACGACACTGGCCACCGTCAGCGGCGACATGAAGATCTCCGACATAAAGACAGGCAGCATGACCCTGAAGACCACAAGCGGAGATGTCAAAGGGGAGATGGTTACTATGAAAGAGGCTCTTTTTACTACAGTAAGCGGTGATTTTTATTTCAGAAAGAGCCAGGCCGAATCCCTTGAGTTCCGCTCCACAAGCGGAGATATCGCCGGTGAAGATTGTTCTTTCGGCCGTTTCAACGGCAATTCCGTAAGCGGGGATGCTACTTTCAGGGGCTGCCGGATCGAAGAAAAGAGCTTTTCCAGCGTTTCCGGAGACCTTGACGTCACGGTTATCAAAGCCACCCATACCCAAGAGGACGTGAAGGCATGACAGCCTGACCGGACCTCCCTTTCTGTGAAAGCCCGCTTCATTGGAGCGGGCTTTTTCTTTTGCGCTCTTTTCGCTGCTCTGATATACTCCTCCCTATGGAAGAAAATTATTTTTACAAAAAGTGGATCAAATGGAACGGCCTGGAGTTTTCACCCCTTAACCATATCTCCGTTACTGATACTCAAAGTGAATGGGAGACTCTCCGGGAGGAGGTCAGCCGCTGCCGGGCATGTCTCTACGGGACAAAGCGCCTTCACCCCGTTTTCGGTGAAGGCGATTCTAGAGCATCCCTTGTCTTTGTCGGGGAAGGCCCGGGAAGGGAAGAAGACGAATCGGGACGCCCCTTTGTGGGCCGGGCCGGCCGCCTCCTGCGCCAGGTTTTAGAAGAGACAGGGACTGACCCCTCACAGATCTATATCGCCAATATTGTCAAATGTCGTCCCTTTAATAATGAAAATCCCCGGGAAGAGGCTGTCAAGGCCTGCCTTCCCTATCTGGAAAGACAGCTGAACCTTCTTACTCCGCGTATTATCGTTGCCCTGGGGAAAGTGCCGGGGACGATCCTCAGCGGGGAAAAGGAGATCAAGATCACCAGGGAACACGGCAGGATCACCCGGCACGGAGAGTTCCCGTTGCTTCTGACATTTCACCCCTCTTTTCTCATCCGCCCCAACGGAGCTTCCTTCATCCCATCCTTCAAGGAGGATATCAGAAAGGCTCTCGATTTTATCCGTTAGAACTTCATCTCCAGCAAAGCCCCGATCCGTTTGAAGGAGTAGTCCCAGGGACTCCAATGATCAAAACGGAGTTCATATTCATCGTAAAAGGCAGCAAACCTGAAGTTCGTCTCGCCAAAATCGGAAAAGAACTTCAATCCCCTCTCATAGGAGTAGTAATCAAGAGAAGCTCCTCCCAGAGAGTTTTCGCCGCGGCTTTCTTCCCGCTGATAGTAGGCCATAAGGTATGCTTTTTCTCCAAAGAGATAGAAAAGCTGATACCCGTAACGGAAGCGGAGATACTCTTCTCCTACTCGGTCAAAAGGAAAGATCACCTCACGGAACATGAGACGCCTCCACTCTTCATAGATGGAATCGGCATCTTTCACATATTCCCCCTCCCCCAGTAGTTTAAGGGCGAAATGTGAGGGGAGCGGGATCCTGTAATGCCCGGCTCCTTCCAGTGTAAAGGTCTCATCCTTCTGCTGCCGGACGAATCCCCCCTCAACGGGGCTGAAATAGATCTTATCCCGGCTCTTTTGGTAAGAAACGGTCACTTCAGCGAATGAGCTCTCCCATCCGGACTGCACCAAGACACTCTTCATCTGCTTCTTCAGCGGAGAGATCACCAGGTCATCATCCTTTTCGGCTGTATAGGTGAAAGAGGCAGAGAGTCCTTTCCAGGCTCCTTCCCAGGAGATGAGAGTCGTCTCCTGCCCGTCGGAGATCCCCTCTCCATAGAGCCGGTATTCGTTCCCCGTGGAACTGTAATACGGGAGGTAAAAACGGTCATAAGAGGCATACTCCTCGTTCTGCATGTAGCGGCTTTCGAGGTCAGTCATCCGGCTGAAGCGGATTTCCTGCTGAAGAGCCCCTTCCAGCGAGAGAGACGCTCTAAAAGTTTCCACCCCGAGAGGCATCTCTTCTTCATAGTTCCATGTGAAATCCCCGTCTCTGTCTGTGTAGAGCTTCCACTTATCACGGAGAGAAAGGACATTGGGGAGAAAATCGGCACCCATCCGCGCATACTCCCCTACCAGCCTGATGCGTCCCCAATCCAGGGCGGCTTTCAGCCGGGTGATGAAATCGATCTCCCGGTCATCAAAAAGGTTGTCATCCGGGACGATCTTGGAGACAGCATAATGCCCTGAGGCAGCCAACCCTCCCTTTTGGAAGGAAGCCCGGAAACTCCAGATATTTGAATCCAGAGGCCCGGTCAATCCCTGGGTGTTCTCCACCGAATGGGTATCATTGTGGAGGTCCACATAGGCGACAGCGGCTGACAACCCCCAGGGCCACTCTTTCTCCAGGTTGAAGGCATTGATATACATCTGCTGACGGGCTCCGCTCTGTTCATCTGTATAATGGATCTCCACCCGGAGGGCCCCGGGATCGAGCGCCCCGGCAGGGATGATCACATCACTGTGGGTCACATGGCATAACGAGGTAATGTCCCGGGTAACGACTTCACCGGCCCCGTCGCTTATCTCATAGACCCAGACAGGAAGCTCCTCTCCTTCAAAATAGTCGAAGGGCTTCGGAAAATGATAGATGACATCACCGCTCTCCCACTTCTCCCTGTCAAGAATGACAAGTTGAGACCCGGACTTTGTAAAATCCAGGGGGATATCGGGGCGGGCTGCCACAAAGTGCAGGGCGACCCCTCCGAGAGTTGTCTCTACTTCAAACCCTGCGATCCCTTCGTCCCGTTTGTCGAAGAGATAGGGGCCGAAGAAAGGGGTGATCTTTCCAACGGTCAGACGCGTCCCTTTCTCGTAGACCACGGAAAGGTGGTCGAAAGAGAAGATAGCTCCCTCAGCCTCGAAGTTCTCCCCCGATTCCACAGAAAGAGCAGCTTCGACGCTGAAATCCTCAGTCTCTTTATTCAAAAATATTTCCACCTTATCCTTCACTGACCCGGTCCGGTAGAGATAATCGTCTGAATAGAGAGGGGTCCCGTTCAGGGTAAGGTTATAATTATTTCCTTTGAAAAGGGGAAGGCGCCGCCCTTCCGGGAAACCCTCTCTTCCGTAAAAGACATCGATATCGAAAAGCGAGGCTGTATTGTAGACGGTAAACAGAGCTCCCTTTTCCGCCTCTTTCTTTTGTGAAACCCACTCCCAGGGGAATCGGGCGGAACTGTCCCACTCTTCCAGGGACTCCTGACGCCACGGCTCTGTCCCGTCCAGAAGCGAAAGGCTCTTCCAGGGATAAAGATTGTCATCCATGAGAGGCCAGGGGCTGCTCCATACCGGCAAAGTCAGAAACACCAGAAAAAGGAGCAGGGCTCCTCGGCGGCCTGTCACTGCCCCGCTCCTGCCTGAAGGCTGCGGACCGTCCTTTTGAGAGACGCTTCCAGTTTATTCAAAAACGGCCACTTATTCCCGGAAGGATAGAAGAGCATGGCGTCCAGAAGATAGCGTTTACCTTCTCTTTCCACCAGGTAGGTGATAAAGGGCCCGCCGTTTACATTTTCCTGGTTTTCCCATAGTCCGGTCAGCCTGTAGACCGGCCTTCCATCCACGGTGACCACATCAAACTCTCCGTACCAGGGAACGTCAGGAGACTCCTTTTGCCACTGGTAGATCAGTTCGACGATACGGTCTCCTCCGTAGTATTCAGCAGTGAGGTTGTTCCTGGCTTCTATCATGAAGGACATGGTCACGGGCACTTCCGTCGGGGGGAGCTCTGCAATGAAAAAGAGCCTGTCCGGCATCCTGGTCACAAAAGAGAGAAATGTCTCCGATTCTTTAAAGAGAGAGTACCTGAAAGGGATGAGGAGGGGAAAACCGAATCGTTCACGGCTCATCGACTCCGCTTTCTTTGAGACTTTCTCTTTGGCCAGGTCTTCGCTGATACGTTCTCCGATATACTCAGAAAGCCTCGTGTGGGCTCCTTTCACGGTCTTTTCGACTTCCGCCGGGGTATAGTCCTTCCCGTTGAAAAGGAGAAAGAGGACACTCTGTCCTTCTATCCAGACATCCTTCTGGTGGGCGATGGAGATCCTCCTGACATTATTCAGCACGTCGCTTCCCAGAATATCCCTTAAAAAAACAGTCACCCCGTCTTCCGTGGAGATATCGTCTGCAAAGACGATGTTCTTGAATTTTGTAAATTTCCCCACAGAGGCGATATCCCGCGGGACGATTTCAAAAACGCTTTCCCTGTGGGTAAAATAGAGAGGGAAAGAGAGTTCTTTCATGATAAGCGGGCCATGTTTCCTGTCCAGCCCCTCATCTGTAAAATAGGCGATCTGATATTCTGTCCCCATGGTGGAGAATTTATGGGTCCGGGCACAACCGGTGAAAAGAAGGATGACAACGATTATCATAAGGCAAAAGCGGTTCATATTGACCTCCCATCTTCGTTCATACTAAACGTGACCTTTAAAAAATCAAGGGAAACTTAAGGAACAGTTGCATTCTTTGCTTCTCTGGGTTATAATAGAGAACATTAACAAATGGAGGTTCGATATGGAAGGAAAGAGTTTTTTGAAAGCGCTGTTGGATTTTAACTTTACCGATTTCATCACCGGGAAAGTCATCAAGTTTCTCTACATCCTGAGTCTCATCGGGATCGTTCTTGGAGCCCTGGGTATTATCGTCGCCGGTTTTCAGGGAGGCTTCGCTGCCGGACTGCTGGCGCTCATCATCGGAGCCCCGCTCTTCATTCTCATCGCGACGATTTTGACCCGTGTCTATATGGAGATCATTATCATCCTCTTCAAGATCTATGAGACTCTGAAAAGCATCGACAGCAAAAAATGATCGTTCCGGGGGAGGATTCCCTCCCCCTTCTTCTTTTTATTTTCTTGACCCACCCGATTTTCAGATTACCATAATGCCATGAAAGGAGTCACAATGGAACATGTCTATGCATTGACTGATGATCTGCTAACTTTTATCAACAAATCGGCCACCTCGTTCCATGCGGCAGCCGCTTTGATACAGAAACTGGAGGAGAAGGGCTTTACACTTCTCAAAGAGGAAGAGAGCTGGGCCGTCCGCCCGGGAGGCAAATATTATGTCGTCCGAAATAACTCTGCCCTCATCGCCTTCACTCTGGGGAAGGAAAGCCCTGTGAAAAGGGGTTTCCGCCTTATCGGGGCCCACACAGACAGCCCCCTGTTCAAGGTCAAAAATGAGAGCGAATCCGTTTCCGGCAATTACCTGAAAGTCGGCGTGGAAGTCTATGGAGGCCCGATCCTCAATACCTGGCTGGACAGAGAACTCTCCCTGGCGGGCCGGGTCATGATCCGGGAAAAAGGGGGAAGCATCCAAAAACTCATCAAAACTAAACGTCCTGTCGCTGTCATCCCTAACCTGGCCATCCATATGAACAGAGAGGTCAACAAAGGCTTCGAACTGAACAGACAATCCCATCTTCCCGCTGTTTTTTCCGCCTATAATGATGAGCCTCAGAAAGGTGCTCTCCGACGTTTCGTCGCCCGGGAACTCGGGATCCATCCCGAGAAGATGGGAGAGATGGACCTCTTTCTCTTTGACGCCACCCCGGGGATGTATACGGGAATGAACACAGAACTCATCACGGCAGGGCGTATCGATAACCTGGCCATGTGCCATGCAGCTCTAAATGCCCTCCTCTCATCGGAGAATCCCGATGTCTCTGCCGTCGCGGCCTTCTATGATAACGAAGAAGTAGGGAGCAATACCCTGCAGGGAGCCGGCTCTTCTTTTCTCAAAGATACCCTCACCAGGCTTCTTTCTGCATTCGGTGACATCGCTCCTGATTCCTGGTACAGAGCTGCGGCCCGTTCGTTTATGATCTCCGCTGATATGGCCCACGCCCTGCACCCCAATTTTTCAGATAAACATGACCCCGATTATGCCCCGCGCATCAATCAGGGTCCTGTGATCAAGCTGAATGCCAATTTCAGATATGCCACCACAGCAGAAACCGCTTCCCTCTTCGAAGACCTTTGCCGGGATGAAGAGATCCCCTGCCAGAAGATGACCAACCGCTCGGATATCCCTTCGGGGAGCACCATCGGCCCGGTCAGCTCCGCTTCTCTGGGGATCAGGACCGTCGACGTGGGCAACCCCATGTGGGCTATGCACTCCATACGGGAGACCGCCGGTGTCCTCGACCACGATTATATGACCCGGGCATTCCGTGCCTTTTTCAATCGTCCTTCCATCTGAAAAGAGAGGGGGGGGGACACCCCCTCTCCATCACCCCTTTTTATAAAAGAACCCAAAAGATAAAAGGAAAGATGCGAGCATCCCCAGCATAAAATATCCCGGGGCATTTTCGCTGACAGCCCCGGAGATCAGGCCCAGACGGGACAGGATAAGAAAGAGGTCGATGGCCACCAGACTGATGAGAAAAGAGGACAAACCCGATTTTAGCACGACTTCTTTCAGCCGTTCGTCAAAGACATAAGAGGGCTTCCTCATCTCCCGGATACCGAAAATCAGGAAAAGGAGCCATACGGCAGCGATTCCCCCCGCGATTCCTTTAAAGAAGGTCACACTTCCCTCGGGAAGCTCCAGGAGCGGAGCGATCAACAAGGCCCCTGCTACCAATAGGGCATAGACGATATTGGTAAAGACAAAAGTCTTCAGAGTCAGATGCTCATTTTTTTTCATACGTTCCTCCTTTTTTATTCAACAATCCTACCTGCTTCAGCGGCACACATGCCCACAACCTGAAAGTACGGCGCCCTCTTTTCATGCCGTCTCTTTAAAGCTACGGAAAAAGAGGCCTCAATAGTAAAATTAACTTTACACCGTTATTCTACATAGGGGCAACCTAACTGTCAAGCATACTTTACATATAATGTCTTTTTTATTTTTGAAAAGAGATACCGGAGCCCTCTGTGAGGGCTCCGGCCTTTGAATATGAGAAGATTATTGATCTGCTGAGATCTTCCGCTTTACGGCGGATACAATGGCCCTTCTCTTCTTTTTGACCCGGGACAGGGCTTCGTCTGCTTCACGGGCTGCACGCTCTTTGAAAGATCTGTCGTTGATCCCCGGCAGATTGATCAAAACATTCAGATAAGCCCCTTCTGCGGCTGCTTCCGCCATGAGGGCCGCGACAGCGGCATCACTGGCAGCATTGGGATTTCCCTTTTTCCCGACGATCTCGGCAAGGCTGCAGAGGGTCTCGGCTTCTTTTAAGGTCTCCAGGGGGATCTCCGTGGCCCGGATCGCAGCTGCTTCCATGGCCTCCGCCCGCCTTTTTTTCTCTTCATCACTCTTTTTCGGCATCTTCATGGCATCCATATAGATATTGAAGGCTTCCGTATCTCTGTCGATGAGCGCCAGATAATCCCGCTTGGCTCTCTGGGCCCGCTGCGAGACTTCTTCCATCAGAAGGTTACGGCGCTCATACCCCTTTTTGCCGAAGGTGAGATTGGCCACCATGGACGAAAGAGCTGCGGAGAGGGCCCCGGCCAGGGCGGCGACGCTTCCTCCCCCTGGAGCCGGAGAATCAGATGAGAGTTCATCGGCGAAATCTTTGACCGAAAGAGCTCCCAGTCCACTCTGTTCAGGATGGATCCGGTATTCGATGATCTTTTCTGAAGGGATAAAAGGAGTGGTGTCGTTCAGCCCCAGAGATAAGACCGCTGTGTGAATGATCTCTTTTTCCGGGATACCCGTGTTTTTCTTTTGCTTCTTTAAAAAATACCGGCCCGCTTCTAAAAGAGCCTCTTTGGGCAAAAGGCCGACCACTTCGCTACCCGTTACCCGCAGGCCTCTTTTGGCTGCTTCTCTGGAAACAGTCTCAAAAGCCTGATGGAGATTTGTGACTTTATAATTGGTCAGGTTCATGGAGATCTGGGCATAACCGTATTCATCTATGTACCAGCCCACCGCTTTGCAGTTCTGAAGCAGGCCCGGAACCTTTACAGCTTTCCCCTGGGCATCTCTGACGATCTTCCCCTGGCGGTCCCTCTTGGAGCGGCCGCTTTCCCGTATGGTCAGGGCGATATCATGAGCCGCCTTCTGGTCTCTGGTATTGAGGTTGATATTGTAAGCCAAAAGGAATTCACGGACGCCGATGACCGTAGCGCCCGACCTGGCGTTGAACTCTGCAGGGCCGAAATCGGGAGCAAAATCAGGATCCTTCATCTTTTCGGGCAGCGCTTCATATTCCCCTTTCCGGATAGCGGCAAGGTTCTTTCTTTCCGGACGTGTCGCTGCCTCTTCATAGAGGTAGACGGGGATCTTAAGTTCCTCCCCCACTCGCCGGCCGATCTCGCGGGCCAGGGCCACACACTCTTCCACACTGACCCCCGAAACGGGGATAAGCGGGCAGACATCAGTGGCTCCCATGCGGGGATGCGCTCCGCTGTGCTGCCGCATGTCGATAAGTTCAGAAGCTTTTTTGATGGCTTTACAGGCGGCTTCTTTGACCCCTTCGGGAGACCCCACAAAAGTCACCACGGTCCGGTTGGTATCTTTCCCGGGATCCACATCAAGAAGCACGACTCCCTCTGTCTGGCTGATCTCCGCAGTGATCTTCTCGATCAGACCCATGTTCCTGCCTTCACTGAAATTAGGGACACACTCTATGATTTTCTGCATGATACACCTCCGCGATTTCTCTTACTATAAAGAGCGCCGCTTCCTTGTCAAGGACTATCGGCCGTCTCTTTTTCTCCCCCGGAAGACTCCTTCCCGTTGACACTTTTCGCCGGAGACTGTAAAATCGACCAGAGAACGGGAGGTCACATGGAGCAGATCACTTTGTATAATACCCTGGCCGGGAAAAAAGAGATTTTTAAGCCCCTGGAAGGCAACAAGGTCTTTTTTTACTGCTGCGGTCCTACAGTCTACAATTATATTCATATCGGGAATGCCCGGGCGTTTGTCCTCTTTGATTTCATCCGGCGTTATATGGCCCAAAACGGCTACACGGTCACTTTTATCCAGAATATTACCGATGTCGAGGATAAGATCATCAAAAAAGCAGCCGAAGAGAAGAAGAGCTGGGACAGCGTTGCAGAGCGCTTTACCCGGGCTTTTCAGGAGGACATGGCCCGGCTGGGAGTCCTTTCTCCTGACATCTCCCCCAAAGCCACAGAGACCATCCCCGCCATGATCACCCTCATCGAAACCCTGGAGAAAAAGGGCTTTACCTATACCATATCAGACGGTGTCTATTTCCGTGTAAGAAAATTCGAAGGGTACGGAAAACTTTCCAAAAAAAGCCTGGACGACCTCAGGGCAGGATCCCGGATCTCTGTCAATGATGAAAAAGAGGATCCCTTTGATTTCGCCTTATGGAAATTCTCCAAACCAGGCGAACCTGCCTGGGAAAGCCCCTGGGGAAGGGGACGCCCGGGCTGGCATATCGAATGTTCTGCCATGAGCAGGCAATATGCCGGACGGACCCTGGATATTCATGCCGGCGGAGAAGACCTGGTCTTCCCTCACCACGAAAACGAGATCGCCCAGTCTGAAGCAGCCCTGGGGGAGCCCCTGGCACGGTATTGGATGCACAACGCCTATGTCAACCTCAACGGAGCCAAGATGAGCAAGTCTCTGGGGAATGATGTCACGGTCCGTTCTCTGCTGAAGGACCATCCCCCCCAGGTCCTTCGCCTCTTCCTCTTTTCAGCCCATTACAGGAAACTCCTCGACTTCACCGCCGATGCTCTGGTAGACGCAGAGGCTAAATATCAGCGCTTCAATAACTTCTTCCATACCTTTTCGGATGTAGAGGAGAAAGAGGATTTTTCTCTTGTCAAAGAGTGGGATGAGAGAGTCCGGGCCTTTCTCAATGATGATTTCAACACCTCCGGGGCACTGGGCGTCTTCTTCGAAGCCGTGGCCGCCTGCTTCAAAGAAAAGGACCCTGCAGGCCTGGCCGGAGCCGTGAAACACTGGCTGCGCCGATGGGACAGCCTGTTCTTCATCCTGCCCGGAGAGGAGACTTCTCTTACGGGAGAGACCCTGCACGGACTCATGGAGATCTTAATCGATATACGTCATCGGGCCAGGGCCTCGAAGGATTTCGAACTGGCCGACATGATCCGTGACCGCCTGAAAGAACTGGGGATTATGCTTGAAGATACCCCTGATGGGACACGGTATAAAAAAAGATAAAACTTCACAATTACCGCTTGACAAAAAGACTCACTATGTTATATTCCTTTGCGTCAGCCAGCGGGCGATTAGTTCAGTTGGCTAGAACACCTGCCTTACAAGCAGGGGGTCGTAGGTTCAAGTCCTACATCGCCCATTTCCTTAAGGAGCTGTAGTTCAGTTTGGTTAGAACGCCTGCCTGTCACGCAGGAGGTCGCGAGTTCGAGTCTCGTCAGCTCCGTTTTCTTTTTCGGCGGGATAGCTCAGTCGGTAGAGCAGTGGACTGAAAATCCTCGTGTCCCCAGTTCGATTCTGGGTCCCGCCACCTTTTTTCTTGTGGATTCCCCTTCCCATGATATAATCATTTCATGCCTGAGATGACTTTATTTGCCACCTATCTCTTTTTCCTGGCCGGTTTTCTGCTTCTGACCGGACTCTTGCTTTTTCTGAAACGCCTCTTATGGAAAACCGTTCCTGTCTTCAAGAAACTCAGGCTTATCGGACTTTTTCTGACTCTTTCGTCCCTTTACATCTGCCTGAAAGTCATGCCGGTCTTCAAAATCTCCAATATCGATACCTGGTTTTCCCTGGTCGTCTGGTTTATCCTTTTTTACAACCTCTTCACCTTTATAGATGTCATCTTTTTTGACTACTATCTCATCCAAAAAAAGAAGTATGAAGTCCCTCAGCTTTTGAGAAACCTCATCAAGATCGTCCTGGTATCCCTCTTCATCGTCCTTTTCCTCGGCAAGTATATCCCTAAACTCAGTACCGGATACTTCGCATCTCTGGGCGTTATGTCCATCATCCTGGGCCTTGCCCTTCAGTCTCTTCTGGCGGATATCTTCGCAGGGATCATCATCTCCATCAACGCCCCCATCCGTGTAAGGGACTGGGTCCGCCTGGATCCCCATGAAGGGGAGATAGTGGAGATCAACTGGTACAATACAAAGATCAGGACCATGAACAATCATCTGGTGGTCATCCCTAACGGGGAGATCCTCAAGACAAAACTCACAAACTACTCCAAACCTTTGAAAAGGGAAAAGATCTCGCTCCCCATAGGAATCTCCTACGATACGGCCCCCCATGAGGTAGACGCCGCTGTCCGTGAAGCTCTCCGAGGGATCGATAATGTCTCCCGGAGAGAAGAGCCCGAGATCTATCTGGAAGAGTACGGCGACTTTTCTGTCAACTACTCTGTCTATTTTTATATTGACAACCGGCAGCACTTCCGCAGGATCCGGCATGAGTTTTACCGGAACCTCTATTACGTCCTGAAAAGGAACAACATCGTGATCCCCTATCCCATCCAGTCGCTGGAACGGCATACCCCCCGCAAGAGTCCACCTGTGCCAAAGCTCGACCATCACCCCCACTTCTCATATCTCACCCCCTCCGAGTTTAAAAAGCTGCTCTCCCTGGGGAGCCTGGATCCTTATGGTAAAGGCGAGGCCTTTTTAACAGACGGGGAGGAGAGCCGCGGCCTCTATTTTCTCGTCCGCGGAACAGCGGAAGTCGTTAAAAACGGGAAAGTCATCGCTTCTGTGGAACCCGGCACTATTTTGGGCGAGATGTCTCTGTTGAGGGATCAGCCCGTTTCAGCAGATTGCATCATGCAGACCCCGGGTTATCTCTTCTTCGTCCCCAAAAAGAAACTCTTTACCTTCATGAAGGAGTGTGACGCCCTCACCGAGACCCTCAGCCGTCTAGTCGTTGAACGGGACAGCGCCAACAAGGAAAAGGGGAAAAACAGTCAGAGAGATACTCTCGTCGTCAAGGAAAAGAAGAAGATATTAGAAAAGATCATCAGATTTCTGGAGACCTGACAGACAAAGAATCAGCAGGAAAACCCCTTCTCTTAAGGAAAGAGACGTTTTCCCAGAAGATCGAAAAAGAGTTGTTCTTCAAAGAAGGGGCCCTCTTCCAGAAGATCGGCGACATAATGGGAAAGGATCCAGATATCCGGGGGAGCAAACCCCAGTTCCCCCAGTAGAGAGATCTCTTTCATCAGCTCCTGACGTGTCCTGTCCAGAGCGACCCTCCCGTCTGCCATGATAATGATCCGGTCAGCGAAGGCCATGGCATCATTGATATCATGGGTAATGAATACCAACCCCACGCCTTTTCTGTGAATATCCCCAAGCCGCATAAAGAGATCCCGTTTCGCCCCCGGGTCAAGGCCTGCTGTGGGTTCATCCAGGCATAAAAATTCAGGCTCCATGGCCAGAACACCGCAAAGGGCAGCCTTCCTCTTCTCACCGCCGCTGAGGGAAAAAGGAGAGACCTCCATTTTGGTACGAAGTTCCGGAGCAAAAAGCTCTACAGCCCGAACCACGGCTTCTTCGATCTTTTCTTTGTCCCATCCCATGTTTTTCGGGCCGAAGGCTATATCTTCAAAAACCGTCTCTTCGAACAACTGGATCTCAGGAAACTGAAAGACCAGCCCCACTTTCCGCCGCAACCCTTCAACACGCTCTTTATTGATATCCTTTTCGTCGATACAGACGGCTCCCGAAGTAGGCTGCAGGATGCCGTTGAAGTGCTGGATCAGCGTCGATTTCCCCGACCCGGTCTGTCCCAGAATAGCTGTGTTCTCCCGGCTGTCCAGAGTAAGGGTCACCCCGTCCAGAGCTAATGTCTCCAGCGGGGTATCATACAGATAGATATGGCTGAGGTTCCTGACGGATACCTTCATCCAAGCCTCCTGCGGAGGGCCTGCGCCACATTTTTCAGATCCAGGATCGAGCACTCGAGGTCAAAGCGGCGTGCTGCCTCCAGGTGGACAGGAAGAGGAAAATCGAGAATATCCAGAATGTCGCTGCGATGCAGAAGAGAATGAGGAGTACCGTCAAAGAGTATCCTCCCTTCATGAAGGACGATGATACGCCCGGCCAGAAAGACCTCCTCGAGAAAGTGTGAGACCAGGACCACCGTCTTTCCCTTTTCGTGGATCCGCTGTATGATCTCCATGATTTTTTTGCGTCCCTGAACATCGATGAGTGATGTAGGCTCGTCAAAAAGATAGGCGGAGGCCTCCATGGCGATGATCGAAGCGAAGGCGACCCGCTGCTTCTGCCCTCCGGAGAGATTGGCTGTCAGATGCTGCCTGTACTGGAGCATATCCACAAAACTCAAAGCATCGTCTATCCTCTTTTCGATCTCTTCGGCGGGAAGCATGAGGTTCTCGGGGCCGAAGGCGACTTCGTCTTCCACCGTTGCGGCGACGATCTGATTATCGGGGTTCTGAAACAGAGCCGCAGCTCTTTTCCTGATCTCAAAGAGATCGTCCCGGGCTGTATCCAGCCCCTCGACGGTGACTCTTCCCTCTGTGGGGAGAAGAAGCCCGTTGATCAGCCTGATAAACGTGCTTTTCCCTGACCCGTTCGGGCCTATGAGCGCAACAAATTCCCCCTGTCCTATGGTAAGCGAGAGAGAATCGAGAGCTTTGAACTCTCCGAAGGAGACACCGGCCTTCTCAAACCTGATCATCGTCCCTCCCTCTTCTTTCCCTCCAGAAACTCAAGGGCAGCAGCGGCCCGGCGGGAGGAGGGATCCTTTTCACGTGCTTTGAGCAGCCGCGCCTTCCCCTTCTCCT
>JAFGWL010000034.1 GCA_016937175.1 Candidatus Mcinerneyibacteriota bacterium | reverse complement strand
AGTCGCGCCCAATCCCGTTCTCCAGCGGGTCAAAGAGGGAGTGCGCCTGGCCAGGGAGCAGGGATCAGACCTGATCCTCGCCGTGGGCGGAGGCAGCGTCATCGATACAGCCAAAGCCATCGCAGCAGGTGTTTATGCCACAGGAGATCTCTGGAATATGTTTTTAGGACGCGAACCCATTACCCGTGCTCTTCCAGTGGGAACGGTCCTGACCCTTGCCGCGACAGGTTCAGAAGCTAATGAGCATGCAGTGATCACCCATGAAGGAGAGAAAAAGAAGTGCGCCATCCACTCTGAGATGATCATTCCCAGGTTTTCGATCATGGACCCTGAATATACCTTTACTGTTTCACCCCGTCACACTGCGGCGGGTGTCTCTGATATTATGGCTCACCTTTTCGAACAGTATTTTTCTCCGGATGTAGAAGCTGCCATTACAGACTACATGACCGAAGCTGTCCTGCGTATCTGCATCGAAATGGGCCCCCGTGCTTTTCGGGACGGCAGGGATATCGAAGCCAGATCCAATCTCATGTGGGCCTCTACAGTGGCCCTCAACGGGCTTATGGGGCTGGGGAAAAAGACAGATTGGTCTGTCCATAAGATGAGCCACGAGTTGAGCGCGCGCTATGGGTTGATCCATGGCGAGACTTTTTCCATCCTTTACCCGGCCTGGATCCGTTATGTGGCCGAGAGTGACAAATACGGCCGAATGGCCCGGCTGGAGCGGATCCTTTTTCAGACCCAGGAAGGGTCGCCTGAGGGGCTTGCCCGAAGGCTTGAAGAGTTTTACCGCAACCTTCAGCTTCCTATCCGCTTAAGTGAGAGAGAGGTGGGGACAGAGCAGTTCGAGGAGATGGCCTCCAGTATCAACGATCTCTACGGGATCATCGGAGCTTTCCGCCGGCTTGATTATCATGATATCGTCCATATCTACAGGCTGGCGTTGTAAAGGAACTTATGAAGATCATTAATGACCGGTACGAGCTTAAAAAAAAGATGACCGAAATGTCCGGGACTTCCCTTTACCAGGCCCGGGATCTTTTCAAAAGCAAGACAGTCCTTCTGCGGATCTTCGATACCATGCGTGATGTGCTGGGGAGATATTCCTCTTATCATCAGCTTATCCGCCTGAAGCATCCCTCTCTTCTGGAATATTACAATTATGAGAAAGTCTGGTTTTTCGACGGGAAGATCACCTATTCCAATTACTATATCCTGATAAGTGAATATGCCCCGGTGGAGAACTTTCCCGCTCTTGTGAAGAACGGCAGCCTCAAAGAAGAGGAGATCCTCCATATCATGAATCAGTTCTGGAAACTTATCTTTTTCCTCTACAAACAGAAGACCTTTATCTATGAGTTTCCGGATGAACAGCTGATCCTTCTTCAGAAAAAACGTTTAAAAGCAGATCTTTTTAACCTGAAGACGAAGGATTCGTTTTCGTGCGAGGCTTTTCAAGGCTTATGCCGTCACATGGGGGAACTGTTGGATTCTTCTCCGGGGAAAAGTCCTCTGTTGAGGGATTATGCGGGCTTTCTCTCCTCTTTTGATGGGGCTTCGCTAGAAGAGTTTCTGGACAGACTTGAGGAAAAGGGGTTTTTGAGAGAGAACCGATACTCCTATTTTTATGAAAAAAAGGAGTGGACGACCTATGAGATGGGACTCTCTCTTCATTCGGAGATCCTGCAGAACCTATATTTATTCCAAGCCAAGCGGAATTCCAAGATCGCTTTTATCTTCTTCGGTGAATCGGGTTCTCTCAAAGAGACGGTGATCCGGGATTTTCTTGAATATCTCAAATTTGAAAAATACCTCAAGATTGAGATCATCATGCAGAATTTTTATGATTTTCTCAAATACCTCTTTGACTGCCTTAGCCATTATGAACTCCGTGAGGACCTGAATAAGATCATCAACCGTCAGTTTGCCCTTTATAATGAAACGCTGAACGAGCAGTATCTTTTAAATGTCCAGTCCTATCTGCTGGAACTCCTCTTTGATTTTTCCATCACAAAAAAGGTCGTCCTCCATATTCAGAACCTGGTGGGGATGGATGACAAGATCAACCGGTTTATCAACCTGATGCTGCATGTAAAGCATCGGGGGAATATCGTCCTGCTTTTTGATGCGGGAATGGAAAAGAATAGGTTCCATGTCTTTTACAAAGACCCTCATTTTGAGATCGTGACCAAGGAATATCTGGCTCTCTCTTCAAGCGAAATAAGAGCGATGCTGCATCATCTCTTCGATGGAGAACTTTCCCTGGAACCTCTGGAAAATCTTCTTAATACCTATCAGATCACCCAGGCAGAAAAGATCATCAGTTTTATCCAGAAGATGGTGGAAAAGAATCTCTTGTCCATCGATGACAGAAATCAGATTATGTTCATCAATTCAGCGGGAGTCGAGGAAGAGAGCGCGTATCTTCTCGCAGATGATGCTTTGGAGAAGAGGATCCAGTACCTCCGGAGAGAAGAAAAGGAGATCCTCTGGTATCTCAGCCACAGTCGAAAAATACTGAAACTCGACGACCTTGTCCAGCTGATCCACTCTTCCCATGAGGAGACCCTTGGTTTTCTGGGGTCTCTCCGGACCCATGCCTATATCGATGAGATATGGGAAAAAGAGACAGCCTATTACCGTATTGTCCGTGATGATATCAACGACTACTTTAAGAAGGGTACGATCCACGAGACGCCCCGGTTCCGTGATAATTTTATTGCATTCCTGGAACAAAAGCAGGCGGACCCCATTCGGGTGATGAACCTGATACAGATCCATATGGAGCAGGGCGAGACGAAAAAAGCACTTGAGCATATGGCCCGTTTGTTGAAGCTTTATAATCTGGGGCGGCATGACCTGGATCAATTCAGGTCCTATCTGGCCAGGCTGGAAAAGAAGATCTCAGAGTCTGAAAAGAGGATCTATCTCCAGACACGTCTCCATCTTATGCTTCATCTCAATGATGAGAAGGGGCTTCGTGAGTTTATCTCAAATAAAGGGCAGGTTGTCTCCTTATGGTCAGAAAAAGAGAAAGATCTCTTCTCTCTTTATCTAGCTGTCCGTGTCCTGGAGCCTTTTGTGGGTCGAGGTGCCGGGGCCACAACTCTTCTCAGACGTATGAAAAGGTCTGTCCTCGCCCAACAGAAGCAGCCTTATGTAGCTTTTCTTCTCGCTTTTATAGACTATCTTCTCTCTGCTCCCCATGAAAAGAACGGACAGGGCGACCTCTTGCTGAAGAATATCCGCGGAGGGATGCCCTGGTTTTTATATCAGCTTGCCCTTTCTGCAGCTACCGATTTTTACACCAGGGGAGACTACGAGAAAGTCCGGGAGCTTGGTGAAAGGGTTCTGGAAGGGCTCGGGACAGGGGATGAGGCTGAGGAGACAGGAGCCGTTGCCATCCAGGCCTATTTTATCCTTGGGAATGTCTCTCTTAACTCAGGGGATGCCACACGAGCCCAGGCTTTTTACGAGAAAGCCCTGGAAAAAGCCCGTGAGACAGGAAGCTACAGAGACCAGATCAAGGCGCATAATAATATTGCCAGTGCGAAATATTATATCGGTTATTCTTATGAAGCGATCATCCATGAGTTGAACAAGTCGGTCAACCTGGGGAAAAGGGCCGGGGATGAGACAAGTATTGTGGTCCCTCTGTCGAATATTGCCGAGCTTTATGCAGACAATTTTTACTATAAGGAAGCTTACACGACTATTGCAGAAGCCATGCGGTATGTCAAAAAAGAGGATAAGAGACGCTATCTGGTCGTTCTCGACCAGCTTATTGCCATTGTCACACAGATGGGGGACTTTAAAAAAGCGCGTTTTCTGAGTTCGCTTATGAAAAAGAGTGCCAGGTCCATTAACTACTGGCAGTACCTTGTCCAATACTATTCCAATAACGGAGATATCTACTACTCCTGGAGGCGTTTTTCGCAGGCCCTCACCTATTATGAGAAAGTCGCCGAAGAGTGCGAAAAACATCACGTCTATAATTATGAGTTCTTTGACGCCATGCTCAAAAAAGTCAGGATCCTCTATATCCATAGGGGGAAAAAGACAGAAGCCAAGAGACTCTTCAGTAAGCTGATACGTCTCAAAGAGACGTCAGGAGCCGAGCTGGGCGATATCGATTTTGAGTATGCAGGGATCCCTTTTATTCAAAACGATGAAGAGAAGATCGAGATCCTTGAAGGCCTTCTGGCCCGTTACAAAAAAGAAAAAAACAACAGCCGTATTTTAAAGATCCTTCTGGAACTGTCGACGCTTTATGAGAAAAAAGAGTACAATTTCAGGCTTTATGAGATCCTGACGGATATCCTCTTTTATGAGCAGCACATCAAAAGTAACTTTCCCAAGGGGTATATCGCTTTTTACCAGAAGACCAGCCTCTGCCGTGATATTCTGGATACAAAGAAAGCGGTCGCTCAGCGCCTCCGGCTTCCCGTGGCACGAATCACTTTCCCTGTGATCAAAAAATTCTGGTTTGACGAGTATACCGGCAACTCCTTCAGGTTTTTCAGAAGAGAGATGCTTCAGCTTATCGAAGCCTGGAAATATGATTTTACCGGGATCGATGAGAATATAAAGACCGCTTTGCGTTTCATCATGGATTTCGCCCGGGCTGACAGGATCACCCTCTTTGTCAAAGACGGGGCAGACCGTTATAAGCCTCTCTTTGAAGAGGTGAAACGGGCCCTCTATGATGATGATGAATACCGCTATGACCTGCTGGCATCGGGGGTCAGGTCTCCGCGTCATATCAGGGTCAAGAATTATACTCATTTCTCTTCATCTATCGTCACCGCCGGCCTCTTTCCCATTGTCGATTTCGGTTTTACCGAAGACCCTGAGGAGGGGGATCTCCGGAACAGGCTTCTTCAGGATACTGTGCGGGGGCTGCTCTATCTGGATACTAAAAAGTATTGCAACAACATCCAGAAGGACCTTGTGGAGTTTATCTTTCCGCTGGTCCAGTATATGAGCATCCTTCTGCGCTACAGGGAGCTGCGGGACGAGATCATTCTCTGTCCCCTGACGGGGGTCATGACCAGGTATTTCTTTTTAAATACCCTGAAAAAAAGGATCAGCCAGAGGAAAAAGGATGAGACACTGGGATTTATGCTCATCGATATCGACCATATGTCAGAGATCAATAAAAAGTATGGTGAGATTCAGGGAGACCGTATTATAAAACATGTTGCAGAGATCATTAAGGAATACGCTAAATCAAACGATATCATAGGCCGGTATATGGGAGAGGAGTTCGCCGTGGCTCATTCCCGTGTATCCAAGGGACGCCTGGTTGAGCTGGCAGAGCATCTGGCCAAGCTTATCAAAGAGGATCCTTTGCTGGCTGAGCACGGAGCTACTGTCAGTATAGGGCTCAGTTATATCCCCGACCACGGGGAGAAAGCCGATATCGTCCTGGCGAAGGGGATCGCAGCTTTGAACGCAGCTAAAAAAAACCACCATCCCGTTGTCCTCTGGGAGGAAAAATACGGCCTTTACAAGGGAAAACATGACATTCTTGCGGGGATTGTGACGGGGGATATTGCTCTGACCGAAGATATCATAAGGAATATCATCGAACTGACCATGCTCGACCCGGGAACCCCGCAAATCTTTTTTAATACCATGCTGGGGATGATCAGCCGGTTTGTGGACTATGACTACATCGATTTCTCCTTTGAGGTCGGAGGAAAGGGTTACGAATATCGTGACCCCGAGATAAGGACCATCGAAAAATACATAGAACATGCAGCCAGGATCGAGGACACTCTGATCGCGGTGAACTGGAAGTATGAAGAGGGGAAAAAGGGACTCCATTCCGACTTGATCCAGGTCGTGGACGAGGGTAAAGTCAAGCTGAAACTCTACTTGTCAAGCCGTATGGAGAAGAAGGAGTATACCTATGTCGAGGCGAATCTCCTCTCCATCGTCTCCCGCCTGATCATGGGGCATCTCCGCTCTTTGTCCGGGAACATCCTTGACGAATGATATTCTCCTGCTATTGTGTTTATCATCAGTGGAGGTGATTGTGGAAAGCTATAGCCATTTTGTCCATACACATACCCTTTTGTCGGCTTTTATTCAGTTTTTTATCCTGGGCATGGCCGGCGAATGTCTGGGCCTGTATATTGCAGGGAAGAATCCTTTTCGGGTCATGACAGGCTTTCAGTTTCTTTTAAAAATGGCCGCATGGGGAGTTCTGGGCCTTATCATCAAATACGCCTTTACGGGTTTTGTGGGTTTTGCCTCTGCTCTGGGAGAAGAGGGGATGATCGGCACCTTTTTCCGTTCCGGTCCCGGGAAGGCCTTCTTTGTCTCTGTCTCCATGAATACCCTTTTCGGCCCCCAGATGATGGCCTTTCATCGTGTCACGGATAATCTGATCATGAAGACAAAAGGGTTCGCAGGGCTTGAGAAATCCTTTATGACCCTTCTCTGGTTCTGGATCCCGGCACATACTGTGACCTTTCTCCTTCCCGAAGATTACCGGATCGGACTGGCAGCTCTCTGGTCTGTGGCTCTGGGAGTCGTCATGGGCTTTTTTAAAAGAAGAGGAGTATGATGGAGCAAAAGGGGATTGTGCTGGAGGTAACCGGGACAAAGGCCCTGCTCAGAGTCTATCCCGATGAGGCTTGCCTGCATTGCCGCCTTTGTGATGCAGCCCGGGAGATAGAGCTGCCTGTGGAATCCATGCCCCGCGGAGTCCGAAAGGGAGATGCTGTCACGGTGAGTTCCACGATGGCGCCTTCTCTTCTCATAGGATTAGTCTACGGCCTGCCGCTCATCTTCCTCCTGGGAGGCTATGTTTTAGGGACTCTCCTTTTCCCCCATGTGGGAGAGAGCGGAGGGGTAGGGGGAGCAGCGCTTTTTTTTATTGTGAGCCTGGCCCTGGTCAGGGCAGCGGGACGTCGTCTCAACCACCGAGAGAAGATCCTTGTCAGCCCCCTTCAAAAAGAGAAGAGTGATTTATGAAAAGCCTGATTATTGTGGAATCGCCCACTAAAGTAAAGACCATCAAAAAAATCGTCGGGAAAAACTATGATGTGACAGCGACTGTTGGACATGTTATAGACCTTCCCAAGTCAAAACTGGGGATAGATGAAGAGACTCTGGAACCTCAATATGTTACAATCAAGGGGAAGGGCCCGATCATCAAGGAGATCATCTCCAAGGCCGCCTCTAAAGAAAGGGTGATCATCGCCACCGACCCCGACCGGGAGGGAGAGGCCATCGCATGGCATGTGAAGTCAAAACTTGAAGGCCGCGATATTATTGTCCAGCGAGCCCGTTTCAACGAGATCACCGATACAGGGATACTCCAGGCTCTGGAAGAGCTGACCGATATTGACATGGATATGGTCTACTCCCAGCAGACACGCCGTATTCTGGACCGTCTGGTGGGTTATAAGATCAGCCCTGTCTTATGGCGTATCTTGTATAAGGGGTTGTCAGCCGGGCGTGTCCAGTCAGCCGCTCTCCGCCTTGTGGTCGAGAGAGAAAAGGAGATCCGCGGTTTCCGCGTGGAGACCTATTGGGAGATCTTCTGTATCTTTGAAGGCATAAAAGCAAAACTGATCAAGATAGACGGCAAAAAGGCGGATATCAGGGACAAGGCTCTGCTGGAGGAACTCCTCAGCGAGATCCGGCAGGGGGAGTTCACTGTCGTCAAAGCAGAAGAGAAGGAGAGCCCGCGGAGGCCTCTTCCGCCCTTCCGTACGAGCACTCTTCAGCAGGAAGCTTATAACCGTCTGGGGTTCTCAGCCCGGAAGACCATGACATTGGCCCAGCGCCTTTATGAAGGAATCCCGCTTCCCTCGGGAAATGCGGGACTGATCACTTATATGCGGACTGATTCTCTCCGAGTCTCAGGAGAAGCCCTGAATATGGCCCGTGCCTTCATCCAGGATAAATACGGGGCAAATTATTGTCCCGAAAAACCGAACTTTTACGGAAAAAAGAAAGGGAACAAGATCCAGGACGCTCATGAAGCTATCCGCCCCACTCTTCTGTCTCTTACTCCCGATGAGGTCCAGGGACATATGGAAAAGGACCTTTACCGCCTTTACAGACTGATCTGGACTCGTTTTGTCGCATCCCAGATGATGCCGGCCCGCTATATAAACTCAGTGCTCCATCTGGAGAACGGACGGACACTCTTTGAGGCTACAGGGAGCAGACGGACATTTGAAGGATTTGAAAAGGTCTATACCTTCGGGCAGAGAGACGAGGTTGAACTCGACCTCAGCCGGTATCCGTTGGGCAGCGTTGTCAATCCCGATAAAGTCTTCAGCGAAGAGAAGGAAACCTCTCCGCCCCCTTATTATACAGATGCCACCCTGGTAAAAAAACTGGAATCCATGGGTATCGGGCGTCCGTCGACGTATGCTTCTATCATCTCCGTCCTTATCAGCCGTCGCTATGTAGAGCGTGATTCAAAGAAACTCAAGGCTACAGACCTGGGCATCACCGTGACTGATTACCTGGTCAAGCTCTTTCCAAAAATCGTAGATTATGCATTTACCAGCCATATGGAGGAGGACCTTGACCGGATCGAAAGCGGAGAGGCAGAACATAAAGCAATCCTTGAGGAGTTTCACAGAGAACTGACAGCATGGCTGAAAGAGGTTGAAAAGATACTTCCCGCCCTCAAAGAGGAAAATGTGGAAGAGACCTCTCTTGTCTGCGAAAAGTGCGGAAAGCCTATGGTGGTCAAATGGGGCAGAAACGGAAAGTTTCTGGCCTGCAGCGGCTATCCCGAATGCAAGAACACGATGAACTTCCGTATGGAAAATGGGGAGATCGTCCCCGATACAACAGGAGACCTGACAGGAGAAAAGTGTCCCCAATGCGGCGGGGACCTGGTGATGAAACAGGGAAGGTACGGAAAGTTCATCGCCTGCTCCAATTATCCTGAGTGCCGCTACACAAAAAAGGTCGAGAACAAGACAGGCATCACCTGTCCCGTTTGCGGGAAAGGGGATGTCGTGGTGAAACGCACACGGAAAGGGCGCCTTTTCTATGGATGCAGCCGTTACCCGGATTGTGAGTTTGTAAGCTGGAACAAACCTACAGGGGAGAGATGTCCCCAATGTGAAAAGGGGATCCTGGTTGAAAAGGGAAAAAAGGTCGCCTGTTCGGAGAAAGACTGTACTTATGAAGAATCCTGAAGGGCCTGTCGAGGAGTTTTTGCGATATTGCGAAACGGAAAGGGGATACTCCTCCCATACTGTCATCAATTACAGAAACGACCTTCTGGAGTTTTTCAGGTTTATCGAAAAACCCTGTTACGAAGTAACCCCTCTGGATATCAGATCCTTTATGGAACATCTTTACGATATCGACAGAGCACGGACTACCATCAACAGAAAGATCTCAGCTATCAGGAGTTTTTTTCATTATCATATTCGGGAAGGCCATTTGGAGAGCGATCCTTCAGTTCATATCACATCAGCAAAGACTTTCCGTCATCTTCCCGATTTTCTAACAATGGAGGAGATGGCCCTTCTTCTGAACTCTCTGCCTGAGACGACAGAAAAAGAGCTCCGTGACAAAACGATTTTGGAACTTCTCTATGCAACGGGGATGCGTGTGGGAGAACTTGTCGGGCTGAAAAGAGAGGATATCCGTTTTGAAGACCGCCTTGTGCGTATCATGGGAAAAGGGGGAAAAGAGCGCCTTTCCCCGGTCCATGAGAGGGCTTTCCGGCTTCTTAGCCGCTACCTGGATGTCCGCTCTTCAGAAGAGGAAAGGATTTTTCTGAGTTTGCGCAAGCGCCCCCTTCAGGAGAGGGATATCCGCCGTATTCTCGACCATGCCCTCTATTCCATGGCTTTTGCCAAACATATCACCCCCCATAAGATCCGCCATTCTTTTGCAACTCATCTTCTGGAGAGAGGAGCTGACCTCAGAATGGTCCAGGAGCTTTTGGGCCACAGTTCCCTGTCCACCACACAGGTCTATACCCATGTGACCATGGAGACGATGAAAAAGGTCTATCAGAAGTGTCACCCCCGAGGGGGGAAAAAGAGTGAATAAAGGAGTGTTATGGAATTTATAGGTACGACCATTCTCATGGTGAGAAAAGCCGGAAAGACGGCTCTCGGCGGAGACGGCCAGGTGACCCTGGGGAATACCCAGGTGAAAAGTACGGCGAGCAAAGTGCGAAAGATCAATGAGAACATACTTGTGGGGTTTGCCGGAAGCGTAGCCGATTCTTTTGCCCTGGTGGAGCGGTTTACAGAGAAGATCAACATGTATAAGAATAATCTTCGCCGTGCTGCGGTAGAGCTTGCCAAAGAGTGGCGGTCGGACAAGGTCCTCAGGCGCCTGGAAGCGATGATGATCGTTGCCGGGCAGGAAGAGTCTTTTCTCCTCTCGGGCAGCGGAGAAGTGATTGAAGATGAAAACGGCCTCCTGGCCATCGGGTCGGGGGGGTCTTTTGCCTATGCTGCCGCCATGGCTCTGATGAGTGAGACGAACCTTGATGCTGAGGCCGTTGTCCGTAAGTCTCTGGATATTGCGGCAGATATTTGTATTTATACTAATCACAATATCTCTGTAGTAACACTCGGAGAGCCGGCATGAGGATCGACGGACGTAAAAAAGACGAACTCCGCCCTATTGTGATGACCCCGGACTATATCAGTCATGCAGAGGGCTCACTCTTTATCGAATGGGGAAAGACGAGAGTCGTCTCTACGGTGACTGTCGAAGAGAAGGTCCCCTCTTTTTTGAGGGGGGCCCAAAGCGGATGGATCACAGCGGAATATGGAATGCTTCCCCGGTCTACCCAGGTCCGTATGCAGCGAGAAAGCACCCGTGGAAAAGCCGGAGGAAGGACCCTGGAAATTCAGCGGCTTATCGGACGGAGCCTGAGGGGAGTAGTGGACCTGAAAGAGCTGGGAGAGCGTACTTTATGGATCGATTGTGATGTGATCCAGGCCGACGGCGGTACGCGTGTTGCATCGATCACAGCTTCCTTTGTAGCACTCTACATGGCTTTGGCCAGACTCCGGGACACGGGCAGGATATCCTCTCTTCCGGTCAACCAGTTTGTCGCTGCCGTGAGTGTAGGGATCGTGAAGGGGGAGGCTGTCCTGGACCTCTGTTATGAAGAGGATTCTGAAGCAGAAACAGATATGAATGTGGTGATGACCCAGGATGGAAAGCTCATCGAGATACAAGGGACAGCTGAGGGGGCCCCTTTTGAGAGAGAGGCCCTCAACGAACTCCTCGACCTGTCTGAAAAAGGGATCAGTGACCTGATCCGGCTTCAGCAGGAGGTGATTTTCGCCCATGTCCGGCCTTAAGATCCTTATCGCTTCCCGGAACAGGGGAAAGATCAAGGAGATAGAAGCGGCCCTTGCCCTCCCCGGTGTTGACTTTGACATTCGTCCCGACCTTCCTGATGTTGAGGAGGACGGCTCTGATTTCTTTGAAAATGCTATGAAAAAGGCCAGGTCCTATGCTCTATGGAGCGGACAGCCCGCCCTGGCCGACGATTCGGGGCTTGAAGTGGATGTCCTCAAAGGAGCCCCCGGTATTTTTTCAGCCCGGTTTTCAGGGCCTGCAAAAGACGATAGAGCTAATAATGAAAAGCTTCTCCGGATGATGGAAGGGGTCCCGTTTCCCGAGAGAGGGGCTGCATTCCGGGCAGTCATAGTCCTCTACACTCTGTCCGGAGAGTGGGTTCGGGCGGAGGGAACCTGCCGCGGAATCATCCTGGAATCTCCCCGGGGGGAGAACGGATTCGGATATGACCCTCTCTTTTTTCTCCCGGAATTGGGAAAAACCATGGCAGAACTGACAACAGACATGAAGAATAAGCTGAGCCATAGGGCCAGAGCCCTGGAGGAACTCAAAAAGAAACTGCTTTCTCAGGATTTCAGACATCTTCTCAACTTCAACTCTTGACAATACGTCAAGCCCGTGTTAGATTATTAGCAGTCAAGCAAGGTGAGTGCTAATATATGGGTAATGAAGTCTTAAATCCGCGTGAAAAACAGATTCTGAGCCTGATTGTAAGCGAGTATATCACATCAGGAAAACCGGTGAGTTCCCGGTCTCTTTCCCGTCATAAGAGCATCGACCTTTCACCGGCCACCATCAGGAATGTGATGGCCGACCTGGAAGAGAAGGGATATATTTACCAACCCCATGTCTCTGCAGGACGGATCCCATCCGACGCAGGGTACAGGTTCTACGTGGACAATATGATGCATCTTCAGGAGTTGACGCTCCGGGAAAAACAGAGGATCAGAGACCAATATCAAAAAGAGGTCTCTGAGCTTGATAATATTCTCAGGGACACTTCCCTTCTCCTTTCCAAGATTTCTGATAAGATCGGGGTGGCCCTGGTCCCTCACCTTGAAAAGGATATCATTACCTGCTTTACTTTTATCCCGGTCTCCTCTAACCGGCTTCTGGCGGTCCTTGTCACACGTTCGGGAATGATCAAGGAGCACCTTTTCAGGATCCTTGAGCCGCTGGACCGGTCTCTTCTGGATCGTGTCAACCGGTATGTCAACGACCTTGTCGTCGGGAAAGCCGTTGAAGATGCCCTGGAGCTTCTGAAAACAAGTGATTTTATGACATTTGGCACCTTCATGATGGGAATCGTCAGAGACCAGCTGGCTAAGAGCCTCGAAGAGGAGAAGAAGGTCTATGTGGGGGGCCTGATCGATTTTTTGAAAAAATCCGGTCCCGAAGGGCAAGAAGGATTTCTCTCTGAAGAGGTCCTTGCCCGTGTCCTGGGACAGAGTGAAGAGGAAAAGACAGAGAAGAGCCTGGCTGTCCGTATCGGAGCTGAGAACAGGCTGCAGGCTCTTCAGGAGTATACCCTGATCACACGGAATTTTAATATTCCTGACGGACTTAAGGGAAAGATCGCCATCGTTGCGGAAAAGAGGGTCAATTACGGGAAGATCATGTCCCTTCTGGATTATACAGGCCGGATATTGGAAGAGATGATCGATGATATGTTTAAGGAGGATTGAGCATGACCGAGACACACAAAAAAAAAGATGACCATAAGGAGAATAAAGAGAAAAAATCCCATGGACCGGCCAAGGCTTCATCTCAGGCTCATAACGGGAAAAATTGGGAAAAGGAAGCCAAGGCTTTAAAACAGGAAGTCCATGACCTCAAGGAAGAAAAGGCCAGATATCATGACAAACTGGCCCGGGTTATGGCCGATTTTGAGAACTATAAGAAGAGAATGGATGAGGACAGGAGCCGCTGGATGAAACTGGCCAATGCGGATATGGCCCGCAGCATCCTGCCGGTCCTTGATAACCTTGAGCTTGCCCTGGAGAGCATCAGGAAAAGAGAAGAGGACTCGGCAGAGACACTTCTCCAGGGGTTGGAACTTGTGGTGAAACAGTTTTACGATGTCCTCAAGCAAAACGGCGTGGAAGTGATCGAATCCAAAGGGAAACCCTTCGATCCTGCTTTTCACGAAGCCATGATGTCTGAGGAATCTGAAGACCAGGAGGAAGAGGAGATCGTCAGTGAAGAGTTCCAGAAGGGATATCTTCTCTATGGAACGGTTATCCGTCCTGCACGGGTCAAAGTATCGAAACGATTGAACAAAGAATAAAAGGAGGGATACAATGGGTAAGATCATTGGAATAGACTTGGGAACGACAAACTCAGCTGTAGCCGTTATGGAAGGCGGCCAGCCCAAGATCATTGTCAGTAACGAGGGGAACAGAATTACTCCTTCCGTCGTCGCTTTTAAAAAAGATGGAGAACGCCTGATCGGTGAACTGGCCAAAAGACAGGCGGTCACCAATCCTGAAAATACAGTCTTCTCCATCAAACGTTTTATGGGTCGTTTTATGGATGAGGTAAAAGAGGAAAAGACAATGGTCCCCTTTGCAGTCAAAGGCGGGCCGAACAACGTCGTTGCTGTGGAGATCATGGGAAAGGACTATACCCCGCCTGAGATCTCAGCGATGATACTGAGAAAGCTTAAAGAAGATGCTGAGAAATATCTGGGGCAGGAGGTCAAAGAAGCTGTTATTACGGTTCCTGCTTACTTTAACGACCGGCAGAGGCAGGCGACAAAAGACGCCGGCAAGATCGCCGGACTGGAAGTCAAGCGTATTCTCAACGAGCCTACTGCCGCTGCGCTGGCCTACGGGCTTCAGAGCAGTCATGCTCATAAGATCGCTGTCTATGACCTTGGCGGCGGGACATTCGATATCTCTATCCTGGAGTTGGGTGACGGGGTCCTGGAGGTCCTTTCCACAAACGGAAACACCCATCTTGGAGGAGATAATTTCGACCAGATCCTCCTTGATCATATTGCCGACGCTTTCAAAAAACAGGAAGGGATCGATCTGCGTAAAGACAGGATGGCTCTGCAGCGTTTGAAAGAAGCGGCTGAAAAGGCAAAAAAAGAGCTCTCCACCTCGACGACCACTAATGTCAACCTTCCCTTTATCACAGCAGATGCCAGCGGGCCGAAACACCTGAACCTGGATATCAGCAGGTCTGAATTCGAAAAACTTATCTACGATCTTGTCGAATCGACCTTTGAACCCTGTAAAAAAGCCCTGGCCGATGCTAAACTGAAAGCCTCTGAAGTGGATGAAGTCATCCTTGTGGGAGGCTCCACGCGTGTACCCCTGGTACACAAAAAGGTCAAGGAGTTTT
>JAFGWL010000033.1 GCA_016937175.1 Candidatus Mcinerneyibacteriota bacterium | reverse complement strand
TGGGGCTGAACGATGCCGATTATGAAGCCGGCCACTCGGGGTCGGATACCAATATCCGGGACACCTATTTCCTGGAATACCGCGACGACGACGGAGACGGGCGTATCCTCTATGACGGAATCGCTGAAGACAACGACAGGGACGGGTTGGATACCGATGGAGACGGGCTGGACGGTGAGGAACCCGATGTGGTCAACGCCGTGGTGGGCTATCATGTCTCCTATTTTCTGGTCCCTGAATCGGACTGGTTTCAACGTGGCGGAAAGAGGTTCAAGTGGCATTACCTTGTCCGCCGTCTCTACAAGCCTCATCTTGCGGGGACTTCCGGATACTCCCCGGATTTCAAGATCATTGCCGAAAAAGTGGCCCTTCTCTCCATCATCCCCTTCAAGTGGGAGCGGGGGGAGAAGATCTACCTGCCTCCGGATGCCCTGAACGCCTATAAAAAGAGCGACGGGACCATCGATTACGGATTCACCACAGACTTCAATATCAGTTTCGAGGTCATCCTGGTGACAGCATCTCAGACTGGTGCCACAGCGGTCTTTAGGAGGACCATTACACCCTCTGTGACCTATAATGCGGAATAAGAAGGGAGCTTCGGCTCCCTTCCTTTTTGACAGAGGAAAGGGATTATGAAGACAAACATCGGCGTCCTCGTCTATGTCAGAAAACGGGGGCATTATCTTATGTTACACAGAAACAAAAAAAAGGATGATATGCATGAGGGCCTCTGGGTCGCCCCGGGCGGGAAGAGGGAGCCCAACGAATCGATTCCCGACTGTGCCCGCAGAGAGCTCTTTGAAGAGACGGGGCTTACGGCCAGGTCTCTGAAATTCCTGGGTTTCCTCCATTTTCCCCAGGCGGGGAATTCCCCTTTCGGAGGGGAGTGGGTGGATTTTGTCTTTTTGTGTACCCGTTTTACGGGAACTCTCCTTCCAGCCGGCCCTGAAGGGACTCTTGGCTGGATCCCGGCTCAGGAGCTTCACTCCCTGCCCATGTGGGAGGGAGACAAGGTCTTTACCCCTTTTGTCCTTCAGGGGAAGCGCTTTGATATCTCGCTGACCTATGAGGAAAAGCGTCTCGTCTCTTATTCCGTGAAAGATCTTCATTGAAAATTCTTCCAGAATCCTTATCATGGACAAAAAGGAGGATTGATGTCTGAAGAGTTTGACCGTTTAGTGGAACGCATCAATCTTCTCTGGCATAAGAAGAAGGAGGAGGGGTTGACTCCCGAAGAAGAAGAGGAGCAGAAAGCCTTACGGGAAGAGTATCTTGCCGGGGTCAGAGCCTCTCTGCAGGCTCAGCTGAAGGGGATCCGGTATACCGGAAAGACCGATAAAGAAGCCCCGGGAAAGGGCGGCCCGGGTGAATAAGGTCCGAGACGCTTTTATTAAAAACCTCCTGCAAGTCTACTACGGGGCCCCTGTCAGATCTTTGAAGAGCCGTCCTTTTGCCGACAGAGAAGGAATGTACGGCCTCTTTCTCCAGGTTCAGTTCAAAAACAGGGTAAAAGAATCTCTTCTCCTGAAACAGATGGAGCCCTTCCGGGCGCAGGCGGTCCTGGAAAGGGAAAACAGGGCGGGAAGCCCTTTTCTGCCGGAGCCTCTTTTCCATCTTCAGCTTATCAATCAGGAACACCTTTTTTTACAGCGCTTGGCCGGGATACCCGATGAAGATGGGGGGGTCGGACAGGCAGAAGATACCCTCCTGCAGCTTCTCGACTTTCTGGAAGAACTCAGCCGGAAAAGCACGGCTCCTTTGGAAAAAGGGAGAGCTTATAAACCGGAAGAAGCAACCGCGCCCGGAGATGTGGAGGCTTCTCTGATCCCGGGGCCGGAGACGTTGGGTGTGGTGAAAGGTTCGCCGGTTCTCTGGGACACCTCTTCTCTGGCCTTACACCACAGCGGTTATGCCCTCTGGCACGTGATCCTTGAGGAGGCGATTCCTCCCGAAGAAGCAGATAGCCTTCTGTT
This sequence comes from Candidatus Mcinerneyibacteriota bacterium, assembly GCA_016937175.1. Lineage (GTDB taxonomy): Bacteria > Macinerneyibacteriota > Macinerneyibacteria > Macinerneyibacteriales > DSCS01 > DSCS01. Next base: position 35,493 of record JAFGWL010000033.1, on the reverse strand, counting down.
CCGGTTTTACGAAAAAAGAGGGATCACAAAGGAGCGGGCAACCCTGTGCCGGCGCCTTGCACGGGAAGAGTGTTTTTCTGACCGGGCGATGAAGGAGAAGGGGAAAAAGTATTACAGGGAGCTGTATGGAGAATAGGGGCTTTCAAAATCCTCTGATCCCTTTGGTCTCTTCCCTGGCCGCCCGTAAAGGGCTTAGCCTTTTCGCCGTGGGGGGGGCTGTCCGGGACAAGCTCCTTGAAAGAGGCCCGTTTAACGATATCGATTTTGTTTACGAGGGAGAAGGTTTTGAAGAGGTAGTGAGGGATCTGCAGCGCCATGTCCGTTTTAAAACGATTCCCTTTAAAAACAAGGGCTTTTCCACATTACGCCTCTGCTTCAAGTCCCTGATCCTTGATTTTCAGCCGCTTTCAGGCGCCACCCTTGATGACGATGCATCGCACAGGGATTTTACCGTCAATGCTCTCTACATGAACCTGGAAGGGGGAGAATGGGTTCTCCATGACCCCCTGGGCGGGCTCTCTGACATGGAAAAAAGACTTCTCAGGGAGACGGCCCCGGACTCTTTTTTACGGGACCCCCTGCGTGTTCTTCGTCTCTTCCGCTTCTCTTCCAGTCTGGGTTTCGGGTATGGAAAAGAGACTCTGGCTTTGGCCGGAGAATCGGCCTCCAAGCTCCCGTCTGTCTCACCCGAGCGTATCAAAGACGAACTCATCAAGATCTTTGCCTGCTTCTCCCCGTCTCTTTTGAGGGATATGGCGGAGATAGGGGTCTTCGAGTCTCTGGGAGCTTTCCGGGCGGTTGAATTCCCCCGATGCGGAAGTAAGGATTATCTTCTCAATCTCTTTCTTTTTTTCAGGGAAAACGAAAAAGAAGGCAGTCTGCCGGATTTTTTGGATCGTTTCCGTTTCTCCGGAAGAGACCGGGAATTTGTCAGGGCCCTGCTCTCTTTCGTCCGTATCTCCCCTGACGAGGTTTTGCCTCTCTTCCACAGGGCTTCGGCCCCTCTTCTCGCTCTTTTTTCCGGTTATTGTGCTATTAAAGGGGAGAAGGAGAAAGGGCGTCTCATCGAAGATATCCGCCGGTTTGCATCCCCTCTGGTAGACGGGTACGAGGCCGCGGAAGAATTCGGTGTGTCGGGGGCTGATCTTGGACGCTGTCTGGACCGTCTCCATATCCTTCAGATCAAAGAAAATATCGAAAAGAAGGAAGAGCTCTTTGCTCTTTACCGTAAAGAGAGAAAAGAATATTGAAAGAGGGCTTTTTTTCACTATAATGAAGCCATGAGACAATATTTTTTCTGCATCGTCCTGATTGTTTTTATTCTGGCTTCCTGTAGCCGGCAGGAGAAACCTTCAGAGGATACCGGTTCTGCCGAGCCGGGCCAGGTATTTGAGAAGGGGATGAGCCTGACTTATACAGACCGCGGTACGCGCGTTTGGGAGATCCTCGCCGATACCCTTGTCCAGCATGAAGATGAGACAGGGGAAGTCCGGGGAGAGAATGTCAAGATCTCTTTTTTCTCACCCGAAGGCGATGTGGAACATATCGTGACCAGTGACCGGGGAACTATTTATCTCAAGACGAATGATGTCACTCTCCAGGGGAATGTCATCCTGAAGAACATCTCTCAAGGCACCACAGTCTATACGGAGCGGGTTCAATATAAAGCCGGGGACGACAAGATCATCAGCCGGGACCCTGTGCGCGTGGTCCGGGGGACAAGCACCCTGGAAGGCCAGGGGATGACCGTAGACCTGGCCACCAGCGAGATCGTGATAAGCCAGCCCCATGGGAAAGAATAGCCTCCTCCCCCTCGTCTCTCTCCTCCTGCTAGCTGCCGGGATTGTCCGGGGAGATATGCCTCCCGGCTCCTGGGAGCTTATCCATGCCGATCGATCCAAAGTCTTTTACGGAGCTCCCGAGACCCGGGTGGTATTTGAGGGGAACGTTTCGTTTGCCAACGGTGAAGACCGTTACAGGGGAGACCGGGTCGTCTATAGCGAATCCAATGGACTTATCTCCATGGAGGGGAATGTCCTTGTCCGGAGAGAAGGTTATGAGATGCAGGCGGATACTCTGTTTTATGATACTAAGAGAGGTGCTGCCGAGCTGGAAGGGGAGGTCCGGGTGAAAAGTGAGACGATAAACGTCTCCTCCCGAAAAGCCCTCATCAGAGGAGACGGGGAGATGTGTTTTACGGGGGATGTGGTTTTTGAAAGCAGTCCCTATGTGGGCTTGGCCGACTCCATGACGGTTACCGGGCCGCAGGACTCTGTCCTTCTGGAGGGAGTTCCTTACCTCTCCATGGAGGGGCGTTATATCGGGGGGGACCGGATGGAGATCACCCTTGAGGAGGGAGCCCGTATCACATCCCTGGTGATTACAGGCCATGGTGATCTGCTGTGGGCAGGCGAGGGGAGGACCATTCATCTTCAAAGTCACAGCCTGAGCCTCTTTTTCGGCGGGGAAAACAGATTGGACCTTATCCTGGCCCGGGGGGATGTCCGGGGCGCTCTGGAGACCAGTGAGAGCGTGAACCATTTTCACGGGGAGTCTATGGATGTCCGGTTTATCGGAACCGAGCCGGAGGAGATCCTGCTCACAGGCGAGGCCGGGGGATCTGTCACGGGCCTGGAGGCCGGAGGGAAGGAAGAAAACCATGACGGAGAATAGAGAGAAAAAAAGGGTCCTCAAAGCAGAACGGCTTAAGAAGATCTATAATAAAAGGCCGGTCGTCTCCGATGTCACCATCGAAGTAAAGGCCGGAGAGGTCGTGGGGCTATTGGGCCCCAACGGAGCGGGAAAGACTACCTCTTTCTATATGATCGTGGGGATCATTAAGCCTGATGCAGGGACGATCCACATCGACGGGGAAGAGTTTACCGGAGAAGCCATGTATCTGCGCTGCCGGAAAGGGATAAGCTATCTTCCCCAGGAAGCCTCTATTTTCAGGGATATGACCGTGGAAGAGAACCTTGAGGCCATCCTGGAGACGGTCACTTCGGATGTGGAAACTATCAGGGCGGAGCGTGAATCACTACTGGAGCGCTTCAAGATCGGCCATGTCAGGAAAAACAAGGGATATATGCTGTCCGGGGGAGAAAGACGCAGGGTGGAGATCGCCCGGGCCCTGATCACACGGCCTTCTTTTCTCCTTCTGGACGAACCTTTTGCCGGGATCGATCCCATCGCTGTGGGAGAGATACAGGACCTGATCAACGGCCTGAAGGATTCCGGCCTGGGGATCCTGATCACAGACCACAACGTGCGGGAGACATTGAGTATCACAGACCGGTCCTATATCCTCAGCCAGGGGCGGATCCTCGTCTCAGGAACTCCCGGGGAACTCATCGAAAACGAAACAGCCAAAAAGATCTATCTGGGGGAAAAATTCAGGCTATGAAAAATGAGCTCTCCCTCCAACAGAAACAGCAGTTGAGCCTGACGGTGATGCAGAAGATCAGTCTGGAGCTTTTAAACAGGAATCAGCTTGACCTGCAGGAATATCTCAAAGAAGAGGCTGAGATAAATCCCTTTCTGGAGCCTGTCCCTGCCCAGGAAGCCGTCTCTCTTCCCGAAGACGGGGAAAGTTTCAGCGGTTTTGACGAGAACTGGGACCTTTATACCCGAAGTGCTTCTTCCCATCTGCCCCGGGATTTCAACCCTGATAGTTTTATGGAAAGCTTGTCCCGTCCGGAAGAATGGTCCGACCTTCTGCTGAGAGACATACGGCTTTCCAGGATACCGGAAGAAAAAAAGGCTATTCTGGAGGATATTTTGGACCGACTTGATGAAAACGGCTTTCTCTCCTCACAGAGCGAACTTATGGAGAAGTATCAGATCTCAGAGCAGGATTTTGAAGAGGTTCTTGGCTCTTTTTTTCTCCTGGCTCCTCCGGGCGTGGGAGCCCGGAGCCTGGAAGAATGTTACCGGCTGCAGCTTCAGGCCCGGGGACTCGAAGACCCTCTCCTGGAGAGGATCGTGACAGAAAAGGCCGAAGCCATACGGCGCAAGGATTTTCATGAAGCCCTCGATGGGTACGGGTTTGAGGCCGGTGAAGCTTCAAGGATAGAACGGATATTGTCGTCCCTTTCGCCCCGCCCTCTTCCCGAGGAAGACTTGCCCGCTTCGCTTGTACTTCCCGACCTCTTCATAAGAAGGACCGAGGAGGGGTTTCGGGCTGAAGTCAGCGAGAAGTATCAATCGTACTTTACGATCAATTCCCGTTATGTGGAGATGATGCGCTCTTCGGAAATGGGGCAGGAGGGGAAGAACTTCCTTAAAAAATATTATCAGAACTATGTGATGATCAAAACGGCGCTTGACCGGCGCCGGGAGACTCTCCGGCGCTTGGGGGAGGCCCTCATCGAAAAGCAGCGCGGATTTTTTGAGAAAGGGTTTTCCCATCTAAAACCCCTGACACAGGCAGAAGCAGCAGAACTCATGGAGGTCCATCCTTCGACGGTAAGCCGGGCCGTCAGAGATAAATTTGTCCAGACAGAGTTCGGCCTTTTCCCCCTGGGGATCTTTTTTACAGGGGTGGCCGGGACCGTTTCCTCCACGCACGGAGAACAGGTCTCCCGGACGCTTATCCTCCAGGCTATCAAAGAGATGGTGGACCGGGAAGATAAGAAAGATCCCCTGACCGACGAGGAGATCGCCCTTGAGCTTGAAAAAAGAGGATATCAGGTCAGCCGCAGAGCTGTGAACAAATATCGGGGGATGATACATATACCCCCCAGGAAGGAGCGGAGACAATGAAAGACCTTATCATTATAGGGGCAGGCCCCGGAGGATATGTGGCTGCGATCCGGGCTGCTCAGCTGGGCGTGGATGTGGCTCTCGTGGAGAAGGGGCGTGTGGGAGGAACCTGTCTCAATGTAGGGTGTATTCCCACCAAGACTTATGTAGCCATGGCCGAACTTTATGCGAAGATGCAGGAGGCCTCCCATTTCGGGATCGATCTTGAGGGGACTCTCTCATTGAATTTTCGCAGGATGGTGGAAAGAAAAGATGAAGTGGTGGATCAGTTGGTCCGGGGAATCGAACGGATCCTGCAAAAGAGAAAGATAGAAGTGATCCCAGGAGAGGGAAGGTTGACAGGCCCGGGAAGTGTTGAAGTGGCGGGAAAGAGTTATCAGGCCCGAAACATCATCCTGGCAACGGGTTCGGAACCTGTGATCCCCGGTTTTCTGAATATTCGTGATTTTACTATGGACAGTACAGCGCTTCTGGACCGCTCTGAGCCCCTCTCTTCCCTGGCTGTGATCGGAGGAGGAGTCGTCGGGGTGGAGTTTGCCAGTATCTGGGCTCATCTGGGGACAAAGGTCTCGTTGATCGAGATGCAGCCTTCTCTTCTTCCGACTCTGGATAAGAAGATCGGGACCCGTTTAAAATCGATGCTGAAGAAAAAGGGCGTCGAGGTCTTCACATCCCGGAAAGCAGAAAAAGTAGCTCCGGGAGAGATCATTCTGGATGACGGGACAGTGATCCGGGCAGAGAAGATGTTGGTGGCCATCGGACGAAGGCCGGTCCTCAAGGGGATAGACACGGAAAAACTCGGTATCCGTACAGAAAATGGTTTTATCACTGTCTCAGAGACCATGGAAACATCCCTCAAAGGGGTCTATGCCATCGGGGATCTTCTTGCTTCCCCTCAGCTGGCCCATGTGGCTTCCAAAGAAGGGATCGTCGCCGTGGAAAATATTGCCGGGATCAAGAGCCGGGTCAATTACAACGCCATCCCCTGGGCTGTGTTCACCCACCCCGAGATCGCCGTGGTGGGGGCGTCCGAAGGGGCCCGGGAGGGGAAATTCCCCTTTTCGGCCAACGGCAAGGCCCTCGGGGCAGGAGAGAGTGAGGGGTATGTCCGTATCGTCGCTGATGAAGAGGGAAAGGTGACAGGGATGGAGATCATCGGGCCTCATGCTTCAGATCTCATCCATGAGGGAGCTCTGGCGGTGGCCAACGGACTCACCCTGGAAGAAGTGGCCGAAACGGTCCACGCCCATCCCACATTGAGCGAAGCAGTAGCCGAAGCGGCTGAAGGAGCTCTCCTCAGGGCGATCCATCTGGCGTGAAAATCCCGTTGCCAGAAAAAGGGGGCGGGTGTATAATCAAAGATGAGGGCCTGCCGGGAGTGTTCCGGCGAGCCTGAGCGTAAAAATGCTCGATGAACGAAAGGAGGCCTTATGGCTGTAAAGATGAATGTGACCGGGAAAAACATTAAGGTGACCAACGCTATTAAGGAATACCTGGAGGAAAAGATCACCAAACTGGAGCATTTTAACGATCATATCCTGTCGGCGAATGTGATCCTCAGCGTCGAGAAACTGCGGCATATCGTGGAAGTTACTCTTCAGACAGCCGGGAGTACACTGCATGTCTCTGAGGAGACGGACGATCTCTATAAATCCATTGATGCCTGTATGGACATCATGGCCAGAAAGCTTAAAAAGATCAAAGATAAGAGCGTGGACAGGAAACGGAATGGTGAGTCCCTGGGAGAAATCGCTGAAAGTGCCCTGCTCGAAGGAGTGGAGATCTCCTCGGGACACCATGTGGTCCAGGTCGACAGGTATGTCAAAAAGCCTATGACGGTAGATGAAGCCGCCCTGGAGCTGGACCTTCTGGATAATGATTTTCTCGTTTTTTTCAATGAGTCCCGTCAGCGGGTCAATGTCATCTACAGAAGAAAGGACGGGAATTTCGGACTCATCGATCCAAAATTCTGATGATGGATAAAAAAGTCTCTGTCCGCGACCTCTATCGCGAACTGGAAAAAAACGACCTTCCCTTTGAGTTTAAAGGCGAGATGGAGTGGCTGGACCGCTCCATCTCATCTCCTATTTTTGTTTCGCCCGGAATCGCCCTGGCCGGTTATTGGGACTATTTTCCCGAAGAGAGGCTGATTATCCTCACCAAAAGGGAGGTGGCCTATTTTAATACCCTTTCCCCGGAAAAAAAGGAAGAGGTGCTCAACCGCTTCCTTGATGTCAGGGCACTGGCTTTCATCATCCAGCACAGTGTCCACTGTGACGGGGATCTTGAAGAGTTTGCGCGAAGGCATGCGATCCCCATTTTCCTCTTTGCTCTTCCCTATCAGGAATTACAGTTCTCTCTTCTCGATATCCTGGAAGACCTCTTCGCCCGTGAGGCCCTCATGCACGGCTGTTTTGTTGATGTTGCTGAGCAGGGGATACTCATCATCGGGGAGAGCGGCATCGGAAAGAGTGAGTGTGCCCTGGAACTGGTCAGAAGGGGTTACCGCCTGGTCGCCGACGACAGTATCCTCGTCCGCCGGGTCAAAAACCGCCTGTTCGGAGAATCCCGTGAACTGGGCAGACACTATATCGAGATCAGGGGTGTGGGGATCATCGATATCAAAGAGCTTTACGGCCTCAAAGCGGTGACGGAGGAAAAAAAGATCGATTGTGTGGTCAGCCTGATACTCTTTGATAAAAAGAAACATTTTGAACGGCTGGGGATCGACAGGGAGCGGTATCGTCTCCTGGGGATCGACCTGCCAATGTATACGGTACCTGTGACCCCCGGCAAGAGTATCAGTACAGTCATCGAAGTCATCGCCAAAAACGAATATGCCAAAAAGAGGGGTTATGACACTCCCATGAAGCTGGCCACTTCCATGATCAAACAGATACGTGATAAGACACGGCAGAACCATGAAGATCAATGAGATCCTCCGGGAACAGATCAAAAACGAGATCCCTTCACGCCGATGTTGTCTGGTCACGGCCCTGAAAGTGGCGCTGCGCCTTTACGGGACTCTCCATATTACCGGACGGGGGTTTATGGTGGAGTTCAAGAAGGAAGACCCCGCTTTGCTGAGAAGGACGATCCGTCTCTTCAAAGAGGCCTTCCCTTCTCATAAAGACCTTGAGATCCTTTTCGACGATAAGAAATACTGGGTCCAGATCTATGCCCCGCGGCTTATCTGGCAGGAGCTGAACCTCTTTTCGGAAAAAGAGGGGTTTTTGCCCGATGTCTCTGTGAAAAAGGAGTGCTGCCGGATGCAGCTTGTCCGTGAAGTCCTCCTTTATAAAGGGTATATGGTCAACTTCGAAGAGGGCTATCAGCTGGAGATCCGCGAGCCCGGCCCCTTCACACAGGTCCTTCTGGAGACACTGCGCAAGTGGGGTATCAAGCATTATACATATCCGGGACGTCTTCTCATCAAAGGCGGGGAACATCTTTTTGCTTTTTTAAACCGCCTGAGCGGCCAGGAGACCATCGAACGGCTTACCCGCTACCGGGAGTTTAAAAAAGACAAAGACCAGACCGTTCGGCTGACTAACTACAGTATGGCCAATCTCAACCGCCAGGTAGACGGATATGAAAAGATCCGCCTTGTCCTGGAAGAGATAAGAAAGGGACCGGGGTTGGAGGCTTTATCCCCCCCTCTAAGGGAAGTCGCCTGGCTCCGTTTGGAGAATCCGGGGGCGACCCTCTCTGAATTGGGGAAAATGGCCCGCCCTCCCCTGACCAAGGGCGGGGTCTCGTCGCGCCTGAGGCGGATCGTAGCCCTATTTGAGCAATGGAAGGAGGAATCATGACCGTGGCCCTTGTGATGACACACGGTGACTTGGGAGAGTCGCTGATCTCCACGGCAGAGATGATCGTGGGGAAGATGGACGGGATCTTCGTTCTGGGTTTTCAACCGGAGGATTCCATCGATCTCTATCGGGAAAAGGTCAAAAGCTTCATTACGGAACACAGCGGGGACGATATTTTCCTTTTTACCGATATTTTCGGAGGGAGCTGTGCCAATACGGCCATGCGCCATATGGAATCTCCCCGTGTTTGGGCTTTCGCCGGTGTGAATCTTCCCATGCTTATTGCTTTTCATACGCTAAAGTTGACATTGCAACCCGATGCGATTGGGGATATGATAGGAAAAGAGGGGGTGCGGTCCGTCGTGGACATGAAGAGCGAGTGGAAAGGACGAAGAGAGGGATGATATGATCCTATTGTTTCGGGTAGATGACAGGCTGGTCCACGGCCAGGTGGCCGTGGGATGGAAGAACGCTCTGGACGCCAATCATCTTCTGGTGATCGACAATGAAGTGGCGTCCAATGAATTCGACCGGACTCTTATGGAGATGAGCGCGCCTTATGACCTTCGCCTGCATATTATGGACGAAAAGGAGGCTGCCCGAAAAGTCCCTTCCCTGGCCAGGGATACCCAGTTGCGGACCATCGTCCTTGTAAGAAATCCCGATGTGGTAGAACACCTGATCGATAAAGGCGTAAAAATCGAGGAACTGAACATCGGAGGGATGCGGTTCTCTCCGGGGAAATCCCAGGTGACGCGAGCTGTGTATCTTAACAGCGAGGATGTGGCAAAGATCAAAGACCTGGCCCGCCGGGGAATAAAAATTGAAGGACGAATCGTTCCCACCGATAAAAAAAGCGACTTTTTACAGCTCTTATGACCCTGTATCTTCTTTCAACACTCCTGGCATCCATCCTTATCCTCGATGTTACTTATATTGGGCAGTTTATGCTCTCGGAGCCTCTTTTTATGCTCCCGATGCTTGGCCTGGCCGCTGGGCGGCCAGAAGAGGGGATTCTGGCGGGAATGAACCTCGAGTTTGTCTTTCTCGGCCGTCTGGCTGTCGGGGCCTCCATCCCTCCTTCGGCCGGATTTGCAGCCGGAGTCTTTTGGGGGGCTGTCCTCCTGGGCCCGGGGGATTCAGCATGGTATTTACCCGCACTTTTTTTCCCTTCGCTGTTAGCGGGATACTGGGGGCGTGAGATAGATCACCTTTTTAGAAAACTCCATAACGGGTGGTCTGAATCGGCTTTTCGGGACTTTTCGCAGAGTGGCCGGTATTCGCATTTTTCCCGTTACGGGACTCTGTCGGCTCTCCTCTTTGTGGCGGCCAACTGGGCCAGTATTCTTCTCTTTTCCTGGCTGATCCATAAGGGAACGCTCTGGCTCGCCCCCTTTTGGGAAATATCTTTTCGAGGGCCCTATGTCGCCATGATCTGGAAAGGATTGCCGGTGATGGGAGTGCTCTTTCTTCTGGACAGGTTTAATGATAAAAAGAACAACGGTTATCTTATGGGAGGGATGGCCGGAGGGCTTCTTATCGGAGGAGTTTTATGGGCCTTTTTTTGACATTCCTCCGGACCTTCTTTATCCAGACCCTCTGGAATTATGACAAGATGATGAACGCCGGATTTTTTTTCGCCCTCAGGCCCGGGATGGAGAATCTCAAAGAGGGGCAGCGCAGCCAGGAGGTCCGGCGGTTCAACACCTATTTCAATACACACCCGTTCATGGCCTCCTTCATCATCGGAGCGGTCCTGCGCCTGGAAGAGGAGTATTGCGAGACGGGAAATGAGGAACTGGTGAACGAAATCGAGAATATCAAATTGAAGCTTATGGGCCCTCTGGCTGCTTTGGGGGATTCTCTTTTCTGGGGTGGGCTCAAGCCCTTTTTTATCCTGTGCACAGTCTTTTTTCTCTTTTTCGCTCCATCGCTTCCCTGGGCCTTCGCCGGCCTTTTCCTCTACTGGAGCGGATATAATATCATCCACCTCTCCTTCAGGTTCAGGGGGCTTACCGTGGGATACCGTTACGGACGGTCTTTGATCGTCTTCCTGAAAAAGCTGGAAATACAGAAAAAAGTAGATTTTTTAAGGCGTACTGCTATAATTCTGCTGGGTGTATTTTGGGGATTGGGTATCATTTGGCTCTTTTCTGAAGGTTTGGAATACGGATGGCCGTTTCTTCTCTCTTCTCTTTTGATTATCCTTCTTGTGCGGAGGATGCCCAATATTCTCATCGTGGGGCTTACAATGATCATTTTACTTCTGGGGGGATTGCTATGCTGAAAAAAGAGATCGAGATCATCAACAAATTGGGCCTTCATGCCAGGGCGGCGGCTCTTTTGGTACAGGAAGCCACCAAATTCGATTCAGAGATCTTCATCGAGTACAAAAATCAGGATGTCAACGCCAAGAGTATCCTGGGTGTCATGATGCTGGCAGCATCCCAGGGCAACGTCATTACTCTGAGGGTCAGCGGGGATGATGAAGAAGAGGCCATGGAGGCCATCGAAGCCCTCATCAACGATAAATTCGGGGAAGGAGAGTAAGCTTGTGAAAGTCTTTCACGGGATCCCGTCATCGTCAGGGATCGCTATCGGCCATGCCCTCCCGCTTAAAGGGGTGGGGTTTAACGTCAAAAGGGCCCATGCGGATGAAAAAGAGCTGGAAGAGCAGACTGCTCTTTTCAGGAAAGCCGTAGAAAAGACGAAAAAAGAGCTGAAAAAGATCAAAAACACGGTGAAACATGAGATCGGCCTGGAAGAGTCCGCTATCTTTGATGCGCATATCCTCCTGGTGAACGACCCCAACCTGGTGGACAAGGCCATTAAAAAAGCCTCGGAAGAGCATGTGACCATCGAATACGCCTTTACGGAGACCCTCAACAGCTTGGTCAAAGTCTTTGAGAATATGCCCGACGAGTATTTAAAGGAGAGGGCCAATGACCTTCTGGATGTCGGGAAGCGGATCCTGAAAAATTACCTTGGTATCCAGATGGCCCCGGAACTGGCCGGAGACCATACCGACCTCATCATCGTTGCCCATAACATCTCTCCCTCGGATATGGTGGAGCTGGGGAAAAAGAAGATCGGAGGGCTGATCACAGAAGTCGGCGGGACGACGTCTCACGCCGCGATCATGGCCCGTTCCCTGGAGGTTCCCGCCATCGTCGGAGTCTCAGGGCTTTTGGGCGAAGTCCGGCCCGATGACCTTATCATTGTGGATTCCAACAGAAACAGGATCATTGTGGACCCTGACGATGAGACGGTAAAGGAGTACCAGGCTCTGCGCCGGGAGTATGTCCGGTATATCAAAAGCCTGGAAAAACTCCGCAATGAAGAGGCCGTGACCCGGGACGGGAAGCGCATCAAACTGGAGATCAACATGGAGCTGGTCAACGAGGCGGACCTGGTCAACAGTTACGGGGCAGACGGTGTGGGGCTCTTCCGGACCGAATATTTATTTATGAGGAATGTCCTCCCCACAGAGGAAGAGCAGGCGGAGACCTACCAGTATATTTCTCAGATCATTTATCCCAAAGAGGTCGTGATCCGCACAGCGGATCTGGGGGGAGACAAGTTTATCTCCCATTTTGAAGTCCCCAAAGAGATGAACCCTTTTCTGGGCCTCCGGGGGATCCGCCTTTGCCTTGAGTATAAGGATTTTTTCAAGACTCAGCTTAAGGCCATCCTCCGGGCCTCCAAACTGAAAAATGTGCGTATTATGTTTCCCATGATCTCGGGAATGGATGAACTCCGCCAGGCCAGGCAGGTGCTGGAAGAGGCCAAGGATGAACTGAAGGAGCGGGGGACAGAGTTTGACGAAGAGATCAAGGTGGGGATCATGATCGAAGTGCCGTCAGCGGCCATGATCTCAGATATCCTGGCTACGGAGGTCGATTTTTTCAGTATAGGGACCAATGACCTTATTCAATACACTCTGGCGGTGGACCGGGTGAACGAGAAGATCTCCTATCTCTACAACCCTATACATCCGGCGATCCTGCGCCTGATCAAGATGGTGGTCAACAACGGCCATCAAAACAATATTCCTGTGGCCATGTGCGGCCAGATGGCGGGGATGGCCGAATATGCCCTTCTCCTTATAGGAATGGACCTTGATGTCCTCTCAGTGGCTCCTGCCAACCTTCTGGAGATGAAAAAGATCATCCGGGCCGTAGAATATGAAAAGTGTAAACAGATCGTCCAATCCAGTATCCAGTACAACGATGTCCATGTCATCAGAGAACATTTCCAGCGCTATAATAAAGAACTTCTTTCAGGGGTTCTCTTTAATTACGGAAAGGAGGGAGACGATGAATGATATCGATATCGCCCGGAAAACAGAACTCAAGCCGATCACCGAGATCGCTCAGAACCTTGGGATCAGTTCTGATCATGTAGAGGCCTATGGAAAGTATAAAGCCAAGGTCAGTCTCAAGGCTCTGGAGAAGAAGGGGCGCAACGGCCATCTCATCCTTGTATCAGCCCTGACTCCCACAGCGGCAGGGGAGGGAAAGACCACTGTCACCATCGGCCTGGCCCAGGGGCTGGCTTCCATAGGGAAAAAAGCGGCTATCGCCTTGCGTGAACCTTCCCTCGGCCCGGTGATGGGGATGAAAGGCGGGGCCACAGGCGGCGGTTATTCCCAGGTCCTTCCCATGGAGGAGATCAACCTCCATTTTACCGGAGACCTCCATGCTATTACGGCTGCTCATAACCTTATCGCCGCTGTCATCGACAATACCCTTCACCAGAGGACTCTCCCCCTGGACCCCAGGCGTATCGTGTGGCCCCGGGTCATGGATATGAACGACCGTTCCCTGCGCCATATCATCGTGGGGCTGGGCGGCCCCAAAAGCAGTTTTCCCCGTGAGGGCTCCTTTGACATAACCGCCGCCTCGGAGATCATGGCTACTCTCTGCCTGGCTGAGAGTTATGCCGACCTGAAGAAGAGGGTCGGGCGTATCGTTGTGGGGTATGACTATGAAAAAAAGCCCGTGACGGTCCGCGACCTGAAGATCGCCGGCGCAGTCACCGCTCTTTTAAAAGAGGCTCTCAAACCCAACCTGGTGCAGAGTATGGAGCATGTGCCTGCCTTTATACACGGTGGCCCCTTTGCCAATATTGCCCAGGGGACCAACAGTGTCCTGGCCACCAGGATGGCTCTCCGCTACGCCGATTACGCGGTGACGGAAGCAGGGTTCGGATTCGACCTGGGAGGCGAGAAGTTTTTGGATATCAAGTGCCGCTATGCTGGCCTGGCTCCTGAAGCCCTGGTCCTGGTCGCCACAACCCGTGCGTTGAAGCTCCACGGGGGTGTTCCCAAGAGCGATCTCGGCAAACCGGATCCCTATGCCGTAGCAAAAGGGCTTATCAATCTGGAAAAACACATCGAGAACGCCGTGAAGTTCGGGCTGAAGCCTGTCATCGCCATCAACCGTTTTTCAAACGATACCCGGGAAGAGATCGATGCCATCAAAAGTTGTTGCGTGGCTCTCCACTATGATATCATCGTCACCGAGGCCTGGGCTGACGGGGGGAAAGGTGCCGAAGAGCTGGCCCGGAAAGTGGTCCAGGTGATCGAATCGAAAGAGAGCCGGCTCCGGTTTTTGTATGACCTCGAAGCCAGTGTGGAAAAAAAGATCGAGACCATCGCCAGGGAGATCTACGGGGCACGCTCTGTGATCTACAGTAAAGAAGCTCTCAGCGACCTGAAACAGATCTATAAGAACGGATACGATAATCTGGCAATTTGCATGGCCAAGACCCAATATTCCCTGTCAGATGACCCTAAGCTTTTGGGACGGCCCGAAAATTTCGATGTGGAGATCCGGGAGATCATTGTCAATGCGGGCCCAGGATTTCTGGTCCCCATCAGCGGGACCATCATGAGGATGCCGGGCCTGCCCAAAGAACCCGCTGCCGAATCTATCGATATTGACGACGAAGGCAATATCAGCGGACTTTTTTAATTCTGTCCTTTTAAAATAATGAAAAAAGGCCCCCCCTCTCTTCAAGAGAAGAGAGGGGAGTCTCCTAGAAGTAATAGCGGATCCCCAGCCCTGCGTTAAAGCGGAAGGCGGTGTCCGGAGCCAGGTCCATGAGAGGGACTATTTCGCAGAAGACCTCGAGGGGTGTGGAAGTGGGGGTGTAGGTCGTCCCCAGGGGGAATCGGATGCCGAACTGGGTCTCCGAGGTGAATTTGACCCGGGCCCCGATCCCGTAATAGAGATTGAAAGGGATCTCGTCCAGGGTATAAGCGTTCAGGGAATGAAAGAGATAATCGCCGTGGATGTGTAATTTGTCTTCCTTGGAAAAAGACCAGGCCAAAGCTCCGTCAAAGGCCGCTTTATCGCTGGCCCAATACTTAAAAGTGATCCCTGTGGGCTCTCCCAGGATGATCCCCAGGCCGAAGTCATAGGAGCCCCCCCGCAGGGGAAGGGCTGTCAGAAAGAGAAGAAAAACAACTGTCACGACTCTCTTCATACAGAACCTCCTTAGGTTTCTTGGATTTTCAGGGCAAAGGACAAGAGGGCCATGATCCCGCCCAGGATTAAAAAAGCGAAGGGAATGGAGACGGTCTGGGCAAGAAGGCCGAAAAGCGGAGCGAAAAGGATGGTCATAAGTGATTTTAGTTGGCTTTCCACAGAAAGGACTGTGGCCCGGCCCTCTTTCTGTGCCAGGTCCCCGATGGCCTGGACAAGGAGGGGGCGCCGGGAGTCTTTGAGAATATTGAGAAAAAGGTAGAAGAGGACCACCGGAAAAAAGAAATCGAGTCTGAGGAAAAGGGTGATGGCGAAGAAGAGAAAGCTTGTGATGAGAGCGTAACGGTCGGCCAACCCAGCTACCCCGAAGCGGGGGACCAGGCGGTGGACATAACGGGACGCCAGGGCCCCGAACAGGGCGAAGGCCGCATAGAGAAGGCCCAGGATCACTTTCTCCCCTGCCTCCTTGTCCAAAACAAAGCTCCAGGCCACAGGGAGGGCCAGGTAGGCCAGGGTGATGGGCTGGATATAGTCTTTGACTGTCTTGAAGACGCTGTCAAAAAGGGCCGAATTGGTGATGACGCGGCGTAAAGATTTGTGTTGTCCCAAGGTTTTGAAGACTTCTCCGCTAAAAGAGAAAAAGGAGAGGGGGGGCTTGTCCGGAGTGCGTTCTTCATCCAGGTTCCCGGGATAGGAGAGGATAAGGAGGATATCGGCGAGGTAGGGGACCACTGCGGCCAGAAAGATGACCCGAAGGGCAGGAAGGTGCAGGGCCAGGGCGATAGCGGCCACAGAGGAGAGGGCTGTGCCGAGAAGGGAAAATGAGCGGGTCCTGCCGTATACCAGTGTCTTGAAGGATGCCCACTCTCTGATATCCAGATAGCGGTAGATCATGGCCTTGTGGGTCCCTGAGCGGAAGGCTTCTCCGATTCCGAAAAAGACCATGGCTGCGGCAAAGAGGTAGAAGGATCTCCCGGCAAAAAAGAGAGCGAAAGATGCAATATAAAAGAAGAAAGAGGCAATCAGGGCTTTTTTACGCCCGTAATGGTCGGCGATCAGGCCTGTGGGGATCTCAAGAAGATAGACTGTCCCTTCCATGACAGCCTGAAGAAGCCCCACCTGAAACAGGGTGAGCCCGTTGGAGATAAGATAGACAAGAAGGTAGGGTTCAAAGAATTTGAGGTTTTTGAAAAACCCGTAAAGTGAGAACTTTGTGATCTGGGGATCTTTCAGAATCGCTTTCTCTGAATCCATAAGGTTCATTTTATGCCAAAGGCCTCACGCCGTCAACGAAAAGAGAGGCTTCACACACTCATCTTTTCCTGTTATACTTCGGATACCGACAGAGTTCTGAAAGGAGGGGCTTTATGGCCTGGAAAATGATCCTGCTTTTATTGGCCGGAATCGCCGGAGGCTTTATCAATGTCAATGCCGGCGGCGGGTCTCTCATCACGCTTCCCCTGCTCATCATGTTCGGGCTTCCGCCCCACGTGGCCAACGGGACCAACAGGATCGCCGTTCTCTTTCAGAACCTTTCCAGCGTGTGGCGGTTTCAGAAAAGCGGCTACTTTCATTGGAGAGCGGCCCTGATCCTGGGAGTACCCGCCATGGGCGGAGCGTTTTTAGGATCCCGGATCGCCCTGGAGATCCCGGAGTCTCTTTTCCAGAAGATCATCGCCGGAGTCATGCTGGTGAGCATCACTCTTATCCTAATGCCTAAAAAGAGGGGCGAAGGCGGGGAGCGGAGCGAGATCCGTCCCACTCCGTTTCTGACAGTGCTTTTCTTTTTTATCGGCCTCTACATCGGCTTTATCCAGGCGGGAGTCGGGTTTATTATCATCGCTGCGCTCTCTCTGCTTCCCGGGCTCTCACTCATCAGGATCAACAGCCTGAAAGTCATGATCGTCCTGCTCTGTATGCTCCCCTCTCTTTTCGTTTTTTTCAGGGGAGGAAAGATCGACCTGGCCTTCGGCCTGGTCCTGGCCGTGGGGAACACTATCGGAGGATGGCTGGGGACAGTTTTCGCTGTACGGAAGGGAGACCGCTGGATCAAAGTCGTTCTTGTGGGCGGAGTGATCCTCATGGCAGCAAAACTCTTAAATATTTCATTTATTTAGACGGCTCATTATCTCAAAATTTTTGTGAACTCCATTCGCTTTTTCCTTGACAAGTCACGCCCCCTCCTTAACATAAATCATTATTGCCTATGAAGGAGGTTCATATGACGTTGAAAAGGTTTTTTCTGCTCTGTCTGGCCCTGGCTGTCGCCTCAGGCCTGGCAACAGCGCAAGATGACAGCATGAAATCGTTTTTGGACAATTTGAAGATCTCCGGGAATTTTGTGATCATCGCAAAGAGCCAGGAGGGTTTCGCTACCCCCCTTGACTCTCCTGAGATGGGTTTGTTCAACAGGGCCGGGGCCAACTACAGGGCGTCTCAGAATTTCAGAGCCCACGGGCTTTTGAACTTTTCATTAGGGACTCCGGGGGCCTCTCCCTGGTTCGGCGTCCTTCAGATCCGTGTGGATGCCAACGACCCTGATGTCTCCTACTACTATAACCCGGCCGATCCGGCCAACAGCGACCGGGAGTGGACCGACGAAGTCGTTGAAGTGAACAACTTCTTTGTCATGTATCGTCCCTTCGAGATGAAGGGCGGGCGCCCTTTCGGGATCTCTGTAGGGATCAACACGGTGAAAGCCACCGCCAATGCGGCTTACACCCATCTTTACATCGGGGATACCGAAGATGAGGATTTCATCTTCTACACAGCTGCTGCCCTGACCACCTTCCCTATGATCCAGATGGATTTCCATGTCACTCCTGAGACAGGTTTCGGTGTGGCACTGGCGCGGGGAGCAGGGGATATATCACTCATAGGGACAGGGATGAATGCCGACAGTGCCCTCAACACCATCCTCTGGGCGGAAGCTCAGAAGTTCGGATTCGGGTTCAACGGGGCTGTCCAGTTTGTCGCGGGAGAGTCCGGCGGGACCAAACTTACCGAGACAGAGGCAGACAATACCATTTACGAGTATCAGGGGAAATACAAACACAGGATCTATAACAGCCAGCTTTCCTATACTTTCAAGGGATATAAGCCCTATGTAGGTTTCCAGATGGTCAAGGGAGATGCCATCCCCACCAGCGAGGCCTATGAGGCCCGTGAGATCAAGGGGACCTTCTGGACCTACGGCCTGGTCGCCGACAGATTTCTGGGCCTCCCGGGCCAGTTCAGTGCTGACTTTACAAAGGCAAGCACAGATGCCTTTGACGGCCTTCAGGGCCTGCCCAAGGGGCTTCTGGCCGGGATCCTGGCTGACAGCCCCTTTGCATCGCTGGCGCCGAATTTTACAGATCTCGGTGGAGACAGTCCTGTGATCTATGCTGTGTCAAACCTGGACTATGCTTTCCATGCCGAATATACACTGCCCCTCAAGAAGGGGCTGGACCTTTCCCTCTTCTATTACGGGCTTAGGGGAAAGAAGGATAATACACTCTCCACAGATGCCGTGGCAGAGGATATCGCCGATGCCCTGCGACCTTATGAGGCGGGATTCGGCGGAGCCACAGCCGAAGATGTCGCCGCCGGTATCATGGCGGGCGGCCTGGGGGCCCAGGTGGATTCCATCAAACGTTTTGCCGAATGGACTGATACGAGCTCGGTAGGAATAGCACTGAAATACAGTTTCTAAAAAAATGGAGGGGGAGATCCTCCCCCTCCTCTCTCTCATACTCTGACAGAGATCGTCGAAGGGCCCTTCTTCCGGCCGGAAGCCTTCGGAGAAGAGGCTTGATTTCATTGTGCGAATGGTTATAATATCCCAAAGATGTTCAAAAAGGAGGTCCATATGTCAGATCAGGAAGCCAGGGGAAAGATGCTCGAAAAGGCGATACAACAATTGGAAAAGGATTACGGAAAAGGGGCGATCATGCGCCTGGGAGGGGACTTTCACCTCGATGTGGATGTTATCTCCACCGGCTCTTTGAAGATCGACCATGCCACGGGAATCGGAGGGATCCCCCGGGGGCGTGTCACAGAGATCTATGGGCCTGAGTCTTCAGGAAAGACGACGCTGGCTCTTCAGATCATCGCCGAAGCTCAGAAAAAAGGGGGAGTGGCGGCCTTTATCGATGCGGAACATGCCCTGGACCCTGTCTACGCCCGGAAACTGGGCGTGGATATTGACAACCTCCTTGTCTCTCAGCCGGACAACGGCGAACAGGCCTTGGATATTGTAGAGACTTTGGTCAGGAGTGCAGCCATCGATATCATCGTGGTAGACTCTGTGGCGGCATTGACTCCCCGGGCGGAGATCGAGGGAGATATGGGCGATTCCCATATGGGACTTCAGGCCCGTCTCATGTCCCAGGCCCTGAGAAAACTCACAGGGGTCATCAACAAGACCAAGACAGCCCTTGTCTTTCTGAACCAGATCCGTATGAAGATCGGGATCATGTTCGGAAACCCCGAGACCACAACCGGCGGGAATGCGCTGAAGTTTTACTGCTCTCTCCGGATGGATATACGGCGTACGGGATCGGTCAAGACCGGGACTTCGGATATCGGGAATGAAGTCAAAGTGAAGATCGTCAAGAATAAACTGGCGCCTCCCTTCAAGATCGCCCATGTCCAGATCATTTTCGGAGAGGGGATCTCGCGGATAAGCGAAGTCATCGACCTGGCTTCGGAGTTCGGTATCATGGACAAGAGCGGCTCCTGGTATTCCTATAACGATATGCGGCTGGGACAGGGGAAGAATAATGTCGAAGATTACCTGAAGAACGCTCCTGAGATGCTGGAAGAGATCGAGGGGAAGGTCCGCGAAGAGCTCTTTGGCAAGGATCATGAAGATTACGGCTCTGGAACCGCAGAAGAAGAGTAAGACACGCTACAATCTCTTCATAGACGAGGAATTTTTTGAGGGGGTCGAGGAGAACACCATCGCTCTCCTCAACCTGTATAAGGGAAAAGAGGTCACGGCGGAGTTTCTCGAAGAGATCCGCCGTATTGAATTAGAAGAGAGGCTTCACAGCCGGGTTTTGGCCCTGGTAAGCCGTTACCGAAAGACGGAAAAAGAGGTGGAGCGTTATATTCTTGAGCGCGGGTATTCTGTGGAGCTGGCCCGGCAGGAGGTTTCCCGGCTCAGAGAATACGGTTTTGTGGATGATACGGAACTCGTAAAGGATTATCTCCGTTATAATGAGAAAGAGAGCCTGAGGGCTTTACGCTTTAAATTGACCCGAAAAGGGATTCCCGGGGATCTATTTGACCGCATTGCTTTGGAATTTCCCCTGGCAGACCGGGAGGAGAAGGCTCTGGAGAGGGCTGCAGAAAAGAAATACCGCTCTGTGAAGGGAAAACAGGAGTGGCGCGCGGCTCTTTTCCGGTACCTTATGGGGAAGGGCTTTGATGCCGGTCAGATCAACGCCCTGCTGGACAGGATGGAGAAAGAAAGGAAGGCCTGAGAGATGAAAGCAGCGGATATTCGAAGAGCATTTATCGATTACTTTGAAGAGAGGGGGCACAGGATCGTCGACTCTTCCCCTCTTATTCCCCGGGATGACCCCACACTGCTCTTTACTTCGGCGGGTATGGTCCAGTTCAAAGAATTCTTTCAGGCAAAGGATACAGCCCGTCTGTCCTTCACCCGTGCAGCCTCCTGCCAGAAATGCCTTCGCGCCGGAGGGAAGAAGAGCGACCTTGAGAATGTGGGCAAGACAGCGCGTCACCACTCCTTTTTCGAGATGCTTGGGAATTTTTCTTTCGGAGACTATTTTAAGGAGGAGGCCATCGCCTATGCCTGGGAGTTTACAGTAGAGGTGCTCGGGCTTGACCCGGAACGGGTCTGGGCGACAGTCCACACAGATGATGATGAGGCGCGGCTCCTTTGGCTCAGGTATCTTCCGGCTGAACGTATCGTGGCTTTAGGCGATAAGGATAATTTCTGGGGCCCGGCTGGAGAGACCGGCCCCTGCGGCCCCTCTTCGGAGCTCTACTATGATTACGGCCCCGGAACAGGCTGCGGAAAAGAGAGCTGTCGTCCAGGGTGTGAATGTGACCGCTATGTGGAATTCTGGAACCTGGTCTTTACTCAGTTTAACAAGGAGGCCGACGGGAGCCTGACTCCGCTGCAGAAAAAAAACATCGATACGGGGATGGGGCTGGAACGCCTGGCCTCGATCCTCCAGGGGAAGACCAATAATTTCCATACAGACCTTTTTCAGCCCCTGATCCGGGCCGCTTCCGACTATATCGGTGTGGACTATGAGGAAAAGACTGCTCTCCATTTCCACATCATCGCGGACCATATCAGGGCCCTTGTCTTTGCCTTCTCCGACGGTGTCATCCCCTCCAATGAGGGGCGGGGATATGTCCTCCGCCGTATCCTGAGGCGGGCACTGAGGCAGTCCAGGATCCTGGGGTATAAGAAGCCCTTCCTCTACAAGCTGGCAGGAGACGTCGTCTCCCGATACGGAGATTTCTACAAAGAGCTTCTCCCGGCGGCCCAGCATATCCAGCACCTGATAAAGATGGAAGAAGAGCGTTTTCTCGATACCCTGGATGCCGGGATAGCTATTCTGGAAGAGGAGTGCCGGACACTCCGTAATGAGGGCGGGTCTGTTCTTTCCGGGCAGACGGCTTTCAAGCTTTACGATACCTATGGTTTCCCCGTGGACCTTACAGCGGATATCCTTTCAGAACAGGGTCTTCGTCTGGATGAAGAGGGTTTTCAAAGGGCCATGGAAGACCAGAAGAAGAGAGGCCGTGCCTCCTGGGCTGGAGGGTCCGGAGAGAAGCGATACCTCTATGTGGTGGAGAAGGGGCTTCCCGAGACTTCTTTCACCGGATACGATACCTTGGAAGAGACGGGGACCCTGCTTTTTAAGACAAAGACCGACGAGGGCTGGGACCTTGTCTTTGACAGGAGTTGCCTCTACGGAGAATCGGGCGGACAGGCCGGAGACCGGGGATGGCTGCTGGCAGGGGATAAAGAGCTGCCCGTTTACGATACCCAAAAGGCCGGCGGCGTCCATATCCATAAGATAAGAGAGGGAGGCGAGTCCCTGGAAGAGGGGAAGCCTTACCGTCTCAAAGTGGATGAGGAGACCCGCCTGAGCGCTGCCCGGAACCATACAGCCACACACCTTCTCCACAAAGCCCTTAAAGAGGTCCTGGGAAGCCACGTCAACCAGGCGGGGTCCTATGTGGGGCCGGACCGGCTCCGTTTCGATTTTACCCATTTTTCCAAAATGAGCCGGGAAGAAGTGGCCGCTGTGGAGGAGATCGTCAATAAGTCGATCATCGCGAACAAGCCTGTCACAGCAGCGGTAATGGGACAGGAGGAGGCCCGTAAGAAGGGGGCGGTCGCCCTGTTTGGCGAGAAGTACGGCGACGAGGTCCGGGTAGTCTCTGTGGAAGGGGTCTCCATGGAGCTTTGCGGGGGGACCCATGTGGAAAGGTCCGGAGACATCGGCCCTTTTATCATCCTTTCCGAAGGAAGCCTTTCAGCAGGAGTGCGCCGTATAGAAGCGGTCACAGGAGAAGAAGCCCTTCATCATATCCAGGATAATCAGATGCTTCTGGAAGAACTCTCCAGGGCTGTAAAGGCTGAGAAGGGCCAGCTGCCCGAAAGGATTGAACAGTTGCTCAAAAGGGAAAAGGAGCTTCATAAGGAGATCGAGAAGCTGAAGATGGAATCAGCTTCATCCGATATCGACGCTATTATAGCCGCCGGAAAAAGTGATAAGGGACTTTCCCTCTATACAGCCCTTCTTCCTGAAGGGGATATGAAGGTCATCATGGAGACGGCCCAGCGGGTCAAGGACCGGGCGTCGCGAAAAAGCGTCATCGTCCTGGCGGGGGCGGAAGGGGAGAAGGTCAACGGGGTCGTGATGGTGACAGACGATTTAAAAGGAGAAGTCAAGGCCGGTGAAATAGCCTCGGGATTGGCCGCTTTGCTGGAAGGCGGCGGCGGGGGGCGCCCCGACATGGCGCGGTTCGGAGGGAAACAGAACGGCCGCCTGAATGAGATCCTTGAGAAAGCCGCTGAGTTTATTCCGTGAGATTATTGAGTGAAGGGGAGGAGATATGAGATTTGTCCTGAAAAGATCTGTGATGCTGGCAGTGATGACGGTGATCATCCTGGGAGGATGCGGAGAGAAACCCTATCTGACAGTAGGAGATGAGACTTATGCTAAAAGCGAAGTCCGTCTCTTTACCCGTCTTTTTGATTATGATGACTCCATGGCCCTGCAGAAGTTTGCCGAGTTCGCCTTAGCCGCGCGTGCCGCCCGGGAAGTGCGCCTGGAGGAGAGCAAGGTTGAGAAGGCCTACAGGGACCTTAAAAAGAGTGTCCTGCAAAATCTCCTCAGGGAAAAAGCCCGCTCCTTTATGGATGTTCTGAGCCAGGATGACCCCTATTTTGACAAAAGTTTCCGGATCTCCTACGCTTTATATACCCTGACGCCGGAACAGGGGACAGTCAAGGAGGATATCCTCTTCACTCCCGGAGACCTGCCCGAACCGGCGGATCTCTTTATCTCCCAGGCCTCTCCCGGGGAGACGGTGAAAGGGATAGAGACCAAATACGGTTATCTGGATGTGACTGTCCATGAGGTCCTTACGGCGCACTCTCCATTGGATGATGAAAAGCGCTTTAAGATCAGGTCGGCTCTGGCCATGGCCATGGGTTTTGAGGACCTAAAGTTTCAGAAACGTTTCTTCTTTGACCCCTCTGTTGCGTTTCAGGGGGATGGGAAGGAGGAGGTGGGAGGATATGAGGGCCGCATCTTCACCGTGGAGGAGGTAACCCGCGGGATCGGGACTCTTCCTGACTCGGATGCCCGTATTCCTCTGATGAAACGTTTCGTGGAGGAGCATTTCCTTGAGGATGTCTTTAAAAAGGAACTGGATTATCTGCGAAAGATCTCAAGGGATCTCGCCGCCATCGGAGTCTATGAGCGTGACTATATCAATACCCATACTCCCCGGGCCAGAAAAGAACTGGAGGGGCTGGTGGAAGAGGCCTATCTGACAGACGGTAAAGAGAGCCGGCTTGTGACCCTTTTTCCAGGCGAAAGGGCCCGTTTCCCCGAAGAGGGAGGGACGGCCCGCTACCAGGGACGTGAGTGGACAGTCCGGAGTCGTACCGTTGTGGAGCTTCGGAAATCACATGTTGAAGAATATCTCATGAGGGAACTCTTCGGGCTTCTCATGAAGCAGTATCCTGTGGAGGTCCATGAAGAATAGACGGGCAGCCGGCCTCCTGGTGGTCTGGTTTCTTTTCCTGACTCCGCTTATCTTCTGCTTTGACCTTCTGATCTATATTTCAGGAAACAATACTCTCGGGGATCAGGCTCAGGCCCTGGACGACTGGGCCCGGGCTCTTCCGGCCGAGACCTCCAACCGGCTCCTTTTTCAGGCCTCCTACGGCGGAACGACTGTTCGCCGCCTCCGGGGCGGAGGAGAATCGGATGATACACTCCTTTCCCAGGCCGATATGGGAGATGAGAAGACCCTGGCTGATTTTCTCGACTGGACTGAGACCCGCAGGACCGGCGGGATTTCTCTCTTAGCCCTCTGGGGGCATGGAAACAACTGGTATCCCGAGTTTGCCTCCACTATGTCAGAACCCGATGCCATCGCCTGGGACGCTTTGAGCGGGCTGGAGATCTTTTTCAGCGCTGAGACGACTGCTGCAGTCTTTGACGGACACCGTTATTCGCTTATACTTCTGGATGCCTGCCGGATGGCCTCGGTGGAGAACTTTTTCGCCTTGGCACCCTACGGGGAGATCCTTGCGGCATCTGCCCATAATCTGCCTTCAGATGCCTTCGACTATGCCTCTCTCCTTACCAGGTCTCCGCAGACCCCTGAAGAGCTCATGACAGCTCTCTTCGACCTTTTTGTGAACAGAGGGACAGCCTGGTCACTGGCGGCTGTCTCCGGGCCCCTGTGGCGTCAGGCAGTCACGTCTTCTGTGGGGGGCTCGTCTCCGCAGAGCTGGGACCGCGGGATTCTTTCAGGAGTGACACCTGTCAATACAATAGATTATCAGGCTTTGGATGTCGATGCTTCGTTTCTTCCGGGGTGGGAGAGCGCTGTCCTGCGGCGGGAGACTTCCGAGAGCTCATTCGGAGGGGTCTCGCTCTTTTTTCCGCCCGATTATGCCGGATTCAAGGCAAGCCTCACAGGTTACCGCGAGCTCGATTTCGAAGCAGCCTGCCACTGGCTGGAAAGGCTGGCCTCTTACTACGGAAAAGAGGACATCCCGCCGGAAATGCTCATCTCTCCCCGGATAGAGAACCACCGCTCCTACTCTTCGGTGGATCCGGGACTCTGGTATGACATCAGCGGGCCCGTCACCTTCTGTCTCTATGCGGGAGAGAGTCTTCTCCTCCCGCCTCTGGAACTGGTCCTGCTGGAAAACAATTCCGGCCTGGCGGAAGTCTCGGGGATGAGTGTTACTTTGAACGGCGGGGACGGGGTTGTCTTTGAAAACAGTGACATTACCTCTCCGGGATATCTGGAGCTGGCCCTCTCCTATGCCATAGCCCCCGGCGACATAAGCCTGATCTCTGTTTCCGGTGATGGTGTCTCGTATGAGGAGCGTCATCAATTCTCCGGAACCGGAGAAGCGTCTCTCGTTTTTCCCAAGTCTGTCCGCAGTGTGCGCGTGGAGGTCACCGGAAGTGCCAATGAATACCGGGGTGTCACTGTAGTGACGCGACGCCGTGCCGTTTTTACGGGAGGGGCAGAGGAACCCTTTGGTTCTGCCCGGACTTTCCCCCAGACCTGGAGTGTCTGCCGGGTGGGAGCCCTGGATGCCAGGGGAAATATCACAGTCACAGAGCCTTTCATGGAATCTGACAGCCGGCGCCTTGTCTATCCCAACCCCCTCAAGGGGAGCGATATCCTCCATTTCGGAAGCTTAGTGGAAGAAGTCTTTCTGTATGATGCCCGTGGACGCCTGCTTGGGAGGGCCCGTGATTGTGAGAGCCTGGATCTTTCGGACCTTCCTTCCGGCCTCTACTATGTGAAGCTGGATGGAGACATAGCCCCCTTTGTCCTCCTTCGCTGAGGAAGATATTTCGGTTACCAAAAGAAATTTATTTTAATGCCATTTTCTCCTTATAAAATTCATTTTTAGGAAAAAAATATATTGACTCCGTGAATTTAATCAGGTAGATTGATAATAATCAGAGAAATCGAAAGGAGGTGTGTGGAGTTGGATGTTTATGTTGTGGATAGAAAGAAAGGAGTTTCTTTTATGAAAAGGTTCTTGTCTTTTCTCTTTGTGATTTTATTGGTTTCCGCAGTCGCATTCGCGGGAACAACAGGAAAGATCCGGGGCAAAGTCGTTGATGCCTCGACGGGAGAAGGCCTGCCTGGAGCCACTGTGCTGGTAGAAGGCACACAGCTGGGCGCGGCTGCTTCGGCAGACGGGTCCTTCTTTATCCTCCAGGTTCCGCCGGGAGTCTACTCTCTCCAGGCGGTTATGGTCGGGTACTCCACAGGGATTGTGACTGATGTGGTCATCTCTGCGGACAGTACCACCAATGTAACCATCGAGTTACAGGAAAAGATCGCCGGAACGGAAGAAGTCACCGTTACGGCGAAAAGGGAGATCATCCGTAAGGATAATACTTCCACAGTTGAAAAAGTGGATGCGGCCAAGATCAAGAATATGGCCGTGGATTCAGTTGACGATGTGTTAACGGTTCAGAAGGGCGCAGCCCTCTTGTCCAACGCCACTAACAACGTCGAAAACTCGGCTAATGAAGAACGCGGAAATGTCGGCGGCCTTCATATCCGCGGGGGACGCGGAAACGAAGTCGGGTACTATGTCAACGGTTTCTCTGTACAGAACCTCATGACCGGCCAGTCTGCACTGGATGTGGCCACAGATGCGGTTCAGGAGATGCAGATCCTCACCGGCGGGTTCAACGCCGAGTACGGAAATGCCATGTCCGGTATCATCAACATCGTGACCAAAGAGGGCGGGAAGGATTTCCACGCCGGGGTCACTGTTGAGACCGATGCCATGTTCTCCAAGCCCGACAAAGTGGATCCCGGGCTCTTGGACCTGAACTATGGCTTTAACAGCATCAAAGGGTTTGTCTCAGGGCCTATTCCCTATACACCCTTTGCCTTCATGGGAACCTTCGGCTACACCGAACGGGATGCCGTGGGACATCGTATCCCCGATTATGATGATATGGTGGACAACCTTCCCGAAGACCTGACCCCCACCTACTGGACGCCTCATACGGCGGCCAACGGGTATGACTATCAGTTCAAGCTCAGCGGAAAGCTCATGCCGACGCTGAAAAGTGAGACGGATATTCTCGGTTCTTTCAACCAGGGCGAATACTACAGCCATCGCTATAAGTATGACCTGGATAAGTATATGGAAGGCGAGACCACAAGCCTCCTGATCACCGAAAGGCTGACCCATACCCTGAATGCCCGGACC
This sequence comes from Candidatus Mcinerneyibacteriota bacterium, assembly GCA_016937175.1. Taxonomy (GTDB): domain Bacteria; phylum Macinerneyibacteriota; class Macinerneyibacteria; order Macinerneyibacteriales; family DSCS01; genus DSCS01. Next base: position 7,954 of record JAFGWL010000033.1, on the reverse strand, counting down.
TTCTACAGTATCATGGTCGGGTATTTCGATTTCACGGATGACTGGCTTCCTCAGTCTGGTGAAGATGAGATCGGCGATTTCATCGATCCTTATACTGAGACAGACGAACGTGTCTTTGACCCCTACAACCTCTTCTACATCGACGGGCACTATATCGCTTTTTCTCAGCAGGAAGCCTCCTACATCAATGTCAGGGGTGACCTGACATCCCAGGTGAACCGCTTTAACCAGATCAAAGTCGGATTCGAAGTGCAGAAGCATGACCTGGAATATTTCAGCTGCTCTTATCCCACAAGTGCCAATTACACCACGGACTTCAACGTAAAACCCATGCTGGCCAACTTGTTTGTCCAGGATAAGCTGGAGTATGAAAACATGATCCTCAATGTGGGCGTTCGTATGGACTACTTCGATCCCAACATCAAGTATTTCACCGATCCTACAGCCTTTATCGAGGGAACAGACTCTCCTACAGCTGATGCCGAGGTTAAATACGCCATCAGCCCCAGGGTCGGGTTGGCGCTGCCTATCTCCGATACGTCTGTCCTTCACTTCCATTACGGCTATTTTTACCAGATGCCGACGTTCAACTACCTCTTTTCCAATGTGGAAAACGACGAGTGGTATAAACCCGGGTATCCGCTTCTCGGGAACCCCAACCTCGATATGCAGAAGACCATCGCATACGAGCTGGGTTTGGAGCAGCGCCTTGGTGAAGATTGGCGTATGACGGTGGTCGGCTACTACAAGAGCATCTCCGACCTCCTCTATACCGAAGAGATCCCCGATCCCATCAAGTCCTACACCCTCTACACCAACGGCGGTTATGCCCAGGTGCGCGGGCTTGAGATCGGTCTCTCCAAGCTCTACTCCAACTACATCAGCGGAGATATCAACTACTCTCTCTCCTGGGCTACAGGTAACTCCTCTTCGGAGCGTGACGGCTACTACGGTGTCGTAACCGTCTCCGGTGGGTTGAGGACTCCTCCGGCCAAGAAATATCCCCTGGCCTTCGACCGCCGTCATGCGGTGAAGATCAATATGGATATCAGGACACAGAAGGGCGACGGGCCTGAACTGTTTGGAATGAAACCGCTGCAGAATGCCGGCGTGAACTTCCTCTTCAGTTATGAGTCCGGTGCTCCTTACACTCCCAAAGATGTGACCAACAGGAATACCGGGCCCATGAACTCCATGAGGATGCCCGGGACAAAATCCCTGGATATGAGGATTAACAAAGACTTTGAGTTTGATGTGATGGGACGTATGCTCAATGTATCGGCCTATTGTACGATCTCCAATCTCTTCAACTGGGTGAACATAACGTCTGTTTATGCCACCACAGGTGAACCTGATGATAACGGATTGTACGATAACGCTGCGGCTGCTACGGATCCCTATCCCGGTGACGACTACACCTTTGAGAACAAGTACAAAGAGTATTTCGGGGCCAACCCGGAATTCTACGGTGCTCCCCGTTACGTCAGATTCGGATTGGGAATTTCCTTTTAAAGGAGGTAGCGGATGAGGAAATTAGTTTTAATTCTGTTGATAATCGCATTCGCGTTTTCCGTTTCCTTCGGGGCAACGGATCCGGATGTACAGAAAGTCCGTTACAAAAGCCTTGACCTGAAATGGTTGAAGGCCAACGGATTTTGGTTGACCGTAAACAACTTCGGCCAGCACGGCGTGGATGACGGGATCACCTCCGCCGGCGGCTACTGGGCCTATCAGAACGGTGATGCCCAGTATATCTACGGAGCCGGTATGTGGTTCGGCGCCATGATCGGAACGGAAAAATATGTCACTAGCGGATATATCTCCTCCGATGGCTCGTCTGAATTCACTCCCGGTGAGATCGGGACCAGTTACATGGACTCCCAGTACAAGGTCTATCTCAGCAGCGACGGCGACTGGCCTTTGGCTGAGATCAAGTCGGTGCTGGACAGTTATGCTGTCTATCATGATGCTAACCCCAACCCTCCGCTTCAGTCAGCGGGCAATGTCCATACGCCCCTGAACATCGAAGTGGTGCAGAAGACCTATGAGTGGAACTATCCCTCCAACAACGACATCATCTTCGTAATCTACGAAGTGACCAATGAAGGCACCGGTACCCTTACCGATTCTTACCTCGGTATCGTACAGGACCCCGATGTAGGTAATGCTGTCGATGATATGGTGGGATATGACGCCACCTATAACATCGGATACTGCTACGACAACGATGGAACAGAAAGCTTCGGCCATGCCGGATATATCGGCTACGACTTCCTTGATTCTCCTGATGACGGAGGAGGAAGCCCCATCGGCCTGACAGCGTTCAAGATCTTCTCCATCGATGTAGCGCCGGTCAACGATGTACAGCGTTACAACCTCATGTCCGGTTGGAACATGGCCGGTGATGTCTACAATCCCTTTGATGTGGACAGCGGCCCCGCCGACAAGAGGTTCATGATGACCACAGGGCCCTTCGACCTGGCTCCCGGCGAGACCGCCAATATCGTTTTGGCTATTATCCCCGGTTATGAACTGGGCGATGACACGACTCTCGAAGTCACCGGGACTGACGGGCGCTCTTACAGGACGCTTGTCGGGAACTCCATCGCTGCCCAGTTTATCTTTGACAATGAATGGCTTCTCCCCTCTGCACCGGTGAAACCCGCTGCAGTGGCCCAGTCTCTGGACAGGAAAGTCTTCATCAGCTGGGGAAGCGCTGCGGAAACGACTCCTGACCCCTACTATGCTGTGGCCAGCGATCCGGGTTCTGCGGTGTATGACCCCGACTATATCGAGTATGACTTCGCCGGATACCGTGTTTACAGGGCCATGTCCCCTGCGGGACCCTGGACCGAGATCGCTGATTTCGATCTGAGCAGCCTGCAGCACTCCTATCTGGATACCGATGTCATCAACGGTATTCCTTACTACTACAAAGTCGTGGCTTATGATGCCCAGCCTAATCCGCCGGAATCTCTGGAATCCTTAGGGGACACCCTCTTTGCCCAGGGACGGACCAATGCCGTGGGATACAATCCTCCCGTGGCCCCTGAACCGGCTAACGGCGGCGCTGTGGTCGTGGGCGGAAACCCCGGCACCATCACAGCCACCATCATGGAGCCCAATTTTGTGACCGGCCATACCTACAGGATCATGGTAGAGCCCGGGTCACATGCCAATGAACTCATCTATTCAGTCATCGACCTGGATACATCCGAGTATGTGGCGGAGAACTTTGTCGCCCCCAATATCGGCGCGACCTACGACAAGATCTACCAGACAGAGATCATCGACGGGATCCAGTATACGATTACAGCAACTTATGACTACGGATACGATTCCATCGCCACTACATCGGCTAATGCAGGCGAGTATGACGCAGCAGCCCTGACCTATGTCGGGGATTATGGTTGGACCGCCCGTATGGGGACCGGCCATGACCTGGTCATGGATTTTGCTGCCACTTCCACTCCCGGGGTCTTTGAGTTGACCGTTCTGGATGTGGATGAGACCGCTTATGCCGGAGAGAATATCTATCTGGAAGGGATCACCAACGGCGACCGCTATGCCGGCGGCTGGCTGGTGACCCACTGGGATCTCTTCGGACTCAACTGGTCACCGCGCTTTGAGCCCGGTATCGACAACTGTCTCTTCATGGACGGTTATTATGTGGTTCTGTCGGAAGCCTATGCCGATGATGTCTACCTTGAAGGCGGAATCGTCACAGAACTCGGCGCAGCAGACGGTTATGAAGCTGCCACCACCATGGGAATCGAGCCCTACTTCTACGCGGCCCGTTTCGCTGATGAGGGCCAGTTCCGAGTGACCTTCCATGACAGCGATGTCTATGAGTGGGCTGTCACCAGGAACGCCGGAACAAGCGGAAGTGTCTCTATCCATCCTGATACAGACCTCACGACGGCGGGCCCTGCAACAGAGGACCTTGTCGTACGCGGGGATGCCTTGTTCGATCTGCCTTTCTTCTTCCTGAAAGACAGGACTACAGGGGTTCTCACCCCGGCCACTGTCACCACGGCCGTGGGAACTGTCTACACGGTACAGAACAGTGGGGGAACGGATGCCTACTACGTGGATGTACCTTCCATCGGATACGGCGATGAATTCGAGATCAACTTCACCGCTGCCGGTGTGGCTCATTACGCCACCGTGGAAAAATGGAACGGCGCATCCTGGGATCTCTACGGAGATTACCTGCCTGTAGCCCTGGACGGTGACAACGCCTTCACGCTCTACGGAAGGACATTCAACTATGTAGATGGTGTTGCCACGACAGATCCCGATTACATCCTGACCGAAGAGATGACCAACGGGATGTATCTCTACGGAACCTATGACGACGGAGCCGGAGCTGCCTTTGACGACGGCGACCGGATCTACTATACCGTCTATAAAGCTCCCATCGTCGATGGTACACAGATCACCATGCAGCAGCATGGCGACATCATCAGCGGCGGCGAGTATTGGGAAGTGGATACCTACGCCATGACACAGGCATCCGAGATCGATTTGTCTGAAGTCAAAGTTGTCCCCAACCCCATCTACCCCATCAACAGCTGGGATCAGAATGTCACCAGCCGTAAAGCAGAGTTCACACATCTGCCCGGCGAATGTGACATCTATATCTACACTGTGGCCGGCGATATTGTCAGGATCCTGCATCATGACAACGGAACCGGTACGGAAGAGTGGGATGTGCGTAACAAGGACAACCAGGATCTGGCGAGCGGTATCTACATTTACGTGATCTACGTGGATGATGAGACCAAGACTGAGGGCACGTTTGCCGTCATCAGGTAGGGGAGGTTAGTCTATGTTAAAGAAAATAGTAATCATTACGATTATCGCTATAGCAGCTCTGGCTACCTCGGTAAGTGCCGCTGACATGACTCAGACCGGACAGGCTACAGGCGTCTTTTTGAAAGTCGCGCCTGATGCCCGTTTTGTCGGGATGGGTGATGCCGGTGCCGCTGCTTCCCAGGGTGTCTCAGCGCTCTATTATAATCCGGCCGGACTCGTCAATGTCCAGGATTATGAAGCCATGTTCACACACAGTGAATGGCTGGCCGATGTCAAGTTTGAATATCTGGCCGTCTCATTCCCCATGTCTGACATGGCGCAACTCGCGTTAAGCTTTACCTATTTCGGTTATCCCGAAATGGAAGTGACCACCATCACAGAACCCGACGGCACAGGAGCCACATTCAGCGCTTCTGACACAGCTATCGGGCTGACTTACGCAAGAAGGCTGCTCAAGACCGTTGACTTCGGTATCACCGGGAAAGTGGTATCCATGAAGATCTGGGACATGACTGCCAATGCCGTGGCCATGGATGCCGGTGTGAAATATCACACTCCCATCAAAGGCCTCACAGCAGCTCTGAGTATTGCCAACTTCGGAACAAAACCGAAATTCGAAGGCGGACAGCTGGATAAAGTCCTCAGCTATATCGAAGACGCCAGCTCAGGTGATGCCGAAGATTACGAGTACACCTTCGGCCAGTATACAGAAGACCACGAACTGCCCATGGCGCTTCGTGTCGGCTTCATGTATACACCCTATGTGACCGATGAGATGACCACAGCTATCGCTGTGGACTTCTACAACCCCGTGGATAACAGCGAACAGCTGAACCTCGGCGGAGAATTCGGTTATAACGTCTCCGAAGAGTTCCATGTAGCCGCCCGTGGCGGTTACAGGATGGCCACAGTGGCCGACTCCATCGATGCCACCTATTCCTTCGGCGGCGGGCTTCAGTATATGACAGCCGGCCTGGGAATCGGTGTCGATTATGCTTACAACGGGTATGACAAGCTGGAAGAGACCCATCTCTTCACGCTGAAACTCCGTTTCTAAGTTCTATCCAAACGGGTGCGGAGAACTTCTCCGCACCCGCCTCTTATCCTAATTTAATTCAACGTAAAGCGAAAAATTATCTTGACACTGGAAATTCATTAACCTAATCTATATAAAACACTGTGTAAAAGAGGAAAAAAAAGTGTATTCGCCAAAGGAGGTGATGGGGTTCAACAGCTTATGGAAAAATTTGGGTTGGTTGTTTTTTCTATGAAAAGGAAAGGAGTTTGCGGTATGGTTTTTAAAAAACTTAGAGCGCTAATGATTATTATGTTGCTCTTAACTGTTACTGTATTCGCAGGTACTACCGGAAAAATCAGAGGTAGGGTTGTGGATGAGGCCACCGGCGAGCCGCTGGCCGGAGCAACAGTTATGATTGAAGGAACATCACTTGGTGCTTTTACGCAGGCTGACGGAAACTACTTTATCCTGCAGGTTCCTCCGGGAGTCCATAAGGTAAAGTGTATGATCGTCGGTTATGCCGATTACACCAAGGAGAATGTTATCGTATCCGCGGATACGACTACAGCGGTAGACTTCGCCATGGAGGCAAAAGTCGCCGGACGTGAAGAGATCATCGTTCAGGCCAAAAGGCCTATCGTCCAGAAGGACAACACCTCTTCATCCAAGACCTTTGACAACACACAGATCGCCAAGCTGGTCAATCCCACCGTTACCGGTGTCCTTGAGCAGCAGGCCGGTGTCGTCACAGGCGGCGGGGGAGAGCTTCACGTTCGTGGAGGCCGCGATAATGAAGTTGCCTATATTATCGACGGGATCTCTGTTAACTCGAACCTCTTCGGGACTTCGGCTTTCAACCTCTCTTCAGACGCCATCGAAGAGATGAAAGTCGTTACCGGCGGTTTCAACGCCGAGTACGGTGGAGCCATGTCCGGTATCGTCAAGGTTGTAACAAAGAGCGGACAGAAAGAGTTCCACGGAAAAGTGGGATATAAGACAAGCCGTTACATCACCGAGTTCGGCGATGACATCGGCCATGACATCATCGATGCTTATATCTCCGGGCCCATCCCGGTGCCCTTCCTGAAAGACGCTTCTTTTGCGTTCTCTTACAACTATGATGATGACAACGGGTATTACCTCTATCACCCCGAAGCCAAGTTCTGGACTAATTATGTTGACCTTCAGGAACTCATTGACATCTACAATGATCCCCTCCATGCAGATAACGCCACAGCCGAATGGCTCATCGAGAGCGGCTATGAGCCTTTCTTCCATGGATGGAGGCCTGAAGAGTACAACAGGACTTGGAAATATTACGGAAATATTTCCTTCCGCCCCATTCAGACCATGAAAATCAGCGCTGTCATGAACAGGCAGGTCTATCATGGATTTGATAACTATTCACCCTATACAGCAGGGTACGGCGGACATTCCTCTTACAGGTATCTGGATCATTTCGATTCAGTAACATACCATGATTTTTACACAGTGAGTTTGACCCATACTCTGAATTCCAGCATGTTCTATGAACTGAGCGTCTCTTCTCAGTATGATGCCCAGACTACAGACAACAACGGCATGCACTACACGGATTTCATCGGATGGGATAACGATTCAGTCTATTCCTCCAATGTCAACCTGGGATACCTGAACATCAACGATTATTCCTGGCTGATGTACACAGGTTTCGCTCCTTACTACTACAGGTATCAGGACGAAGCCGTCAAGGTCAACTTTGCCTACACCTGGCAGGCCGACCGCTTCAACCAGTTCAAGATCGGTGCCATGTATAACAGGGACGACATCGAGTATGAAGTCTACAACTCCCTTCGGTATGAGATGGTGTCAGCGGATATGTATGAAGTCCAGCCCTGGAACTTCAACGCTTACATCCAGGATAAGATCGAAGTGGAAGATATGATCATCAATGTCGGCGCCCGTTTGGAACATTATAATCCCAATGTGGATTATTATGAGAATCCGGGCCTGGCCATCAAAGACCATCTTGAAGAAGTCTCTTCCGGCAATCCCCTCAAGGGGACCTACATGGAAGAGGGTAAGATCGCCTCAGAAGGCAAGACCTATGTCATGCCTCGCCTGGGTATCTCCTATCCG
>JAFGWL010000032.1 GCA_016937175.1 Candidatus Mcinerneyibacteriota bacterium | reverse complement strand
TGACCGATGCCGGCCTCTATGCCGATTGAGAACCGGCGCCGATAAAGAGAAATGAACCGGGGGAGCAGCCTGCTCCCCCTTTTTTTTCGTCTGTTGACGCCTTTTGCAGGTGCTGATATACTATTTTTTCTATGAATAACGGGAATAAGAGAACATTCAAAGGGATTATCTTCGATTTTGACGGCACACTGGTGGACTCCATGCCTCTCTGGCAGGAGATCGACCGGATTTTTTTGGCTGAACGGGGGATCGATGTCCCCCAGGAGTTGGGGACGATGATCGCAGGATTCAGTTTCACAGAAACCGCCCGTTATTTCAAAAAGACATTTGCCCTGAAAGAGAGTGTAGAAGATATCAAAGCCCAATGGAAAACCATGAGTCAGTCTCTCTATCCGCTCCATGTCAAGCTGAAACCCGGATGCCGGGAAGTTTTGGAAGTGCTCAGACGAACAGGATTCACTATGGCCATCGGGAGTTCAAATAACAAGGATGTCATTGAGGAACTCCTGGAAAGAGAGGGGCTCCTTTCTCATTTTCTCTCTGTGAAGACATCGTGTGATGTGGGCCGGGGGAAACCCTATCCCGACCTCTTCCTCTCCCTGTCCCGGGAGATGCAGCTTGATCCCGGGGAGATCTGTATCGTCGATGACATCATCGAAGGGATTCGGGCGGGGAAAAGGGCCGGTATGAAGACGGTAGCGGTCTATGATGCCGGGTACGGAAAAAGGAAACTCCTTGAAAAAGAGGCTGACCGCTATATAATATCTCTTTACGAGTTACCCCCATGGCTTGGGGCCGGGCCGTTCACCCCATAACTAAAGGAGAAGTAGATTATGTGCGGAGTCATCGGTATTTTGAAAGAAGAGGGTGTCCAATACGATATCGCCCTGGCCCTCCAGGCCATACAGCACAGGGGGCAGGATTCCTGCGGGATTGCCACAAAAGAAAACAAAAAATTCTTCCTGGAAAAAGATGACGGCCTTGTCTCCTCTGTCTTCACGCCATCGACCCTGGCCTCTTTTCAGGGAAATATCGGTATGGGACATGTCCGTTACCCCACCATGGGCAGCGCAGGGAAAGTCAATGCCCAGCCCTTTTTTGAAAAACAGCCGGGGATCTTCATCACCCATAATGGCAATATCATCAATTATCATGAACTCAGAAAACGTTTTTTGGAAGAGTCCCTCTACCTGACTTCGAGTTGCGATGTGGAGCCCGTCCTCTATGTCCTGGCCGAGGAGCTCATGAATATCCGTAAATACGGACACACGACCGAAGACCTGACAGCGGCCCTGAAGAAGACTTATCAGCGGGTCCGCGGTGCATTTACCATTGTAGGGATCATGTATCTCGACGGTGAGGATACTATGTTTGCCTGCCGCGACCCTTACGGGATACGCCCCGGTGTCTGGGGAGAGCAGGAGGGAAGTTTTATGGTGGCCTCGGAGTCGGTGGCCATGGAGATGACCGGCTTTGAATACCGGGGCGACATCCCCAACGGTTCGCTCATGGTCTTTAAGAAGGGGAAAAAACCTTTGACTGTTGAGATCGATGTCAAAGAGCATCGTCCCTGTATTTTCGAATATATCTATTTTGCCAGGCCCGATTCCATCATCTCGGGCCATTCTGTCTACGATACACGCCTGGTATTGGGAAGGATGTTAGCTGAAAAGATCAAAAGGAAAGGGATCCGGGTGGATGTGGTGATCCCGGTCCCCGATACGGCGCGTCCTGCAGCCACGGCCATTGCCGAAGAGCTTGACGTCCCTGTCCGGGACGGCTTTATCAAAAACCGCTACAGCGGGCGCACATTCATCATGCCCTCTCAATATGACCGGGAGTTTGCCATGCGGCTCAAGCATAATACCATTGAGGGAGAGTTCAAAGACAAGCGTGTCCTCATCATCGATGACAGTATCGTCCGCGGAACCACGACAAAACATATCGTAAGCCTTGTGGGGCGTAGTCAGCCAAAAGAACTCCATATCGGGATCTTTTCTCCCCCCGTCTATTACCCCTGTTATTACGGGATCGATATCTCCCGCCAGCATGAACTCATCGCAAGGAAATATTCGGACTGTTATAAGGAGGGGATCGACCATTTCGAAGAGAAGATGGCTCATTTCACAGGAGCCGACTCCCTGACTTACCTGGATATCCCCGATATCAGGAAGGCTTTGGGGCAGCCGGTGTGCGCCGCCTGTTTCGACGGAGATTATCCCCTGCCACTCAAAGAGGACGAACAGAGAAGCATTGAAAACGACCGTGATGAATATCAGAAATGCTGAGCCCATCATTCTGAAAAAAGGAGCTTCGTCGGCTCTTCTTCTTTTTCACGGATTTTCCGATGAGCCGGAGACTCTCCGGCCTCTTGCGGAATACCTCTTCCGATATCTGGATATGGATATCCATATCCCTCTTCTTGCAGGACACGGTTCGACTATGGAAGAGTTTCGGAACGTTTCTTTCCGCTCCTGGGTCAAACAGGCTCAGACAGCTGTCGAAGAGTTGACACAACAATATGGCAGCGTCACAGTCGGAGGCTTTTCAATGGGGAGTCTTTTAGCTTTGGAAGCTGCAGCTGACTTTCCGCAAATAAGACAAACTCTGCTTCTGGCACCGCCCCTGGTCTTTCCTCCGGGCCGGGCTCTTCTTCTGGCGTTTCTTCCCCTGATCAAGCTTTTTAAAAAGTATAAAGAGAAATCCCTGGATGAAAAAGGGGGGAACAGGCATATCCTTGATGAAGAGCAACGTCTTCATTATCGTCCCCGTTTTCAAAGGGAGCCGTTGAGCGCAATCCGTCAGTATGATCTCTTAAGGAGAAGGGCAAAAAGAAAACTTGGACAGTTGAACAGCCCGGTGTTGGCTATCTTCTCTCACAGGGACCGCGTGGCCGTGATCAAAAACAGGATCTACCTCACAAAAAAAATAGGGAAGATCCCTCTTGTCGTCTTAACTGTCACAGAGTCAGGGCACATGCTTCCTGTGGACAGAGAGCGGTTTTTGCTCTTTCGTGCCGTGAGGGATTTTATGAAAGGAGGCGAGGATGAAAGGTTATCATAACTATGAAGAAGAGATCCATGAATTAAGGGAAGAGATCGAGCATTTCAAATCGGAGAAGGAACGGGTCCGCAAGATCGTGGGCAGCATCGGAGGGATGCCCACCATCAATACGAAACTTTTCAATACGGTTTTTTTGATCCTTGTCGTGGCCCTGCTTATCGCCTCGTTCTTCACCGAAGGGCGGGCTCATCTCATTCTCAGTGACCTTGCTATCTTTTTCGTCTCGCTCAAGGTCATGTATCTGGTCCATCAGGAAGCCCGGGTCAACCATTTCAAACTCTGGGTCCTCAACTCTCTTGAATGGCGGGTCAACGAGATCGCCCGGGAGATGAGGGAGGTCAAAAAGGAGGTCACCGGCCATGAATAGGTTCAAAGAGTTTATTGAAAAAGATGTTCTGGAGCGTTTCCTGCGGTATGTCGTTGTAGACACCACAGCTGATGAAGAGAGTTCCAGCTGTCCGTCGACCAAGGGCCAGCTGGAACTGGCCCGTCTTCTGGAAAAGGAACTGAAAGAGCTGGGGCTTTCTCAAGTGGAGTGTGATAGTTGCGGTTATGTATACGGGACTTTAACCGCTTCCCAGGGAGTCAAGAGCCCCCCGATCACTTTCTGCGCCCATATGGATACATCACCTTCGGAGCCGGGGAAAGATGTCCGTCCGCTTCTCCATAAGGATTACAGCGGAGGAGAGATCACTTTTCCGGATGATCCCGGTCTAAAGATCACCCCGCAAGATTCGCCTGCCTTGGAGGGGTATAAGGGAGACACGATCATCACAGCTTCCGGAAAGACTCTTCTGGGAGCTGATGACAAAGCGGGGATCGCAGAGATCATGACGGCTTTGGCCTGTTTCCGGAAGGATAAAGAGGCTAAGCATCCGGAACTGAGGATCGTCTTTACCCCCGATGAAGAGATCGGGCGGGGAACCGGGAAGATAGACATCGAAAGACTCGGGAAATACGGCTATACCATGGATGGGAGCCAAGCAGGGGAGATCGAAGACGAGTGCTTCGACGCCTGGAAAACAGAATTCATCTTTACCGGAGCGAATGTCCATCCCGGGTTTGCCAAGGGAAAGATGCTTAATGCTGCAGAGATCGCCGCCCGTTTTATCAGCCAGGTCCCTGAACAGGAGACACCGGCTCACACGGAAAAACGGGAAGGTTTCTTTCACCTGACAGGGTTTTCCGGAGAAGAAAACCGGGCCCGTTTTGCCTTTATTCTCCGGGATTTTGAAGAAGAAGAGAACAAAGGGAGGATCGCTTATCTTGAGCAGATGAAAGAGGCATTTGAAGTCCGTTATCCGGGCCTGGGTATCGAAATGACAGTCACACATCAATATCAGAATATGCTCCGGATCCTTGAGCAGCATCCCCGGGTCACTGAATTGGCTGTCAAGGCTGTGAAAAATACCGGACTGACTCCTTTGAAAGCCGCAATAAGGGGCGGAACTGACGGGGCCAGGCTCTGTTATAAGGGAGTCCCTACACCGAATATTTTCGCCGGGGGGCATCTTTTTCATTCGAAAAAGGAGTGGATCGCATTGGGAGCCATGGTCAAAGCGGTTGAGACGATCCGGGAACTCTCCCGGTTGTGGGCTGAGGAGACAGAGGTTTAATGAAGTATTTCGGGGCCCATGTCAGCGCTGCCGGGGGCGTGGACAAAGCTCCTCAGAGGGCTGTGGAGATCGGAGCATCGGCCTTTGCCCTTTTTACCAAAAATCAGCGTCAATGGTCTGCTCCTCCTCTCAGAGAAGAGGAATGCCTCTCCTTTCGTGAAGAGATGGATAAGGGAGGTTTCCTGCCCGAAAATGTCCTGCCTCATGACAGTTACCTTATCAATATCGCCCAGCCCGAGGAGAATAAGCGGGAAAGGGCATTGAAGGCTTTTATCGACGAAGCAAAAAGAGTGGAGCAGCTGGGATTGAAAAAACTGAATTTTCATCCGGGCAGTTCTCTGGGTGTTTTGGAACCTTCCCGGACTCTCGGCCTCATCGCCGAGGGGTTGAGCCGGGCCATCGCCGAGACAGAAACCTGCCTCTTTGTCATCGAAAATACCGCTGGACAGGGGAGCCAGGCAGGATCTTCAATGGAAGAGATCGCTGCCATCATCAGCCGGGTGGGACAAAAAGAGCGTGTCGGAGTCTGTATTGATACTTGTCACGCTTATGCTGCAGGATATGACCTGAAAGAAGATACGGGGTATGAGGAATTCTGGAACCTTTTCGATGATCTCCTGGGCCTGGACACTTTACAGGGGATGCACCTGAATGATTCCAAAAAAGAGCTCGGGAGCCGGGTAGACAGGCATGCTTCTCTCGGAGAGGGCTATCTGGGATGGGATCTCTTCTGTCGGATCGCCCGGGATCGGCGGCTTGATGGAATCCCTCTGATCCTGGAGACTCCGGACCCCGGAAAATGGAGAGGGGAAATCGAAAGGCTCAAAGAATATGCAGCCATTTGAACTCCTGATCTGGGACCTGGACGGGACACTCACAGATTCTGCCCCGGGGATCATGAATGCCATATTCTATTCTGTCGGTAAAATGGGGCTTGCACCCCTGACGCCGGAGGAGTCCCGGGGTTTCATCGGGCCTCCCCTCCACGATTCATTTCAGAAGAGGTTTTCTCTCAATTCTGATGACACTTCCAGGGCTGTAGAGTTGTTCCGGGAGTATTACCGGGGAAAAGGGCTCTGGGAAAATAATCTCTATCCGGGAGTAACTGAGACGCTTCGCACTCTTTCTGATAAAAAGGTGACTCTGGCTGTAGCCACGGCCAAACCCCTTGTCTTTGCTGAGAAGATACTCGGACATTTTCAATTGGCCCGCTATTTTCAGATCATTGCAGGAAGCCATTTCGACGGGAGAAAGACCGACAAAGAAGAACTTATCCGGGATGTCCTGAATGGACTTTCCTTTACAAGAAATGAGGCTGTGTGTATGGTCGGTGACCGTCTTCATGACTTTAACGGGGCTAAAAGGGCCGGTGTTTTTTCATGCGCTGCGACTTATGGATACGGGACCGAAGAGGAGTGGGATATGGCCGATTACAGGATCTCCTCTCCCTGTGACATCCTCCGAAGAATAGGGGTTTAAAGGGAGAGCCGTCTTCTTTTGTCTTGAAATCAAAGCAAACCTTCTGTATTCTGAAAGATATATGAAGGTTTTAAACGGACGATACCAAATCAAAGAAAAGTATGCGGAAACTCTGAACAGTTTAGTCTTCAGCGCCTGTGACCTGATCGAAAAGCGAGATGGGATCATCGTTAAAATACTCAACCGCAACGTGAAAAAAAGGTTTCCGGCCGAATACTTCAAGATTGAATACCGGGCGGCTTCACTTCTGGAGCACCCTCTTGTCCGGAAAGTGGAGAGGTTTTACAAGATATACTCCATTGACGGCACTGTGATGAGTGACGGGGACTACTTTTATACAGCCATCCAGTTGCCTGATGTCCTCCGGGAAACTTCTTCAGTGGATAAGAAACTCTTTTTTAACCAGGCCATGTGCGGACTCTCGTTCATACATCGGGCCGGTTACTTTCATGGCGATATCCGGATCAATAATTTCCTCTATGATGGAGAAGGGATCTTCTTCTTTGACCTGAGTCCTTTTCTTGATGTACCCGAAGGACGTTCCTATGACATGAAGAAGATAACCGAGATCTTTAAAAGAATGAATATCATGATACCTAAGAAGAGGGAGACTGTCAGGGATTATCTGGGCCATCCTCTTTTTGACCCCGATCTTCAGGAGAAACTCCTTTACAGGCATCTTGAGGAGACTTCTTTCCCTTCTGCCTACTGGGCCCTGGACCTGAAAAAGGGGCAGGAGCTGATTCGCGGGAAAACCGAAGCTGCTCTCCGCTACAACGGGGATAAAGCAAACAGCCGTCTCTTTGCCAAAGGCCTGATCCCGTTTCTGGAAACAGAGGATTATAAGACGCTCTGGGTCGCAAATACAGAAGAGGATGAATTCCTGGGGCTCATCCGGTATCTTCTTCTCTACTTTGACCGTTTTGATTACGGAAAGAAGATCATCGGACGCCATGGAGAAGAGTATTGTAAGATCGCTCCTCTCCCCGAGTTCTCGCCGGCCCGCCCCTTGCGGAATGAG
This sequence comes from Candidatus Mcinerneyibacteriota bacterium, assembly GCA_016937175.1. Classification (GTDB taxonomy): domain Bacteria; phylum Macinerneyibacteriota; class Macinerneyibacteria; order Macinerneyibacteriales; family DSCS01; genus DSCS01. The sequence goes on along the minus strand of JAFGWL010000032.1, from coordinate 14,968 downwards.
AAGGCTGAAAAAACGAAACTGACAGAGATCAGCATCCAGCTTATCAAAGAGCTTACCGCAATCCACCCTCTTGCTATCATCCTTGAGGATACTTCACGGCTTGACCCGTTCAGCCTCGATGTTCTCCGTAGCATAAGAAATCAGCTTTCCCCGGAAAGGCTCATCATCCTTCATGCTTCCGGGACAGATCTTGTTCAGGATGAGGATCAGGTCAATGTCGAGAGATTGACAAAAGAAGAGATCCAACGTATTCTTTCCTTCTATTTCCACCTGTTTGAACTTCCGCAGAAATGGATCGATGACATCTGGGAAGAGACAGCAGGAGAGCCTGTTTTGATCGAAGCCGGCCTTCAGAATATGGCCCGACAGAAGGGGATCAGGGTCTTTGAAGAGAGATATGAGACAAACCATCCGATCAAAGAGTATTTTGACTTTAACAGACAGTACAAGACTCTCTTTTCACAATGTACCGGAGAAGAAAAAGAGATCCTGGGAGTGCTCTATCACTTTAACGGGTATCTTCCTCCGGCTGTCTGCAAGCTCCTTCCGTCTGCATACGACGATGCGGTCAAGGCCCTGGCAGAAAAAAACATCCTTCTCCCACGCGAGGGGATCGTTTTGAAATATGATATTCTGAAAAAGAATATCGCACTGCCGGGCCCCAATGAACTCTATACTCGCCTTGTCTCTGCCCTTGCCGGGTATCTTGAGGAAGACCATTCTCTGGTTTTTCCCTTTATCCGGCTGGCTGTAGTTCAGAAGATGTACGGGAAAGAACTGGACACTTTTCTGGAACTCTACGAGTCTTTAAAGGAGAATCAGAAATCTCCCCTTCACAGGGGTTTTTATCATGCTTTAAAACACCTGTATGCTCATTTTCCGGAAATCCCCAAGGATAAGCATTTTGCCATCCTCTATGCTTTGTCGGGAGAGGATGAGAAAAAGGAATTCGATTATAACGGGATCTGCAATGAAATGGATGCGCTGGCCCGTACCCGGGAAGAGAAATACAAGGCCCTCTCTGTGGCTCTCAGGACTGATGTAGCCGGCCTTTCAAGGGCCAGGGAGGCCGCTGCCATCTTCGATGAAAAGGACCTGCTCCCTGAAAAGCTCTGGCTGAAAGTATCAGCCTCTCTTCTGGAGTATCTCTCCAACCATGCCCTCTCAGAGGAAGCGATCCAACTGTTTGAAAAGCGGATAAAGCCGCTCCTGGACGAGCTTCATTTTGAGACACGGTTTGCTCTCTTTTCTGCGATTACATCGACCTATCTGCGAATGAATGATTTTACCATGCTTTCGGAACTGGGTGCGAAAATGCTGGAAATTGCCCAAAGCCATGAAGAGGAGCTGCCCCGGGATATGGTCTTTTCCGCTTATAACGTCTCAGGGATCGCCAACAGGGGAAACCCGGAAAAAGCGCTGGAATATTACCAGACCACGGGCCGTATCGCCCGTGAAATGCATAATGATATGCTTCAGGCCATTGTCTACAATAATACAGCGGTGGTCTATTATGAGATGAACAGGCCCGAAAAACATGCGGAATTCCTCATGAAGGCCATCGAATGCGGGGAGAGGGGAGAGGCTTATCCGGTTCTTTTTACCGCCGTCAATAATCTTATGGAAAACTATATCCTCGATTTTAAATATGGAGAGCTGCTGGAGATCGCCAAAAAGTTCGAGCCCCTCGTAGATAAATTGGACAGTGTCGAATCCGTCCACTCCTTTTATACCATTTATGCCAGAGCCTGGTATCATCTGGGACGCATGGATAAGATGGAAGAGTATTTTCACAAAGTCGAGCCTTTTTATGAAAAGAAGAAGGAGACAAGGCAATATTTCCAATACTTTATCCTCAAAGTCCTGACGCTCTTTTACCGCCAGGGGGCCGATCCGGCCGCTCAGCTTGCAGAGTCTGTATCCCGGGATTCCTATTTTATTGATAATCCCGCCAAACTCTACAATCTCTATGCAGCTCTGACTTATTATCTCTTTCCCATTGAAGCACTTCACCCAACACTTAAAAGGATCGTGACGCTACTTGATAAGGAATTAACAGAATACAGTAATAAAACAGAACCTCAGTATCAATATGCTGTGGAGCTCTTTCTTCTGAAAGCGGGACTTCATCCCCATCCTGAACTTGTGGTCATGGGGGATGCTCACTTTTTTACCGTCAAGATGCTTTTTCTGCATGTGGCGCTTTCCGGACTTGAAGAATTTTCTGTAGAAGAGGCGAATCTGGCTGCATTTTATCTTATGATGATGGAACAGGCCCGCAGAGGATTGGGAAAAGGGGAGTTTGCCCTGGTCAGGAGGACTCCTTTCTGGCAGATGCATGAAATGACTCTGACAGAAAAAGGGATCCGTCCTCTGGAGACCACGGGGGAAGAGTATATCAAATCTCTGTCTTCCAAAGCCCGGGCCTATCGAAAGAAAAATGAGAGCTCCTTTTATCAAAGAGCCCATTATCAGAATATGCTGACAGTGGAACAGCTGGCAGAAGTCTGTATTAAAAACGTCATGGATATATACGATGTGACCCGGGGCATCTACTTTGAGTTCGACCCCGTCAAGAAGTGGATCAAAAGGAAAGAGTTCTATGATCCCATGTATCATTATGAAGAAGAGCCTGTCATCGAGACACTTCTAAACAAGCAGCTTTTTGTTGAAGAGGATATCATACATTTCTGGGAAAGTCCCGACCCTATGAAAGACCGGGGAATATTTGAAGCTTTTGCCTTTCCCATTATCGATATCGCTGTGGCCCGTTCTGCTGAAGGACAGAAGAGTTCTTCCTTCAGCACTATGCTTTCCATGAGCGGCTGTTTCTATTTTGATACCAAAAAAGGGGTAACCAGGCCAAAAGAGAAGGATCTGAAACCTCTCTATTATATGAGGGAGTATGCCAACGCGACTCTCTATTATAACCTACTGAAAGAGACAGCTCTTATCGATCCCCTGACAAGACTCTATAAACGTGACAGCTGGGTTTCTCTGTCTAAAGACCTCCTGGCACGGCAGCGGAAAAGCGGAGGAAAGATGGCTGTGATCATGGGAGATATCGATTTTTTCAAAAGCATCAACGACGAATACGGCCATAAAAAGGGGGATGAGGTCTTAAGAGGGATCGCACGGGTTTTCACACAATCCACGCGTCATATCGACATCATCGGGCGTTACGGGGGGGAAGAGTTTATTTTTGCGCTCATGGTGAAGAAAAGGAGCGAGGCCTTGATGATCGCAGAGCGCATCTGCCGGGCTTGTGAAAAGGAGAATCTTGCGGAAAAACAGAAAGTCACCGTCAGCCTTGGTGTCGCTCTCTATCCCGACGACGGAGAGATCCTGGATGAACTCATAGAGAAGGCTGATCATGCCCTTTTTGAATCCAAAGAGGCCGGACGGAACCGTGTGACTTCATGGGCGGACGTCCGTCACGATGAGATGAAGAAGCGGGAGAGACAGGCTGTTATCACTAACCCGGCGAGAGAAAAAGAGAAGATCGATTGCCTTGTACGGTTGAACCAGATCAGGGCCGATTCAGAGTCCCTTGAAACTGTTGTCGATCGGGCTAATGCTGTCCTGACCGAACTTTTCAACGGGACTGTTGTCGTCAAAATCGGAGATGAAAAGGGATGGGCTGTCTATCCGCTTCCTGAAGGGGCCCTGAAAAGTAACGAGACATCATCGTACCTGACCGATACCCATGTATCTATCTACGAGTCAGCGCGGGGATCCAGAAGAGGCACGGTCTACTATGACAACCAGGACTCTTCGCTCAATATTCATCTGGAAAAGAGTTTTGCTTCTTTAGTGGGGCAGATCATTTATGAGAAAGTCAGCCTGTCACGGCCCCGGAAACAGGCATGAGGATCTTGAGAAAGGGATTATTGTCAAAGTAAAGATAAAAAAGGAGGCCGTATGAAAAAACGGTTAAAGGGCCTGGCTCTGTTATTGTGTCTGGGAACGTTGCTCTATAGTTGTACCGTAGGAGATATGGAACGAATGGGAAATCTTCTGACAGGGGGTGCTTCAGGCTCACTGACAGAGGAGGAAGTCATCATGGGATTGACAGAGGCTCTGAGGACAGGAGCCGAGAGGGCAGTTAAGAAAGCCGGTGAAGAAAACGGATATTGGGCTGACGGAGCTATCAGGATCCCTCTGCCTCCCATGATCCGAAAAGCGGAAAATCTTTTGAAGATGGCTGGTTTCGGCAGCCGTGTCGAGGAGTTTCACCGTAGCATGAACAGAGCTGCCGAGAAAGCGGCGCCTCTGGCTCTGGATGTCTTCTGGGATGTCATCAGAGGGATGACCTTTTCAGACGCCTGGGGGATCCTGAACGGGGGGGACAGGGCTGCCACCGACTATTTTAAATCGAAATCCTATGACCGTCTCTCTTCTCTGCTCAAACCTCTTGTCCGAAAGGCCATGAGTGAAGTGGGAGTCACCGCCTATTATCAGGATATCGAAACAAAGATCAGAACTCTGCCTGTCCAGATCCTGGATGAAGACCTGGACTCCTACGTGACAGGGAGAGCCCTGGATGGACTCTTTCTGCTGCTGGCCCGTGAAGAGGAGAAGATCAGGAAAGACCCCGCCGCCAGGACTTCAGATATCCTGAGACGGGTGTTTGGAAACCTTTAAGGAGGGAATATGAAAGGGAAGGTCACCGGTATCATACTCTTTGTGAGCCTGTTGCTTTTTGGGGGTTGCGGACCTCGCGAAGAAAATATCCTGAATGTAGGGATGGAACTGGCCTATCCGCCTTTTGAGATGACAGATACAGAAGGAAACCCTACAGGTATAAGTGTGGACATGGCTCATGAACTGGGAAAATTCTTGGGACGCCCCGTGAAGATATGGAATATCAGCTTTGACGGGCTGATCCCCTCGTTGAAGACTGGGAAGATCGATATTGTCATCTCGTCTATGACTATCACCGAAGAGCGGAGCCAGTCGGTCACCTTCTCAAAACCCTACTCCAAAGCTTATCTGGCTCTTCTCGTTTCTCAGGATTCCCCCGTGGAGAAGGTCGAAGACCTGAATCGGAAAGGGCGTATCATCGCTGTTAAAAAAGGGACTACAGGCCATCTCTACGCCCGGGAGCATTTTCCCCTGGCCAGGATCAATGTCTTTGATAAAGAGAGCGCTTGTGTTCTTGAAGTGGTTCAGAAAAAAGCTGATTGTTTTATCTATGACCAGATGACGATTTTGACGAACTGGCAGAAGAACCGTGACACGACCCGGGCGATCTTGAAACCTTTTCAGAAGGATTTCGAATATTGGGGAATGGCCATGCGTAAAGATGATGTTGAGCTCCACCGGAAAGTGAACGAATTTCTGGGATCATTCAAAGAAAGCGGCGGATTTGAAAGGCTGGCTGACAAGTATCTCAAAGAGGAAAAGAAGACCTTTGAGGAACTGGGGATCCCGTTCTTCTTTTCTCCCTGAGAATTAAAAACGATGACGAAAAAATGGTTCAACTGTTTTTTAAGGGAATCTGACCGGGAAGCTCCGTCTCCCTGCCCGTCGACTCTGCTGAATGCCTTCCTGGTCGCCCTCTTTATCCTTCTGATCTTCATCTTCTCCTTTTCTCGGTTGGAGTATGATTTTCACTGGGCCGGAGTCTGGGCCTACCGGGCCAAATTCATCCGGGGCCTGGGGATGACGCTGGTCCTCTCCTTTTTCTCCCTTATTGTCAGCTTCCTGTTGAGGTCGCTTTTCGCCCTGGGCCAGAAATCAAGGTTTCTTCCCTTCTACTTTTTCAGCCGTTTTTATGTGGAGATCATCCGGGGGACGCCGCTTCTTGTCCAGATCCTGGTCTTTTTTTATGTTATTGCAGATGCTTTCCGTGTCCAGAACCGTTATGTGACCGGAGTCATGATCCTCTCGCTTTTTGCCGGAGCTTATATATCTGAGATCATCAGGGCTGGTATCGACAGCATCGGTGAGACACAGCTTGAAACAGCACGTTCTCTGGGGTTGACTCGTTTTCAACAGTACCGGTTTATCATCTTTCCCCAGGTCTTCAAACGTATCCTTCCTCCTCTGGCAGGCCAGCTGGTCTCTCTTATCAAAGACTCTTCCCTGCTCTCCATTATCTCGGTAAGCGAATTTACTCTCAATGCCCAGGAAGTCAACGCCTACACCTACTCTACGCTGGAAAGCTACCTCCCTTTGGCTTTGGGCTATCTTCTTATCACATATCCTATTTCGAATCTTTCTAAACGACTGGAAAGGGCTTTTTCCTATGAAACTTGATATAAGGGGGCTGTCTAAGGCCTTTGACGAAAAAAAAGTCCTGTCCGACATCTCTCTTCACCTCGACGGGATCCGCTCTCTGGTCATCATAGGGCCTTCCGGAGGAGGCAAGTCCACTTTCCTCAGGATCCTTGCAGGGCTTCTTGTCCCGGAAGCAGGGGAGGTCATCATCAACGGAAAGCCTATCCCCACGGAAGAAAGCTCCTTAAGAGAATATCGGAAGACCATGGGGATGGTCTTTCAATCCTACAACCTTTTCCCTCATATGACCGCTGTGGAGAATATTATGCTTCCCCTTGTCCATGTCCACGGATACGGGCAGGAAGAAGCCCGGGAACATGCCATGGGGCTTCTAGCGAGGTTTCAGCTCTCTCTGCACGCTGAAAAAAAACCGGCTCTCCTTTCAGGTGGCCAGAAACAGCGTGTGGCTATTGCCCGTGCCGTGGCAGTCAGTCCCTCTTTTCTGCTTTTCGATGAACCTACATCAGCTCTTGACCCCGAATTTACCTCAGAAGTCCTGGATGTCATCGAGGAGCTGCGGGAAGAAGGGAAAGACCTTATTCTGGTGACTCACGAAATGGGATTTGCCAGAATCGTTTCCGACTATGCCCTTTTTCTTGATGAGGGAACCGTAGCTGCAGCAGGGACTCCGGAAGAGATCTTTGACTATCCCGCTGAGGAGCGCCTGAGGCTGTTTCTTGCCAAAGTTTTGAAATACTGACTCCTGTCAAGGCTTTAGGAGGGTAACACCTCCGTAAAACCTTTGAGCGTAGTAGGGCTCATCGAGGGAGGAGATACGCACTCCTTCAGTGGCGGCGTGGATGAAACGGGAATCCCCCATATAGATCCCCACATGAGAAGGCCCCGGTTTGAATGTGGAAAAGAAGACAAGGTCGCCGGGCTGAAGGCTGCTTTTGGTTATTTTTTTCCCATACTTGTATTGGGGAGTCCCGTCCCGCGGAATGGTGATATTGTTCATGCGGTAGACAAGCCAGGTGAGGCCTGAACAGTCAAGCCCGTGGCTGCTGGTTCCTCCCCAGACGTAAGGGACTCCGATAAAATCCCGGGCTGTCCTGATGATCCTGTCTCTGAGAGAGGAGGAATCGGCCGGAGAAGGGGTAGGGATGGTCCCTTTCGTTCCGTCAGCCAGGACGATATATAACTGCTCTTCATCCCGACTTAAGATACGGTAGGGAGTCCCTCCCTGGAGGGGATGTTGGCCGCCATCCGGGGTTGTCATGATGATCCTTTTTTCTGAGACGACCTGATCGAGAGAGAGGCCGTGGGCGATCAGAAGATCCAGATCATCTTCCCGGACCCAGCCAGCATGACCCTTCTGATCAGGAATTTTCACATAGAGCCAGCTTTTCTTGTTTTTTACGATCCGGCAGAGGGAACCTCGGATAAGTTCTGATTCCAGCGGGGCATCATGCTGAGGCCGGCTCCGGACCTGAGTCACTTGTGAACGGGCAAAGGCCGTCTGGGGGAAAGAATCTACGATAATGAGAATCGATCCCGAAAAGGAGTAATTGCGGCTGTAGGCGAGAAGGACTTCGATCCGGTCTTGATAAAAAGAGATCGTCTTGACAGCCCGGTAATCGACCACAGTGTGGCTCGGGCGAAGAGGAGACGTGACCTTAAGGACCAGTTTATCCTCTCCCGGGTATGGCACGATTTCACTGATTTTGATTCCGGTAAAATCAAGAGATGTATAGTTCTTTTTAAAGGAGACTGTGACTTCAGGGCTGGAGAGACAGAGAGAAGTTATAAAAAGGAGAAGGAGGAGTGATCCTGTCAGCCTTTTCATGGGTCAAAGCTGGATACTCTCTTTTTTCACCCATCCGTCCTGTCCGTCGGGAAGGAGGATGAGCAGCCAGTCTTCTTTTTCGTTGAGAACCTTGACCGGGGTCCCGATCTTGACCCTTGTCAGGGTGACGCTTTCAGGGCGCGGAGTGACTTTGACGTCGACATACCGCTGGACTGTATCGACTTTATCTTCATTTCTGTAGGGCAGGGAGATGATGAGGCTGTTTTGGTTTTTGGCGACTGTATAGATCACTTTTTCTGAAAGCTCCAGGACAAAGCGGACCGAAGAGGGGGTGAACTGGGCTACCCGGATCTCCCTGAAAGGAGGGCGCTGTATGGTGACCGTCCTTTTAGGCGGGGCCATGACCGTATTCTGAAGGTCAAGGACGATACGCATGGGTGCATCAAGAGTCATCTCCTTATAGGACGGGGCCGTATCGAAGGTAATGGTGATCTGATACATATTCTTGTATTCATTGATATTGAAATCTTTGAGCATCGAATCTCCCAGAAGAGTTCCTGCTGTAAGAAGAAGGGAAAACGTCATTATAAAAAGCTTTTTCATGATGCCTCCTTTTACCTAATATATCTCAGGGGATCACTTTTGTCAATTCTCCACTTTCTTCGATTATCACAGAGCAGGTGCCTCAGAGCCCGGGAAATTTTTATTGACATTCAAGCCTCTCTGGATATACTCACCTTGTCAATTCGGATGCGTCAGTAGCTCAGTAGGATAGAGCATTGGTTTCCTAAACCAAGGGTCGGGGGTTCGAATCCCTCCTGGCGTATTTCACTTTCAAAAGGGGGTATTTTGATGAGATCTTCTGAACGCCACAAATTAAAAGAGAATGAAGTCGCCTCTGTCCTTTCCCGTTTTCTACATTGGGTCACGCCCCGCTTGAATACGATCCTTATCGTAGCGGGTTGTCTTGTCATAATCCTTATCGCTGCGCTTGTCATACGCTACCAAAATGACAGACGGGACAGTGCAGCCGGGGTCAATATCACAAAGACAATCCGGGACCTGGGGGGAGGATCCCTGCAAGGGGTGCCCGAGGATAAGATCCCCCTTATCGAGGAGATGGCGAGAAAATATAAGAACACCCCCAGCGGAGCTGTGCTTCTGTACCGTCTCGGCCTGATGGCTCGTGAAAAAGGGGATAATGAAAAAGCCCTCGACTTTTTTCACATGGCCTCCCGGGCCCTGGAAGATAAAGAACCGGCTCATATCGCCCTGGCCGGACTCTACATGAAGTCAGGCCAATATGAAACGGCTAAAGAGAACCTCTATAAGATCGCACCTGAGAGCCCTCTCTACGATAATGCCCTTTACCTGCTCTATTTATGCGGAAGGGCGACTCAGGACGAAGACCTTATGAAGAGAGCGGCAGACGAGCTTTCCTCTGAACGGTTTGCTGAGTCTCCTTATCAGAAGATGATCGCCATCAGGGAGGTGTTATGAAAAAGCTTTTATCGGGTAATGAAGCTGTTGCACGGGGTTTCTACGAAAACGGAGGCCGTGTCGCCGTTGCTTATCCCGGAACCCCCAGCACAGAGATCCTGGAAAATATGGTTCAGTATAAAGAGAAAATCAACTCCCAATGGTCTCCCAACGAAAAAGTGGCCCTGGAAGTGGGTATCGGTTCTTCTTTCGGAGGGGCCAGGACTTTGGTGGCCATGAAGCATGTGGGCGTCAATGTGGCTGCGGACCCTCTCCTGACAGTGACCTACTCCGGGATCAAGGGAGGGTTTGTCCTTGTCTCAGCCGATGACCCGGGGATGCACTCCTCACAGAACGAACAGGATAACCGATATTACGCAAAATTTGCCAAGATGCCTCTTCTGGAGCCGTCAGACTCAGGGGAAGCGAAAGATTTTGTCGGCCTCGCTCTGGAGATCAGCGAGAAATATGACACTCCCGTCCTTCTCAGGACGACGACAAGGATTTCCCACACCAAGACTGTGGTGGAATTGAAGGAGCGTGAAGAGCACGATGGGCTCCTCGGTTTTGAGAAGAACCCTTCCAAATATGTTATGGTCCCGGCCAATGCGAGGAAACGCCACCCCACGGTGGAGGAGAGGTCAATCAAACTTACAGAATTGGCCGAAACCATTGATGTCAACCGCGTAGAGATGAATAAAAAAGAGATAGGGGTCATTACTTCCGGCATTGCCTATCAATATGTCAAAGAAGCCTTTCCGGAAGCTTCTGTCTTGAAACTGGGGATGAGTTTCCCTCTTCCCATAAATAAGATCAGAGCCTTCGCTGAAGCTGTGGAAACCCTCTATGTGGTGGAAGAACTGGAGCCTTTCATCGAAGAGATGATCAAGGCTGAAGGGATCCCGGTCATAGGCAAGGAAGTTATCCCCCGGTGCGGGGAGCTCAACGTGGAGATCGTCCGACGAGCTCTTTCTCCGGAAAAAGAGGAGCCACTTACGACGGAGAAGGTCGATGAAAAGTCCCTTCCCTCACGTCCGCCTGTCCTCTGTCCCGGCTGTCCCCACCGCGGAGTCTTTTATACACTCAATAAGCTGAAAGCTGTGGTAACAGGAGATATCGGCTGTTATACCCTGGGTGTCCAGCCTCCTCTGTCAGCTATGGACTCCACTATCGCCATGGGAGCTTCCATCGGAGTCAATATTGGACTTGAAAAGGCTTTGGGGATCGATTTCTCACGCCAGTCTGTGGCCGTCATCGGAGATTCCACTTTTATGCATTCAGGTGTCACCGGGTTGATGGACGCTGTCTACAACAAAGGATCCAATACGATCCTGATCCTGGATAACAGGATCACAGCTATGACAGGACGCCAGGAAAACCCCGGGACGGGATATACCCTCATGGGAGAGGAGACCCGGGAAGTGGATCTCGAAGCTCTGGCCCGGGCCATCGGCGTGGAGCATGTCCGGAAAGTGGATTCCTACGACCTGAAGGCTTTGAAAGATGTCATCAGAGAGGAGATGGACCGCCCAGAAGTCTCTGTGGTCATCACATACAATCCCTGTATGCTCATCAGAAGGAAAAAGTTCGACATCAAAAAGTACAGAGTCAATGAAGACAAATGTATTAACTGCGGGATCTGTCTGAAAGTCGGATGCCCCGCGGTGGTCAAAAATGAAGACGAGACAAAATCCCATATTGTGGAATCCCTTTGCACCGGCTGTTCAGTGTGCGCTCAGGTCTGTCCCAAAGATGCCATTGAGCTGGTCTAGAAGGAGGAATAAAGATGAATGAAGTCAAAAATATTCTGCTGGTCGGTGTCGGAGGACAAGGTGTTCTGACAGCAAGTGAGATACTCAGCGAAGCTTTGATGCTGGAAGGTTTTGATGTCAAGAAGGCTGAAGTCCACGGCATGAGCCAGCGGGGAGGGAGTGTCAATTCACATCTTCGTTATGGACAAAAAGTATATTCTCCCCTCATCGAAGAAGGGAAGGCTGATATCATCTTCTCCTTTGAGTTGGTTGAGGCCATGAGGTTTTCAAAATATCTCAAAGAAGGAGGGTTTATCGTCTGCAGTAACGAAAAGATCGTCCCCAATTCTGTCTATTTCGGCACAGTCAAATATCCCAAAGACCCGGCTGCTGTTTTGAAAGAGGCTTTCGGAAAGAGTTTTTACCTCATCGATGCTGTAAAGATCGCAGAAGAGCTGGGGAATATCCGCTTTGCCAATGTGGTTTTGCTGGGGACAGTCTCTCATCTGATGAAGATCTCCGACAAATCCATGAAAGATGCGATCGGGAATATGGTTCCGGAAAAGACCGTTGAGGGCAACCTGAAAGCTTTCCAACGCGGAAAGGAGCTGGCTGGCTGATGGAACATCGCCAATACTATACTTTTGAAGAGCAGGAACTTCGCCGGGCCACCTGGATATGGGGACTTCTCTCCTACGGACTCCCTTTCTCCCTGATCCCGGCTTTCCTTTTCACCCACAAGAACAAATTTATCCATTACCATGCCAAACAGGGAGTGATCCAGTTCGCATTTTTCCTTCTTTTCTTCCTTTTTCTTTTTATACCGAAAATAGGAGAGATCCTCTTTCTTTTAAGCATGCTTCTCCAGTTTTCCATCTCCGTGACAGGCATTGTCCTCTATTGTCAGAAAGAGATCTTCGAGTTTCCCGTTATCGGCTCTCTGGCGCGGCGGCTCAAACTGAACTGAGTGATATGGAAGCTTCCCTTGTCAGGCTCAACAAAGCTTTGAAGGAGCTTGGCCTGGCGTCCCGCCGGGAAGGTGACGAACTTATCCGGGCCGGGTATGTCACTGTCAATGGAAGAGTTGTGACAGAGCCGTGGCATAGGGTAGATCTTTCGAAGGATAACGTATCTCTGACCTCGGGGGGAGAAGAAAGACTTCATGACAGGATCTACATCGCCTTTTATAAGCCTGTAGGGATTACTTGCACCTTTTCTCAGGACGAAGGAGACTCTCTGAGCAATGTCCTTCCTTTCAACCGAAAACTCTCTTATGCCGGGCGTCTGGACAAAGAGAGCGAGGGGCTGATGATTCTCTCGGATGACGGCCGTTTTGTCGCCTTCATCTCTGCCCCTGAACGGGAAAAGGAGAAGGAATATGAAGTGAAGGTGGAAGAGAACGTCCACGAAGGCGCGCTAGATAAGATGCGCCGGGGAATGACGTTGAAAGGGCAACAGCTGAAAGAGACAAATGTCACAAAAAGGGGACCCCATTCCTTTTCCATTATTTTGACGGAAGGGAAAAACCGTCAGATACGCAGGATGGCCTCGAAGGTAGGATTAACGGTGACGGGGTTGAAAAGAGTCAGGATAGGCGGGATTACCTTGAAAGGATTATCCCCCGGATCCTGGAGGGAGTTGACGGAAAAAGAAATAGCATTATTATTACAATAAACGGGGATTCCCCGGGAGGGTAATATGAAATATCGTGACGCCGGCGTGGATATCGAAAAAGGGAATGAAGCTGTCAGGAGGATCAAAGAAAAAGTCAAAACGACATTTGATGCCAATGTACTGACAGATATCGGGTCTTTCGGAGGGCTCTACGCCCTGAGCGGATATCGGGAGCCGGTCCTGGTCTCAGGGACCGATGGAGTGGGGACAAAACTCAAAATAGCCTTCCTGTTGGACAGACATGATACAGTGGGGATCGACCTTGTGGCCATGAGTGTCAATGATATCCTGGTCCAAGGGGCCCGCCCGCTCTTTTTCCTTGATTATATTGCCACTTCCGCCGTAGAACCCGAAAAGATCGAAGCCATCGTCGATGGCGTCATCGAAGGATGCCGTCAGTCGGGGTGTGCACTTCTGGGAGGGGAGACGGCAGAACTTCCCGGATTTTACGCCGAAGGGGAATATGACCTGGCGGGTTTTGCCGTGGGAGTCTGTGAAAAGGAGAAGATGGTGACCGGGAGCCTGGTCCGGGAAGGGGATCTTCTCATCGGCCTTCCGTCCAGCGGGATCCACTCCAACGGCTACAGCCTGGCCCGTAAAGTCCTGGTCAATGAGCGGGATCCGGATGAATCTGTCCTGGAAGAGCTTCTGACACCTACCCGTATCTATGTCAGTCCTGTGCTTGCTATCCTTGAAAAAGTCCTGGTCCATGGGATGGTCCATGTGACCGGAGGCGGGTTTTACGAGAATATTCCGAGGATACTTCCCCACGACTTGTCTGCTGAGATCCATAAGGGGAGCTGGGAGATCCCTACTCTCTTCAGCCGGATCGCAGAGCAGGGAGAGGTGGACGAAGAGGAGATGTTCACGACCTTCAACATGGGGATCGGCCTGATCATGGCCGTGGCTCCGGAAGATAAAGAGACTGTCATGGAGATTCTGGCTGACCGGGGAGAAAACCCTGCTCTTATCGGACGAATCGTCAAAGGTGCAAAGGGTGTGAAAATATGCTGAAGCGTATTGTCATCGGGATAAGCTTTTTGGCCATGATGTATGGTGCTCTAACAGGGGCTCCAGTCTGTGTGGACGGGGTTTGCTCTTATGAACCGGCTGAGGAGGAACTGACCCTCTATCTTTTGGATTGCGACTGTACTGACAAAGAGGTCCTTGATCTCCTTTCTGGCTTTTTTGAAGTATCGCCTGTCAGAGAACTTCCGGAAATCATTCCCGAAGGAGCTTTTCTCATTACCGCCGGGGGAGAGTGTTCATCGAAAGAAGTCCCGGATTTTCCCGAGGACCGTATTTTGACCATCGACGGTAAAGAGATCTTCTTCCGTGAAAAGGCCTATCGTGTGACACTGAGAACGGCTTTGGAAGAATTGAAGAGAAAAATGAAAGAGCTTATATAGGGAGGAAAAGGTGTTCGGGCCGCTGATCGGATCGCTTTACAGACGTTCTTTTCAAAAGCATCCCTCTTCCGAAAGAGAATACTGGGGCAAATATGAGGGGCTCTTCAGTGTCGTCTTCAATGTAATCCTTTTCGGAATCAAGATGACTGTAGGGCTGCTCAGCGGCAGTATTGCTGTGATGGCGGATGCTGTCCACACGCTGTCCGATGTGGGCTCCTCTATCGGGGTCTTTTTCGGTTTCAAAATGGCCTACCGTCCCCCCGACTGTGAACATCCCTACGGGCACGGAAGGGCAGAACATATTGCCACGTTAGGTGTCTCGTTTCTTTTGTTTATCACAGGATTTGAATTCATCAAAAGTTCCATTCGCTCCATTGCCTCCGGGAAGGATGTGGAGAGCACTCTTGTCTTTATTTCAGCTATTGCCGGAAGCATCCTTCTGAAAGAGTTTATGGCTCAAGTCTCTTTCTATCTGGGGAAGAGGATCCGTTCTGAGACACTCAAAGCCGATGGATGGCATCATCGCAGTGATGCCTTGTCTTCTGTCCTTGTCCTCTTCACCTTTATAATTCCGGGGATAGACGGTTATCTGGGTGTCGGTGTGGCGTTGTTCATCCTCTGGTCAG
>JAFGWL010000031.1 GCA_016937175.1 Candidatus Mcinerneyibacteriota bacterium | reverse complement strand
GAAAGAAGTCTATGGGAGGATTTCAGAAGGTCAATATAAAACCTCTTTTTTTATTGAACAGCCTCTTTTTTGTGATAGATTTGACTATGTTTTGTAGAAGGAGGGAAAGAAGATGAAAGAAAAAGGGAAGTTCACTGTTGTCCCCGGAGATGTGAAGAACAGCGAGTCTCTTCCGGAATTTTTAAGAGGCCGGCCTGAGATCCGGTTCGTCTCCCTGGTGGGCGTGGATTTTCTTGGAAATGATACGGATGAACGGATCCCTGTCTCTTACTTTCTGGATCACCTCCGTGAGATCATGGACGGCGGAGTCCAGACAGATGGCTCTTCGGTCAATCTCCCCGGGATCGCCACTCTCAATGATGCCAAAATCGATTTTATCGTCGATACAACAGGAGAGTGGTATGTGGATGAGAACAGGGAATATCCCCTGGAAAACGGGGATTACCTTTCCACTTTGCGGATTCCGGCTTTTTTCAAACACGGGGACGACACTTATTGTTCCCGTTCCCTCTTGAAAGAGACAGCTGCTTTCACAGAAAACCGTGTCCTTGAGATACTTCAGAACGATCCCCTTTTTGAAGAAGAGCGGGGTTTCCGCGCTGAAGAGGTGGAACGTGTTTATTTGACTCTGGGGACTGAACTGGAGTTCTGGGTCAGGACTCCTGCAGAACAAGTCCCTCTTCAAGAGCTCTCAATGAGCCAGATGCTTAAGGAAAGTTACTGGAAAAGGACCAAGGGGCAGGTCAGAAGAGCCCTGGAAGAGACACTGTTGACCCTCGACGCTTACGGATACCAGGTGGAAATGGGACATAAGGAGGTAGGGGGTGTCAAAGCGAAACTCTCTCCCGACGGCTCTTTCCACGGGATCATGGAACAGCTGGAGATCGACTGGCGTTATGACCGGCCTCTGGCGGCGGCAGACAAGGAGCTCTATGCCCGTATCCTTATCAAGGAGATCTTCCGGAAAAACGGGCTTGAAGTCACGTTTGATGCCAAACCTATGCGCGGGATAGCCGGCAGCGGGGAACATATGCATTTCGGAATGGGATTCGTTACACGCAGAGGAGAAAAGATCAATCTGTTTTCGCCGGCCTCCTCTGATACCTTTATGTCACGGATGGGATACGGAGCTCTCATGGGCCTTCTCAAACACTGGGCCCTCATCAATCCCTTTGTGACCCATTCGCTGGACGCCTTGAACCGATTAAGACCCGGTTTCGAGGCCCCGGTATCTGTCGTGGCATCCCTGGGGAAATCCTCCCGGTCGCCAAGCCGGAACAGGACGGTCCTGGTAGGGCTTATCCGCTCAGACAATCCCCTTTCGACCCGTTTTGAATTGCGGGCCCCTCATCCTCATACCAATACCTATCTTGCTGCAGGAGCTGTCTATCTGGCCATGATCGACGGGATGAAGTATGCTATGACGAGAAAAAGGGAAGAGCTTCACGGAGAACTCACAAAAAAGTACGGTGAACCTTCCATCTACCTGGAACAATACAGAGAGTATGTCTCTGAAGAGAATATTTTCTCCTCTCTGAGCCATGAAGAGAGGGAGAAGCTCTACGGGAAAGCTCCCGAGACCGTGTGGGATATCCTGGAGGCCTTCCGCGAGGCTGACCGCTCTCCCCTGGAACAGACTCCTTTCCGGAGCGAGATCATCGATTCCGCCCTGAGGGCCTCTTTGAACAAATGGATCGTCGAGATCCGGGAGAAGGTCTTCCCCGCTGTAAGGCAGTCTCTCGCCTCCTGTCAGAGGAGGCCTGGGCGGGAGGAGAGAAGGGACAAGCGCTTATGGAAAGATTTTGAGGGGAAGAGACGGCTTCTGCTGAAAGACAGCAGATCTGCTCCCTCTATGGCTTCGGAGATCGAATTGCTCCTCGACCGGAGAGATTATCAGAAGGCCGGCCGGCTTATGGCCTCGTTTATGGCTCTTTATGAGGAAGCTGAAGAGGTCTACAGGCTCTATATAAGAAATACATCGATATGATCCGGGAAAGCTCCTGAAAGGGGAGGCCCCCTTTCCATATTCATGACGCTGACCTTGAAATGATCTGAAAAGTGTGGTATTTTCTATATGATATGCTGAAGAGGTAAAGGAGCATCTTATGTGCGGAATCGTCGGGTATACAGGTAGCAAAAACGCTGTCCCCATCCTTCTTGACGGGTTGAAGAGATTAGAGTACAGAGGGTATGACTCAGCCGGGATCGCTATCCTGGGAGAAAATGATATTATCATCGATAAAGTAGCCGGGAAAGTGGAGATGCTTAGCCGCAAGATCGAGAAAAAACACTACGATTCCAGGACGGGGATCGCCCATACGCGCTGGGCGACACACGGAGCTCCCAACGATATCAATGCTCATCCTCATCTGGATTGCAGCGGAAAGCTGGCTGTAGTCCATAACGGAGTCATTGAGAATTACCGTTCCCTGAAGATCTATCTGGAGAAAAAAGGGCATCAGTTCTATACCGAGACAGATACAGAAGTCCTGGCGCACCTCTTTGAAGAGTATTATAAAGGTGACCTGTTTGAAGCTGTCCGTGAAGCTCTCCTCAATGTCGAGGGCACCTACGGGATCGCTGTGATCGAAAGGGATAATCCCGGGCGGATCATAGCAGCCCGGCTGGGAAGCCCCCTGGTCGTGGCCAAGGGAGAGGCTGGAGAATATT
Organism: Candidatus Mcinerneyibacteriota bacterium; assembly: GCA_016937175.1. Taxonomy (GTDB): domain Bacteria; phylum Macinerneyibacteriota; class Macinerneyibacteria; order Macinerneyibacteriales; family DSCS01; genus DSCS01. The sequence goes on along the minus strand of JAFGWL010000031.1, from coordinate 23,214 downwards.
TTGTCGCCAGTGATGTAGCTGCCATCGTCCGTTTTACCAAGGATGTCATCTTTCTTGAAGAGGGAGAGATCGTCGCCGTGGACGCCCGGGAAGGGATTAAGCTGGCAGATATCAAAGACAACCGCGAAAAAAAAGTCGAAGTCCATACCATCGATATGGACCTGACCGAGATCGAGAAGAACGGATATCCCCATTTCATGCTCAAGGAGATCCATGAGCAGGCCAGCACTATCCTCAATGCGACCCGGGGCCGCCTTGATGCGGAGAACGGGGATGCCATCCTTCAGGGGCTGGCCGACTACAATGATTTTTTTCGTAATGTCAACCGGATCATTCTCACAGCGTGCGGCACGTCATGGCACGCGGCCCTTATAGGAGAGTATCTGATCGAAAGCATTGCCGGAATCCCCGTGGAAGTGGAGTATGCCAGCGAATTCCGTTACCGAAACCCGATTATTGAAGAGAAGACCGCTCTTTTTGTGATCTCCCAATCCGGGGAGACGGCTGATACCCTGGCGGCGCTGCGAGAAGCCAAAAGAAAAGGGGCCCGCGTCTTCGGGATCTGTAATGTGGTGGGGTCTACTATCGCACGGGAGACAGATGCCGGAGTATACATCCACGCGGGGCCGGAGATCGGGGTAGCCTCGACGAAGGCGTTTACTTCACAGGTCATGGTTCTGGCGCTTATCGCCCTCTATCTGGGAAGAAGACGTGACTACTCCCTGAGCCAGGGGAAAAACATGGTGCGTGAGATCCAGGCCCTGCCGGAGAAGATCACAGAACTCCTCCAACATGAAGAAGATGTCAAAAAGATAGCCCGTTATTTCCGGAAAGCAGAGAATGCCCTCTTTCTCGGGCGTCATATCAATTATCCCGTGGCCCTTGAAGGGGCTCTTAAACTCAAAGAGATCTCCTATATCCATGCTGAAGGATATCCTGCTGCAGAGATGAAGCACGGCCCTATCGCGCTCATCGATGAGAATATGCCCTGCGTGGTCCTGGCTAACGATGATGATATCATGTATGAAAAGGTCATAACCAATATCCAGGAAGTGAAAGCCCGCAACGGCAAGGTCATCGCCGTAGCGACTAAAGGAAATAAAAAGATCAAAGAACTGGTGGACGATGTGCTTTATGTCCCCTTCACAGTTCAGGCATTGACTCCGGTTATCAACACCATCCCTTTACAGCTGCTGGCTTATTTCACAGCTGTTGAGCGGGGGTGTGATGTGGATCAGCCCCGTAATCTGGCGAAGAGTGTGACGGTGGAATAAATAAAGGAGGTAGGCCTTGGGTGTAAATGTCAGCGAGAAAGTATTTGAAAAGTTCGGAAGTGAATATATGAAAGGCGATATCGTCTTTTATGAGGGAGAAAAAGGCGAGACCATGTATATCATCTTCAAAGGAAAAGTCAAGATTACAAAAAAATCACGGGATGTGGAAACCACGCTGGCGGTCCTTTCTGACGGGGATTTCTTCGGAGAGATGTCTATCATCGATGATTATCCCAGAAGTGCCACAGCCATCGTGGAAGAGGATCATACCAAACTGATCGTCATCGACAGGGAAGTCTTCGAATCCCAGATCCAGACTAACCCCAAGATCATCATGCAGATCCTCAAAAAGATGAGTGCACGGATCCGTGATACCGACAAACAGATCGAGAACCTCATGCTCCAGGATATCGTCTCACGTATAGTCGGGACTCTTAAAATGATCATCTCCAAGGCTCCTAAGAGTGAAGAAGGATATGTCTTTGACTACAGTGAACTTCAAAAAGATCTCTCTTCCCGTCTGGCTCTGCCTATCGGGAAGGTCATGGAGGTCCTTGAGATCCTGGTCCGGAGCCGGATCGCCGTCGTCGGGGACGGAAAGTATATCGTGCGTGAAGGGGATGACCTCGGCAAATTCATGGAATATCTGGAACTGAAGGAACGTTATACCGGGGCCTGAAGATGGAACGCTATAAGACGACGCTCCTCGCCCTGGCCCTGGCCTTTCTGATTATCTTTTCAGCCCTGCTGTTTCCAGCTTTGTGGGACAGGGTGGAAGTCATCTTTCATGACCTTCGCGCCCGGCTCTTTATCAGGGAGACAGGGCGGGAAAAGGTGGAGGGAGCTGACATTACCATGGAGCAGATGGATTCTCTGCTCTCCACCTTCGTCTTTATCGATATTGATGATTATTCTCTCCAGGAGTATGGGCGATGGCCCTGGAACAGGGAGGTCATGGCCCGTTTTATCCGGAAGATCGGGGAGATGAACCCCAAACTGGTCTTTATTGATATCTACTATCCCGAAACATCACCGGAAGACGGCCTGATGGACCAGGCAGCTGCTGAAGCCGGCAATGTCGGTTTTGTCTACAATTTCCTCATGCGGGGAAGTTATGAGACCTATACGGTAGACCCCTTGACACTTGAAAATATCAGACGTTGGGCTGTCCCTGTTGAAGCGCCGCCCAACATCCCCGGGATCAGCCAGATCCTGCCCACTGTCTCTCCCATCTCAGACCATGCTTTTCTGGGCCACGACTGGATGATGGCGGACGAGGACAATGTCTTTAGAAAAGTGACGGAATATGTTATCCTCGACGGTTATCTCTATCCCTCGCTCCCCGTTATACTCTATATGCAGTACAACGGGATCCCCATGGATCAGCTCCGCCTTGCAGGAAAGGATCTTGTCGTGGGAGAACGGGTCATCCCCCTGGATGATTCCGGCCGGCGCCTGGTGGACTATTACAGCTCTTACCGGGGGTATGACAGGTTTCGTCATATCTCTTTTGCCCATATTATGAGCGGGCATGCCCAGATCGACCTTACGGGAAAGATCGCATTTGTGGGAATGACAGCACGGGGCTTGGCTTCTGCGGCAAAAGATATCAAGATGACTCCTGTAGGAGAGATGCCCGGGATGGAATATCTGGCTAACGCGACTCTCAATATCTTTGAAGGGCGCTTTATTAAGAGTGTCCCTTTCTGGGTAGATACACTTATCATCCTGGCGATCGCTCTTCTCCTTTCCCTTTTCTCGCGGGGGAGCAGGGGGTGGCGTAATATCCTTTTGGCCGGTTTGCTTTTTATCCTCTTTTTCGCCGCCGGCTTTATCCTGTACAAACATTCTGTCTATATCCGTATGGCGGAACCCCTGGCAGCTATCTTTGTCATCTTTCTGGGGGTTACCTTCTTTAAATATCTCAGGGAAGAACTACAGAAGAAAATGATCCGGGATATGTTTTCATCATATTTGTCGGCCAACATCGTCCAGGAGCTTCTGAAAAATCCCGAATTGGCTACTCTTCACGGCCAGAAGAGGGATATGAGTGTCCTCTTTTCAGATGTCAAGAGTTTTACCACATTTACCGAAGAGCACCCGCCCGAAGAGGTCGTCCAGCGGTTAAACGAATATCTTCATGAGATGACCGATGTCATCATGTCCCATGACGGAACGCTGGACAAGTTCGTCGGTGATGAGATCATGGCCCTCTTCGGAGCCCCCCTCGCTTATGAAGACCACGCAGAGAGGGCTGTCAGAACAGCTCTGGCCATGCGGGGAAGGATCAGGGAGCTCCAGGAGAAGTGGAGAGCCCGGGGTCAGGATATCCTGGATATGGGAATCGGGATCAACAGCGGAAGTATGCTCGTGGGAAATATCGGGGCCGAGGGAAAGAAGATGGATTATACGGTCATCGGAGATAATGTGAACCTGGGAGCCCGGATCGAAGGGCTGACCCGTTTTTACCGTGTCAATATTCTTATTACAGAAGATACTTACCGGCTTCTTGACAGGAGCCGGAGCCGTTGCCGTGAGATCGACCTGGTGAAAGTCAAGGGTAAAAATGAGCCGACAAGGATCTATGAAGTCATGGAACTGCCTTACCCTGATATCTTTCTCATTAAATTTGAGGAAGCCCTCAAGGCCTACCGGGAGAGGAATTGGGCTGAGGCTGAAAGGCTTTTCCGGGAAACTCTGGATATCCAGCCGGAAGACGGGCCGTCCCGCCTCCTTCTGGGAAGGAGTGAACAATACCGCATGACACCCCCTCCGGCCGATTGGGACGGTTCCTTTGTCATGACAGAAAAATAGGGAGGACGTATGGAAATCAGGATTTTGGGATGTTACGGGAACCAGCTTCCCGGCTATAAGACAACGGGTTTTGTCATCAACAAGGCCATTGCCCTTGATGCCGGTTCTCTCACTTCTTCGCTGGACCTGGACGAACAGCTCATGTTGGATGCGGTCCTTCTGACCCATTCACATATCGATCATATCAAGGATTTGGGATTTCTGGGAGATAATATCATCGGACGGAAGGGGAACCCCGTCTCCATCATCGGAGAGAGGAGGACCCTGAAAGCGGTGGCTGACCATTATTTCAACAACAGTCTCTGGCCCGATTTTACACAGATCCCCACTAAGGAAAATCCCGTCTATGTCTACCGGGAGATCGAAAACAAGAAGGAGTTTGAACTCTTCGGGTTGACTTTTCTTCCTGTCCAGGTCCCCCATCCTGTCTTCACCTTCTCCTATTTTATCCGTGACCATAAAAGTACCCTTCTTCATGTAAGCGATACCGGGGAGACTGAAGAGGTCTGGGCCCTGGCAGATAAAGAGCCCAATCTCAAGGCGATATTCCTGGAAACATCCTTCCCCAATGAGATGAAAGGGCTGGCACAGGCTTCTAAACATCTCACTCCGGAAATGATGGCAGAAGAGCTGAAAAAGATGAAGAAGCGAGATTACAAAATCGATGTCTATATCTATCATATGAAACCCATCTACGAAGATAAGCTGAAAGAAGAGATCGCACGTATCGAAGTGGAGGGATTCGAGATCAAGGTGATGCAACAGGGCGATGTGATCCGGTATGTATGATCCTGTGGAGTTAATACGAAAAAAAAGAGACGGTGTTTTTCTCACACGCCAGGAGCTCAAATATCTGATCCGGGGATATGTAGCCGGGGATATCCGTGATGAACAGATGTCCGCTTTTCTGATGGCCGGCGTGATCAGGGGATTCTCTGTCAAAGAGACGGCTTGCCTGACAGAGATTATGATAGAATCGGGAAAAGAGATCGATCTCTCCTCGATTTCCCGGACGAAAGTGGATAAACACAGCACAGGGGGAGTCGGTGATAAGGTATCCCTGATCCTTGCCCCCTTATTTGCAGAACTGGGTTATTGCAATCCCATGATGGCAGGCCGGGGACTCGGCCATACCGGGGGGACCATCGACAAGCTTGAATCTATCAGAGGCTATCAGTGCGAAGTCTCTTCCCGGGATCTTCCATCCCGTCTTCAAAGGAGCGGATCGGTGATCTTTTCCCAATCGGATGAGATCGTCCCGGCGGACAAAAAGATGTATGAGCTGAGGGATGTGACAGGTACTGTGGAATCTATTCCCCTGATCACGGCCAGCATCGTCTCCAAGAAGAAGGCCGAAGGGATCGATGCCATCGTCTACGACGTCAAATGCGGGAACGGTGCATTTATGAAGACTCCCCGCGAAGCCCTGGCTCTGGCTGAATCTCTCGTGCGTGTTTCACAGAAGACCGGGTTAAAAGCCAGAGCTTTGATCACAGATATGAATCAGCCACTGGGCTATACTATCGGTAATGCCCTTGAGGTCATGGAATCTCTTCTCTTTTTACGCGGAGAGCGTATGGACAGGCACTTGAAAGAGGTGACCTTGGCTCTTACCTATGAGATCCACTCTCTTTTTTATGAAGAGGAGAAAGAGGTGTTTATAAACAGATGTGACAAGATCTTTCGCTCGGGGAAGGCCTATGAGCGTTTTAAAAAGATGATCATCGACGCGGGGGGTGATTCCGAAGCGTTGGAAGAAATCGAAGAAGGCCGTTTTATTGAGAAGATGATCCAGATCAGGAGCAAACAGGACGGCCGCATTCTGGAGATGGATACCTTCTCAATGGGAAAAGCTCTGATCTATCTGGGAGGAGGACGGCTGAAAAAGGGAGATTCCATCAACCATCATGTGGGTATGGAACTCCACGTGAAAAGAGGCGATTCAGTCCGTGTAGGTGATCCCCTTCTCACCCTCTTCTATGCAGATGAAGCAAAAAAGGCCTCTGTTATGAGCCTTCTTGAAAAATCGATTATGATCGGTGAGAGAGAATATGAAGAAAATCCCCTTATTTACCGTTCTGTCCATTAGTCTTCTCTTCGCTGTCCTTGCAGCTCTTTTCATTTTTTCCCCTTTTAATAAACGAGAGCCCCTTGTCGAGAGAACATTTTTTGCTTTGGATACTTACTGCTCCCTTAAGGTCAACTCCTCCCATGAGGGCCTGCTGGAAAAGATGGAGAGAGAGATACGGCAGATGGAGGAGGCCTATTCCCGCTACCGAGGTGGATCGAGAGTCTCTCGGCTCAACAGGGAGGGGCGGCTGGAGGACAAAGAGCTCTATGCTCTCCTTGCACGATATTTAAAAGAGAGGCCCGCTGTCCGCCGCTTTTTTCGCCCCGAAACCGGAGATCTCATGGATCTGTGGGCCTTTTCCGAAGGGGGCCGGATCCCCGGAGAAGAAGAATTGAAAAGAGCCGTCCGGGCGCTGGCTGTCTCATCTGTCTCTCTGGAAGGGGAAGAGACCATCCTCCTTCCTGCAAAGCTTTCCCTGGACCTGGGAGGGCTTTTCAAGGGTTGGCTGCTCGACCGGCTAACGGATCTCTGCCGAAAAGAGGGAGTCAGTGAAGCTGTTCTCAATCTCGGAGGTGATGTAGCCCTTTTCTCATCCAAACCCCGGTTATGGAAAGTGGGCGTGCGTCATCCCCGCGAAGAAGGGGTCCTTACCTGGATCGAAGAAAAAGGGGATTGCCTTTTTATTGTAACGTCCGGAGATTATGAGCGCTTTTTTATCAGGGACGGGATCCGGTATCACCACATTCTGAACCCTCTAACCGGGCAGCCGGCCCGCGGACTGATCAGTGTCACGGTCATGGCGGAATCGGGACTGGATGCCGATATCCTCTCCACGGCCTATTTTGCAGGCGCAGAGGAGAGGGAAAAGATGCTGGAAACAGAATCGGAACGGAACCATATCTTATGGGTCGATGACCATGGAGAGATCGGAGTATGGAATCTTACAGAGGAGAAGGATGAAAAGGGCCGCCTATTTTACAGAGCTTTCTGATAAGAGGATCCGGTGCGAGCTGTGTCCCCACCGATGCACCCTTTCTCCCGGACAGGAGGGAATATGCAGGACCCGGGCTAACCGGGATGGGGCCCTCCTGGCTGAAAACTACGGACACATCGTTGCTCTTTCCATGGATCCTGTAGAGAAGAAACCCCTCTTTCATTTCAATCCCGGGTCGCAAATCCTTTCTGTGGCCTCATTTGGCTGTAATCTGCATTGCCCCTGGTGTCAGAATTGGTCCATTTCCCAGGAGCGGGCCCGGGGACAGTACCTCTCTCCAGAAAACCTGGCCCATCTGATGAAAGAACGGGGGGCCGGACAAATCGCTTTCACTTATACAGAGCCTCTCATGTGGTTTGAATATATCCTTGATTTCTCTTCTGTGCCTTTGTGGGAAAGCAAATGCCCCGATATAGTGCTTGTGACCAACGGCTATGTAAACCCGGAACCTCTCGAAGAGCTTCTTCCCCGGATAAAAGCTGTCAATCTTGATATCAAAGCCTTTGATGAAGATGTCTACCGCCGTTTTACCGGGGGGGAGCTTCCAGTGATATTGGACAATGCCCGCAGCATCTATCAGGCCGGGGTCCATCTTGAACTCACCTATCTCATTGTGACAGGAGTCAATGACAATAGGGAATCGATCAGCTCTTTCATCCGCTGGGTAGCAGAAGAACTCTCCATCGAAGTCCCCGTCCACTTCTCCAGATATTACCCCTCCTGGAAATGGAAGGAGCCTCCCACAAGCCTGAGGCTTATGGAGGAAGTGCTCCGTGAAGCATCAGGGATTCTGGAATATGTTTATGGAGGCAATATGAGCGGAGGGCAGGATACCCATTGTCCGGGCTGCGGGTTTCCTGTGATCGTCAGGGAAGGATATGCCGTGGAGAACCGTCTCGCCGACGGGGGACGATGCCCCAGCTGCGGCCGCCACATCCCTTTCATTGATACTCAAAGGAGAGACGGAACGTGAAAGGGATAAGGAAAAACGATCTTCTCTTTTTCGTGGCTCTTTTTTTTCTGATGGCTCTTTTTGGACGGGTTGCTCTGCACCAACGGGAAAGGGCCTCTTCTGCCGCCGGGGAGCTGGTCATCCAACGGCCCGGGGAGACCTTGACGGTTTCTCTGGACAAGGACAGTAAATTTTCCATCGGGACACATATGGTGGAGATCTCCGGCGGGCGTGTCCGGGTGACCGAGGCCAGCTGCCCTCTTAAAATCTGTGAAAAGCAGGGGTGGGTCACAGAAGGGGTCATCATATGTGCTCCCAACAGGACAGCTCTCATCGTCTGCCCGGCCCGTAAGGAGGGTTATGATGTCATCACACAGTAGGAAGAGGGCCCTGAGGCGATTGCTTGCTGTCTCCCTTCTTACTGCCATGGCTATACTGCTGAATGCCTTTGACATGGCCCTGACCCTTCCGATCCCTTCCGTACGGGTCGGATTCAGCCATATCCTGACCATCTCAGCCCTCTATATTTTGGGCCGGAAAGAGGCTCTTCTGGTCGTCTTGTTCAAGGTCTTTCTGAGTGCCCTGATCTTCGGGAAACTGGCCTCCCCAGCCTTTTTCATCGCTCTTGCGGGAAACAGTGCTGCTCTTCTTTTTCTCACAGCCGGATTCAGGCGCTTTAGCCTGATCCCTCTGAGTATCGGCGGGGCTTTCTGCAATAATCTGGGACAGATCCTTGTGGTCTACTTCTTCTTTATTCCCAAAAGTGAGCTGCTCTGGTATTTTTTCCTCATGCTTCTGGGGGGAACGGTGAGCGGCTTACTCATAGGCCTTCTTTCCGGACTTATCATTAAAAGGGTGAGATATGCCGCATTGGACCTTTAACCTTTTGCTTTACGGAAATCTTGCGGGGCTTCTCTACGGGAGCTTTCTTTTTGTCTGGAAAAGAGGAGCCTTTCATCCCCTTTTTGAAAAGGATGCCGAGATCCGCGTGCGTGTGAACCGCCGTCTAGGCCGGGTCTTGCTCTTCCTCTTCTCTTCTTTTACCCTGATCACTGTGATGGTCTATGCCCTGGAATGGAGTGAAGCCAATCTGAGGGCTCTCCTCTTATTTGAAGTCACTGCGGTCTGGGCCGTGGAAAAGTATTATGGCCGGGTAATCAAGGGAATGTGGGAAAAGAAAAAGGGTTTTTATCACGGCCCTCTTCATGGAAAGTGTCAGTGGCCTCATTTGGTTTTTGCTGCAATCCTTTTTCTCCTGGCGGCTCTCTTCCACTGGATCGCCGGCTATTCCATTTCTGCCGGAATCACTCTGTCGGGGGTCATCATTATCCTGGCGGTGGGACGGAATCTTTCCCGCACTTTTTTCCCTCTTTTCTGCAAAACAGCGCTACTCACCTTTATCTTTCTTTTTTTGAGTATCACCGTCAAGACGGGAAGCTCTTTTCTTCCGCTCCCTCTTATTCTAATTCTTTTTCTGTTTTAAAAAAAACCCGCAAAAAGCCGAAAGCTTTCTGCGGGTTGAGAATAAGTGTAAAAGTGTTTCTCAGAAGTTATACTGAAGTTTGGCAGACATCTCGTGGGCGGTATCGTCGTCCAGCTCGAAGAAGTCTCCTGGCATGAACATGGCATAAACGGCAGAAAGTTCCAACCCTTCCGCTACATCAAGTTTTACTCCGAGGTCCAGTTCTGTTCCGAAAGACTTTGTGTAATTCCGGTAATCAGAAGGCCAGTCATAAGAAGCCAATGTCACATAGCCGGCATTGAGGTAGAACATGTCATAGACGATATTAGCGGCGATGACCTGCTGTCCCATGATATACCAATCTCCGTCCAGGTCGTAACCAGGACTTAAAAACACGGGGTTATCATCCATAACAGGGCCCTTGAAGAGGTATTCCAGCCCGTAGGGGTTGAAATAGGGCATGATTCCCATGAAAGATATATAATCGCCATTGTCGTTTGTCTTCCCTGGCGAGGTCCCGTAATGGAGTTTAATATTCAATTTGTCGTTGAAGGCGTAAGAAGCATATCCGTAGATAAATGAGCCGTGATCATTATAATCGTCTTCATCGGCAGGCAGCCATGTATTGTCATTATAGACATAGAGGGCTCCGACCTTCAGCTGATCGTTGAAAGCGTAATCGGCTGTGAGGCCATAGTAGAGGGAAGAGAGTTCTTCATCCGTATCTTTGTTGAAAAGAACCGCTGTCCTGGCAGTGAGGTCTCCGAATGTCTTTCCGGCATCCAGGGTAAAGAAGCGTCTGGATTCCCCTTCATTGGCTTCTTCGTCATGGAATACGAAATAACCGGCTTGTAAATCAATGAACTCCAACTCAGGAGTGATGGTGAGGCCCATGGCGTCTTCGTCAAAGATGGCGCCGTGGTAGATGTCCTTGTAGGGCTGAAGGCCTACACGGAAGTTGAGCATCTGAACCAAATCAGGTGTAAAATCCAGGTAGAGATGTTTGGTCTTGACATTGATCTCATCTCTGTTTTGTTCTTCGTTTCCCCATTGTCCATTGACTTCCACTCCCCATACGAGGTTCAGGGCATCACTGAACGTCGCTTCTGTGAAGAGACGCATCCTGTAGTCGGAGTAGGTGATGGTGTCGTGGGGGACCTCATTCATATCGCTTTCAATGATCACTGTCTGCTGAGTCGTCCTGGTGCGCACCATTCCGTGATAGGAAAAGTCCACGCCGAACAGCAAGAGAGGCAGACAGACAAACAAAAGAAGCAACCCAATTTTTTTCATAAATCCTCCCTGAAAAAGAGGGGAAAGCCTGCGGCTTTCCCCTCTTCTGTTATTTCATTCTCAGAAATTATACTGCAGTTTCACGGAAAGTTCATGAGCGGTCTTGGGATCAGCTCCCATGCCCCACATGAATTCATCTTCCATGAAGCTTCCGGGCATGAAGAGGGCATAGACAGCGCAGAAATCGAGGCCGTCTGTGAGCTGTGTCTTCATCCCGAAATCGAGCTCTGTTCCGATGTTCTTGTCGAAATCAGGAGCGCCTTCCATGTCGATGACCGCGTTCACCAGTCCGGCGTTCATATAGAACATGCCGTAGTTGATGTTGGCAGCCAAAACCATAAGGCCGTTGGGGAAGCCCATGTAGGAGCCGGCGGTGTTCAGGATAGCGCCCTGTCCCACGGGGAAGTCCACAACGGGCCCTACAAAGAGATATTCCAGCCCATAGGGGTTGAAATAGGGGGCAATCCCTTCGAACATGGTCACAGAATCCATGTCCGCTGCGCCGGGGGTATACCCGAAGTTCAGCTTGACATTGAGTTTCTCGGTGACATCCATCTTCCCGTACAGGTAAGCAAAATAGCCGCTCATGTCAGGGTTGAAATCGTCTTCTTCAAATGAAGTGGTGGAGTAGACAAAGTGGCCTCCGAAGCTCATCTTATCCATGTTGTAGTCGGCAGCAGCGCCGATATAGAGGCGGGAGTAGTTATGTCCTCCGCCGGCGATATGGAACTTGTTCATGAGAGCCGCTGCTTTCAGAGTCAGGGCATCCATGTTTTTAGCCACATCCAGGGTCCAGAAACGGTTGGACTCGCCAAACATCTCTTCATCATGGAAGACATAGTAGCCGACAGAGACATCAGCAGTATCCCATTCAGGCATCAGGGAGATACCCACGGCGTCCTCATCGAAGATGGAACTTGCGAAGATATCATGATAAGGCTGAAGGCCCAGACGGATATGCATCCAGTCCAGCATATCGGGGGTAAAATCCATATAGAGATGTTTAGTCATGACAGTGATCTCGTCGCGGTTCTGGTCTTCATCGCCCCAGATACCGTTCACTTCGACTCCCCACACCATGCTCAGATTGTCATTGATGGCAGCTGTGGTGAAGAGCTGAAGCTGATAATCGGTCCAGGAGATGACATCTTCTCCGCCGTAGATCAGGTTATCCAGGTAAGGGTCAGTCAGCTGAGACCCGCGAGTCCGGAACATGCCGGAGTAGGAAAAATCCACGGCAAAGACCATTACCGGGATAAGAAGCAGCATGATAACGATAAGAGATTTTTTCATTATGATTCCTCCTTAGATGTTAAAACTTGTATTCCAGTTTGAAGGCCATCTCATGGGCGGTCTCGTTGTAGCCGTAGAAATCTTCCATGAACTGGCCGGGCATGAAGAGGGCGTAGACACCAGAAAGGGTCAGGCCGTCTGTCACGGGATAGTTAAATCCCAGGTCGATCTCTTTTCCGAACTCTTTTTCATCGGTGAAGTAGTTGTCAAAGTTGCCTTTGATCATACCGGCATTCAGATAGAGGAAGCTGTAGTTGATATTCAACGCCAGGACGGTCTGTCCAAGCCAGTCGCCGTAGGTGTTGAGCATGGTGGCGCGATCGAAGACCGGGCCGTAGAAGAAGTATTCCAGGCCGTAGAGGTTGGTCTGCGGCTTGATGGCTGTGAAGTAGGTATAATCATCGGAATCATAATCTATCGCGGGGGTATAGCCGAAATGGAGTTTCACGTTCATCTTTTCTGTCAGGTTATATTTCCCGTAAAGATAGGCGAAGAAGCCGGTGCTGTCTTCGGCAGAAATCATGAAGTTTTCCGCATATTTGCAGGAGTTGTAGACAAAATGCCCTCCCGCTTCCATGGTGTCGGTGTGATATTTCCCGAAGAAACCCAACCACATGTTGTCGTACTCGAAAGGGAAGACCATGATCATCTCGTGCATGGCGTGTGACAGGATATTGGGATCCATGTAGCCCATGTCATACAGGAAGGCCGCGCCCAGGGTGAAGGATTCGAAATCCTTGCTTCCCTCGATCACGAAGAGATTGTCATCGCGGTCTTCGGAAATATCCTGGTTGTGGAATTGCAGCCATCCGGCTTTCAGATTGAAAGACTCGAATTTCGGAAGGAGGAAGAGGCCTACGGCGTCTTCATCGAAAATGGCGCTTCCGAAGGGGTCTTTGTAAGGCTGAAGGCCGATACGGACTGTAAGCATGTCGGCAAAATCGGGAGTGAAATCCATGTAGAGATGTTTTGTCTCCACATTGATCTCATCGCGGTTCTGATCCTCGTCTCCCCAGATCCCGTCGACTTCGATCCCCCAGACAGCCTTCAGGCTGTCGCTAAAGCCGATGTTGGTGAAGAGGCGCATCATGTAATCGCTCATGTTCTGCGTATCAGGGTTTTCAGCACCGACATTATACCAGTGATATTCTGTATAATCCCCGGTCCGTGTCCGGAACATTCCGTTCCAGGAGAATTCCGTTGCACTCAGTGTGAGCGGAATCAGCAGTAATAAAATCAACACAACTCGTTTCATTAAAAACCTCCTTTAATGATTTTCATAAATATAGCACAGAAATGAGGAATGACAAAAAAAAAGCGGGGGTTAACCCGCTTTTTTTTTAAAAGATTCAAGAAAATGAGGATCAGAATTTGAATTTGAGCTGAGTCGCCAGCTCATGGGCTGTTTTATCGTTTTCTCCGAAGGCCTTCCCGGGCATGAAAAGGGCATAGACTCCGGTGAAGTCGACTTTCTTCGTCAGGCTTGTCTTAAAGCCGAGGTCGAATTCTGTCCCGAGGGCTTTTTCCTCCAAATCCTCATGTGTCGCCCGGATGATGCCTGCATTGGCAAAGAGGAAATCATAGGTGAGGTTCAAAGCAAGGACCATTTGTCCCATTTCTCCTCCATATCCTGAAAGAAGGTTCTGGCCGTCATAGACAGATCCTTTATAAGCATATTCCAGGCCGTAAAGATCGGCATACTCTTCGATACCCTCGAAGTAGCCGTTCTCTCCGGCAGGAGAATATCCGAGCTGAGCCTGCACAGTGAACTTATCCTTTTTGAACCGGGTATAGAGATGGGCGAAAAGGCCGCTGATATTGTCCAGGCCCTCTTCATGGAAACTCCGGGTCATATAAACGGCCTGAGCTCCGAAACCCAGTGAATCAAGCTGGAAATCTCCGCCCCCGGCGAGATAAAGAGTCGCAGCTTCATGGCGGTAATAGTCGTAGTAGAGAGCTCCTTTCCATGTGGAAGAACCGCTTTTAAGAGCGGCATCCATCAAGGCCAGAGTCCTGGAATTATCGGCATTTCCTTTTGCTTCGTCATCGGAAAGGATGAAGAATCCTGTACGAAGATCCACATTTTCCATCTCCGGCATGAAGAGAAGGCCTGCGGCATCTTCGTCAAAAACGGCCTGGCCGAAAAGGTCCTTATAGCCCTGCAGCCCTAACCGGAATTTCATAGAGGCAGAAAAATCAGGTGTCAGGTCCATATAGACATGTTTGACTTCGACGATTTTCTCATCTTTATTATGTCCTTCTCTTCCCCAGTCGAAATCACCTATCTCGATTCCGAGGGTGAAGGCAGCGGCATCGCTGTAGAGAGCCTTGGTATAAAAGCGGATCCGGGAGTCGATCTTACTGATCTCAGCAGCTTCTTCCAGGCCGGCCTCTTCAGTATCCGTAAAGGCGCTCATCCTTGTCCTCATCTCACCCTTGAACGAAAACTCCGTTGCTCCGGCCCAAAAGGGGATCAGGGCCATCAAGACAACAATCAAACCTTTTTTCATAACACAACCTCCTTATGTCGTTTCCATTACAATAAGGCGGCAGGATGAAGATAACGTGAGGAGAGTGTTAAAATTGTGAGAATTACCAGATGTCCACTTCGGGAGTGAGAATGATTCCCCTTTTTTCGCGCGCTTCTTGACGGATGATCTCGAGAAGCTTCAGGATATCTTCAGCGCAGGCAGAATCCCTGTTAACGATGAAATTGCCGTGTTTGGAAAAGATCTCCGCCCCGCCGGCCCGTCTCCCCTTAAGGGAGAGTTCTTCCACGAGCTTTCCCGCCGGTATCCCTGCTTCATAGGGGTTCTTGAAGACAGAGCCGCAGGAGGGGAAATCGTAATGGCCCTTGGTGCGCCTGATATCTATGCACCGGGCCATCTCCCTGTGGATCAACTCTTTATCTCCCTTTTGAAGCTGGAACGACATCGCCAGGATGGTCCAGGGGCGGTGTTGAAAAACAGAATCCTTGTATCCGAAGGCCATATCTTTTTTGTCAACCCAGAAAACCTTACCTGTTTCATCCATGACTTTCGCCGAGAGGATGATATCTGACATCGAGCGGTCGTAAGCCCGGGCATTCATGAACAGGGCCCCGCCGAGGTTTCCCGGAAGTCCGTAAAGAAACTCGGCTCCGCTCAGCCCGTGATGCCAAGCGTGCAGGACAGACAGAGAGGTGTCCACCCCGCTTCCGGCCAGGAGAGTCTGTCCTTTTCGGTTAAGAAAGAGGGGGCCCATGTGGATGACGAGCCCTTCGATGAAGGGGCGGCTGATGAGGATATTGGAGCCGCCTCCAAGGATATGGACTGGCATCCCTTTACGCCGGGCCCAGCGAAGGATATCTGAGAGTTCATCTTCCGAATGATACCGGTAATAATATTCTGCTGTCCCGGGAAGGCAATAGCTGTTCAAACACTGAAGAGAGAAGTTTTTTTCAATCATAGGCGGGGGCCGTTTCGTCGATAAAAGCTTTGATCTCTCCCTGAAGCAATAGGAAAAAAGGTTGATCATAGCGTTTGATAAAATCAGCCGACCGGGAGAGTTCTGCGAGTCTTGCTTTGTTCAGGGAGGGGTAGGGTATCGCAGGATGGGGGTGGTCCGGAAAGAGGGCAGCATAGAGAAGCTGCGGAGTCTTTTCTTTAGATTCCTCCAGGGCCTGACGGTGGAAAAGGTAGAGAAAGGCCAGCTCCGGGCGATGCATTCCCTCCTTCAAAAGACGGAAGCGGGAGTAGTCGAGAGTGAAGGGCGCAGGAGACGGAAGTGACAAACGGGCCCCCCGGGGGCGGCTCTCTTGATCCTTCCAGAAGACATAGGCCCGTTCTCCGGTCACTGCCACATAGGCCATATGGGCCTTCTCTTTTCTTATGATCTCTTTGACAGGTTGAGCCGGAAAGAGGGTGACGATGCTGAGGCTTTCTCCGTAGGAGCTTTCGCGACGTATGGATTCTTCCACCGATGCGGGGATCGTCCAGACCGGATGGGCCGTTTCCATGAGCAGAATGAAAAAGAGAATCAATGGCATACCAGAAGCATACTCCTAAAAGCCGAAAAGTCAAGAAGCTGCAGGCGGTATCCGATTGACGAAAAGGGGGAGAGATGATAGGATAAAGGGAAGGAGGTCGATATGAACCAAGACGCAAAGAGAATAAAAGATGAAGCCTATGAAGCCGCACAAAGGGGCGATCTGAAAAAAGCCGTGGAACTTTTCGAGAAAGCCTCCGTTATGTTGCCCGATGATGCGGAACTCTATTATAATCTGGGAGTCGCCTACGGAGAATTGGCCCTGGAGGATGTCGCCAGGGAAGAGCTGTGGGAAGATAAGACCGACGAAGAGGATTTCTTTGAAAACGCTATCAAGAACTACCTCAAGTCAACGGAGTTGAACCCTGACAACACCCATGCCTGGAACAACCTCGGGATTCTTTACAAGGCTCTGGACTGGGACGACAAGGCCGCCGAAGCTTTCGAGCGTTCGCTGAAGATCGATCCCGGTCAGAAGGACATCATGGAGCTTTTAAACGAGCTGAGATGAATCCTGCGTTTCAGGAAAGGCCCTTCCGGGTCGTCTCCCCTTTCCGGCCTATGGGAGACCAGGTGGAGGCTATCGAGTCTCTGGTCTCGAACTTCAGAGCTGGGAAAGGGATGAGCCAGACCCTTCTGGGTGTGACGGGCTCCGGAAAGACCTTTACTTTTTCCAAGGTTATCGAGCGGATGGGCCTGCCTACCCTGATCATCACCCATAACAAGACCCTGGCCGGCCAGATCTACACAGAACTCACAGGGTTTTTCCCTGAAAACAAAGTCTGTTATTATGTGAGCTATTACGACTATTATCAGCCTGAAGCTTATATCCCCCAGAGCGATACCTATATTGAAAAAGACGCTTCCATCAATGAAGATATCGACCGCATGCGGCTTGAGACCATCACATCGCTTCTGACACGACGGGATGTGATCGTAGTGGCAAGCGTCTCGGCTATCTACGGAGTTGGCTCTCCGAGGGACTACAAAGCATCATCCGTCAGGATAAAAAGGGGAGATCATATAGACAAGATGGACCTCCTGCGTAGCCTAATCGGCATCTTTTACGAACGAAACGACATCGGTTTCTATAAGGGTGATGTCCGGTCCAAAGGAGATATTGTGGATATCTATCCTCCTTATGAGAACAATCCCATCCGTGTCGCGTTGTGGGGAGATGAAGTGGAGGATCTGTATACCTTTGAAAACCTGACCGGATCACCTGTCTCCGCCCTGGATGAGGTCGAGATATTCCCTGCCAAGTATTTCATCACCTCTGAAGAGAACCTTAAACGCTCTCTGAGCCTGATCGAAAAAGAGATGGAGGAAAGGGTTGCTCTTTTCAGGGAAGAGGGAAAATTGCTGGAGGCCCAGAGGCTTGAGATGCGCACAAAATATGACCTGGAGATGCTGGAAAACCTCGGATATTGTTCGGGGATCGAGAATTATTCGCGTTATCTCACCGGCCGCCGGGAGGGGGAGCGCCCCTATGTGCTTTTAGACTATTTCCCCGACGAATACCTGATGATCATCGATGAAAGCCATATTTCCCTGCCCCAGATCCGGGGCATGTATAACGGAGACCGCGCCCGGAAACAGAAGCTGGTGGATTTCGGTTTTCGCCTGCCTTCGGCGCTGGATAACCGCCCTCTTTATTTCAGTGAATTTGAATCGATGCTGGACAAGACACTCTTTGTCTCAGCTACACCCGCCGATTATGAGAAAGAGGTCAGCAGCGCTATTGTGGAACAGATCATCCGTCCCACGGGGCTTCTGGACCCTGTAATCGAAGTCCGCCCCACAGAAGGACAAGTCTATGACCTGATGAAAGAGGCTCGCGCCATTATCGAACGCGGAGAAAAGATCCTTGTCACGACCCTGACCAAGAAGATGGCAGAAGACCTTACCGCCTTCCTGAAAGAGAAGGGTTTCAGAGCCGATTATCTCCATTCGGAGATCCACACCTTCGAGCGTATTGAGACGCTTAACAGCCTGCGGATGGGGGATTTCGATATTCTTGTGGGGATCAACCTTCTCCGTGAAGGGCTTGACCTGCCGGAAGTCTCTACGGTCTTTATCCTTGATGCCGATAAAGAGGGTTTTCTGCGTTCTTTCCGCTCTCTCATCCAGATCTCGGGACGTGTGGCCCGGAATGTCAACGGGCTTGTCATCATGTATGCCGATACCATCACCGACAGCATGCGTGCAGCCATAGATGAGACAGCGCGCAGGCGAGCGATCCAGGAGGTTTTCAATAAAGAACACGGCATCACTCCCAGGACGATAAAAAAGGAGATCCGCTTTTCCACCCTTCTCCAGGAAAAGAGGCGGGACCGGGAAGAGAAAGGATTTTCCTTCGATACGGAAAAGGTACCCTACGAAGCTATTCCTGAAGTGATCGAGGAGCTCACGGAGTTGATGAAAGCCAAAAGTGAACAGCTTCTCTTTGAGGAGGCTGCGAAGGTGCGTGACACCATTTTTCAGCTCCGTAAAAAGTTTGAAGAGAGGATTAAAATATGAAGAACGATACTTTGCCTGACAAGAGGCTTGTCCGCCGGCTTGTCCGCCTGGCCCTTGAAGAGGATCTGGGGACCCGCCGGAGAGATGTGACTTCCGACCTTCTATTTCAACCACGGGACCGGGCAAAAGCGATAATCCTGGCCAAAGAGACGCTGGTCTTCTGCGGCTACCCCCTTATCTGCGAAGTCTTCCGTCAGCTGGATCCCTTAGTAAAGATCGAAGACTGTGTGGAAGAGGGGGCATCGGTGGAAAAGGGCACGGCCGTGGCCCGCCTGGAAGGGGCAGCTCTTTCCCTTTTGAAAGGGGAACGGACGGCCTTGAATTTTGTCCAGAGGATGAGCGGAGTGGCGACCATGACCCGGCGTTATGTGGAAGCTCTCGGAAAGAGCCATGTACGTCTTCTGGATACACGGAAGACTTGTCCGGGGCACCGGGCCCTCGATAAATACGCTGTCCGAACCGGAGGAGGCGTCAACCACCGCATGGGGCTTTATGACATGATGATGATCAAAGACAACCATAAGGCTGTCGCAGGGGGACTGACTGCGGCTGTGAAAAGGGCGCAACTCCTGCGAAAAAAAGGGATACGCCTTGAGGTGGAAGTGGAAAGCGCCGAGGAGGCCCGGGAGGCGGCCCGTGCCGGGTGCGACGTTATCATGCTGGATAATATGGACAATGAATCCATTGAGAAGTGTGCCCGCCTGATCAGAAAAGAAGACCCTGCCGTTAAGATAGAAGTTTCGGGAGGAATCACCCTCTCACGGCTTTCCGGACTGGCCGGCCTCGATATCGATTTTATCTCCACTGGAGCCGTTACCCATTCAGCTGTGGCGGTGGATCTGAGCATGGATATGGACTTTGAGCCTGGTAAAAGTAAAAAAAGGAGGGAATAAAAGGAAAATTCGCAAAAAAATGCCTTTTTTTTGAAAATTCGAGAAACTTTTCCTCTTTCTTTGCATCTATACATACGTGAAAGAAAATAATCCCATTGATCAGATAATAGAGAAGATCAGCCTCGTTGATTTTATAGGACGTTATATTCCTGTGAAAAAAACAGGTAAAAATTACATGGCGGTCTGTCCTTTTCATAATGACCGGGGCCCCTCTCTCTCTATAAGCGATGAGAAAGGGCTTTTTCACTGTTTCGGATGCGGAAAGTCGGGGAATGTGATCACGTTCCTCATGGAATATGAGAATATTCCCTTTAAAGAAGCTTTGGAGAAGTTGGCCCGGGAAGCGGGAGTCGCTTTACGGGACCGGCCGAAAAATGAAGCCCGCGACCGGCTTTACCGCTTAAACGAAGATGCGGCGGATTTCTTTTTCGATACCCTCATGACCTCGGACGAGGCCCGGCAGGCGCGCCTCTATTTAAAGGAGAGGAAAGTCTCCAGAAATGTCATCGAGGCCTTCCGGCTGGGGTATGCCCCCGCTTCAGGAAATCCCCTCTGCCGGAAGCTGAAGGAAAAAGGGGCCGCCATGGAGGAGTTGGACAAACTTTTCCTGGCTCGTGAAGGAAAAAACGGCCCCTATGACCTGTTCCGGGACCGTATTATGTTTCCCATCTGCGAACCGGGAGGGAATGTGATCGCTTTCGGGGGGCGGGCCTTGCAGAAGGAGCAACAGCCCAAATACCTTAACTCGGGGGAGACGCCTCTGTTTAAGAAATCCCAAACTCTCTACGGCCTGCACCTGACCCGGCGGGAGATCTTCGCTTCCAGGTCGGCTGTGGTCGTGGAGGGATATATGGACCTGTTGGCCCTTTATCAGTATGGTATCAAAAATGTAGTCGCTGTCCTGGGGACGGCTTTTACCCGGGGGCATGCAGAGCTTTTAACGAACAGGGTGGATGATATCACCCTCTTCTTTGATAATGACGAAGCCGGACAGCGCGCCACCATCCGCTCTCTGGAGCAGCTGTTCAATACCGGGATCAACACCTGGGTGGTTGTCAACAGCCTCGAAAAGGATCCTGATGATACGGTGAAGATGCGCGGAAAGGGTTTTATTGACAAGCTTATTAAAAATTCAGTCCCGGGATTTGACTTTTATGTGGACTACTTTACAGCAGGGGTGGACTTGGATAATCCCGAGCAGAAAGCCGGTGTGTACAAAAAACTTAAAGAAGATTTTACCCGGTTGACTGATGAAGAACGTCGATCTTTTTTCCTTCAGGCCCTTGATGTCCGGTTCGGACGGAAAATAGGGGCCTCTCTGGAAAAACGGGGGAAAAGAAGAAAAAAAGCCACCTTCAAGGGAGATTTCCGAAAGGATGAAGTCCTGTTTCTTCTCTATTTTCTGGAAAAAAAGGACTTTTCCGTGAAACTTGCGGAACTTCAGGAAGACTGGGAATATTTTATCACCGACAGGCGTATTTTTGAGGCTCTTGAAAGAGCCGGGGAGGCCTTGTCACAGGGGGAAATCATCCATGGCAGGGGAAAGTATGAGCATTTTGTGGAGGATCCTCTTCTTATAAACGAGATGACGACCCTTATCTTTCGTGAGGCCTTTATCCCCGATGAGGAGATGTTCGAACGTTTTTATCATAATGTGATACAGACCATCAAGATGGAAAAAAAGAAGGAGGAAATACTTGAAAAAGAATTGGAATGAGGGCGAGCTGATCGAACAGATCGTCCGGGAAGCCGAAAAGAAAAATGGGATCAGCTATGAAGAGCTCAATGATCTTATCCCCGATGAGGTGGTTTCCCCTGAATTCTTCGAAAAGATCATCGCCGAGCTGCAAAAGGGCGGGCTTTTGGTGGAGGACAAAGAAGAAGGTGGGCGGGAACTTGATTCCGACATCCTGGAAGACGCACTCAATGAAAACACCTTGGATGATCCCGTTCGCCTCTACCTGAGGGAGATGGGAAAGGTCCCGCTTCTGGACAAAGATGGCGAGATCGAGGTAGCCAAACGTATCGAGGAAGGGTATGAAATAATCAAAAAACATGTCTTCAAGCTCGATTTTGTGGTCCCCGAACTGGCCCAGCGCATAAAACGCTGTGAAGAGCGTCATTGTGAGGATGTCATCAATATGGAGTATAATGATATCAACAATGCCGAAAAACAGGAGGAGTGCCGGGAAAAGGTCTATCTCCAGTTTTCAAAGATCCAGGGGATATATGACGAGATCAGAGAGACACAGAAAAACGCGGAGACCACGAAGAGGAAGGGCGAGAAAGAGAAGCTCCAGGTCCTGCTCGAAGGCAAAAGAGAGCGTCTCCGAGTGGCTGTCGATGAGCTTGACCTCAATTACCCACAGATCGATTCTCTTGCCACGAGATTCAAGATCCTTGTCAAAAGCCTTGAGAAGACGGAAAACGACTTGGAGAAGCTACAGAATTCGAAAAAAGCCAAAAAATTCGAGATTAAGGGGCTGGAGGAGTATATCCGTTCTACTGAAGAGGTGCTCGGAGAGAACCGCAACCAGCTGAAGCTCTATCTTCTGGAAGTCAACAAAGGCCTTCGCATCGTGGAACGGGCGAAAAAGCATCTTATCAGCGCCAATGTGCGGCTGGTCATCTCCATTGCCAAGAAGTATACCAACCGGGGGCTGCAGTTTCTCGATCTCATCCAGGAGGGCAATATAGGCCTTATGCGGGCTGTGGAGAAGTTTGACTACAAGAAGGGTTATAAGTTTTCTACCTATGCCACCTGGTGGATCCGTCAGGCTATCACCCGGGCCATCGCCGATCAGGCCAGGACCATCCGGATCCCTGTCCATATGATCGAAAACATCAATAAGATCAATAAGACCATGCGCATCTTCAAACAGGAAAACGGGCGGGAGCCTTCGAATAAAGAATTGGCAGCTATCATCGATATGCCCGAATCCAAGATCAACCAGATCAAGAAGATCGCCATAGATCCTGTCTCTCTGGAAACTCCCGTGGGAGATCAGGGGGACAGCCAGCTGGGTGATTTCCTGGAGGATACACGCATCGAATCTCCCGAGCGTATCGTTCAGCTTAAACTGCTCCGTGAGAAGCTCAACGACCTTTTGCTGACTTTGGAAGACAGGGAGCAGAAGATCCTTCGTCTTCGCTATTCCTGGATAGAAGGAAAGTCCTATACCCTTGAAGAAGTCGGAGAAAAATTCGGCATCACCCGGGAGCGTGTGCGTCAGATCGAACAGAAAGCTTTGAAAAAATTGAAACATCCCAGCAGAAAACGCCTTCTTGAGGAGTATGTCCGGATCATGGATGAACTTTCATCGAGGTATTGAAGATGATCTCATTGGATAAGAAAAGTGATATTCTTAAAAGCCGTAAAGTAGCTGTGATCGGATACGGGAACCAGGGACGGCCGCAGGCCCTGAATCTGAAGGATAGCGGAGTCGATGTCTCTGTGGTCCTCAGAGAGGGATCACTTTCGGCGGACAGAGCCCGTCAGGAGGGGTTTCGGGTTCTTACTCCCGAAGAAGGAATGAAAACCTGCGATTTTTTTGTGGTCCTGATTCCTGACGAAGCCCAGGCCGATTTTTTCAACGATCATATCTATCACAGGATCAGAGAG
>JAFGWL010000005.1 GCA_016937175.1 Candidatus Mcinerneyibacteriota bacterium | reverse complement strand
TATTACAGCGAGATGATCGAAGAAAAACTGGACGAGACCTTTAACGTCAAATCAGTAGTCCATATCGATCCCGTGGACAAACAGGACCCTTTCCTCAAAGAAGTCAATAAGAGCCTCGCTGAGCTTCTTGAACAGTTTGATTATGTGGATTCCTTTCACGACCTGAGAAAGATCGGAGTAAAAAGAGTCAACATCATATTGGACCTCTCAACAAAAAGAGCGATCTCAAGGCGAGAAGAGGAGATGATACGCACCTTCCTTCTGGAGAAGCTGAACGATCTGTTTCCTTCAATAAAAAATGTGATCATAAAAGTAGAACCGTTATTTTCATATTAAGGGGTATGGCTGGTTTAGGACACGAGGGACATAAGAAAAGACTTCGCGAACGCTTTCGACGATCGGGCTTTGACGGCTTCGCCGAGCATGAGGTCCTGGAGATGCTCTTGGGAGCCGTCAACGTACGGAAAGATACAAAAGAGCTTTCAAAGAGGCTTTTAAAGGATTACGGATCTTTGAAAAGCGTTCTGGACAGCCGCCGGGAAGAACTGCTGAAGTGCCCCGGAGTCGGGGAGCGGACGGCTGACCTTATTCTCATGGTCAAGGAGCTTATTGTAACATATCTTCATCAAAATGTGATGAGGGAGAGCGTCCGGGTCGATTCACCCCAGGCTGTAGCTGACTTTTTCAGAGCCTGGTACGGAGGCCGGAAGAATGAGATCTTCTGTGTCCTCTGTCTGAACGGCCGGAACAGGATCCTGGATATTTTCCAATATCAGGAAGGGAGTGTGAATTACTCCTATCTCTACCCGCGGAACATCGTCAGGGATATTTTCAACACCGGCGCCACGGGGATCATCCTCGTCCATAACCATCCTTCGGGGATCAGTGAGCCTTCCCGAGCTGATATTGCCTTTACAGAGAAACTAGGCCGCTTATGCCGTGAACTTGATATAAATCTACTGGATCATCTCATTATCTGTTCAGAGAGTTTTGTCAGCCTGAAAAGCAAAGGGCTCTTTTAGTAAGCGCGGACGGTCTCTTCGATATCTTCAAAAGAGCGGGCGTCGAGGAGTTTCTGGAAGTTGCCTTCATCGGTGAGGAAATAAGAGATCTTTGAAAGCAGGCTGATGTGTTCCTTGACCATTCTCCCGGGGGAGAGAAGCAGAACGATGATGTTGACATCTTTATCATCAAGGGAATGAAAATCAATTCCATTTTTCGTGATCAGACACGCCAGATGAAAGCGGTCGAGGGTTTCGATCCTGGCATGGGGGACAGCGATATGGCTTCCCATTCCAGTGGTCATCTTCTGTTCACGGTCCATGACTTCACGAAAAAGAAGAGAAGCATCCAGATGATGGACTCTGGCAATCTCGTCGCAGAGAAAACGGATGGCTGCCTCTTTGTCAGGAGAGGAGTCATCAAAAAAGACTAATTCAGGAGCCAGATAATCCTTAAGCAGCATGTGTGCCTCCTTAGCTTGCCATAATGATAAGCATTAAAGCCCGGTTGTCAATATCTTTATATCGGGGGGACAATCCCTTTTTATATTGAAAGATAGCTTCATTCTGGTATAGTCAACTCGTTGAAAGGGGGGGTTCCCGATGCGTATCAGATTCAATGATGTCTCTTTGAGGGACGGTCATCAAAGCTTGCTGGCAACAAGGATGACCACTGAACAGATCCTCTATGTCCTGGAGGTATTAAAAAAAGCCGATTTGAATAGTATAGAAGCCTGGGGAGGTGCGACCCTGGATGCCACCATGCGCTTTCTGAATGAAGACCCGTGGGAGCGTCTGGATAAGATCTATTCTTCTCTGGGGCCTGCAGTCCCTATCAGGGCCTTGTGTCGGGGGCAGAACTTATTCGGCTACAATCCCTATCCCGACGAGATCGTGGACGAGTTCAACCGGACAGCCATACGAAGCGGGGTGGGGGTCATGCGGATCTTCGATGCATTGAACGACCCGGAAAACCTGAAAGTGGCTGTAAAAGCCGTCAAGGAGGAGAACGGGATCTTTGACGGGGCCATCGCTTATACCACTGGCCCGGTCTTTGATGTTGATTATTTTGTGGATTATGCTCTTAAACTCCGCGATCTGGGTGCGGATATCATCACCATAAAAGACATGGCCGGGCTTCTCTCACCGGAGATGACTTACCAGCTGATTACCCGTCTCAAAGAAGAGGTTTCTCTGCCCCTTCATCTTCATACGCATACTACTCCGGGGTATGGGCATCTGAACGGCGTCATCGCCATGGCTTTGGGGATCGATGCCGTGGATACAGCTTTCATGTCCATGAGCGGGGGGTCGTCTCTTCCGTCCATCGAAATTCTCAGTGTCTTCGCCCGGGAAATGGGGAGAAGCGTCGGGTATGACCCGAAATTGTTCGCCGAGATCGACAACAGGCTGAGGGAGGTCAGAAAAGAGCTGGAACCTTTTGACAAACTCAACACTCCCATGCCATTTCCCGTCGTCCTTCCCAGGCAGATAGAAGAGAAGATCGGAAGGATCATCAATGCCGTAGACAAAAAAGACTTCTCAAAAGCTTTGAAAGAGATGCATGACCTGGAAAAGATGTTCAACTTTTCGCCTCCTGATTACCTGGTCCTTGAAGCCCAGATCCCGGGGGGGATGTATACCAACCTTCTTTCTCAGCTGGAGGCCTTTAATGCCACAGACAGAATCCAGGAGGTTATGAAGGAGATCGTGGAGGTCAGAAGGGATGCCGGATATCCCCCCCTTGTGACTCCCACATCCCAGATCGTAGGGGTTCAGGCTGTGATGAATGTCATTAAAGGTAAATATAAGATGGTGACAGCCCCTTTCAAAGCCCTTGTCCAGGGCGCCTACGGGAAGACACCTGCGGAGATCTCGCCTGATTTCAGGAAGCTGATCACAGGGAGAGATGAGCCCTCCTATTATATCAAGGAAGAGGTCTCCTTCGATGACCCTTACTGTGACGAATATGGACGGCCTCTTTGCAGCACGCCGAAAGACCGTCTTCTATATCTCCTCTTTCCTCAGACAGCAGAAGGATTTTTGAAAAGCAAAAGGCTCAAGGATTACTCTGATGAGCGTGAAAAGGAGTATGAAGAGATACAGGAATTTTCCGAGCAGGTCGCTGAAGGCGGTTGGTTTTAAAAAGCAAAGAAAGGGGAGACATGGAGAAAGGAATGAAAGGGCAGCACGGGTTTATTCTCATCAAAAAAGAGGAGATCAAAGAGATCTCAGCAGAGCTTCTCCACTACCGGCATCAGTCCACAGGAGCTCGCTTTATCCATGTCAAAAACAGTGATGACAATAAAGTCTTTTCAGTCGGATTCCGGACACCTCCCTCAGACCATACGGGGGTTGCACACATCATGGAACACTCTGTCTTATGCGGGTCAGAGAAATTCCCAACAAAAGACCCCTTTATAGAATTGAACAAAAGCTCCCTGAAGACCTTTCTGAATGCCATGACCTATCCGGATAAGACGGTCTATCCTGTGGCCAGCAGGAACCGCAAGGATTTCTTCAATCTGATGGATGTCTATTGTGATGCCGTCTTCCATCCGTTGATCACAAAAAATAAGAATATTTTTCTTCAGGAAGGATGGCATTACGAGATGAAGGATAAGGACGCTCCCCTGCGCTGCAACGGAGTCGTCTACAGTGAGATGAAGGGAGCCTTCTCGTCTCCTGACAGCCTTCTTTTCCGAAAGATCCTGTCCAGCCTGTATCCCGATACTCCCTATGGGTTTGTCTCAGGAGGGGATCCGGCCTATATCCCGGACCTGACCTATGAGGATTTCTTACGGTTTCATCGCCTCTATTATCACCCCTCCAACAGCTACATCTACCTCTACGGTGATATTGAGACCGGGGCTGTCCTGGAATTCCTCCAAAAGAATTATCTTGGCTCTTACTCTGCCGAAGGGTGTCCTTCGTCGATTCCGTTGCAGGAACCCTTCGATGCTCTTCGCGAGTCCCGGTTTTTCTACCCTGTTTCAAAGGGAGAAGACACCCTCGGGAGATCCTATCTGGCTTTCAATGCAGCTGTGGGAGATGCCCTGGATCCGGAAACCGTCCTGGGGCTTGATATTCTCAAATATATCCTTCTGGATACACCCGCTTCGCCTTTGAGGAGGGCACTTCTTGAAAAAAAGATCGGCAAATCCGTATCGGGTTATTATCTTTCGGGAATCCGGCAGCCTCTCATCTCCTTCATCGTCAAGGGGAGTGACCCGGAGAAGAGAGACGAATTCTTTCGGATCATCGATGAGACACTCCGGGCCTGTGCAGAAAATGGGCTGGATCCTGAGCTTGTAGAAGGAGCTGTGAACAAAAAAGAGTTTGCCCTGAGAGAAGGGGATTTCCAGGGATTTCCCCGGGGGCTTGTCTACAATATTGCCGCTTTGAACGGGTGGCTTTACGACAGTGAGCCGTCACTTCATCTGGCGTTTGAGAAACCGCTTCATCGCATAAAAGAGCAAATGTCAAATGGTTATTTCGAAGGGCTTATCAGAAGGTTTCTCATCGGTAATACCCACGCTTCCCTCTTAATCATGGAGCCCCGTCCTGATATGGTGGATGAGATGGAAAAGAAGTTGGCTGAAGACCTTCAGCGGAAAAAAGAGTCCATGGGAGAGGAGGAGATAGAATCTCTCCTCAAAGAGTTTGAAGGACTACGCCGCTGGCAGGAGACCCCTGATTCTCCCGGGGAGATCGCCTCTCTGCCGAAACTTGAACTTGCCGATATTGATCCCGGGGCCGAACATTTCCCCAGGGAAGAGTATGAGGTAGACGGAGCCGGGCTGCTCCTTTCAAGAGCTGAGACGAACGGGATCGTCTATGACCATATCTTCTATGAGATGACACTTGTGGAGGAAAAGGAGTGGCCTGTAGCCGCCCTTCTGGGAGAGGTTCTCGGAGGGATCGATACGGAAAATCATGAGTACAGAGAACTCTCCACACTCCAGGACAGGATTTTCGGCCAGATGAATACGGACCTTGCTCTTTTCCCCGAGCGTGACAATCCCGACAAGGCCCGTTTCGGCTTTCTTGTCCAGGCCCGTTATCTCAGGGACAAAGGAAATGATGCTGCCCAACTTCTCCGTGAGATCCTCCAAAAGACAAAGTTTGATAACAAAGAGCGTCTTCACGAGATCATCCGCAATGTCAGGGCTTATCTGGAAGCTGAAGCCATGGATGCCGGGCACATTCTGGCCATGAAACGGCTCTCTTCCTATTTATGTTACCAAGGGCGTTTTGACGAGGCCACATCAGGTTGGGAGTATTACCGCTTCATAAAAGAGACAGATGATAATTTTGAAAAAGCCTTCGGTCCCCTCTCTGCGCGGCTGGAAAAAGTACGCTCGGTTGTTTTTTCTTCAAGTGTGCCTCTCTTTTCGGTGACTTCAGATGCCTCAGAAGAGGCCGATGATATCAAGGCACGGGCACGGCTCCTTCTCACAGGTGAAGAGCGTTGCCTTCCCGCATCAGACTTTCCCGCTGTAGAACCCGGTGCAGAAAACGAAGGGATCAAGATCCCCGGGCAGGTACAGTATGTTGCCAAGGGGTATGACTATCATCGTCTCGGCTACCGATACAAGGGAAGCCTCCGGGTATTGGGGACGATCCTCAAATACGATTATCTCTGGAACCGGGTGAGGGTACAGGGCGGAGCCTACGGCGTCTTCCCGCGGATCTCCCGAAGCGGGCTGATGCTCTTCTGCTCTTACCGGGATCCTCAGCTGAAAAAGACCTTGGGTGTCTATGACCAGATCCCGGATTATATCTCTTCCCTGGAACTGAGTGATGAAGAGACACTGAAATATATCATCGGGACCATCAGCGAAGTCGACAAACCCGTGACCCCCTCCATGAGAGGGGAGATCATCCTTTCCCGTTATCTTAGTAAATTGGAACATGACGACTTCCAGAAGGAGCGTGACGAGATCCTGCAGACCACAGCTGATGAGATCGTACGTTTTTCGGGCCTGTTGAGAGATGTCCTGGCTAAAAATGCTCTCTGTGTCGTGGGAAGCGAATCCGAAATAGAAAAAAACACCTCTCTCTTCAAAAAGATCAGAGGGTTCTATGAGTAAAATATAGTCTCCCCTGGATTTTCGAGGGGTCCGGGGGACATATCCCTTCGTTTCTTCGTATAATCAAATGAAACAATTTTTAAAGGAAGCCTGTCTATTGTGAAGTATTGACGAATTTAAAAATGGGGGTAAACTGCTCATATGGCTTATTCAGACCTTGTCACCAAAAGACCAAAAGGTTTTATTCTCGTTTTCATTGTGATCCTGATCACAGGGTTATACGCTTTCTACCAGATCCCTAAAGAAGACCTGCCTGAGGTGGAATACCCCAGACTCACCATCTATGCCGGGCTTCCCAACCAGTCTCCGGAGAATGTCATCAAATATGTCACCTCGGTCATTGAAGAGGAGATCTATACCATCAGGGGAGTGCAGGATGTTTCTTCCACTACCATGGAGGGGCGCTGTTATATCACCGTGGAACTGGAGAGGGACGCTGATCCGGACTTTGTCATGTTCCTTGTGAATGAAAAGATCTCTTCCCTGAAAGAGAAGCTCCCTAATGACATCAACGGGCCTACTGTCGAGCAGTATATTCCCCGTGAGATAGGGGAGGACACTTTTTTCAGCCTTTATCTCTCCAGTGATATCTTAGACGGATACAGCCTGACCAAGTTTGCTGAGGATGAACTCCAGCGCGAACTGGCCGAGATCCCCGGAGTCTCCGGGATCGATATCCAGGGAGGGGTAGAGCGGGAACTATCTATCGAATATGACCAGCCTGCCATCGAACAATATAATATCTCTTTCTACTCCATCGTGGACAAAGTCATGAGCATGAACAAAAAGATCTCCATAGGGAATATCAGGATGCAGGATAAGCGCATCTATGTGACCTTCCGCAATGATATGGACATTGAAAACATTGAAAACTGGGATGTTGAAAACGGAATCAAGCTTTCCCAGGTGGCAAAAGTCACCTTCAAAGATGAAGATCCCCAGACGATCCATAAGATGAACGGGAAACCTGCCGTCTATGTCCAGCTGACTAAAGCTTCTGACGCCAATGCCATCCTCGTTTCCCAGGCCGTCATCAAAAAACTGAAAGCGGTCGAGAAAGAATATCCCAATATCTTTTATAAAGTCGCTGATAATGAAGGAAAGAAAGTATTGGAAGGGTACAGCTCGATTTTGCTGAAGATCATCGTCTCTGTCATCGCCATCTTCCTCGTCCTCTTTTCCTTTATGCGCCATGTCAAACCCTCACTTATCACCATGTCCTCCATCTTCCTCTCGGTCTCCTTTGCCATCAACTACCTCTTTTTCTCGGGAGAGAGCCTGAACAAGTTCACGCTGAGCGGCATCGCCCTAGCTTTCGGGCTTCTTGTGGACAATGCTGTGGTGGTCTATGAGAATATTCATAAACACTATTACACCGGGAAAAAAATCAAAGAGGCCATTCTTCTCTCCTTCAAGGAGATGTTCATTCCCATCATTGCTTCGACGACGACCACAGTCTGTGTCCTCCTTCCCTTTGTCTTCCTTCAGGAAGAGCTGAAGATCTACTATATCCCTTTTGCCAAGACCATCGTTGTGGCGCTTATCGCCTCCATCTTCATCTCCTTTTCTCTGATCCCCATCGCCTTCAGTTATTTCCATATTGAATCCAAGGTCAGGCATGCCAAAAGTAAAGGGATCTCATTCTATCAGAAGTATGTGGGGTTCCTACTGAGGATACGCTGGATCGCTCTGGCCGCCATGCTCTTTATCATCGGCTACAGTCTGTATGTTTTCGTGGAAGACGTGGACAAGAGCAGTTTTTCCTGGGGTGGTTTTGACTACCCCCCCGAGCTCAACTGTATATTCTATCCCGAGACAAATGTCCCCGATTTCAGGCTTAAAGATGCGGTAAATCAGTTCGAAGGATTGATTGCGGGAAACGAGATCGTAGATTATTACCGGACCTCTATCTCCGAGACCCGGGGTTATATCATCATCTATTTTAAAGAAGAGTTCGAAGGGAGCGCCGAGGCCTACGCTCTCCGTGAAAAGCTCAAAGTCTACGGGAACCGAATGTCTCAGGTCAATGTGCGTATCTGGGGGATAGGCCCCGACTTCGGAGGAGGCGGGTATATGGGAGGAACCCGCTACCAGTCGACTGTCTGGCTTCAGGGGTATAACTATACCAAACTCAAGGAGGAGGCTAAGAAGTTCCGGGATGTCCTCCTTTCTTTCAGAGAGGTCTCCGAGGTCAAGCTGGGTGAAGAGACGACTTCCTCAGTCAAAAAAGCCGTAGTCGACATCGATTCGGATAAACTGGATATTTACGGGCTCTCTCTCAATGACGTCACATCGAAGGTCCGGAGCCTGGTCTCGGAGTTTACCATGAGGAATACGGTCAAACTGGGGAACGACTATATCAATTTTACGTTTTCGCCGAAAGATAAGATCGGACTCTATGAACTAAAAAACCTCTATCTGGCCCACGGAGTGAAATTGAGCGATGTGGCCGCCATCGAACTCGAGGGGAGTACCAGGCGAATCGAACGGGAAGACCAGACCTACTCTTACCCCATCTCCTATGATTTTTCCAGTTCCACTCAGACGGATGAGGAGTTTAAAGAGGGGTTGCGTGACCATATCCTCTATCCTCCGGGCTTTTCCCTAAAGATAGAAGATGACAACCAGAGATGGTGGGATGATGAGACCGATTACAATAAGATCCTTATCCTCCTGGGTTTTGCCATTCTTCTCATCTATATGATCATTGCTGCACTCTATGAGAGTTATACAGAGCCTTTTATCATCCTTCTGACCTTACCCCTGGCCTTTGTCGGGGTCATCTGGCTCTATAAGATCTTCAAGCTGAATTTCGGTATCCATGCGATCATGGGGTCCATGCTTCTGGCGGGGATCGTCGTCAACAATACCATTATCATGGTCAACCATATCAACTATTTGAGACGTGAAAAAAAGGTCAAGCGTGTCTTCGGCATCATCCTGGGCGCATCAGACCGGGTCCGGCCCATCCTCATCACTTCCCTGACCACGATCATGGGTTTGCTTCCCATTATCCTGTTGAAAGACAAGACAGACGACTCTTCTACAGCTGACATCTGGAAGCATCTCAGCTACGCCACAGTGGGCGGACTGACCACATCCACCTTTTTTACATTGACCTTTATGCCTATTCTCTACTTTTTCTTCAGTAAGAAGGGAGAGAAAGAGGTATCATACCCCGGGACAGGTTTTTTGACCTGGGCACGTCGTGTTTCTTGGAGCTCTCTCCCCGGACTGGGCTGGAGAGAGATAAAAAGAACACCGCTGCATATCAGAAGGCTGCCTCTTTACGGAAAAATGCTTTTTTCCGCAGCCGGGAACTTGCTGAAAAAAATAAAGCCTAAGAAAAAATCACGGAGGTCTTCATGAAGCGATCAGTAACTTTGATTCTATTCACTCTTCTGCTTTCTCTCGCTCTTTCGGCTATGTCGTTCAGTGAGTATCTGGAAAGAGCCTGGGAAAAAGGAGACGGGCGCCGCGACCTTGAACTTAAAAACAGCTATGAGGCCTGGTCATCCCGGTCGGACCTCGCTTTGCTGCTGCCCCGTATAGATTTTGAATTTTATCTTCCTACTTACCGGAGCAGCACAGACGAGTATGAGGGGTTGGGTGAGGTATTTGAAAACGAGTACCTCTCCTACGGGGGGGCAGCTGTGGTGAATCAGCTTCTTCCCACAAATACAGAACTCCAAGCTACTTTTTCCTATGTGGATTATCAGACCTATAAGTATTACGGCGAGGAGGTGGAGGGGGGGTATAAAACCGGCCAGCTTCTCTTCTCGGCCCGTCAGTATTTCTGGGGGAGCAATACAGGGTATCACAGGATGAAGCTATGGCTGAACAGCCGGAAAGAGAAGCAGATCAACTGTGATCAGAATATCCTCGATTTTTTCAAAACAGCCTACAGTCATTATATTGACTATCTTACTATCCTCAGGGGCTATGAATTGAACAAAGGGCAGACAGAGCGCTACAGGGATATCTTCAGGGCTACCGAGAACAGTTATAAGATGGGGCTCACAGACCTTATCACCTATAACAGGATAAAAAAACGTTATGTATTTCTGGAGATGGCCCTGAAGGAGTCGGAGATGCAGCTCAAAGAGGCAGATAAAAAGATGAGGCTATACCTGAACGGCCCCTTTGAAGATCCTGAGAAAAATATCCTCAATATCGATTTTTCTCTTTTTCAGGATACTCGCCCCGACACGCGCCAGGTTCTTCAGAAGATCAGGATGGATAATGCCTACCGTATATACAAAATGAATAAAAAGCAGTATGAACCGGCCCTCTTCGGAGAGCTGGAAGCCACCTATACCGGAGGAGGGGTTTCATCTATGGGAAACCTGGAACGGGACAACTATTCTCTGTCTCTTGTCCTTTCGATCCCTTTTGCCAATCTGTCCAAGGTGTCCGGGCTGAAAATGACTAAGATCGACTATCTCATGGAAAAAAACAGGTTTCAGGATGAGATGGAGACCATTCAGATCTCCTTTGAAAAGCTCATGACAGAGCTGGAGATCACCCGGGAAAAGATCGGTCTTTTCAAGAATATTCTGCCCACGCTGAAAGAGAATTACCGTTCCAGCCTCTCCCGGTTCAACATCGGGGCGATTACTCTGCAGGAACTCATGGATATTGAGGATGAATATATCAGCGCCGAGCTTGAATATCTCGCTTTGCTGAAAAATTACAATCTGACGGCTCTCGAGATCAGCTCATATGTCGGGAATGCCCAAGCGATAGTGGAGGAGTTACTATGAAAAAGAAGATCCTTGTTATTGTTCTCGTGATTATTATCGCTGCCCTTGCAGCAGGAGCCTGGTTCCTTTTCTTTAATAAAAAGAGTAAAGAAGCGGAGGATAAGAGTAAACCTCTGGCCGCTCCCGTTCCGGTGAAGACTGTCCGGTCGTGGAAGGGCGACCTCCCGCTTTATATCTCCTCGTCAGGGAAACTGGAAGCCATACGTGTGAACGACTATATCGCTGAAGTCACAGGAAACGTCAATATCAAAGTAAAAGAGGGTCAGTTCGTTCAGAAAGGAACCCTGCTCTTTACCATCGATAATCCCACCTACCAGATCAATTATGAAAAGGCCCTTCTGGAATATAAAAAAGCCTATATCCAGTATCTGGCTATCTCTGAAGATGTGGGAAGCGTCGAAGGGTTTGCTGTGGAGCAGAAAGACCTCTATTCAGACGACAGCGAGGTCGCCAAAATCCAGCAGGATGTAGTGGAGGGGCTCCAAAAGGGGACCATCACCCGGGAACGGATAAAATACCGCCTGGGAGAACAGGAACTTGCCTTGAAACAGGCTCTTGAAAATTACAAAAAGTGTTCCATACGTGCTCCCTTTTCAGGAGTCGTCGGGAAGATCGCAGCCAAACAGGGGGAGTATCTCCAGGCGGGCAGTGCGGTTCTCAGTATCGCTGATATCACACGTCTCCGCATCAAAGCAAAAATCCTGGTCAAAGATATCAACCAGATCAAAGAAGGGGCCACAGCTGTGATATTCCCTGTGGTTTCCGAAGAAAAGTATTCCGGAAGGGTCTACTCCGTTAATCCCCTTATCTATGATGACAACTCCACCTATGCTGTAGTGGAGCTGGACAACAGAAAAGGCGATCTCTATCCGGGGGTCTTCTGCGACGTCCTTCTGCAGGTGGATCTTATCAAAGACAAGGTCCTTGTCCCTAAAGAAGCAGTCCTGGAAAGAGACGGGAAAAAGCTTGTCTTCGTCGTTAAGAACGGCCTGGGCTACTGGACCTATGTGGATGTGGGCCCGGAGAATTACCAGTATATCGTCATCGAAGATAAACTTGATGCCGGTGAAGAGATCATCGTCGAGGGACATTATGTCCTGAACCATAAGGCAGCGGTCACTGTGGTCAATAATGAGGATGCTGCTGTGGAGGAAGAATGAGCCTTCCGAATTTTTCTGTCCGCCGTCCCGTAACGACGACCATGATCTTCATGGCCGTGTTGCTGTTGGGATTTATCTCTTTTAAGATGCTGAATATCGAGCTTCTTCCGTCCATTGATATTCCCAAGATCACCGTGGAGACAAAAGCCCCCAATATGCCTCCTGAAGAGGTGGATACCAATGTGACTCAGAAGATAGAGCGGCAGCTGGGGACTCTTCCCAACGTAAAAAAGATTACCTCGATATCGACGGAATCAAAATCGCTCATCACCGTTGAGTTTTACTGGGGCGTGGATATGGAATATACCATGCTCAAAGCCCGCGAAAAACTGGATAATATCTCCGACGACCTGGGGGATGCTGAAAAACCCAACATCCTCTACTTCGATCCTGCCCAGGCTCCCATCATGCAGATCATGGTGGATGGTGATTACGACTTTATGACCCTGAGCAATTATGCTTCCGACAGCCTGAAACGACGCTTTGAGCGGTTGGAGGGGGTCGCCCTATGTGACGTCGTGGGAGCAGACGAGGAGGAGATCCAGGTCATCGTCTCCAACAGGAACATGGTCTCCTACGGAATCACTTTCAACGAGATCCAGACGGTCCTCAGCCGTAATAATTTTGTGAGTGCTGCCGGAGAGATCGGTGATGAAAACTTCTCCTATTCGCTTTCTTTGGAAAAGAACCGCTATACAGTAGAAGAGATCGGGAATATGAAAGTCAGGGGGGATATCCGTCTGAAGGACCTGGCGGATATCAGGCGCCGGGCTGCAGAGCTCGATGAGTATTCACGGTTCAACGGTAAACGCGGGATCGGCCTCCTGATTGTAAAATCCTCATCTGCAAATACCGTCAAAGTAGCTTCGGATATCAGGGAGCTCATCGCTTCCCTGGAACAGGAAGACCCGAAACTGAATCTCCAGGTCCTCTATGATGACTCCGAGACGATTAAAAATGCGATTAACAATGTCATCCTCTCTATCCTCATCGGAGGAGTCCTGGCCTTTTTTGTCCTCTTCGTCTTTTTACATGACTTTAAATCACCCTTTATCATAGGCCTCTCTATGCCCCTTTCCATCATCGCCACTTTCATCACGCTCTATCTGGCCAAGATCAGTATCAATATCCTCTCTCTGGGAGGCCTGGCTATCGGGATCGGGCTGCTTGTGGATAACTCCATTGTCGTTCTGGAAAATATGGACCGTTATCTGGGTTACGGACGGGATCCCCGCGAAGCTTCGGTTAAAGGGGCTTCAGAAGTGGCCATGGCCATCATGGCAGGGACTCTGACGACCATAGCTGTCTTTCTCCCTGTCCTATATCTGAAAGGGGTCATCGCCGTTCTCTTCAAACAGCAGGCTTTTGTCATTTCAGTCTCTCTTCTGGCCTCTCTTATCGTCGCTCTTACCCTGGTCCCAATGGTCTTTTCCAGAGATTCGAGGTTTATTGAACGGATGAACCGATTTGTGGTCCGGAGGGGAAAAGCTCTCTTCGACTGGTTTGACGAGATCCTGGAGAAGGGGATGGGGATCTATGAATCTATTCTGGACAAGGCCCTGGCCAATAAGAAAAAGGCGCTCCTGCTTACGCTGGCGGTTCTACTCCTGACAGCGGGACTCTCTCTTTTCTTAAGGCGGGAGTTTGTCCCCGATGTCAAGGAGAATAAGTTCTTCATGGAATACAAGCTCTCCACAGGAGCCACCATGAGTGCCAATGAAAAATATGTGAAATTTGTGGAATCTGCGATCAGAGATCAGGAGTCAAAGATCGACTACTTTGTCGTCAACCTGGGAAAGACCTATGGCAACAGTATTTCAGGATTGAATACGGGATACTTTATGTTTGCCATGAAGAGTAAAAAGCTTGTAGAACCGTTCAAACAGTATCTTATGAGCAAACTAGGTGCTCTCGAAGGCAATATCACCTTTTACTCGGCAGGGAGCATCTATAATCAATTCTTTGACTTCGGAGAATATGATATCGAAGTCATCCTGGAAGGGGAGGAGATCGAAGAGCTGAACGCTGTGGCTGATCGGCTGAAACCAGAGATAGAAAAAATCGACGGGTTCCGCCTTGTCGTCAAGGATATGGAGCTTGAGCGGGAGATCATCGAGATGCGTTTTAAAGACTACTTCATCGATACCATCGATACCCCTCTCTACACCGTGATCGAACAGCTGAAAAAGTACACGGTAGGCGACCTGGCCACAACCATCTATGACCAAGACAAGGAAATCGATATATGGGTCAAAAATGAAGAGCGTCCCCCGAATTATGATGAGTTTATGGAAAAGATCATCAATGTCGACGGATTCGATTACAAGATCCGTGATATTGTGGATATGCAGATCGTAAAAGTCCCCAATGAGCTGAAACGTGAGGACCAGCGGCGTAAACTCTCTCTCATGTGCAATATTAAAGGACTCTCCCTGGAGAAGGCCATCGACAAGGTCCGACTGGCTTTCGATGGGCTCCCGGATACCGGAAAAGTCAAGGTCAAGTTCGCCGGGAAAATCGAAAATATGAGGGATTCTTTTTCCGGACTCGGGTTCGCCTTTATCTTATCCCTGATCCTTGTCTACATGATCCTGGGTGTTCAGTTTGAATCTTTCTTCCAACCCTTTGTCATCATCCTGGCTGTTCCCCTGGCCTTCATCGGTGTCTTTGTCCTCATGCTCATCACAAATACCTCGCTGAACATCATGAGCCTTATGGGGATGGTGGTCCTTGTAGGTATCGTTGTCAATGACAGTATTGTCAAGATCGATATCATCAACCGTCTCAGGAAAGAGGAGGGGTATGACCTTCTGAATGCCGTTAAGACAGGGGGGAAACTCCGTTTTCGCCCTATCCTTATGACTTCCATGACGACTATCCTGGGACTGATTCCTTTGGCCATAGGGATCGGAGAAGGAAGTGAACTGACCCGACCCCTGGCTGTGACCATCATCGGCGGGTTGACCACGTCGACCATACTTACACTGATTATCATCCCAGTGATCTACACAGCCATGGTCACAAGGTTGGAAAAGCATAAACTATAAAAGGGGAGGCGTTCGCCTCCCCCCACTCTTTTCTTGACAAAAACACGGCAACAGTTATCTTCAGAAAGAAGTTAACGAATACTAACTCAAGGAGACATGATGCTTTTTTTTTATGCAGGAACAGCTCTGCTTCTTCTTTTTTCTTTTATAAAAGACAGAAGAAAAAGTAAGCAGGCCCTCATAATCGCCTGGAAAAGATTTGTCCGTATCGCTCCTGATTTTATCCTGGTTCTTATCCTCATGTCTCTTATCCTGGCGTTTCTTCCCAATCAGGTGATCGCAGCTATATTGGGCAACGGAACAAAATGGGCCTCTGTGATTGCTGCGGCTCTTATAGGTTCTGTTACCCTAATGCCGGGATTTGTCGCTTTTCCCCTGTGCGGTATTCTTCTTAAACAAGGGGTCTCCTACATGGTTCTTTCGGCCTTTACAACGACATTGATGATGGTAGGGGTTTTGACATTTCCTGTGGAGAGGGCCTATTTCGGGACAAGGGCCACTTTGCTCAGAAATGCTTTAAGCCTGGTGACAGCTCTTCTCGTGGCTGTAGCGACCGGTTTATTCTTCGGGGAGCTGGGATGAGAAGGGGAAAGATGAAGCTGGCCGCAGCTGCTCTGTTTCTTCTTTTTTTGGGAGTCTCCTTTATTGCAGGGTTTCAACCAGGCCTGGAGACAGGGAGGAACTTTAGCCTCTTTACCCTCGATATGCTTAAGATCCTTCCCTGCGCATTCATCCTCATCGGGCTTTTTGAAGTCTGGGTCAAAAAAGAGACGGTTGAGAAGCACCTTGGCGAAGGCTCTCTTTTTATGGGGTATGTGTGGGCGTTTATTTTAGCTGGGACCACTGTGGGTGGGCTTTATGTGGCTTTCCCTGTTTCATATTCTCTTTACAGAAAAGGGGCTAAGCTCAGTGTGATCTTTACCTATATCAGTGCCTCTGCTGTTTTCCGTGTCCCCATGGCCGTCTTTGAAGCCTCTTTCATGGGCCTGAAGTTTACCGCAATCCGTTTTCTTGTCTCTCTCCCTTTGATCCTGTTCTCTTCGATCCTGCTGGGACGATATCTGAAAAAGAGACATTACCGGATCGAAGATGGGGAAAATTCTTTAAAAAAAGAGAAAAACCGGTAAAAATATATTGTTTCAAAAGAAGATGCGGGTATAATGTCCATGAAAAGATAGCCTTAACTAACAAAGGAGAATGTGATATGAAGAAATGTGATGTCCTTGTTATCGGAAGCAGCGCTGCGGGCCTGGTGGCAGCCAACACTGCCAAGACCACTTACCCTGAAAAAAGTGTCACTGTAGTACGTCTCAAGGGAAGGACCCTGGTGCCGTGCGGGATCCCTTATGTTTTTTCCACAATAGAGACGACTGAGAACAACATCATTCCGGTGGAGAGCGGTTACGAAAAGATGGGGATCACTCTTCTGGAGGACCGTGTGGAGTCTATCGACCGTATTGAAAAAACTTGTGCATTGGAATCCGGCGAGACAGTCCGTTATGAAAAATTAGTGCTGGCGACCGGATCGGTTCCTGTCATCCCATCCTGGCTGAAGGGGAAAGACCTGGAAAATGTCTTTAGTGTCCCCAAGAACAAGGAATATCTGGATGCAATGCAAAAAGCTTTAAAAGGGTGCCGGTCAGTCGTGACGATCGGGGCCGGTTTTATCGGGGTGGAGCTTTCTGACGAGTTGAACAAAGCCGGGAAAAAAGTGACCCTTGTCGAGAAGATGACTCACATTCTGGGAAAAGCTTTTGACGCAGAGACCGCTTCCCGCGCTGAAAACCTCTTAAAAGAAGCCGGAGTCGAAGTCATCACAGGAACCGGCGTGAAAGAGATCATCGGTAAAGGAAAAGTGGAAGCTGTCCTTCTTGAGAACGGAGAAAAGATCCCGGCTGATGCAGTCATCCTGGCTATGGGATACAGGCCTAATTCCGATCTTGCCAAAGAAGCAGGACTTATGATCAATGAGCTCGGAGCGATCAAAGTAGATGAATATATGCGTACAGATGATGAGCATATATTCGCCGTGGGAGACTGCGCAGAAAAGAAAGACTTTGTGACACGTAAGACAAGCGGAGTCATGTTGGCGTCTACGGCTTGCGCAGAAGCACGTATTGCCGGGATGAACCTTTACAAGCTGTCTCTGGTCAAGACCTTCAGCGGGACCATCTCTATTTTTGCCACGGCCCTGGGAGATGAAGCTTTCGGTGTAGCCGGGCTTACTGAATCCCGAGCGCTGGAAGAAGGGTTTGACATCATCACAGGCGAATTCGAAGGCCCGGACAAACATCCGGGGAAATTACCAGGCACCAAAAAACAAAAGGTCAAACTCATAGTGGGAAAAGAAGCAGGAATTATTTTGGGCGGGGAGATCACAGGCGGGCTTTCTGTGGGAGAACTGACCAATGCCCTTGGTTTTATTATTCAAAACAGGATGGATATCAATGCCATCCTGGTCTCGCAGATCGGGACACATCCTTTGCTGACGGCTTCTCCTGCCGCTTATCCGCTTCTCAAAGCTGCAGAAGATGCTGCGAAAAAGAAGATGGGGCTCTGCTCCTGCTGAATTGCAGCATTGACATAGGGCAGGGACGATAAATTCGCAAAGGAGAGCATGTGCGCGACTATCGCGAGATGATTGAAAAGGCCGTGAGATGGGCGGCTGAAAAAAAAGGCAGTTGCGATTATCCCGGCAGATGCCTGGCCTTTGTGGAAGATGCTGTAGAGAAGGGCAACGGCATAGAAATATTCGGAGGATCTACAGCCATGGAGTCTGCTCTTCTCTACGGATGGGTCACAGAAGGGCTTCCTCCTCAGGGAGCCTTCGTCTTCTATAAAGCTTCCGGGCCTCTGAACGGCGTTGAAAAGAATTGGGGCCATGTGGGGCTTTCCCTCGGAGATGGGAAAGTCATCCACTCCTGGGGAGAAGTCCGCATCGACGATTACAGGGAGATCGAAGTACTGACTACACCGGGGTGGACAAAACCGGAATATTTAGGATGGACTCCTCCGGGACGCTACCTGGCAGGGGCAGTCAGTAAAAATTGAGTCGGGGCCCGCTGATTTGCGGGCCTCAGTAATCAATACAACCCCAGCAGGACTTTGATCCAGTGGAGGGCGATATCCACAGTGAGCTGGTTGTTGTATTCATTGATCCCCTTATACCGTGAGTCATCCCAGGCACCTACATTCATGCCGTGGTCGCCGGGAGGGATAAATACAGGGATCTTCTGTTCACATCTGTCGAGAGTTCTATAGATCTGTTCCAGCGGCCCGTTGTCTTTGTCTGAAGCTCCCAGGCCGATGACCACGGGGCGCTTTTCTCTGCCGAGGCCAGGGTAGAGTTTGGATTCATAGTCGTCATCAGGGATCACGGGAGTCAGGAGGATGAGCGCTTTTAAAGTGTTGTCTTCACGGAAATGGTGCCAGGCGATGACGGAACCGAAGGATTTGCCCACGAGGACGAGTGCCTCTTTGTCAGCCTCTTTCAGACTCCGGGCATAAGCCACTGCTGATGCGATATCCTCTTTTTCCCGTAACCAACCTTCAGAGATCTTTCCCTTTTCTGAAAAGTAGTGCCAATCAAAGGTAACGGCGATCAGCCCTTCTTCCGCACAGCGTTGCCCAAATCCCGCCACTAAAGGAAGCCCGCGGTGATAACCGCTGCCGGGAGCGATGATCACTACCGGAGATTTGCTATTTGTGACTTCCGGTTTGTAGACGGTTCCCTGGATGGAGCGGCCGTCAGTTGTGGAAAAAGTGACATCTTCTTTGGATAAGCCCCAGAGCGCTGCATGCAGAAGGAGAAAAAAAGCAAGTAAAAAAAATATGCGTTTCATGCGGAACCTCCTTAAAAAGGTTGATAAACAGAGTTTCCACTTTTGACACCTGAGCTTTGGAGAATGTTTCATGAGATATTTTGTTAAATTGTTGACCAAAGATTTGTAGTTGTTATACTGAATCATCAGTATTAAGGAGGAACTATGCGAAAGACTTTGGTTGTGGTTGTTTTGACACTGTTAGCCTCCGGCCTTTGCGCTTTGCCGGAATTCGACTATTCATCCTACACGCTTCCAGATTACAGCGTCAAGGGGCTGGAGTTCCAGCTTCCGGGGTTTGGTTTCAGCGCTGCCAGTTATGACGGGAATCCTGTTCAGGATTATGAGACCACTCTTGAATTGTCTCTGGATGGATCCTATTTCAGTGAAG
Organism: Candidatus Mcinerneyibacteriota bacterium; assembly: GCA_016937175.1. Classification (GTDB taxonomy): domain Bacteria; phylum Macinerneyibacteriota; class Macinerneyibacteria; order Macinerneyibacteriales; family DSCS01; genus DSCS01. The sequence continues at coordinate 33,780 of JAFGWL010000005.1, read as the reverse complement.
TTTACCGCCAGAAATGGGAGTTCGATTATGAAATCATGGGAGGGTTTGGTTATGATTACGCTAAGAGCGAAGACGGTTCCTATCATTATAAGGATTATGGAGGGGGGCTGAATTGTGACGGGCGTTATTATATCGCCGGATTACTTTTTGCCTCCGGAAGCGGAAGTTTCCGATATGAAGACTCAAAAGAAAATATTGATGATAGCATCCGTAAAAGTCATCGGGCACTTTACAGCGCAGGCGCCGGAGCGGGATACGGACGTATTTATAACCTGACGACCATGCGCCGGGCCCAGTCCGTCATTGATGAGCTCTACTCAGCGGGACTCCTCACACGGTATCCCAACCAGGCCGACCTGGCCGCTTTCGGGGACCTGCTGTATGAACTCCAGATGGGACGTGTCCTGGATTCCAGATTGAAACGTATCGAAGACTATAACAGGATCGACGCCTTTCTGAACGGGAAGGGGCTGTTGAAAGAAGAGAATATGGCCTATTTTACCATTCTCAATGATATGCTTACTTATGCCTCTATCGGGTCACGTTCCAGCGGAGCAGAGGTCCATTTCCTCGTTAGATCCGTTGACACAAAATCGTTTGACCGTGTTGACGGGCTCTATCTGAGTGGAGTAACCAACACGGAAGAGTCGGGCATGATCTATATGGCCAAAACCGAAGTCGAGAAGATACTCAGCCGCTATTGGCAATGGAGCGCCTTTGCAGGATGGCAGGGCTATAAGAGCGAGCGCATGCGGACCGGTGACCCAGACAGGGAGCGTAAGATGAGCAACGTGATGGTGGCTTCTGATCTACAATGGTTTCCCGATACACGGACCCGGGTGAGATTCAGCGGAGAAGCTGCTTATCAGGCCGAAAGAGAGAATATAAACGGAACAAGGATCTTGGATGTGCATCTCTTTGTCTTGAATCTCGGATGTAACATCGACTATTATTTTTCCCCGCACCTGGGTTTGACCGGAGGGGCCTCGCTGAGAAATCTCAAGACCCATGACGAGATGACCGGCGAGGATGTCTCTTCTGTGGGAACATGGATGAGCCTTCAACTGGTCTATAAAGTCTTTTAGGAGAGAAGGAACCGCGTGGAGACCCTTTGTCTCTCTCATCTCATAGGGGAGGGAATGCCCCTCTTCCCGGGGACAGAGCCCCCCTCTGTAGAGAGGATCTTCTCGGTGGAAAAGGATCATTTTGCTGAGACCCGGCTCTCCTTTTCTTCTCACACCGGGACGCATATGGACGCTCCGGCCCATATGATCAGAGGTGGAAAGACACTGGATCAATATGACCCCGGCTCTTTTACAGGGCCGGGGGCCCTCATCGATGTCACCGCCTTCGGAGGAGAAGAGATTCCCCTTGATATTTTTCGGCATAACAAGGGAGATATCCGGAAAAGCGCTTATCTTCTCCTGTATACCGGATGGGACAGATTGTGGGGAAGGCCCGGTTACTTTGAAAATTACCCCGTATTAGCCCCGGAAACGGCCCTGTGGCTTGTTTCTCTGCCCCTCAAGGGGATCGGTATAGATGCCCCTTCCTTCGACCCTGTAGAGGGTTCTCAGCGCATTCACCATATTCTGCTGGGAAAAGGGCTTCTTCTAGTGGAAAACCTCACAGGGCTTGAGAGGGTTAAAGGGCTAAACTTCTCCTTCAGCGCCTTTCCTCTTCTCTATAAAGAGGCCGACGGAGCCCCGGTTTATGCCAAAGCGTCCCTTTTTTCTTCCTCATCCTGAAAATATCCTGTAATCTCTCCTTATAAGGTTCGTATATTCAGACAAAACTGAAGAGGAGTTTAAATGGGCGGACTCGTAAGTGTCATCGTTCCCACATACAGGCGTCCCGACAGGCTGGAAAGGGCACTGGACAGTATCAAGGCCCAATCCTACAGAAATATCGAGATTATTGTCGTAGACGATAACAGCCCCGGAGATGAATACCGCAGAAAGACGGAGGACTTTATCCGGCAGTACCCCTCTTCTCTTCCCCTGAGATATGTGCAGATGGATGAAAACCGCGGCGGCGCTATGGCCCGGAACAGGGGGATTATCGAGGCAGAAGGGGTCTTTATCACCTTTTTAGACGATGATGATGAATATTTGCCTGAAAAGGTGGAAAAACAGGTGGACAGGTTCACGAATAGTCACATGGGAAATCTCGGCTTGGTCTACTGCCAGATCAATTTTATGGACAGCCGAGGTAAGTTCCGCAAGATGAGAGCCCCCGTGCATGCCCGCGGGAACAAAGACGCCATGAAAAAGCATATGATCCGCAACCTGGCTCCTACTTCAGGACTCATGATCCCCAAACAGGTTCTGGATGAGGTGGGTGGTTTTGCCGACTTGCTCACGGGGCATGAGTATGAGCTGATCCTGCGGATCTTGGGCAGGGGCTATCAGGCCGAGTATAACAAAGAGGCCCTGGTCAACATGCACTACCACACTTCAGGCCGGATCTCCACAAGCCGCAAGAAGATCCGCGGAGAGAAGGCCCTTTTCCAGATCAAAAAAAAATATTTTTACCTTGTTGGAGGACAAGTGGCTAAAAGAGTCTCCTATGAACATTTTATGGATCTGTGCAAACGATATCTTCGGCAGAATGACAGAAGAGCCTCGCGGCTTTATCTGAAGAAAGCTTGCCGGATGGATCCTCTGAAGATACAGACTTTTCTGGCTTATTCAGGGATCCTGGCTGATGAGAGGATGCGAAGGATCAAAAACCGGTCAGGTCTCTGAAATATAGAGAGGCTCCGCAGGGTTCGGGTTTATTCCTCAAGAAGAAATAATCTTTCACAAACCCGGCTTGTCGCTTTATTCTTTCCACGCTATAATGGTGAAAACGGAGGAAATGATGAAACGTCTTTTTGTTGTTTTTCTGCTGATGGCCGCTTTCAGCCAGGGCATGCGGGCCGGGATGGCTTCCCAATACCAGTTTACAGGGTTTTCCCCCGACGGACGCTATGCCGCTCTTGAATATTGGGGGATCGCTGACGGCTCCGGTTTTCCCTATATCGCCCTCATGGTCTTTGACTGCCAGAACAATGTCTTTGCCGAGCCCCTCTATTTCAAAATGGATCAGAATACAGACCTGGTCCCGGGAGAAGAGGCCTATTCTCATATGAGAGACCTCTATTCTCAGGAGATAGAGGAAATACTCCGGAAATACAGTATCTACCGGCTGAACAGAGGGAAACTCCTTTATCAGAAAAAGGAAGAGGATTACCCGGTCACTGGGCTTGAGTTCAAGGTCGGGGAGAAAAGGGTCTCACTGCGCTTTGAAGAGTATCCCGGGGAGATCTCGTTCTATGATATGTTCACCCCTTCCGGCTTCAGGCTCTATACCGCCTTCAACGGAAAAGAGAGGCTTGTCTATGCCCATACCCCTGCTGAGGAGGTCGGTGATTTTAAGTTTAATTATGAGCTTCAGAAAGTCATAGCTTTCGATAAGACACTACTTCTTCTCTTTACCCATCAGATCCCCGGATTCGAAGGGCCCGACACGGTTCCCGTCATCCTGGGGGATCTATTTCCCATCTCTCTGTCGGGAGAAGAGGTCATGGAATAGAGTGGAGAAAAGAGAAAAGCGATGATGACTCTCCTGATTATCCTGGCAGCCGGAACAGCCCCCGGATTATTCTGGATGTGGTTTGTCTACAGACGCGACCGTTTTGAACCAGAGCCGGCCTCCCTGGTTATCCGGGCTTTCTTCTACGGTGTCCTTGCTACCATTCCCGCCATCATCCTTGAGGTCCTGTTTCAGGTGCATCCGCTTTTTTCCATGGTCATCGTTGCTCCGGTAGTGGAAGAAGCTGTCAAGTTTTCCGTGGTCTTTTTCTTTTTTCTGAAAAAACGCGAAATCGATGAGCCTGTGGATCTTCTTGTCTATGGGGCTGCCGTAGCCCTGGGTTTTGCCACACTGGAAAACTGCGGCTATCTCTTTAATGCCCTATTGGCAGGAAAACTGGCCCAGGTGGCTTTGCTGAGGGCTCTTCTCAGCGTTCCCGGTCATTTCCTCTTTTCGACGATCTGGGCCTACGGACTGGCTGGATACAAGTTCCGTAAGGGAAGGGGGCGGCGGCTTCTTCACTGGGCTTTTCTCCTCATGGCCATGGCAGCTCATGCCCTGTTCAATGTCATCGCCCTTTTCAATATCCTTGGAGGACTCTTATTCATCGCTCTCATGACACTTTTGTGGATGCGGTTTAACCGGAGTGTCAGGCTTCTCCTTTCTCTTTCGCCTTTCAGAACGAAAAAAATTAAAATCTGATCCCTTCTTCCCGCCGGGAAAAGAAGTTTTCCGGATTATTGACACTTTCTCAAGTGGGTGTATACTTGGATTATGGAGACTATACAAAAAAGAGAGAGAGTAAAACTTCTTCGAAGATTATTCATGCTTCTTCAAATAGTCTTTATCATCTCTCCTTTTTTTCTTCTTAAGGCAGAATCTTTCAGATTAAGAATAGGAGTCTATCAGAATCCGCCGAAAGTCTTTATCAACGAAAAGGGAGACCCGGAGGGCTTTTTTGTTGACCTCATCAATGAGATCGCCCGGGAGCACGGATGGGATCTGGAGTTTGTCCCGGGGACCTGGTCTGAAGGGCTTGACCGCCTGACCAGAGGAGAGATCGACCTGATGACAGATGTGGCCTATTCTGTCGAGAGAGCCCGAAGATGGCAGTACCATGAAGTCCCTGTCCTATCGGACTGGTTTCAGGTCTATGTCCGAAAAGATGCGGATATAAAATCAGTGGCCGACCTTGAGGAGAAGAGAATCGCCGTCCTGTCAGGCTCTGTGCAGCAAGATACATTTTCAAAATATATGAGAGACTTCGGCTTCTCATGTGATATCATCCCCTTTGAATCGTACCCTGAGTCTTTACAGATGCTTCAGAAAGGGAACGTGGACGCAGTGATCGTCAACCGCTATTACGGAGTCCGTTATCTTGCCCGATATGATATCGATGAGACCGGAATCATTTTTCATCCCACACGCCTGCACTTTGCCGCCTCGCCTTCCCTGGAAGAAGGGATCCTGGAGGCTGTCGATGACTCTCTCCGGCGCATGACCACAGATCATTCTTCAGCCTATTACCAGAGTCTTGGAAAGTGGTTTGGCGAGGAGAAACTGTCCCGAGCTCCCTCCTGGATGCTTCCTGTGCTTCTGATCCTTTCAGCAGGAGCCCTTCTTATGATCGTCATGGTAAGTTTCCTGCGCCTGCAGGTGAAAAGACGTACGCGCCATATTCTGAAGATAAACGAGTCGCTTAAAAAGGAGATCGCCATACGGCGTGAAAGTGAACATCGGTTCCGTGAACTTTTTGAAAATTCTCCCCTGGCTTATTTTATCATCATGCCGGGTAAAGGCCTGATCCGAAAAGTGAATCTGGCTGCCAGAGAGCTTCTGGGATACTCAGAAGAGGAGCTCAGAGAGAAAAGCTTTAACTCTCTTTTTCCCGATGAGGCTCATGGCGCCAAGGCAGCCCGGCTCCTTTTTGACCGTTTCACCAGAGAGAGAAAAGTCGTCAGCGGCGAAGTGAAGATGTCACGTTCTGACGGAGAAAACATCTGGGTAATCCTTTCGGTGGCCGGCATTTACGATGAAGACGGTTCTTTATATGAAGTGCGCGCCATGGTGAATGATATCTCAGACAGAAAAGTCCTGGAAGAACAGCTTATACGGACACAGAAAATGGAAGCTTTGGGGGTCCTGGCCGGAGGTATTGCCCATGATTTCAATAATATTCTCACGGCTATCATCGGATACACAGAAGTTGTCATGGAAAAGACCAGGGCAAATCCGATCATCTACGACAAACTCGAGGAGGTCTATAAAGCGGGGATGCACGCCAGAAACCTGGTTAAACAGATTCTTACCTTCAGCCGGGAGACCCGGGGGGAAGTCCAGCCTGTCCAGGTCAAAAAGGTTGTGCAGGAGGCGTTAAAGCTTCTGAAAGCCTCTCTGCCGCGCAGTGTCGTCATCCGGGCAGAGATGAAAAGCTCTGCTTTTGTCCTGGCAGAGCCGACACAGATACACCAGATCATTATGAATCTTTGTTTGAACGGAGTCCAGGCCCTCACAGGAGAAAAAGGGAGGGTTGCCGTTCTTCTTGAAGATGTACTTTTTGAAGAAGAGAAGTCTCTCTCCCTTAACGAGACATTGAGTCCAGGCCCCTATATCCATTTGAAGGTGTCTGATACAGGAACAGGGATCCCTCCTGAGAATATTGAAAAGATCTTCGACCCTTTTTTCACGACTAAAGCTCCCGGGAAAGGTACGGGAATGGGGCTTTCCGTGGTTCAGAGCATCGTAAAGAAGCTTCAGGGAGGGATCGAGGCCCGGAGCAGAACTGCAGAGGGGACAGAATTCAGTGTCTATTTCCCCCTTTACGAAACCCGGGGTGCAGATGAAGGAACTGAGGAAGGGGAGATGTTCAGGGGGAGGGAAGCAATCCTTCTTGTGGAGGATAATGAAGCGATCATCGAATTGGTCAAACATAACCTGGAAGAAGCCGGCTATTATGTAACGGCCATGAGAGACGGGCTGGAAGCTCTGGATTATCTGCAAGTCAACAGGGAGTCCATCGATATGGTGATATCAAACCTGACGATGCCGAAAATAAGCGGAACAGCCTTGGCCAAGGAGCTGGGCAGATGCGGAATAATGGTTCCTCTCCTGATCATCACAGGCCACGGAGGAGAAATTCTTGAGCAGGCCAAAAACGATCCCCATATTACTGATGTGATCCACAAGCCCTTTACGAGAAATGAATTACTGAGTATTGTCAGGAAAGTTCTGGATCAAGTTTATAAATGACACAGGTCGAGTTTCAGGAGCTGCTCATCCTCTAATGTTTTCCCTGTATCTATAAATCCGCATTTGAGATAAAAGGGATAAGGGCTTCCCTCGTCCATGGAGCAGCTGGTGTAAAAATGGAGGTATCCGCTCTCTTTAAGCTGTCGGATCACTTTTTTCAGAGCCAGAAGACCGATGTTTCGTCCCTGATGGGAAGCGGCGATCATATAACGCCATAAGAAGACATCATTTTTATTAGGTATCCCGCTGTCGAGTTCACTGCCGAAGGAGAGCATAATAAAACCTGCCGGGATATCTCTCTCATAGATCCCCCGAAACCAGGAGTTGGGTGTATAGATGCCTTCTACAATAGAAACGGCATTGGGGGCCACAAGATTCTGTTGCTCGGGAGGAAGTGACCTGGAAAGCCGCATAATATCGTAGACATTCCTTCGAGAGATCTCAGCAAACCTGATATCTGATTCCTTCGCTTTTTTCATTTATTTCCCCTTTCTCTTTTAGCACTTATACACTGTAAGAAACAATTATGTTTCAGAAATTGTCATAAGGGTGTTGGGAAGGCTGCGGCTCAAAGAAGAGGACAACCGAAAGATACTCCCTTCTCTCTGCAGAGAGAAGGGAGAAAAGAAAGGATTCTTCATGAATGAGCATGTGAAGTTTGATTTTTTCCCGCGTAAACATATCCCCGAACGGCTGATTACTTTTGTCGTGATCGGCGCTTTTTACAAAGGAAGATCAATTTTTGTAAGGCACAAAGAACGGGAGACCTGGGAGCTCCCCGGAGGCCATCGGGAAAGCCACGAGAGTTCCTTCGATGCTGCTGTGCGTGAGTTGAAGGAGGAGACCGGAGCCTGCTCTTTCTCCCTGACCTTTCTTGGGACTTATCGTGTGACCATCAAAAAAGAGACAAGATTCGGCCGATTGTACAGGGCTGAAGTCAAAGAGTTAGGCCCTCTGGGACTTTTTGAGATCCAGGAGATCTCCTTAAGAGAAGGCCTGCCTGAGCAGCTAACCTATCCTGCTGTTCAGCCTGACCTCTATCAGATCTGTCAAAAAAGCCGTGGAAAAAAAACTGATATTTCTGTTTAGTACTGCCGGAAAGTTAAAGTTGAAAATCCGGAGCAGCCTTTTAAATTATGCAAGATGATGATATAATGAGAGTAAGAAAGAAAGGAGGCCTGAATGAAGAAACTTCTGACAGCAATATTTTTACTCATCTTTATCGCCTGCGGACATTCTGACCGGGTGGAGAACGCCTACAGAAGAGCAGATGAATGGGAAAAGGATAGGGCGAACATCTCATGGAAACCGGCTTTTCTGCCGGACGAAGCTGAACATATCAAGGAGATCCACAGCACAAGGACTCAAGAGATGATCGGAGTCTATCATTATAAGGAGAATCCACTCGAAGAAGGCGTCGAGTTAAAAATAATGACACGTAACGCCTTTCAGATTCAAATGAAGAGAATTTCCTCTATTCCTATTCCCAGATGGTTCATTACGGAAAAAGAGATATCCAAAGATAAAGAGATCCGGATCTATCAAATCGAGAAGTGGGTAATCGCCGACGATTTCGGGGAGAAAAAGGTCTTTTTCATGAAAAACAGCTTAAACAGAAAATTGGAATAATTACAAAAGATAGACTTGACAAAGTTTATTAAGTATCTCATAATCATTTTATGAAAATATCCGTTGTTCTTTTCAAGGCTTTTACCTGGAAGAGGGGAGGGGGAAATCCGGCAGGAATCGTCTTTTCGGAGTCTCCCTATCCTGAAAAAGTGATGCAGTCCGTTGCCCGGGAAGCGGGGCTCTCAGAAACAGTCTTTATTACGCCTCTGGAAGATGATCGCTTTCATCTCAGGTTTTTCACGCCCCGGCAGGAAGTGCCTCTTTGCGGACATGCGACTATAGCAGCCTGGACTTGGCTTAGCCATGAAAAGAACCTTCAACCCGGAGTTTTTTCACAGGAGACAAAGAACGGGGTTCTTGCTATAAAGATCACAGAAGAAGGTGAAATTTATATGGAGCAACCTCTCCCCAATTTCGGAGCGGCTGTGGATGCGAAGATAGTGGCTCTGTCGCTTGGTCTTTCCCGGGATGCTTTTCATCCGGCCTATCCGGTCCAAGTGGTCTCCACCGGGCTTCCGGATATCCTGGTCCCTCTTGCATCGGCTTCTTTTCTCAATGAGATCCGGCCTGATCTGAATAAGATCGAAGATGTATCCCGTGAGGCCGGGGTTGTGGGTTATCATGTCTTTGCCCCGGAAGAAGGGGAGTTCCAGGCAAGATGCCGTAATTTTGCTCCGGCTGTGGGAATAAAAGAAGAGGCCGCCACGGGAACTGCATCAGGGGCCCTGGCAGCTTATTTATACCGGTACGGCCCAGACCATAAAAAAAGTTATTCGTTTATGCAGGGAGAGTCGATGAGAGAGCCCTCTCTGATCCGTGTTGAGATCAAAGAAGAAAAAAAGAGGATCACAGGGGTCTGCGTGGGAGGAAGAGCTGTTTTTTCAGAAAAGTGCGAGATCTTAATTTAAAAGGAGGAGAGATGGAAGAAAAAATGCCTTTAATCGGTGATCAATTTCCGGAGATGACTGTTCAGACCACACGGGGAAAGATAAACCTGCCGGGCGATCTGAAGGGGAAATGGTTTATTCTCTTCAGCCATCCGGCAGATTTTACGCCTGTCTGTACAACAGAGTTCGTTGCTTTTCAAAAACGTTATGATGAGTTCAGGAAAATGAACACTGAACTCATCGGAATGAGCGTGGATCAGGTTTTCGCCCATATAAAATGGGAAGAGTGGATCAAAGATAATCTTGATGTGGAGATAGAGTTTCCCATCATCGCTGACACAGGGAAAGTCGCCAACCGGCTGGGGCTTATCCATCCGGGGAAAGGGACCAATACCGTCCGTGCCGTCTTCTTTGTCGATCCGGAAAGCACCATTCGGGCCATCCTCTATTACCCGCAGGAACTGGGGCGGAACTTTGATGAATTTGTGAGGATGATGAAAGCCTTCCAGGTCTCAGACAAGCATAAAGTAGCCATGCCGGCAAACTGGCCGCATAACGAACTTATCGGCGACCAGGTCATCATCTCTCCGGCGACGGATGTGGAAACAGCCAGGAAAAGAAAAGAGGAATACGATAATTTCGACTGGTGGTTCTGTTATAAAAAAGTCTGACCGATAAAAAGAGGCGCCGTCAGGCGCCTCTTTTTACTTGCATATCTCTCAAAACGACGTATCATCGGAGTAGCTCTTTTTTTATGGGAGGGTGATGTCTGATGAAAATATGCGAAAAATGTTATCAGTTGATCGACTGTCCCTTTAACGGCAAAGACCCTCATGGTTCAGATTGTCCTGTCTACGCAGAGCAGACAGCGTGTTGGCTGTTTGACTGGGTCTCTTTCTACAAAGCTATGTCTGAGGGGGAAGATAAAAAACATTGGCTTCACGCCATGGTCGATATGTGCAGAGAGTGTGAAGTCTACCAGACCCATTCTGAAGAGATGGAGGATATCCTCAAATCAATGATCTATTGTGATTAATAAAAGATTTCAGCTTGGAACAGGAAGAGAAAAGAGCATCAACCCGGAATGAAGCTCACACCGATAGCCCACTCCCTTGAGTTGAGAAGAGAGGGTGGCCGGGATGAGAAAGAGTTCCAACAAGCATTTTTATTAGTCTTCTTCCTCTCTGTAGAAAAAGATCTCTTCGATGGTTTTTCCGAAAATACGGGAGAGGCGGAAGGCCAGTTGGATGGAAGGGTCATAACGTCCCTGTTCCAGAGAGATGATGGTCTGTCGGGAGACAAGCACTTTTCGGGCAAGCTCCTCCTGTGTCCAGTTTTTTTCGCGCCGAAGCTCTCTGACAGCATTGTCCATAGCACCTCCAGAACTAGTAAAGTAAACTTTACAAATAGAATAGAAGCAGTTCAGGATCATGTCAAGCAAATCTTAAAAGAAAAAGGGGAAAAGGGGGAGAGGCCCCCCCTTATTATTGAGAAAGATCTTTATTACGGGCACGGGCGCGGTCCACGTGCAGTTTGCGTCCGTTGAAATCAGCATTGTTAAGACTTTTCATCGCTTCGTTCAAGGCCTCTTCATCTGCATAGGTGACAAAACCGAAGCCTTTCGAACGACCTGTGTCTCTGTCCCTGATGATCTTGGCTTCTGAAACGGTGCCGGCTTGCTCAAAAAAAGCCTTTAACTCTTCCTCAGTAGTCGAGTAGGGAATATTCCCCACAAACAGCGTGTAATCCATGAAAACCTCCATAAAGTTTAAGTAACTTAAGTTACAGGAAAAGTAGTTTTTTGTCAAAGGAAAAATTAATCTTTTATCTCGGGCGGAAGATGGTATATAATTAGAAAAAGGAGGATAAATGATCAGTTATTCCTATCGGATCGATTCTCAAGACAGACTTATCCACGTGGATGAACAATGGATCGACTTCGCCCGTGAAAACTGGGATCCTGATTTCCAGGTTTCCTCCGTCATCGGGGTCAGCCTTTGGGATTTTATCCGGGACGAAACAACACGGCATCTCTATCAGGCGATAGTGGCCAAATTAAGAAGCGGAGACAAAACGGAGTACAAAATCCCTTTTCGATGCGATTCTCCGAACAGGGTGAGAGATATGGAGATGGTGGTCAAAAAGGGCGAATCAGGAGGGATCACCTTTACCAGTATATTGAAGAGAGAGCAGAAAAGGGAAGCCGTTGCTCCCCATATTTGTGCCCGTCTTGATGAAGGGCCTGTCATCCGTATGTGCAGCTGGTGTAAAAAGATCTATCATCATGAACAGGATGAATGGCTGACCCTGGAGGAGGCACTGCAGCGGATACGGTACTTTGAGAAGGGGAAACTACCCTATGTGACACACGGGATATGTGAAGAATGCCGTGAGAGTCTCCTCAAGAACCTATAGGGGAAGATGTTTTCGGATATGGTCTTCATAAAGGGCCATGGCCATGGGAAGAGCGATTTCCAGTGCGATGAAGACGATTTGGAGGGCAGGGATCAGGGCATAAAGGGCTTTCCCTGAAGGGATATCCCCTAAAGCCCACTCTTTGGTGAGGAAAAAAAGAAACCCCATAGCTCCATTGAAGATAATGAGACGTAGAAGGAAAGCACCCCAGAATCCTTTCCATTTCGCGGAAAGCGCAGTTTTCAAAAGAGGGAAATAACCGAAATAGCAACCGAACAGAAGCACCGGCAGTTTGGCAGGCAAAAGGATAAGAGAAAGTGAAAAAGTTAGAAAAAAGAGTCCCCACCCGCGTTTTGGAGTCGTTTCACGGCTCAGAAAAGCTGCGGGAAGAGAGGCTGTAAAGATCAAAACCAGGCGTCCCGAAGGAAAGACCGCCGCCATATAGAGGATAAGTGTCCCCAAAGCCGCCCCCAGGGCGGTGAATGCCGTCAAACGCGTATGAAGGTTCTTGTCCATCATCGTCCTCAACAGCAGGCCAGAAAATCGCCGCCGCAGCATTCGCAGCAGCAATCAGCGCAGATAAGCCCTGCACAGCAGTCGCAGGGTGAGACAGTTGTTCTTCCGTAATTTGCTGACATATCGCGATACATCCGTGACTGACCTGCGACTTGTTCAAAAGCTTGACGGTATTCAGGGTTGGCCGGGTCTGCTTCCATGGCAGCCTGGAAGTATTGGACAGCCTGCATACGCCATCCCTTTCTCAAAAAGATCATTCCTTTCAGAAAGTACCATTCAGCCGGCCTGGCTGAGAGAGAATCCAGCAGTCGTTCAGCTTCCATGAAGTGCCCGTTGTTGATGAGAGAGCGGGCTCTGGAGAGAAGGCCGTATGAGGACTCTGAAGAGTGCGAAGCCCGGCTGCTACCCCCTTCACGCTCTTTCAGGATAGCTTCATAAGCCTCATTGATCTCTTTAAACTTTTCTTCTGCTAACCCCGAAAGGGGGTTGTCAGCGTGTTTGTCCGGGTGATATTTTCTGGCCAGGTCCCGGTAGGCTTTCCGGACCTGGTCCATGGTCGCATCGGGAGAAATGCCCAGTACAGCGTAAGGGTTTTTCATTATCTACCTCCGAAGGATGAAATTTTTCAAGTATCCTTAATGTCATGGTATCCAGTCCTTTGTAGACAAGGCTGTCGATCAATGCCTTGTTTCTGTCCAAAGAAAGCTGTTTCAGGGAACCGGCCAGAGCGAAGAGCTCACTTTGCAGGGCGACGGCCATAAAGCTTTTGACCCTTTCACGGGTCGTGTCAGGGAAAAGGATGGGGATAGGATTGTAATTGTTTTTTTTCTGATCTTTTTCAAAATCATCAAGAGCATCAATGTAGTAGATCCATCGGCCCAGATGAAATCCAGCCTCGAATAAAGAGGAAGGAGGGCAGGCTTCAAGGCCGGGATAAGATGCCGTGATCTCTCCAAGTATCGTACCGAAGGCTGAAGCTCTCTGTTCAGGGGAAAAGCCGGAAGAATCTTCCAGGGCGAAGAGTGTGGAAAAGGCGTGTTCTGCAGAAGCCCCCCGGGGAGATAAACGGGTGAGAGCCCTTTTTCTCATAGGGGCCAGGCCCAGCAGAGGAAGTGCCCAGAGAAGAGAGGCGTCCCGCTTGTTGTCTTCGATCTTGCGGTAGGAAAGAAGAAGAGTGATGTCTGCAGCGTAGTCCACGGCACGGGAGCGGATCACCGGGCGTCTGCGAAAGGGGTGCAGAAAACAAGTCTCTTTTGTCACTTTACGTGGAGTCGGGGAGAGTGCGTCGAGAAGGATGGCCAGGAATGTCGTGTCGTATGAAAGAAAAAGCCCCGCCGCCTGGCCGTAGGACGAGCGGAGGGATTTGCAGAGGCCGCAATAGTATCCTTTGTACTCCTCTTCTTCTCCCTGTCGCTCCCGACAGGGAAGATATCGTATATAACCGAACATCACTATCCTTTCAACGGTTAGAGAGTACAGGAGCGTCGGAGAAGTGTCAAAGGAAAAGAAGGGAGGAAGATCGCTCCTTTTTATCTTCCTGTCTTTCCAGTCGTGAAAAATCGTGTATAATGTCTACGGGAGGTTTTTTATGAGCAAAAGAAAAGCGACGGCCCTGAGGCTTATTGTCCCTTTGGCCTATCTCTCTATGATCGCTGTTAATTATCTGGCGAACACGTTGCCGCTGGGAGGGCTGACGACAGGGGAGGTCTCCGGCCTTTATCCTAATCTCTTTGTCCCTTCAGGGTTTACTTTTTCCATCTGGGGTATCATCTATATCCTGCTGGGAGCCAATGCGGCCTTTTTTATACGAAGGATCGGGACTCACGAAGAGGGACTCTATAGGAAACTGGCTGTTTTTTTCGTTATCACCTGTCTTTTTAACATGGCATGGATATTTTCCTGGCACTATCTCCTTCCGGGCCTTTCATTAACGGTTATGGTTTTTCTTTTCTTTACTCTGAACGGTATCAAGATCATCCTTTGGGATAAGGATAAAAAACTGAACAGGCAGGAGAGGATTTTTATAGGGCTGCCCTTCGGCTTCTATTTCGCCTGGATCAATATCGCTCTTCTGGCCAATCTGACAGCTCTCAAGGTCCATCTGGGTTGGACATGGGGAGTCTCGGATATGTTCTGGGCTATGATGATGATCTTTATCGCTGTTATCCTGACTATTTACCGTGTAGTCCGTCGGCATGATATTATCTTTCCTATTGTGACTGTATGGGCCCTTATAGGGATAATACATAAGCGGGCAGCGGAAGGACAAGCACGAGAAGTGGCCCTGGCGGCTCTGACGGGGCTTCTTGCTGTAGCTGTAGCTCTTATCGTGGCCGGGCTTGATCTGAACAGCAAAAGGAAAAAAAAGGAAGTCTGAGACAGGTAACCGGAACAAAAACCTTGACAATTAGTTTAATAGATATCATCATACTAACAAATAGAGGGAGGAAATCATATGGAACGTGTCTATCTTGACAACAATGCGACCACCATGGTCGACCCTCAGGTATCAGCATTGATGAAGGAGTATGAGACAGAAAAGTACGGGAACCCCAATTCCCTTCACTCCTACGGGATGGAGGTGCGCCAGCCCATGGAAAAAGCCCTGGATCAGCTCTATAAGGGATTAGGGGCTTCCGATGAGGATAATATCATCATCAACGGATGCGCGACGGAAGGGAATAACACCGTATTAAAATATTATCTCTTTGACCAGATACTGAAGAAGGGGGATAAGAAGAGCGTCATCGTGTCGTCTGTCGAGCATCCCAGTGTCTTTAATACAGCTAAATACCTGGAAAAGATGGGAGCTCGTGTTATCTTTCTCCCTGTAAATGTCGACGGGATCGTGACTCTGGATATCCTCAAAGAATATCTTAATCCGGAGGAGACGGCTCTTGTCTCTGTGATGTGGGCTAATAACGAGACCGGGCTCATCTTCCCGGTAAAAGAGATGGCTGGTTATTGCCGGAGTGTCGGTGTCCCCTTTCATACAGATGCTGTCCAGGCTATCGGAAAGATCCCGGTGGATCTTCAGGAATCGCCAGTCGATTATCTGACCTTCAGCGCTCACAAATTTCATGGTCCCAAAGGGATCGGGGGGCTTTATGTCCGTAAGGGGATGCCCATCGGGCCGCTGCTGCATGGAGGTGAGCAAATGGGAAATCTCCGGGCAGGGACGGTCAATGTCCCCGGTTTCATCGGAATGGGACTGGCCATGGATCTTGCTGTCTCACAGCTGGACAGGGAGCTGACTCAGGTCAGAGCTCTAAGAGACCGGCTTGAAGATGCCATGGCACGCCTGCCGGATGTCTCTATTCTGGGGAAAAGAGAATTAAGGACACCCAATACGATACTGGCTTCTTTCAAGGGGGTGGAAGGGGAGGCTCTGGCATGGGAACTGAATAAATTCGGAGTAGCCGTATCAACGGGGAGCGCATGTGCTTCAGAATCCCTGGAGACTGACCACACTCTCGTGGCCATGAACATAGACCCCTCTCTCTCTCATACGGCCCTGCGCTTTAGCCTTTCCCGCTTCACGCGGGACGAGGAGATCAGCTATGTCATCGAAGTCCTGGGAAAAGCCGTTGAGAGGCTGAGGAAGATATCCATAGACTATTAAAAGGAGGCCTTATGGCGAAGAAAGACCTGATCGGCGGTAAACTTTGGGAGACCTATTCAAATAATGTCATCGAGAGGATGAATAACCCCACTTATTTCGGGGAGATCTCTCCCGAAGAAGCTGATGCAGAAAATAGAAGACTTATTGTTGCAGACTGGGGAGCGGAATCCTGCGGAGATGCCGTACGCCTTTTTTGGCTTGTGGATACAAAAAGTGATACAATCCTGAAGGCAAGGTTTAAGACCTTCGGGTGTGGCACTGCTATCGCATCAAGCGATGTGATGGCGGAACTCTGCATGGGAAAGACCGTCGACGAAGCCTTGAAGATCACCAATCTGGACGTGGAAAAAGCCCTGCGAGATACGGAAGACCAGGCGGCCATCCCCCCACAGAAGATGCACTGCAGTGTCATGGCCTATGATGTCATCAAAAAAGCGGCTTCCCTCTATAAAGGGGTGGAGATGGAAGATCCGGAAGAAGAAGAGATCGTATGTGAGTGTGCCCGTGTCTCTCTGAAGACGGTCAAGGATGTCATTCGAATCAACGATTTGAAAAGTGTGGAAGAGATCACACGCTATACAAAAGCCGGGGCCTTTTGCGGATCCTGTATCCGCCCGGGGGGGCATGAAAAAAGAAAGTATTACCTTGAAGATATTTTGGCTGAAGTACGGGCTGAAATGGATCGTGAAAAGATCAAGTCAATTGGATCCCTTGAGACATTTGAAGAGATGAGCCCCATAGCCCAGTATAAGGCCATTGAAGAGATCTTTGCTGAAAAGATCAAACCTATTCTTCACCGAGATGGGGGCGATGTCGAGGTCATGGATATCAAAAAAGAGGGAGAAGAGACCATTATTTTCATCCGTTATCTGGGAGGATGTGCCACCTGTGCTGCTGCAGGGACAGGGACACTCTCTATGATCGACAAGGTTCTCAAGGAAACAGCAGGACCTCGGGTCACAGCCCGGATGATCTGACAAAAACTCAATACGCCTAAAAACCCCGCCTTGAGCGGGGTTTTTTGTTTTATCCCCTTGACAGGGCACAATAATGTAAGTAAAATACTAACAGATAGATAGATATAGGGGGTAAGGGTATGGCAAATAAGAATTATTGTACGCCGGTGAAAGCTTACCACTCCAATGAATTGAAAATCAAAATGATCAGCCGGCTCAATAAGATCGAGGGACAGGTGAGGGGAATACGGGGGATGATCGAGAAAGACGTCTATTGTGATGAGATACTTAACCAGTTTTCATCTGTCGAGGCTGCTCTCAACGGAGTCAAAAAGATCCTTCTGGAAGCGCATCTTAAGAGCTGTGTAGTCGAACAGATCAGAGCCGGCAGGGATGAAGTGATCGATGAAGTTCTGGCGACCATAAAGAAAATGCTGAAATAAGGAGGTGTGGTGATGTTTATAGGATCATGTCCCCTGACCGGATATGTTTCCCTGGGTCTTTTGCTTCTATTTCTGTTATTGGTGGCCGGAGCTCTCTTATTTTATCACAGCCATGGGAAAGAAGAATCCGACATGAGGATCTCTTCTTCAGAGATACTGGAAAAGAGGCTGGCCAGGGGAGAGGTCACAGAAAATGATTATAAGAGGATCAAAGAGATGATCGAGGCCAGGCAGCACGGACGGTGAGGAGGGGTGTATGATATTTGAAGGATGGGTAAAAGAAAAGGAAAAGGGACGGATCTTCCTTGTCTCTGAGGGAGAAGCTCACGGTAAAAACTGTTCCGGGTGCGGGTTGTGCCCATCAGAACCCCGGGGAAAATGGATCACGCTTCCTGATGCTTTCCGGATAAAGACAGGAGACAGGATCAAGCTGACCCTTCCTGTTACTCCGGCTCTCTCTTTTCTGGCCCTCCTGGCTCCCCTGGCATCAGCCATAGCCGGAGCACTGTTGGCAAGCCTCCTTCTCCCAGGGGAGGGATGGACGGTTCTTGGCGCCCTGGTCTTCTTTACAGGCTCCTTTTTCCCGCTGCATCTTCTCAATGAAGGGATCAGAAAGAAGATCAAAGTGGAGATTCTTGATGAAGGGAGACATCATGAAACAGGACATTAAGATAAAAGGGATGACCTGTGCCTCCTGTGTTGCCCGTATTGAACGGGCATTGGGAAAAGAGGAGGGGGTCAGGGAGGTCAGAGTGAATCTGGCCACAGAAAAAGCTATAGTAGACTACGACCCGGAAATAGTGGATACAGAGAAGATCTATGACAAGATCCGTTTTCTGGGGTATGAGCCAGCAGAAAAACCAGAAGAGGATAAGGCAGTTGAGATCGATATCGAGGGGATGACCTGTGCCTCCTGTGTAGCGAGGATTGAAAAAGGGCTCTCTTCTTTTCCCCGGGTAAAACGGGCCCATGTCAATCTTGCAACAGAAAAGTGTTTTGTTGAGACAGAGGACGGAGATGTGGACTCTCTGATCGAAAAGATCGAATCTCTGGGATATAAGGCGCGCAGGTCAAACCCTGTTCAGGAGTTGAAACAAAAAAAGGGGGAAGGGGCGGGAAGGCTTATATTGGCTTCGGTCCTTACTCTCCCCTTGCTGGCGGGTATGGTCTTTATGGTCGCGGGGATTAACGCTCCGCTTTTCCATATACCCTGGTTCCAGCTGATTTTCGCCGCACCTGTCCAGTTCATCGGTGGTCTTCCGTTTTACAGGAAGGCCTGGCACAGCGTGAGAAGCCTGAGCCCGGGGATGGACCTTCTCATAGCCATGGGGACGACAACGGCTTTCCTGTACAGTATATATAACGGTTTTTTCCGTTCTGTTGATGGAAATGGCCATGAACTCTATTTTGAGACTTCAGCCATGATCATTACTCTTGTTCTTCTGGGTAAATACCTTGAGAACAGAGCCAAAGGTAAAACGACTCAGGCTATCAGAAAGCTTATTGGAATGGCGCCTAAGACAGCTCTTGTGGAAACAGAAGACGGACGCCTGGAGACAAGAAGGATAGAGGAGATCGTACCCGGAGACCATCTCATCGTCCGGCCGGGCGAAAGGGTTCCTGCCGACGGCCATATTCTTGAAGGGGCTTCGACTGTGGATGAGAGTATGCTGACCGGGGAAAGTCTCCCGGTGGAAAAGGCACAGGGAGACAGAGTCACCGGAGGGACCGTAAACGGGACCGGGTCTTTAAAAGTAGAAGCTGACCGTGTGGGGAAAGACACGGTCCTGGCGCATATCATACGGATCGTCGAAGAAGCACAGGGAACGAAAGCCCCTGTCCAGAAACTGGCAGACCGGGTGGCTGCCCATTTTGTCCCGGCGGTGCTGGGAATTGCTCTCTTTACTTTCCTGGGGTGGCTCCTTTTTCAGGGGAATACCTCTCACGGGCTCATCGCCTCAGTCTCTGTGCTGGTCATCGCCTGTCCCTGTGCTTTAGGGTTGGCGACCCCGACAGCCTTGATGGTGGGAATGGGCAAGGGGGCCGAATGGGGTGTCCTGGTGAGAAACGGGGAGAGTCTGGAGCGGCTTAAAGATATCGATGCCATGGTCTTTGACAAGACCGGGACACTGACGACGGGATCTATCCGTGTCTCATCTGCTGTGAGCATTAAAGATTATCCTGAAGAAAAGTTTTTGGCCTACAGCGCTTCGGCAGAAGCCTTTTCAGAACATCCCTTTGCCCGGGCCGTAGTAGATTTCGCTTCAGAAAAAGGAGTGGAACTTCCCCGGGCAGAAAAGTTCAGCGCCGAGCCCGGCCAGGGAGTGTGTGTGATGATCCAGGGGAAGGAGGTCCGTGTAGGCCGGGCCGGATATGTCCCGGTCGCATATCTGGCTGAAGAGATCGACAAAGCCAGGGAAGAGGCAGCAGCCCGGGGCGATTCTGTCGTCTTTACTTCTGTGGATGGAGATGTGGTCGGACTGATCTCCTTTTCAGACCAGCTGAAAAAAGAGGCCGGGCGTGTTCTGAAGAGGCTGAAAGAGCGAGGGATAGAAAGCTATATGATCACTGGGGACAACGAAAAGACAGCCCGGGCTGTGGGAGAAAAGCTGGGAATCCCGTCAGATCGGATCTTTTCACGGGTCATGCCGGGGGAAAAAGCAAAAAAAATCGAGGAACTGCGTCAAAAGGGTCGTGTCGTTGCCATGGTGGGAGACGGGATCAACGATGCTCCGGCTCTTGCTACAGCCCATGTAGGGTTGGCCATGGGGAGCGGGACAGATGTTGCCATGGAGACAGGGGATGTGGTATTGATGAACGGACGCCTGGAGACCCTTCTGCATGCGCTGGACCTTTCGAGACTCACCATGCGAAAGATCAGACAGAACCTTTTCTGGGCCTTTGTCTATAATACCCTGGGAATCCCTCTGGCTGCTTTGGGTTTATTGCAGCCCATTATCGCTGGAGGTGCCATGGCCTTCAGTTCTGTATCTGTTGTCAGTAACTCTCTGAGCCTGAAACGTGCCCGACGGCCGAAGGAGGAAAGTATATGAAAGAGATAATCATTGTGGAAGGAATGACATGCCATCATTGTGTCATGGCTGTGCGCAGAGCCATTGAACAACTGCCGGGTGTGAAAGAAGTCTTTGTGGACTTGGCGACGGGACGGGTCGAGGTCACAGGGGAAGAGGCCCTGGATAGGGAGAGTATCCGAAGGTCTGTAGAGGATGAGGGGTATCGTGTCGTCTCTTAAGAGGAGGCTCCCCTGAGAAAGAGTTCCAGCTCGACGGGATCCATCTCAGGGGGAAGCGGGAGTCCGCCAAAAATACCGGGATCGTTTTTGAGCCCGCTCCCTGTGATAATGGCGGCTACAGTGGAAGAGGCATCCAGGGCTCCCTTCCTCACAAGTTTTTTAAGAGCGCAGACTACCGTTGCAGAGGAAGCTTCTGCATAGATCCCTTCTGATGCCAGAAGAGAGACTCCTCTGAAGATCTCTTCCTCTGTGACAGTCTCTCCCAGCCAACGGTTGTCCAGCGCCAAACGGAGAAAGGCGTCCCCTCCCGGGGGATCCCCTGTGATGAGGGCTGATGCAGCCGTTGTAAAATCCGAAAAGGGGAGCACCCTGGCTTCTCCTCTCTTCAGGGGAAGCGCCAGAGGCGCATTCCTGGCTGCCTGGACAAGGATCAGCCGGGGGATCCGGCTGATGATACCCGATTGATAGAGCTCTATGAAACCCTTGTACACTCCCCGTGCATGTCCTGTGGCCGAGACAGGAAGAGCGATATAGTCGGGAAGGTCTCCTCCGGATTGCTCGGCCAGTTCGAAAGAGAGAGACTTATATCCTTCGATGCGATGGGGACCGTTCCCTGTGACCGTCCTGAGTCCGCAGTCCCGTGAGAGTGTGAGGACTTTCGTTTTCAGTTCGGAAAAGCTCTTTCCCTTAAGGGTGATGACCCGTCCCTGATGGAGAAGCATGGGCAGTATCTTTTGAGAAGGGGTCCCGCGGGGTATAAAAATCAGTGTCTCAAGGCCTGCTCTTTTTCCGTAAGCGGCCATGGAATGACCCATATTACCGGTTGATATAGTCGCACATCGTTTTTCACCCAACCGGAGAGATAACTGGACACAGAAGAAAGAGCCTCTGTCTTTAAAACTCCAGGTGGGATTCACCGCTTCATTTTTAAAAAAGAGCCTGGAAAGGCCGGTAAATCTCTGCATGGATGGAGATGCTTTCAGGTAGGGGGTGTCCCCCTCTCCCAGAGAGAGAGACATGTCCAGGGGATCCAGAGGGAAAAATGAGGCGAAACGCTCCCAGATGGTCCTGCCTGGACGGATCTTTTTCCCGTCGATACCGGGGATGATGCATTCAAGAGGAATCCCATGTGAAGAGTATTCGGCCAAGCTTTCCAGGGGAAACTCTTCTAGGCCATCAATAGAGCGGAGGAAAGGCTTCTTTTCCATGGGCTCATTATACGCCAGACAACGGGAGATGACCAGAAAGAATGAAACAAAGAGGGAAAAAGAGGTGTCTTATGGGGAAAAAGGGAGGAAGAATGGGCCGTTTTCAGGACAAGATCGTCCTTGTCACAGGAGGAACGACCGGGATCGGCAGGGCCGCCGTGATGATGTTTGCTCGGGAAGGGGCAAGAGTGGTCTTTACGGGAAGAAGGAGAGAGCCGGGGGAGAAGCTGGCAGAAGAGCTGAGTAACGAAAACCTTGAGGCTGAATTTATAATATCGGATGTCTCCTGTCCTGATGAAGTCTCCTCTTTGACAAAGTCCATAGAAAAGAAATACAGAACGCTCCATATCGCTTTCAATAATGCGGGGATCGACGGAGAACCGGGGCGAATCCTTGAATGCTCCCTGGAAAACTGGAATAGAGTCCTGGATATCAATCTTTCGGGACTTTTCTATTCCATGAAATATGAACTGGCCCTTATGACGAAAAATAAGGGGGGCTGTATCATCAATAATATATCTGTGTCAGGGCATCGGGGATATCCGGGAGCCCCGGCCTATATAGCCAGTAAACACGGGGCGGCAGGGCTCACAAAAGCGGCTGCCATGGAATATGCCCATGCCGGGATCCGTATCAACGGGGTCTCGCCGGGACTGATCCGGACCCCCATGACAGATAAAGACCGTGAGAGGAAAGAAGATTATGACGACTGGGTCTCCAAAGTGGAACCTCTGGGACGCATCGGGGAAGCAGAGGAGGTGGCCGAAGCGGTCCTCTGGCTGGCTTCAGACGCCTCATCTTATATCACCGGGCATCTCCTTGCTGTGGACGGCGGGATCTTAGCCAAATGAAGGAGGGAAGAATGAGCGAGTATAAAAAGATATTCAGGTCGAACAAAAACAAAATGATCGGAGGAGTCTGCGGAGGGCTGGGAGAGTATTTCAGCGTCGATCCCAACATTATCCGGATTCTCTGTGTTGTATCGGTCTTTTTCGGAGGAGCCGGGATCCTTGCCTACATCATCGCCTGGATCATCATCCCCCCGGAAAAGGAGGAGTAAGTCAGGAGGACATGATGAAAAAAGGGATAATTCTTTTTCTGATATTGATCTTTTCGGTGTGCGTTGCATGGAGTGCTTATGTCCGGGAGTGGAGGATTCCCCATATCACTTCGGCCCCTGAGATCGACGGGATCATCGAATATGAAGAGTGGGCAGGAGCTTTTCAGACACAAGAGATGCTCCAGACATCTCCGGGGAACAATACCGAGCCCACGGAAAAGACAGAGGTCTTTATGGCCAGCGATCAGGATAATATCTACATCGCGGCACGGTGTTACTATCAGAATATCGAATCCATGCGACTGCATCACTGCAGCCGGGACGAGATGGAGGATGTGGACCGGATCCATATCTATCTGGACTCGTTCCATACCCGTGATAAAGCCTACTTTTTTATAGTCAACCCCTACGGAGAGCAGGGGGACGGGATCATTACAGGATATCACCAGATGGATTTCTCAAATGATATCTTTTTCCATTCCAAGGGAAAGACCTATGAATGGGGTTATACGGTGGAAGTGGCGATCCCCTTTAACAGCATAAAATATGCAAGCGGCGACGAAGTCGCCTGGGGAGTCCTGATACGACGCTATATCCCCGAAAAGAGCGAAGAAGTCAGTTCAATGGTTTTTGACCGGGGCGAAGTCAACTATTACAAGAATTTCAATAAAGCGTTCTTGTCTTCTGTCCCGTCCCGCGGAAACCTTGTCCTGATCCCGGGGGTGACAGGAGTCACATCCAGCACTGAGGACCTTCTGGACGGGGGAGTATACAAGGAGGATGACCTCAGCGGTGAAGTGAATCTCATCTATGAGCCCACCTCGCAGATGACATTGAAAGCTACCTATAACCCGGATTACAGTACTGTGGAGTCGGATCTTTTCCAGGTGGATGTCAATAACAGGTATCCGCTCTTTTTTGAAGAGAAAAGGCCCTTCTTTCTGGAAGAGACGAATCCCTTCAACGGGCCCATCAATATTTACCATACCCGGGCTATCGTAAATCCCCTGTGGGGGGCCAAAATTTCCTACAACCGGGGGGCAAACGCCTTTTTTGCCCTGGCTGCTTTGGATGAGGATGTCCCCGGGGAACGGTTCGGTGCTGACGGGGAAGAGGACGCTCTATGGGGATTTACTTCCTACAAGTATAATTTCGGCGCAGACGGTGATGTGAGGGGCTCCATGAGCCTGCGCTCCTTTGACGGGCGGATCAACGGAGTCGCCAGCGTGGAGGCCAATTACCGTTTCGAAAACGGATTCCATACTCATCACCAGGCCGTTTGGTCCCGGACAGAGACAGAAGAGGGAGATATCTCATCTCCCGCCTATTATTCGGAAATGACCTTTGACGATGATGTCTGGCATTTTGAGTTGAACACCCTCGGGGTAGGTCCTGATTTCAGGGCGGATATGGGGTTCATCCCTGAAACAGGATTTCGCCGTTATTACAGTATAAACAGGATGGTGGCCCGTCCCGGACGGGATGATATCTTTTTCAAATTCGCTGATATTTCCATGTCAGGGTATATAAAAACCGATTGGGGACACAGTCGGCGCCTGGAAACTGTCTTTGAGCCTTATATTACCTTTTGTTTTGATAAGAACCTGAGAGCCCGTATCACCGGAGAATATAAAAACGAGTTTTTCAACGGTTCATTCTATCGGCAGCGCTTTAACGGATTCTGGGTTCAGTCCAATACATTCCGATGGATCGGCGGAAGCCTTTTCTGGGGGCGGGGGAAGCAGCTCTGGTACGATGCCGCTGCTCCCGAAGTGTGCCCCTTCACCCATATGGAAGGGGATTTTTCCCTCCGGCCCAATCGGATGCTACAGGCCTTCGGCCGTTTTATCATCAGCCGCATGGAAGAAAAATTTAAGGCGGATATTTTCGGCTTAGGGATGAAGGTCCAGTTTAACCGCACCTTCTGGATCCGTCTTGAGTATCAGAAGATGCAGGTGGATATGGAAGACCCGTCCATGCCTGACCGGGTGGAGTATTATCTCTATCCGCTTTTTGTCTACCAGCCCAATTCTCTCATCTCTCTTTCAACCGGCTACAGATACGGGCATGGGGAGACATCTCTTCCCCTCCTCCCTCTTGAAGACAGCCGGTCGAAGGGATGGTTTATGAAACTCTCTTACACTCTCGATCTGATCTGACCCGGGACCTTCAGGGAGGAGGCTTGCCTCCTCCCTCTTTTATGGACTTGAAAATCATACAGAAAGACATAGACTTGAGAAAAGAAGCAGGGGGCCTGTATGAAAAGATGTGCATTTCTTTCCGTGGGAGATGAGATTCTCCGTGGCTTTACAACAGACACCAATGCCGGGTGGTTTGCCCGTGCCCTTTCTCAGTTTGGATGGGAATTTACAGAAGGTCAAACTGTCAGGGATGATGTCTCTTCCATTCATAAGGCGTTGACAAGGCTGAAAAATGCCGACCTGATCCTTATTACCGGAGGATTAGGGCCGACAGAAGATGATGTAACGAGGGAGGGGGCGGCGGCTTATCTCGGCAAAAAACTCTTTTTCAGGGAAGAACTGTGGCAGGAGATCCGTAAGCGGTTTAAAAAAAGGGGAGGAGAGATTCCTCTGTCCAACAAAAAACAGGCCTTTCTCATAGAAGGAGCCCTTCCCCTGAAAAACAAAAACGGGACAGCTCCAGGACAATTCTACGACAACGGTACCCAGGTCATTATTCTTCTTCCGGGGCCGCCCTCAGAAAACAGGCCCATGTTTCTCACCGAGGTGATGCCCCTTCTTCGGGACAGGGGAGAAGAACCCCGGTTGAAGAGTGTGATTGGTGTGGTGGGGGGAGGTGAGAGCTATGTAGCTCAGATCGCAGAACCGTCCAGGCTCCAAGGAATCGAGGCCGGTTATTATTATAACAGTGAAGGATGGGTGGAGATCCATCTCTATAACAGAGATCTCACAAAAGATGAGTTCTTCGCATGCCGACAGAGTCTGGTCTGCCGTCTGCACCGGGATCCCTCCTTATTCCTCTTTTCAGGCTCTTCCCTCAACGAGACCCTGTTTCGGGAGTTGAGAAAAAGGGAGATGACCATAGCGTTTGCAGAATCACTCACCGGAGGCCTGGCCGGGGACCGGCTTGTCTCTCTTCCCGGCGCCTCCAGTATATTCCTGGGAAGCGTCGTCGCCTATGACAATGCGATGAAAGAGACTTTTCTGGGGGTCCGGCTCGAGACCCTGAAAGCCCATGGGGCTGTCTCAAAGGAGACCGCTCAGGAGATGGCAGAGGGGATCGCCCGGGTCTCAGGATCCGATACGGCCCTCTCTTTTACGGGGATAGCGGGACCGTCAGGTGGGACCCGGGAAAAACCTGTGGGGCTGATCTGTATCGGGATCGCTGTCATGGGGGATGTGAGTGTGGAATGCCTTCAGCTTCACGGATCCAGAGAGAGGATCCGGAGACAGGCCGTCAGTTATGGATATGCCGCATTGCTCAGGAGGATCGGTTACTCTTATAGGTAACGAAGAGGGGATTCACCTCTTTTATTGGCGAAGAGTTCGATATACTTTTTCACGGGGCTGTTGCTTATTTTAGGATAGAGGACCTCTTCGACCTGGAAAAAGCCCGTTGTAGACTCCATTTCCACTGAGATCCTTATGGGTTTTTCATCTCCTTGGCAGATTTCCACATGATTGATGGCTGTTGCTGAATAACGGTGGATATCGCCTACTTTCGGCTGTTTGGAGAGCATCGTGGTTATCCTCGCCCGGCCACGCTCCATATCGCACCCGTCGGCGATGAGAACGACCCCTGCCTCAAGGGAGGTGACGGGATGTGTGGCCATATGGCCGGTGATCCCTTCCAGGGCCAGGGCGTGAAGAGCAGCTTTGACAAGAGGGTCATCGTAAAAGAGCGAGAGGGCCCTTGCGATGATGGGGGAGGCCAGAACTGCACTATGGAATTCATGATCTTTACGGGAGACTCCCATCCCGATATCGTGGAGGAGCGCTGCCATGATGATGGCGGCCAGAGAGTCTGTGTGTGAATATCCCATCTCTTTTTCCAGGTCGAAACGGACCCCGGCCTTTGTCAGCAAGGTCACCATCAAAATTGAGTTGAGAGCGGCTTTTCTCATATGGACAGGTCCATGGTCATTATATCCCAGGCGTTTAATGGAGACCACATTGGCATACTCTTGAAAAGCCCGTGTCTCTTTGTCATTAAGCAGGTATTCTGTTATCTGAAGGGGTTTGCCCGATAAGTTTTTCAGGATCTCTTCTTCGAGAAGTTCTTCTTTCCTTGATTTATTCATTATTTCTCCTTTCGTTAATCTTACGGCAAGAGCATAAGACGGTAAAGTTAATTTTTAGTGAATGACACAAAATGAAGAGGTTATGTGTCTTACATGAAGAAGGGGGAGAGTATGGGTTACGCTTTTGATTTCTCTGCCGTTTTCGACAAAGATGTCTATCTGAGATTTTACCAAAACCTTCTGGATGAAGAGGCAAGCGAAAAAGAGGTGGATGAGATCCTTCTCCGTACAACACGCAGGCCAGGTAAGCGTATTTTGGATGTAGCCTGCGGATTTGGACGTCACAGTAATCTTCTGGCCGGGAAAGGCTTCCGCGTGACAGGAGTCGACACAAATCCGGAGTTTCTGAAGATGGCCCGGGAAAGGGCTTCGAAAGAGGATGTTTCTCCGGAATACATAGAAATGGATATGCGGGAGCTGCCTTTTGAAAAAGAATTTGATATGGCCCTCTCTCTCTTCACTTCTTTCGGCTATTTCCCCGATGCGGAGAATGAGAAGGTGCTTGACGGGATCAGCCGGGCCCTTGTCCCGGGAGGGGCCTTCGTCCTTGACATCGTCAACCGGGACGGGCTTCTTTCACGGGGCGGACACGGAACCTTCGTCGCGCGGAACGGAGAAGATATGATGATCACGGAAGATTCCTACAATCCGAGGGAAGACCGGTTGGAAAGCAGGCGGACCTGTTTGATCGGTAAAGACAGGAGGGAGATGTCCATGACTCTCAGGCTCTTTTCCCTTAAGGAGATCACCCTGAGACTAAAGCAATACGCCCTTGTCGTCTATGACGTCAGAGGG
The DNA here is from genome assembly GCA_016937175.1 of Candidatus Mcinerneyibacteriota bacterium. GTDB lineage: Bacteria > Macinerneyibacteriota > Macinerneyibacteria > Macinerneyibacteriales > DSCS01 > DSCS01. Next base: position 5,889 of record JAFGWL010000005.1, on the reverse strand, counting down.
AGTTTCAGGGGTGATCCCTTTACACTGACTTCCCCCAGGTGTATCCTCTATTGCAGAAAGGGAAGTGCAGGAGGGGGAATCAGTGAAGCCTGGGTCCCGGCTTTTCTGCCCCTGTAAGGTAAGGCGAAAGATGAAAAGATGCCCATGGTCTGAGATGAGCGGCCTCCATATGACATCGTATCATGATGAAGAGTGGGGATTTCCCGTTTTCAATGACAGGACCCAGTTTGAGTTTCTGGTATTGGAATCGGCCCAGGCGGGATTAAGCTGGAATACAGTCCTGAAAAAGCGTGAAGCTTACAGAAAAGCCTATCGGGGTTTTCATCCTGAACAGGTAGCAGGATTCAAAGATAGGGAGAAACAAGTCCTTCTCCTCGACAAAGGGATCATACGCAACAAACTTAAGATAGAAGCTTCAGTTCATAATGCCCGTCTTTTTCTGCAGGTAGCCGAAGAGTGGGGTTCTTTTACCTCTTATCTCTGGCATTTCACGGAATATACTCCGGTAGTGGGCCATTGGGAAAGTCAGGATGAGATCCCTGCGCAGACTTCCCTGTCTCAAATCATCAGCAGAGATATGAAAAAGAGGGGATTTCGGTTCATGGGGCCTGTGATCGTCTATTCCCATCTCCAAGCTGTGGGAATCGTGAACGACCATATACGGGAATGTTTCCGTTATAAGCAACTTGTCGATTATTATAAGTCCTCTCACTTCACTGAAGAGATAAAACGACTTAAAAGCTGTAAGTCCCTTTGACTCAGGATTTTTAAAAAGAAGGATTCTCCTTCCTATGAGGACATCTTGATTCTTTCAGGCCTGTGGCTTCGGGCCGGGCTCTATTTAACGCAAAAAGGGGAGGCGTTGACCGAAAACCTATTTCGTGGCACAATAGAGGAGAAAGGAGAGTGCATGGATCCTCTGGAATTATTTGAAGCACGGAAAAGCATCCGTTCCTATACCCGGACAGCCCCTTCTCGTGAAGACCTGGAGAAGATGGTGAAAGCTGCCTGCCTGGCTCCCACAGGGAAAAACAGACAGAACTGGCATATCGTCTATACAGAGAACAGAGAGTTTATAACAAAAGCTGCCGCTCTTATCCTGGAAAAGAGTGAGAGACTGACTGTGCAGTTAAAAGATGAAAGACAAAAAGAATCCCTGCAAAGAATCACCCCGTTTACAGTCTTTTTCCGGGATGCCCCCGCTCTTATATTTTTCTTTCACGGTGAATACTCTGTAACGGGAGCCGAGGCGCTGAGACAGACAGGGGCCCAAGACGAATCGAAAGCTCTTCTTCAGGCTGCTCCCGGGATCCAGGGAGCAGCTGCTGCTATGGAGAATTTCCTCTTATGCGCAGCTATGCTCGGGTACGGGACTTGCTGGATGACGGCTCCTCTGTTTGCTGCGCGGGAACTGGAGGCTTTGATCGGCCTGGACATGGAGGGTTTCCGCCTTATGGCCCTTTCTCCCCTTGGCCGGCCTGATCCTGAAGTGAAGACTCTCCGGCCTGCGAGAAAACCTGCAGGAGAGATGGTCACTGTGATTCCTTGAAAAGAGGTAGCACGATGCGCTGGTTTAAAGATTTTCCTCTCATCCTTGTGGAAGGATTTCGTCTGGGCCCGCTTTCTGAACAGGAGAGAAGGGCTCTTTTTGACCTTTATTCCGATAACAAGGTCTGTATGTTTTTGCAAAGAGACCCTATGCGGCAGGAGAAAGAGGCTGAAGCGCTCATCAGAAAATGGCAGGAGGATTTCAGGCACCGAAGAGGGATCCGGTGGGGGATCTATAAGGACGCGGGGGGAGAAAAGGATTTAATGGGGACAGTGGCTATCCATTATGTGGACAGCATTAACAGAAGGGCCGAGCTGGGGGCGGATCTTTTTCCCTGTTATTGGGGGGCTGGGATCATCTCTCGCCTGGTCGAACGGCTCAAAGAGGCTGCGTTTAAGGAGATGGGACTCCATCGCCTGGAGATTCGCTGTATGCCGGATAATATAGCCTCTGTCCGTATTGCCCTGAAAGCAGGGTTTACCTTTGAAGGGACACTCAGGGATTACGTCTATATCCCCGGTAAAGGCTTTACAGACGAGAGTGTCTACAGGCTTCTTGCCCCGGAGTATTTTTCACGCTTACCGGTCTCCGAGGAATGAGCGGGGAAGAGGTTTTTACTTGATAAATGGCGATGTCATCATATACTATTAATGTAAAGCGAGGATGAAATGAAAAAAATAATTTTTCCTGATGACGTCGGGCTGTTCGGAGAACCCCATGAGAACTCGGTGGAATATCAACTGAAGCTGGGGGATGAAGAGTTCGTCCTCGAAAACTATGCAAAATCCCTTGAAGCTTATCAGGCGGCTCTGAAATATGGAGGAGCCTATCCTGATGTCTATAACAAGATAGGGATGATCCAGAATCTTCTGGGCCGCAAAAAAGAGGCTTTGGAAGCCTTTCAGGAAGCGCTCAGGCTTAATCCGAACTATCTGGATGCCATCGTCAACATCGGGACCGTTTACGCCGATCTGGGAGATGAGGAGAATGCTATCGCAAGCTTCAAACGGGCTCTCACCCTTGACCCCAATAATTCGGAAGCCCTGTTCAACCTGCGGCTGGCCACTACCAAAGAGACCAGTGCCGGCGGGTTCAATCAGATCGAGTTCATGATCGATATCGGGAAATCCTATTACGATGAGGGGATGTACCGCCAAGCTGTGGAGAAGTTCAAGGAAGTCCTCAAGATCAAACCCAACTATCATGACGTGGCTCTTCTGCTGGCCAACTCCTATCTTCAGGAGGGATTCTATCCCCTGGCTCTGAACATCTACCAGGAGATCCTGATGAAAAAGCCCGAGTGGGATATCGTCCACATCAACCTCGGGACTCTCTACTATAATATGAAAGAGTATGAAAAAGCTATCCGCTCATGGGAAAGAGCGCTGGATCTCAATGCGGATCCCGATAAAGTCAAAGTATGTATCAGGGAAGCTCAGGAGAAAATGGGAAAAGGAGAATGATCAATGCTGCAATACTATAAAAGATCTTTCCCTGTGATCCATTCACCTGCTTATATCCATCCCCGCAGCGTCCTAACCGGCGATGTCGAATTGGGGAAGTATGTTAATATCTGGCCCGGTGCTGTTCTGCGGGGAGATGTCAACTACATAAGGATAGGAGAAGGGACCAATATTCAGGATAACGCTGTAGTCCACGTGGCCCATGAGTTCCCTGCACTGATAGGGAAAAACGTGACTGTCGGACATGGCGCTATTCTCCATGCCTGCCGCATCGGGGACAGCTGCCTTATCGGTATGGGAGCAACGGTTTTGGACGGGGCCGAAATCGGCGAATATTGCATTATCGGAGCCAACGCCCTGGTCCCCAAGGGAATGGTTATCCCGCCCGGGAGCCTTGTTCTGGGGATGCCGGCGAAAGTGAAACGCCCTTTGAAAGAGGAGGAGAGGGATTTTCTCAACGAGTCTGCAAAGCATTACTGGGAATTGGCTCAGGAATATAAGGAGCTGGGAGACGCATGAAACGAAAAGCATTATTTTTGTTTGCTGTTGTTCTGTGGACAGGTCTTGTCTCTCTCCTGCCGGCGCAGGATTATGGGTCAAACCTGGAAACAGTGCTGGACAAGATCTATATGAAAGCGGCTTCAGACTTTCGACAGGGGGATTTCTCCGAAGCCCTGCAGGGTTTTCGCGATTACATGAAAGCCGCTGACCCTTCGGACCCGCGTCTGGCCGATGTCTTCATGAGTTCAGGACATATCTACCGATATGCGCTGAAGTACGATAAAGCCCGGGCCTTCTATTCGGAGATCATCGAGAATTTCCCTGATTCCGGGCTGAACATGTGGGCCCAGTTCTATATTGCCAGGACTTATGACGAAGATGGCCGTTTTTCGCAGGCTCTTGATTATTATAATAATATCGTTCTTTCAGTGACAGTAGAGGACAACATCAAAAAGATCGCCCAGGACCAGATGGCGGCTATCCTGGAAAACGAGCTCAATACCGGGGAGCTGGAAAAGGCCCTTCTCTCTCTTCCGCCGAATCCCGCCCTGAAAAAAGCCTATGTCAAACTGGGGCAGACTCTCCTGGATAGAAAAGAGTATAAGAGGGCTGAGCATATTTTTTCTAAAATGGGGGAAGCCGGGTTTACAGAGGAGTCTGAGCGTTTCGTAAGGCTGGCTCGGTTGAAAGGGGAGTTCCCCGGGGCCAAGATCGGATGCCTCCTTCCTTTGTCCGGGAAATATGCCCAGATCGGGTCCCGTCTTTTCCATGCGGTGTCTCATGCCCAGGATTACAAGAACAGGTTTTTAAAAGAAGGGCAGAAGCTTATCCTGTTGAAAGCCGACACGCAAAGTGAACTCGACAGGATTCCCTTGCTTTATGAGGAACTGGTCCGTCAGGGAGCCTCTGTGGTGCTGGGCCCTGTCCAGTCAGAAGCTGCCGAACTTCTGAAGCCCTATGTGGATAAATACAAGGTCCCGGTCATCTTTCTCATGGCCAGTGATCCTGAAATCCCTGACAAAAGCCCTCAATTTTTCAGAAATTCCATCCGTGTAGCTGATGAGGCTGCCGCTTTGGCTGAGTATGGACTCAAAGAGTTGAAGCTTACAAACCTGGCTGTACTTGTCCCCGACGATTCCAAGGGTTTTGCCGCAGGGGAGGTCTTTAAAAAGAAAGTGACCTCCTATAATGCCGTTCTTTCCGTCTTTGAGACCTATAATAAAGGAGATACCACCTATACACCGCAGCTTCAACGAGCCCTGGACTCTTTTGTCGACGGGCTCTTCGTCTACGGGACAAATGCCAAAGACCTCCAGCAGCTAATGCCCTCTATTCCCTACGTGGGGTTAAAAGTCTCTGTGTTGGCTGACTCTACTCTCTTCGACGATTATCTTTTCCGTGTCCTGGGGGATACCATAAACGGAACGATTATCGCTACCTATTACAATACAGCGGATTTCGGTATTATGGAAAAAGACATCTTCGACTCGTTTAAGAAGAGATACAACTATTCCCTTGATCAGTATACTATTCTGGGGGTCGATGCTTTAAGCGCTGCCTATGAAGCCGTCAAGATCAGCGGAGGGGTCTCCGGAGAGGGGCGTATCACAGAAGCTCTGCACAGCCTGGATGAGTTCAGAGGATTATGCGGAAAGATAAGCGTACTGAAGAACGGGGATTTCTATAAGAAGATTTTTCTCTATAAGGTCATCGATCACAGACCGGAACCGGTGAAAGCAGAGCTTGATGGGGCCCATGTTGTGGAGATACCATAAGTTTTTTGTCCCGGTCTTTTTCCTCTGCCTTCTCGCGATCGGAACAATTTCTAAACTTCCCGATGTCGACCTGCATATCACTCTCTTCGAAGGCCAGGACAAGCTCTTTCATTTTTTTGAATATACCCTTCTGGCCATAACAGGAAACATAGCCTTCCGCTTTGTTCCTCGCAGACGGTGGAAGCTTTTCCTGTTTGCCCTTCTCTTCATTGCAGTCGATGAACTTTTCCAGGCCTATATTCCCGGCAGAGACCCTGATTTTTGGGACGGAGTCGCTGACCTTATCCCGTTTCTTCTCCTTTTTGTCACCCGCTTTCCGGTTCCCTACAAAAGAGCAGATGTTTCTGGCTTTGAGGAGACCAAAGCCTTTGAGCTTCTCCGTTCTGTCATCCCCGGGAAAACATTTACCCACGGGAGGAAAGAAGGGGAGATCTGTATTGAGATCACCGAAAAAGAGATCCGTTTTAGTTATCTGGGAAAACCCCTCTTCACGCGGCCTGTCGATGAGTCCTTCAATGACAGAGGCCATTTTATCAAAAGGGAGATCTATGATTCCTTCTCGCTGATCCATGACCGGCGGCTTTCTCCCTGGGGGCTCCTT
>JAFGWL010000030.1 GCA_016937175.1 Candidatus Mcinerneyibacteriota bacterium | reverse complement strand
CTGACCCCTGTGCCGGTGATGAGTGCCGGGCTGCCCTCTATTCCGATTCATTCAAATTGTTTCATCTGCATTAATAATTGCTGAGAGTTCCAAACACATTCATGAGTGAGAGGGGAATATTGATCCATCCGATAACAGTCATGACTTTGGCCAGAAATGCCCAGATCTGAGGGCCGGCGTAGAAGGAAGAGGCCCGCCAGACGCCTGTCAGGTTATGGATGAAATAAAACGTTTGGACTCCCCAAAACAAAAGGTATAAAAGGGGGAAAAGAGACAGGACAGACTGGATTATAAAAAAACCTACTCCAACAACTCCACCGTAAAGCCAATAGGTCCTGGCCAGGCCATAATCACCGTCGCTCATCTTTTGTAAAAAGGATTTCGGGTGCACTGACTGATCCGGTTCAACTCCCCGGACATCCATAATTTCATTCATAAAGTCTCCTTAACATGCTTTACCCTATGTTGAGGGTACAGGCCAGATACTCATATTCATCGAGTTCAAACTTCTCTTTACTATACGAACAAGAAGAGAAAAATGAGAATGATTTCAGACAAGAGGCCCTATTTTCAGATAAACGTTTAAAAAATGAGAACAAAATGTTATGGGGTTGGCTTACAGCCCGGGTCTTTCAAACAGTTTGACATCTCCCGGGAAGATGATTAAGATGCAAGGGCGTTTATAGTAATGGATTTTCAGAAAAGAGGACTGTGAAAAAGATCTTGTTTGTCTGTGAAGATATGACCATCGGAGGGGTTCAGAGAACTCTGGTTACGCTGCTCAAGAATCTGGATTATGCAAAATACCGGGCGACTTTGATGCTGGCCCATGAAAAAGGGCCGCTCCTTAGAGAGATCCCCGAACAAGTGGAACGGATTCCGGCGCCTGAGCTGTTATCCCGTCCACGGTTTAAAAAAAACACAATTTGCAAAGATTGCCGTATGATGTTAAAGCAGCCCCGGCAGCTAAAAAGTTTTATCAAAAGCGGAGTGGTCGCCTGGAAAGCCAATGCCCGGGAAGCGCGGGAAAGCTACTGGACAGATGTTTACCCGCGAATGGCCGGAGAAAAACTTCCCTCTTATGAATTTGATGTCGCCATCGCTTATTATGACGGTATGGGGCTTGTGAATCAATTTGTCATAGATTCGGTTGTGTCTCCTCTCAAGATGACATGGATCCATGGGGACTATAGGATCTTCGGGACACATTCGGATATCGAAAGAAATTATATCGCGCGCTTCGACAAGATCATCACGGTTTCGGACCTCTGTAAAAAAGTCCTGGATGAAGAGTTTGCAGAACATCGGGAGAAGATCTTTGTCATGGAGAATCTCATCGACAGAAAGGAAATCTTTGAGAAAGCGCGCGAGAAAGTAGATCCTGCTTGCAAGGGAGATATTCATTTTGTGAGCGTTTCCCGGCTTACCAAAGAAAAAGGCTTTATGCTGGCGCTGGAAGCTTTTCATAAAGTCCTTCGGGAGGGGTTGTACATTACCTGGGAGATCGTGGGTGAGGGCCCCGAAGCTTCGGCGTTAAAAGCCTATATCTGTAAAAACAATATGGAACAGCATGTCCATCTTTTAGGGGGACAAAACAATCCTTATCCTTATCTTACGCGCGCGGATGTCTTTTTTCATCCTTCGACGGATGAGGGAAAATCGGTTTCTGTGGAAGAGGCTAAGATATTTGAAAAACCCATCCTTGTGGCGGCCTATCCCACGGTCAAGGACCAGATCACAGACGGGGTCACAGGAAAGGTCGTCTTCATCGATAAAGAGAGTCTTGCACGAGGAATCAGAGAGATGGCGCTGGATAAAAACCTGCGTGAGAGATTATCCGCTCAACTGCGAAAGGGATACTGCCCGGCTGGGAGTATATCTGAATTTTATCAATTGGTAGAGTCTTGAGGCCAGACTATCTCCTTTTCCTGCTTATCGGAACTCAACCAACCCTTGAGTGTTACATAATATAACATAACCGTGTTGACTTTGTTGCAATATGATGTTATAAATAAATAGAGGTGATGGTATGGATCTTTCTAAACTACGCAAAGAAAAAAATATGACTCAGCAAGAGGTGGCTGATTATTTAGGTATTAACCGCTCTGTCCTGTCGCTGATTGAGAACAGGGAAAGGGAGATGACTCCCCTTGTCCTTTTTAAACTCTCGCGCCTATACGATATTTCTCCGGAGCAATTATACGGATTTTCACCTGAAGAAGAGGCAGAGAATAATTTTTATAGAGATTTTGAGAAGCTTGATGCTGAAGTTCTTGAAAAAATGCCAGATTTTCGTTCATGGATCGAGGATATCTTGTTGCTCGAGGAGTTGATCCATGATAAAAAGTGACATCAGTTCAGCAGCTGCCGATCTGAGACAGAAGCTCAACCTTGCAGGACCGGTCAGTAAAGATATTTTTGTGGATATCCTCGAAAATCATTATGAGGCTTATCTTTTTTATTACCCTTTGGGACAGGATAAGATATCCGGTTTTGCTAAAATGCAAAAGGGAATCAAGTTCATATTTATCAATTCCTCCCAGGCTCTTGGAAGGCAAAATTTTACTCTTGCCCATGAACTGGGCCATTTTGAATTGCATCAGGGGAGGGAATCATGGGATATTGATGGTAAGAATCAGACGCGTGAAAGAGATGCTGATCATTTCGCAGCGTGTTTCCTTATGCCGGAAGAAGAATGCCATGATGTTTTCGGGGATACGAAAATATTCACCGATTTTGATGTTTTGAGATTCTCCCAATATTATCGGGTGAGTTTCGAGGATGCAAGAAACAGGATAGCAACACTTTTTAAAAATCGTTTGAAAAGTGATAAGGCTGAAAAGGTTCATGATATAGTTAAAAAAGCTCAGAATCTATTTCCGGAACAAAATTTCGATTACTCCTTATATGAGCCCAGCGGGGAAGTCCGCGAACCGGTACTGAAGTTTACAGACAAAATGAAACAAGCGTATACAGAAGCTGATATCAGCTATGGAAAGCTTATTGAACTCTGTCAAAACAGAAAAATGAATCCTCTTGAGTTGATCGATTTATGGGGACAGGATCATTGAGGATTGTTCTAGACAACACGGTGCTTTCGAATTTCAAAAGAATCAATCGAATGTCTCTGTTCAGTGAAATACTGAGATTATCCCCGGATGAATATTATGTGACTCAGTATGTGCTCGATGAGTTTGGATTTGTTTTTGATTCTTCGAGTATCGATATTCCCTTGATTCCGATTTCAGAAAGGGACTTTCAGGAATATAAGAAAGCGGTCAAAATCATCCCCGGATGGAAAGGCCTGGGGGATGGGGAACTGTCGTGTATGATGTGTATAGGGCTCAGCAGAGCTGACATTATGGCCACAGATGATGTAAAAGCGCGAAATTGTGCCGAAAAGGAAGGGATCAAGCTAAGCGGAACGTTATCTTTAGTGGAAGAGTGTGTTCAAATCGGGTTAATAAACGCTGATGAAGCCATTCAGATCGTCCTGCAAATGAAGTCAAAGGGTTTTTGGCTTAGTTCAAAATTGATCCGTCATTTTGAAAACCGTATGAAAGGGAACCGTTGACCCCCATTCGCTTTCTTTGACAAAATGGGGCTTATCGGGTAGACTGAAGACAGTTTCTAAAGGGAGGGATAGGGTGGAGAAACCGGACATCTCAGGAAAACATCTTCAGCTGAGTATTGTCATCACCGTTTATCAGGGGCGCAAGTTCATAGAACAGACGTTAGAGTCTGTGTTCGCTTCTCTGGCCCGCTCTTCCCTGGCCGCTGAGATCATCGTCGTGAATGATTCACCCGAAGAGGAGCTGAGCTTTTTATCAAAAAAATATCCTGAGATCATCCTCCTGGACAATGAGGAAAACCTGGGGGTAGCCAAAAGCCGCAACAGGGGGAGAGAGGCCGCCCGGGGAGAGTTTATCCACTTTGTGGATTATGATGACTGGATGTCTGAAAGCTTTTATCCTACTCTGGAAAAAAAGATCAGCGAGGGCGCCGACCTTGTGCTGTTCAACGTTACACAGCATGCAGGGAGGGAGGCGAGGACTTTCTACACGCCCCTCTTTTCTTGTTACTTTCCTCTTCTCACTGGAAATTCTTTGCTCCGGTTCGGAAGCATGATGCGGACCATCGGGCAGTTGGTTTTCAAAAAAGAGTTGATGGACCCTCTCATCGAAACCGAAGCCCGGGGCGGGGATGATTACTTTTTATATATCGATCTTTTCAACAAGCGTCGGGGAAAAAGGTACTGTTATGTAAAAGAGCCGCTTTTCAATTATAGGATCCACGAGAATAATCTCTCCAAACGGGCCGATTTCTTAAGGTCTAACCTGGAGTGTTTTGAAGTCTTTACCGGACGTTATCCGCAATTCAGGAGATATCAGAAATATCTTTTTACCAAGAGAGCCGGCAATATCCTGGCCAAGATAACAGGGAAAGTGGTTCGGAATATCATTTCAAAGGGGGAAAATTGGGTACACAAAGGAAAATGAAGGGAATCATTCTGGCCGGCGGGACGGGAACGCGCCTCTACCCGCTGACGCTTGTCACTAGCAAACAGCTTCTTCCCGTCTATGACAAGCCCATGATCTATTATCCGCTTTCCACACTGATGCTAGCCGGGATCCGGGAGATCCTCATTATCTCGACCCCCGATGATCTGCCAAACTTTAAAAAACTTCTGGGCAGCGGACATCAGTTCGGCATGGAGTTCTCCTATCTGGAGCAGCCCTCTCCCGACGGGATTCCCCAGGCTTTTCTGCTGGGTGCTGATTTTATAGGAGAGGATGACGTGGCCCTCATCCTGGGGGACAATATCCATTACGGTAACGGACTTGGAGCCGTGCTGCGTAAGGCCAGGGAGGAAGCCCGGTCAGGGAAAGCCACCATCTTTGCTTATTTTGTCCCCGACCCGGAAAAGTTCGGGATCGTGGAGTTTGACAGGGAGGGACGCGTTCTCTCCATCGAAGAGAAGCCAAAAAAACCCACAAGCCATTACTGTATTACGGGCCTCTACTTTTACGATCATACAGTGGTCGGGCATGCGCGCAGGCTCAAACCCTCGAAACGGGGGGAATTGGAGATCACCGACCTGAATAACCTCTATCTAAAAAACGGCGACCTTCACGTGAAGGTACTGGGGCGCGGATTTACCTGGATGGATGCCGGTTCTGTGGATACTTTGGTGGACGCTGCGGAGTTTGTGCGAATCATAGAGGAGCGCCAGGGGATAAAGATCTCAGCGCCTGAAGAGATCGCCTTCAATCAAAAATGGATCGATAAAGAGACCCTTTTGGAAGCGGCCAAACGATACGGGAACTCGCCTTACGGAGACCATTTAAGAAGAGTAGCAGAAGGCGGAATACGTTATGAGTAGGGGGCAGGTCCAGCACTCGAGTAGGGGTCAGGTTCACCGCACTCAAATACTGGTGAGTGCCACGATGTGCGTTATTGATAAATTAGAGCAGAGGAGCATATTTTTAACGTGAGCAATAATGATTTGAGTGCGGGACGACTCCTGATGTCGTCGCTTAATAAGAAGGGAAAGATTTTAATCCAGCACTCACTTCTACTCTTTTTGAAGTGAGTGCCGGACTTGACCCCTGCCATTTGAGAAGAGTAGCGGAGGGCGGGATACGTTATGAGAGCACGTGAGTTGAAGATTACGGAAACAGAGCTTGGCGGTGCTTTGGTCATCGAGCCCCGTCTCTATGAAGACAGCCGGGGCTGGTTTTCTGAGACCTACTCAAAACCGGCCTGGGAAGCCGCCGGACTCTTTTTCGATTTTCTCCAGGACAATCACTCTTTTTCAGCACAGAAGGGAACACTCAGAGGGCTCCATTTTCAAAAAGAGCCTAAAGCCCAGACTAAACTTGTCCGCTGTCTCCGGGGGAAGATCTTCAATGTCATCGTGGATCTCAGAAAAGGATCTCCCACCTACAAAAAGTGGACAGGAATGGAGCTCTCGGCACAGAATAAGAGACAGCTTCTTGTCCCGAAGGGATTTGCAAACGGCTTTGTCACATTGGAAGATGATACAGAGGTGCAATACAAGGTGGATGAACCCTATTCTCCTCAGGAGGAGGGGCGTATCCGGTACGATGATCCCGAAATAGGAATCGACTGGGGGTTCAGCCATCCTTTTCTCTCGGATAAAGATCGAAAAGCCCCATTCTTGAGAGAGAGCGGGGCTCAGTTTTCTTTGAGAGTCCTTGTGACCGGGGCCCGGGGCCAGCTGGGTTCAGCCGTGGCCTCACTCTTCAGAAGTGAAGGACTCCATGTTACAGGAATCGATAAGGAAGACGGAGACATCAGAGATCAGGCCCCAATTTATGATATTATACGAAAAGAATCCCCCCATCTCATTGTTCATTGCGCGGCTTTTACAGATGTGGACCTGGCTGAAGAACAGCAATCCCGATGTTACGATATCAATGTCAGGGGAACTGAACATCTCGTCATGGCAGCTGAAAAGTTTCGATTACCCCTCGTCTATATTAGTACAGACTATGTCTTTAACGGGGAGGGAGAGACCCCATGGAAGGAAGATGACTCTCCGGATCCGGTCAATTTTTACGGGATGACGAAAGCCCGGGGGGAAGAGATCGTCAGAGGGCTGGAAAAGCACTTTATTGTGCGGACATCCTGGCTCTATGGAAAAGGAGAGCGGAATTTTGTGAAGGCCATGCTTGGGTTGGGAGAAACGAAAAAAGAGGTGGCGGTGGTCAGGGATCAGATAGGCGCCCCCACCTATACGTTGGATCTGGCCCGTCTTATCTATGCACTTATCGGGACAACTGATTACGGGACTTATCACGGCGTTAGCGGTGGGTTTTGCAGCCGGTGTGAGTTTGCAAGAGCGATTTTTCAAAGAGCCGGACTGGATGTGACTGTCACACCCGTTCTGACCTCTGAAATTCCGGCCCTGGCGCAAAGGCCTCTGAATTCTCGTTTGTCACAGAAAAGAATTGAGGAAAAAGGATTGCTTCCGCTGCCTCACTGGAAAGATGCTCTGGAGCGATTTTTCGCTGACTTCATTTGAAAGGAGACCAATGGAAAACATTCTAGTAACCGGAGGCGCCGGATTCATCGGAAGCCAGTTTATCCGGATGATGCTTTCAGAACATTCAGGCTATGAGATCGTGAACATGGACCTACTGACCTATGCGGGGAATCCCGACAATCTCAAAGGTTATGAAGACCATCCCTGGTATCATTTTGAACAGGGCGATATCCGTGATCGCGAGAAGATCCGGGAGGTCTTTTGCACATACGATATCGACACGGTGGTGAATTTCGCCGCTGAATCCCATGTGGACCGGAGTATCGACGGCCCGGAAGTCTTTCTCCAGACCAATATTATGGGAGCTCAGGCCCTCATGGATATTGCCAAAGAACGATGGAAAGTGAATCCTGAAGACAAGTACTCCCGGGAGTATAAGCCGGATGTGAAATTCCTGCAGGTCTCTACCGATGAAGTATACGGGGCTTTAGGCCCTACGGGAAAATTCACGGAAGAGTCTCCCCTTCTTCCCAACAGCCCCTATTCGGCCTCCAAAGCCGGGGTGGATCTCATCGTACGGGCCTATTTTCAGACATTCGGGCTGCCGGTGAATATCACACGCTGTAGTAACAATTACGGCCCCTTTCAGCATCCTGAAAAGTTTATCCCCCTGATGATCACGCATGCTCTGCAGGACAAGCCGCTCCCCGTCTACGGGGACGGGAAGCAGGTGCGCGACTGGATCCATGTGGCGGATCATTGCCGGGCGATCCTGGCCGTCCTTGAAAAGGGACGCGCAGGAGAGATCTATAATGTGGGGGGCAATAATGAGAAGGCCAATATCGACATCGTGAAGGCGATCCTTATGACACTGGGGAAACCGGAAACGCTCATCACCTACGTCAGAGACCGCCCCGCTCATGACCGGCGTTATGCCATCGACAACACCAAGATCACCGGCGAGCTGGGGTGGAGCCCTTCCTATACCTTCGAAGAGGGCCTGGAGGAGACGATCAGGTGGTATGAGGAGAGGGAGAGAAAGAATCCGGAATCCTAAAACTCTACTCTGTTACGTCCCTTTTGTTTGGCGGTATAGAGTTTTTGATCCACAGAGGAGAGCAGTTCATTGAGGTCTGAGCGTTCCTGGGTGATAATATCTACTCCAAAGCTGCAGGTAACACTCAGTCCTTTGTGAAATTCTGTCTCTTCTATGATTTGCCTGATCTTTTCAGCGACTTTGACCCCGTTTTCCAAATTGATGTTATCGATAAGGAAAACGAACTCTTCTCCTCCCCATCTGGCGACAATATCACTGCTTCGGATATTATGTACAAAAATCGAAGCGATCTTTTTTAGGACCCGATCACCTGCCGGATGTCCGAATGTGTCGTTGATCTCTTTGAAATGATCGATATCCGCCATGATAAGAACCATGGTCTTCTCTTCACGGCTTAATTTCTGGACGAGTTTTTTATAAAATTCATGGAAGAAGTGGCGGGAATAGGTATTCGTCAATTTATCTACGATAGCGAGATTCCTGAATTTGTTATTGGCATAGATAAGAAAAGTGAAGGCCGCAGCCAAAAGAAGAAAAAAGAGAAGGATGATGATATTACTCCGATGGAAGTCCGAAAGGAAATGTCTGTAAATATGGTCATTATTAAGCGTGAAGAGATATCCCACATGCCAGCCGTCAAAGTTCTTGATGGAGATAAAAGTCAATGCGCCTTTAAAATCCCGTTCATCTAGATAGATGGTAAAATCATCTTCTGCTGATAGTTTTGTAGCCACCGTTTGTTCCATCTTCGGTTTATTTTTAAGTGTCTCTGGAAGGTTGCGACAGATATCAGCGGAGGAGATCTCTTTGTCGATGAAGTAGTCAGAGGAAAGTCCGCAGGTTTCATAGTTCTTTAACTCCTCTTCAAAGACTTTTTCCATAACGGTCTCTTTTTTTATAATGAAACCATAGGAGTTCTCGAACAGATCCTCCATGATGCGGATAACAGCTTTCATGGAGATGCTGATCTCGACGCTGCCGGCATGGTTCCCCTGGTAAAAAAGCGGATAGACAAAACGATATCCGTTGACAATACGGCCCTCTTCGAAACCGATGGCAGGTTTCTTATACTCATTGGCATAACGGACAGTGGAGCGGACTCCCGAGAGGATATCCCCATATTTTTCCGGCCGGTGCATCCGTAAGAAACTGGCAGTATCAGGAAGATGAAAATGGAGTTGACGGTAGTGGTATTGAAGAAGATAAGCATAGAGCTCTGAGACATTCTTCTGCAGCGCTTTACGATGATTGCCTGCAGTGGCCGGGTATTGATGGCTTAAGTAGAGGTGTTGTGCTATTTCAGGGGTATTGATGATCTGATGGTAGATGATGTCGGTCATGTCTTTATAAGATCTGAAGATAATTTCGATCTCGTCGCTGGTTTTTTTCGAATAGTTTTGATTCTGTTCCTCAATATTGTTGAGGTAAAGAGACCTGTTCCCCGCCAGGACAAGGAACAGGATCACGGCTAAAAGTATGTTTCCAATCAAATAACGGTATCTGATTTTTTTCATTTCTCACCCATTACAGTATAAATTAAAACTGAAACATTGACAAACATAATCGCTTAAAGCTTGCACCTATTCACTTTGACTTTTTCTGCCTCCCGACGTATAATCAACAATAAAGTGCTTACTCAAAGGAGGAGCGATGAAAAAAGTATTGGTGGCCATAGTCTTTCTTCTTGTCTGTTCAGGCGTGATCATGGGGCGTGAAGCCGGACCGGGTTCAAAAGATAAACCGAAAGAAACAAAAGCCTTGAAACAGTCCGGGTGTCCTGTTGCCGAGGGGAACAACCGCTTCGCTTTTGACATGCTCAAAAGCCTACAGGAGGAGGATCGGGAGAACAGTATCTTTTTCTCTCCCTACAGCATCTCCACGGCGCTCTCTATGCTTCTGAACGGAGCGTCGGGGGAAGCCCGCACAGAGATGATGGAAACTCTCTATTATGAGGGAATCGAACTGGATAAGCTGAATGAGCGTCAACTGGCTTTGAAAAAGAGTTTGGAAAAAGGCGGAGAGAAAGTGGAGCTGAGTATCGCCAACTCTCTCTGGGCTCATCTGGGTGTCGTTCCCAATGAGAGTTTTCAGAAAGCCCTAAAAGAGTATTATCTTTCCGAATTCTTCACAAGAGACTTCTCCGATAAAAGTGTTGTGGGTGAGATCAACGGATGGATCAGCGACAAGACCCGGAGAATGATCCCCGCTATGCTCCATGACATCAGCCCCCAGAGTATCATGTTTCTCATCAACGCCATCTACTTTAAGGGAATCTGGGCGAAAGAGTTCGACCCCGAATTCACACGCGAAGAGGTCTTTACAGATTATAAAAACAGAAAGGGCAAAGCCCAGATGATGCATCAGACGATGTCTGTGGCTTTCCGTGAGACAGAGGAGTACAAAGCGGTGAAGCTTCCTTACGGCGAAGGGGAAGCGGCCATGTACATTCTTCTTCCCCGCGAGGGACTCGGGCTGAATGAGTTTCTCGATGGCCTGACGCGGGACAAGTGGGAGACGATCATCGGGTCTATGTATATGGAAAAGATCGAGCTGGGTATTCCGAAATTCAAAATGAGCTATGGCGTTAAACGTTTGAATGATGCCCTTGTGCGTTTGGGTATGGAGAAGATCTTTTATTCCGGCTCGCTTATGAACATCATGGATGACCCCCGTCTCTTTGTGGAATATGTGGACCATAAAGCTGTCATCGAAGTGGATGAGAAGGGGACCAAGGCTGCTGCCGTCACCATCATCTCCATCGGGAAGTCGGCTTATGAGCCCCCGAAGACCTTCACGGCCGACAGGCCTTTCTTCTTTGTCATCCGTGACGAGAAGAACGGGATGATCCTCTTTATGGGGAAGGTGTTGTCGCTGTAGAGAGGGCGCGTCTTGCAATTAGAAAAAATAGAGGGGGTCAGGTTCCAGCACTCAACTATTTGAATTGAGTGCTGGATGAATCAAGACCTGACCCCTTGCGAAAGAATTGAGTGCTGGGTAAACTCATTGGGATTCCTATTTCGTTTCGATGATCACGGCATAACCTCGGTATTTCGAGTCGTCGATCCCCCCTGAGAGGGCCGTCACCGCATGGCCGTAGCCGCTGACAATGAGGACAAGTTTTCCATCCGATGTCCCCACCGTCCCGAAAGTCCCCTGGGTGACTCCGAGGGTTTTGCTTTTATAGATGGCGGACAGTTTTCCGGTTTTCTTTGAGAAAGCATAAACTTCGACAGGATATTCGGGCCGTACCACATGGTTCTTTTGATCCACATATTCACGGTCACCGATGTGGGGGGCATAGATAAAGTCCCGGTCAACAGCAAGGGAGTTCACCAGGGTGTCTCCGGCGATCCTGAGGTGATCCTGGTAGACGACCGGCTCATACTCATTGTCCTTTCCGTAAGTGAAGGTCCCGAGGAGATTGAAATCAGTGTCATAGCGTTCGATCCTGTATGGTTTGCAGGCATGGCCTACATAGATCTCGTTTGTATAGGGGTCAGTATCCATCATCCCCCCGACGAGTCGAGCCCCTACTTCAGGCATCCCCTGGATAGGATGGGGAAGGCTTCGGAGAAGACGGCCCGTTGCGGGATCGATCTCGCCGATGTAGGTGTTGTTGGCACTGTGGATGAAGAGGCGGTCATTTAAAAAGGCAAAGAAGATAATGATCCCTGTCTCCGGTGTGTAGTCGATGCTGTCAAGGAAACGGCCGTTCAGGTCAAACCGTGATAGCCGCATAAGGCCCAGGTCATAAAAATAGACGATGTCATCTTTGACTTTGACTCCCATGGCCATGACGGCCTCCCCGGGCCCTTTACCCCGGGGGATGTCGAAGTGACTGAGTTCACGGCCCTCAAAATCGGTAAAGACGATGGAAAAGATATCACCTGTGCGCCGGGTATAATAGATAGAGTTATGATAGACGCCCACGGTACAGGCGATATTTCCTCCTGCGATATCTTTCAGCTCAAAAGTCTTGAGGATGTTCATTTCGATGATCTGAGGTTTTTCTGCTGTTCCGCATCCGGTCAGTGAGAGGAGAACGGCAGAGAGAAGAAACAGAAAGAGTACAGTATATGGTTTCATAGAAGACCTTTCTTTTCTTATAAGACAGTGATAGAAGGAGGAGTGTTTCAGATCAACAAGTGGGAGTCAACCGACCATAGAGGGGTCAGGTCTTTCCCTTTAGCGCTTTTGTTTTACAAAAACGAAAAAGAAAAGAAAGGCCTGACCCCCTATGATCCCTTAGCCATTATACCCGTCAAAAAAAATGTAACCTAAACGACGCCGGTGTTATTTCTTTTTCGGTTTGCTCTTGGCCTGGTTTTTTTCAGTACTTGCTTTTTCAGCCTTAGGGGCTTTGCTTCCACAACCGCTTTTGGGTTTCATATTCTTATCTCCCATGAGAGATACTCCTTTCAGACAGGGATAACGGCTTAATGAATAATATAATCGCATTTCAAAAAATATCAAGTTAAATGGTTTTTATTCAGTCACTTAAGGACACAAAAAACATAGAAAGAGGCGTCCGGTGAAACTTCATCACCATTGAACGGGTCTATAAAAGCAAACAGGGAGGCTTATGGATAATCCTGAGAAAATGTCGTTCAACGCGTATGAAAAGATGGCTGAATACTACTTTAAAGTTGTGGATACAAAACCCTTCAACGCCTACTATGAGCGGCCCGGGACTCTGAGCCTTCTCCCTGACGTAACGGGTGCCCGTGTTCTGGATGCAGGGTGCGCGGCAGGTTGGTATACCCGATGGCTTCTGGATCATGGGGCAGAGCATGTCACGGCGTTGGATTTCAGCCCGAGGATGATCGCCTATGCCGCTAAAAGGGTCGAGATGTATAAGAATGTCAAGTTTCATCAGGCCGACCTGAACGCTCCCCTCTCCTTTCTTGAAACAGCCTCCTTCGATCTTATCCTCTCATCGCTCACCCTGCATTACCTCAAAGAGTGGGGCCCGACCTTCAGGGAGTTTCACCGACTGTTGAAGACAAGCGGTGTCCTGGTCTTTTCCGTCCACCATCCTTTTATGGATTTTACGCTTTTCAAGAGAGAAGACTATTTTGCTGTGGAGCGGCTCAAAGACTCCTGGACGACCACTCTGGGTGAAGTGGAAGTTGAGTTTTATCGTCGTCCTTTGAAAGCTGTGATCTCTTCTGTCCTGGAGAACGGTTTTATCCTGGACAAGCTTGATGAACCTATGCCCACAGAGAAGTTTCGAAAGACAAATCCCGAAGGGTTCGAGCGTGTCAGTAAACGTCCGCAGTTTCTTTTTATCCGGGCTGTTCGTAGAGGGGTCGCGTCTTGTATTTAGTATTATGGTTTAAGAAAATATTTAAGTCAAAATACATTTGAACACCCAAAATAATGAAGTTGCAGACTTAATAAATCGAATGCGTAAAAATCTTATAATACTAAATACAAGACGCGACCCCCTAAAAAGGCCACGCTGCCCCGTCAGTCTGTTAAAATAATAACGTTTTTTTGATTAATCGTCGTTGACGGATCTTCTCAGGCGCTCTCTCTCCTGGCGTTCCCTTTCCTGACGCTCTCTGTCGGCCGAGCCGGGGGATGTTTGGGTCGTCCGGTTTGTCTCAGGCCTGGTTTTTTCAGATCTAGGTGCCTTGCTTGCCGAAGCAGAAGGTTGCTTCGCTTTCTTATCTCTCATGGGAGATACTCCTTTCAAGGCGGGAGCAGCGGGCATAACAGACAATATAATAACAAATTTCATTTTTTCTATATGGTAATTAAAAATAAATTCTTCTTCTTTCTTTGGCTGACTTGTTATCACCAGTTTATTAAATATATTTGATTAATGACAAACATAAGGAGGTCAGTACTGAGACGGATCATCTTTGCGGCCCTTACTCTGACTCTTTTTGTTATAACGGGATGTGCAGCAAAAAGGAATTATATTGTACGGATGGAAGCTCCCACGATGCAGAGTGTAGAAGAGGGAGGGAAAAGATATTATATTGCACAGGCAGATGGTCTGTTAATGAAAGTAGCTCCCGTATTCGGGAAAAACGGATACCTTCTTTTATATGTGAATGCCAAGAATGAATCTGAGAAGCCGGTTCAAATAGGATATGAGTCTTTTAAAATGTATGGGGATTATTATTCAAAAGAAAAAAAGGGCCCCGAGCATTTTGTCGGGTCTATTCGTCCCGCTGATCCCAGCCGGACGATTCAAGTGATGGTCGATAATGCTGAGGAGATAAGGGAGCGTATCCAAAGGGGCAAGGCCACAACAGCAGCATTAAAGGTCATCCGGTTATTGGCCCATGGCTCAGAGATGATTGATGATCCTGTGAAGGGGACACAGGGGCTGATTGTCGATGAGATCACAGATTTCCCCTGGGATCTTTATCAGAATAAACAGTTCAAATCTGCTGAAGAGGTGGCTGATTCTTTGGAATATACAGCTGTATGGCTGGAAGATAATGCTCTCTTCTCACAGGAAGTCGCTCCCGGAGAAGAAGTCGTTGAAAAAGTGGTTATATTTACAGTCCCGGACTATTTTACGAATATCCGTTTGACCTGCAGTACTAAAGAGAACGAGTTGGCCTGGAT